>JAFGLZ010000095.1 GCA_016927755.1 Phycisphaerae bacterium
CCGCGATATTCCCCGCCGTGGGGGTTTTGGCTTGGCTGTGACATGTGTGGGGCGGGAGGGGGTGTTGTCGTACTGCCTGGGGTTCGGGGTTCGGGGTTCGGTAGCTACGGGGAGGCTGGAGGGGGACGATGTCCCGAAATGACCTGGGGAAAAGTCGAAACGTCGATGAGTCGACACGTCGACATTGGGGAGGGGGTGGGCGATGTCCCGAAATGTCCCACAATGTCGCGGAATGCAGCGGGATGTTCGGGAGTGTTCGGTTTTGACCGGTCGCATTTCTGGGCTCCGCGTTGGTGTTGGGGTCCTCCACAATAGACAAGGGGGTCGGCGTACTGGGGAAGTGAGAAGTGAGAAGAGGGAAGTTAAGAAGTAGGCGTGGGGGGAGGTTTCTGTCGACGTAGAGCGGCGTCGCGCGGGTGCAGTCCGATTCTAAAGCGGTGTCAAGCCACCGCACTCCATACCGGGGGGTTGTGGATCATTTGGGGCGGGCTTGGATGTGGCGGATGGCCCATTGGGCGTGCTCGGCTAGGAGGGGGTCCTCGTCGTGGGCGGCGGCGCGGAGGAGGTCCAGGTGCTGGGGGCCGCCGATGTTGGCGAGGGCGACGGCGGCGTTTCGACGGAACATCGCCAGCTTGGCGCGCCGGGTCGCCCGATGTCGGGTGGCCTCTAGATAACGAGGCCTGGACCAGTTCAGCAGCTCGGGCAGCGGGACCTCCGGGCACGAGTCGCCGGCCTGCAGTACGGGCTCGCTCGCTCCGGGGGCCTTTCGATTGTGCGGGCAGACGCGCTGGCAGACGTCGCAGCCGAAGACGCGATCGCCGACGGCGGGGCGAAGGTCCGGCGGGATGGCGTCGCGGAGCTCGATCGTCAGGTACGAGATGCATCTGCTCGCGTCGAGGACGTAGGGCTCGACGAGGGCCCCGGTCGGGCAGGCGTCGAGGCAGCGTCGGCATCGCCCGCAGCGGTCCGGGACGGGAGGGTCGATTTCGAGGGGTAGCGTCGTTGCCGCGCCCGCCAGGAAGACGAAGGATCCCAGCTTCGGGGCGATGAGGCAGGTGTTCTTGCCGATCCAGCCCAGTCCGGCGGCGGAGGCGAGGGAGCGTTCGAGGACGGGGGCGGTGTCGACGAAGGGGCGTGCGTCGAAGGGTTCGTCGAGGGCCTCACCTAGGCGCGCGAGGAGGGTATCGAGCCGATTTCGGATCAGCTCGTGATAGTCCGGGCCCCAGGCGTAGGAGGCGATCGTTCCGGATGGGTTGTCGCGTCCGGACTCGGGGCGAAGGGGCTCCGGGCGGTGGTAATTCATCGCGACGCAGATGATGCTTTGGACGCCCGGCAAGAGTCGCCGAGGGTCCAGCCGCAGCTCCACGTGGCGATGGAGGTAGGTCATGCGGCCGGCGTAGCCGCGACCGAGCCATTGGCGCAGGAAGTCGGCATGAGGCGGGGCGGCGACGGGGGCGATGCCGACGCGATCGAAGCCCACCTCCGTCGCGAGGCGTTTGACGATTTCGGCGCGTTGGCGGGCGGTCATGCGACTATGATAGTCCGTGAGGCGACGACGGCCCAGGCGGATGGACAAGGCTTGGGACAAGACGTACCTTTCGGGGAATCAGCGGTTGCCCCCGGCACAGGGACGACGGCGTCGCCTGGCGCTTGCACGAGCCGTTCTCCGAGCATGCAGTCGGTTGGAAAGGCAGGGATCGATATGAAGGTCGGACTGTGTACGATCGCGTTTAGGGATCGCGGCATCGAGCAGGCAATCGACGCCGCGGCGCAATGCGGTTGCGACGGGATCGAGGTCTGGGGCCAGACGGGGCATTTGCCGCCGTCGGCGACACCGGCCGGTGCGAAGCGGGTTCGCGACCTAGCGCGGGAGCGAGGTCTCGAGATCCTGGCGTACGGATCGTATCTGCGACTGCTCACGGACGAGTTCGACGCCCAGGTTCATCCGGTGCTGACGACGGCGCGGGTGCTGGGCACGCGGGTGCTTCGGATCTGGACGGGGGGGCCGCCGTCGGCGGAGGCGACCGACGCGATGATCGACGAGGCGGCGGAGCAGCTCGAGGGGCTGTGCGAGCGGGCGGCGGAGCACGGGATCACGGTGGCTTTCGAGAAGCACGACGGCGAGCTGAGCGACTCGGCCGACATGATTCTGCGCTTGATCCGCCGGGCGGGGATCGAGAACCTCAAGACGTACTATCAGCCGTCGTGGCAGCCGGGGGGGGACGATTTCTACGAATCGCTGACGAAGCTGCTGCCGTACGTGGTGAACGTTCACGCACAGAACTACCTAGGCGGCGACCTCCGTCACCGGACGGCTCTGTCGGAGGGGGACGTGGACTACGCGCGGGTTGTCGGGATGCTGAAGGAATCGGGATACGCGGGTCCGATCGAGGTGGAGTTCGTGGAGGGTCCGGATCCGATCGCTTGGGCGCGGGGGGATGTGGCGTATTTGCGGTCGTTGGTTTAGGGACGTCGTTGCGTCGGGTCTTGTTCGCCGCGACGGGCCGAGGGTCAGTCGCAGGGAGATGTTCGAGTTGACTGCGGCGTGGAACGCAAGACGTTCCGTCGCCCCTCCGGGGCTAATTGGACAGGGCATTCGGGCACCAGGGGTTCCGTCCGCCGAAGCGGCGGACTCCACCCCTGGCTACATTCCTCCGGCCCTTCGGGCCTAAGCTGCCTGCAAGAATGCTTGGACAGCTAGCGAACCTTGGGTGATGCACCTCTTGAGAGGTGGCCGACACGAATTCGATCGGAAATTCGCGCCCCCCACGGCTAAAGCCATGGGGCACCCACATAGAGGTTCCTTCTGACGCACTGTTCAATCCTTCATGAAAGCGGCTTGGATGCAAACGTGCCGGGCGGCGTATGAATGTTTTACTATCGCCGGCCGCGCGGGATGAATCCCGCGGGGGCAGATCGCGTCATGCATGACGGCCCTGCAACGATCCGCAGGACGCGCCCGTCATGTATCCGCGGGATGCCCCCATCATGCATCCGTGGCTTCGGAGTCTGTTGCGGGCGGAGTGCCGGGGCGCTTAGGATACTGCGATCCGCTTGGGGCGGGACGAGGGGAGGGCTTCTCGGAAAGCGACTCGCGCGATCCGGCGGTCCGAGCGTTCCGTTCGCGGATACGAGGAGAACCATCATCGTGCACATCTTGAACCGCAGGACCGCGCTATTCGTGGCGGCAGGAGTCATTGGGGCCATCGGTGTCACGGCATCGCGGGCGGCCGAGGCCGAGATTGACATGGCCAAGGTTCTGCCCGGTCCGTCCGTAATCTACGTGGGGTGGAGCGGGACGGAGGCGGCGTGTCCGGCGTTCGAGAAGACGGCGCTGGGGCAACTGCTGGCCGAGCCGGAGGTCAAGAAGCTGACCGAGGCGCTGTGCCCGCAGGTGAGCGCGCTGGTGAAGGCGCATCTGGGGGGCGGTGGCGAGAGCAAGCGAGACGAGCAGATCAAGGAGGCGCTGGGAATCCTGTCGCGTCATCCGGGCGCGATCAACGTCATGCGGCTGATGCTGCAGAAGACGGGGCTGGAGATCCAGGCGGCGTTCGTGGCGCACCTGGGGGCGGACGCGGGGCGATTCGAGGAGCTTCTGACGTCACTCCTGGGGGAACTGCTCAAGGGGCCGGAGGGCGGGGCGCCGCCTCTGAAGACCGCGACGATCGGGGCGAGCACGCTGACGCAGCACACGATCAGCAAGGCGCTTCCGATCCTGAGCTGGGGGCGGGTGGGCGAGTACTACATCCTGACGGCGGGGACGGACACGCCCAAGAAGGTGATCGATCGGCTTTTGGGACAATCCGAGACGCCGCCGCTGATCGAGAACGACAACTTCTCGGCCGCTCGGGTCGGTCTGAAGCTCGAGGGCAAGACGACGGTCCTGAACTGGTACGTGAGTCTGAGCGACATCTTCCTGCGGTTGCCGCTGGTGGCGACGGTCATCGACCTGCAGCGGAGCGAGGGTCGTCCGAAGCAGAAGGACGCGCTGTCGCTTGGCGTGATCGTGGGTCGGACGATCCGAGCGCTCGATCTGCGGAAGCTCAAGAGCCTGTCGGGGGCGGTTAGCATCGAGGAGGACGGCTTCCGCATCGCGTGGTACCTGCACGCGCCGGACACGCAGACCGGGCTGATGAAGTTCTTCCATCAGAAGCCTTTGACCGAGGAGGATCTCGCGGCCGTTCCGCGGGAGGCGAACATCTTCTACGCCACGAACCTGGACCTGCCCGGGTTCTACGAGGCGATGATGTCGGCGCTGAAGGAGATCGATCCGAAGCTGTATCAGGGCTGGGTGGACCTGATCGCCGAGGGCGAACGTGTCGCGGACGTGAAGCTGATCGAGGACGTGCTGGCGCCGCTGGACGACGGCTGGGTCTTCTACAACGCCCCGGTGGATGGGGGCGGGTGGTCGGGCATGGTGCTTCTGATCGAGGCGAAGGACGTCGCCCACGCGGAGAAGTCGTTGACGGCGCTGGCCCAAACGGTGGTGGAGCATCTCGGCGGGGCCGAGGCGCAGATCGTGACGAGCGACGGGCCGGGGGGCAAGCCGCTGCGTCAGATCGAGGACAAGACCGGCTCGATTCCGGCGGGTGTGATCCCGGCGTGGTCGACGGCGGGGAAGTACTTGGTGATCGGGATCGATCCGAGGGGCGTCTCGGCGGCCGTGGCGCGTCTGAACGGGGGCGGGACGGCGGAGACGTCGATCCTGAAACGAGAAGACTTCGCCACGAGGAGGAAGTATCTGCCGAGCGGCGCCAACGCGCTGGGGTACTTGGACGGCAAGGACGTGCTCGGGTGGGCGTATCGGATGGCGGTGGCCCTGCTCGGGGTCGGTTGGGACCCGTCGCTGATACCGAAGCGGGAGACGGTTGAGAAGCACCTGTTCGGCATGGTCACGGCGTTGGTGGCCGACGAGGGTGGGGCGCTGATGGTCTCGCACGCCCCGCTGCCGTTGCCCACGCCGACGGCCCGGTGGCCGGCGGCGGTTGTGGGCGCGATCGCGCTGGCGGAGGTCTTCGGCGATCGGGTGAAGGAGGACGCGGCGTCTTCGGACTTGCCGGCGCTGGGCAAGGCCTGTCACGTGTACGCGGCGCGGCACGAGGAGAAGTTCCCCCAGACACTGGACGCGCTCGTGGCCGAGCAACTGCTGCCGAGCGGGGCGGCGGGGCTGACCCAGTACGAATATGTTTCGGGTCTGTCGCCGTACGATCCTGACTGGTTCATTCTGGCGTATGACAAGGCCTCGGTGGACAAAGGCGCCCAGCGAGCTCGCGTGCTGCTGGTCACCGGCAAATGCATCTGGATGCCCGCCGAGGAGTTGACCCAGACGTTGGAGAAGGCTCGCGGACAGCTTGCCACGAGGCCGGCGACGACGACGCAGACCGGAGCCAAGCCGTAGCGGGCTCTTTCAGGACTCTCGCATTGGCGAACGACATGATTCGAAGACGATCCGTCGGGCAGTTCGGAGTTCTGGGCCTTGCGTTTCTGTTGGGGGGCGTTGCCGCGCCAGCCCGAGCGGAATCGGCGGGGACGACGACACGAGCGGGAAGCGCTGATTTGGCGGAGTACGTTCCGTCTGACGTCTTGACGGCCTACTGGGGCCGGCTGGAGCAGTCGGGGGGTCCGGGGGACGACCACGTCGTGGTGCGGATGCTGAAGTGGGTGGAGCTTGCGCGGCAGCTCAACATCATTCCGAAGCCGTACCGAACGATCAGCGACATCGCCGGCTCGCTGCCGGTTCTGGGCAGCTACGAGCACGTGGTGATGCTGATGGACGTGTCGAGCCGTCCGGTGGGTCCTGAGGGGTATCGGCTGGCGCACATGCAGCTTGCGGTGGTCGTTGCGACGAAGGGCAACCACGAAGCGGTCGTGGAACGGATCCGGCGGATGCTGGCCGGGTACACGGACAAGGAGTTCGGCAAGATCGAGGTGACGGAGCGGAACGGCAGTCGGTCGTACCGGTTGACGGACTCTCGTCTGCCGGGTTGGGCGACTTGGGAGTGGGGGCCGCTGGGGGAGAACTACGTCATCGGGGTGGGGCCAGGGGCGTTTGATCGCGTGGCGAAGACGTACGCGGATCCGAGCCGCTCGATCAAGGCCGATCCATGGTTCGCCAACGCGCGGAAGCAATGCCGAGGCGTGGGGGCGATGATCGAGTGGATGGTGAACTACCAGGGCATCCGGCAGCGGCTGGAGCCGGTGGTCCAAGGTCGTCCGGAGCAGGTGCTCAAGGCGCTCGGGGCGGGGGAGCTTCAACGCGGACTGGCGACGCTGCGCATGAACGGGCGGTATCTCGTCTGCTACACGATGAACCACTATGAGAAGGAGGGGGACTTCTTTCGCGCGTTGTCGGATCCGGAGAACGTGCCGAAGCGCCACCTCGCGGCCGTTCCGCCCGAGGCGAGCTGCGCGATCATGCCGCTGGACCTGACCGACTGGGTCTGCCGGCTGCGCGACGCGTATCTGGCGTCGCAGACCGAGAAGGAGCGGGGCGAATGGCACGAATGGTTCGCGGAGTTGGAGCGGCGGACGGGCATCAACATCCGATCGCAGCTTCTGGACCGCTTGGGGGACTACCTGGTCATCCACGACTGGCCCGCGCATCCGTTGAAGCTGCCGCTGACGTTCACGCTACTTCTGGAGATCGACGACGCGGCGCCGGTTCAGGACGCCATCGACGCCATGATGGGGGCTTGGCAGGAGTGGCAGCGTCGGCCCGAGGCGTCATCGAGCAGCACGCGACCGACAGCGACGGCGGCGGCGACGCGTCCCTCGCGTCCACGGACTCGGGGGTCGTTCCGCTTTCACGTGGGTCGCGAGCCTGACGGGATGTGGTACGTTCAGGCGGGGGTGGTCCGTCCCGCGATCGCGGTGAGCGATCGATACATTATCATCAGTTGGTCACCCGAGGCCGTGCGCGACAACATGCGTCGTCTTAGCGAACTCGCGGACCGGCCCTCGACCACGCCGACCACCGCCCCCTGACGAGGTTTGATCATGAAGCTCGGCAAGGCCGCTCGCGGCATCATTTTCGACATGGACGGGACGCTGTGCGATACGCTCGGGGACATCGCGTATGCGGCGAATCTCGCGCTCGAGGCGGTCGGCGCGCCGGTGCATCCCGTGGCGGACTACGCCGAGTGGGTCGGGTGGGGCCTGCGACAATTATGCGCGACCGCCTTGGGCGAGGAGAGCGGCTCGCGGTTCGACCGGATGTACGAGCGGGCGGTCGAGGAGTACAACAAGTTCCCGATGGACCGATCGTTTCCGTATCCCGGCATCCCCGATCTGCTGGACGCCCTGGTCGGACGGGGCATCCCGATCGGGATATCGAGCAACAAGCCTCATGACTTCGCCGCGAGGATCGTCGAGACGATCTTCGCCCGGTGGTCGTTCGTCCACGTCGAGGGGTACAAGAGCGACGTGGCGCGGAAGCCGGATCCGGCGGGGGCGCTGCGGATCGCCGAGACGATGGGCCTGGCGCCGGGGGAGATCGCCCTCGTGGGGGATTCGGCCGTGGACGTGGAGACCGCGCTGAACGCCGGGATGGCGCCCATCGGCGTCTCGTGGGGGTTCCGGGGCCCGGAGGAGCTGACGGGGGCGATGCACATCATCGATCATCCCAACGAACTGCTGGAGTTTGTCGCCAGGTAATGCCGATTGGAGGCCGAGGGAGGAGGGTGCGCGCGCCGATGGAGGTGTGGCGCGGCCGCGGCGGGGAATCGGGCGGAATCGTCCACAGTTGGAGTTGAGGCCGAGACGGGGATAGAATCGGTTAGTGTCCGACCGGGGGAAGCGAGACGAGAGCATTATGAAACAGGCAAGTCTCATGATCGTGCCCGTCGTCCTGGCGGCGGCATCGACGACGTGGGCCGAGACGGGTCGCCCGCCGCAGACCCCTCCGTCGGGCGGTCGCGCCAGCGACGCGAACCGATTCAAGCCCCGCGCGAGGTCGTCGTCGCGGGCCCCGCGACGCCCGAGCACGCAACCCCGACGGATGAACGCCTCGAAGTACAAGCAGCTCTTCGACGAGGCCAATGCGCTAGCGATGAAGGTGCAGGCGTCGGGTTCCTGGTCTAAACACGCGGATGCGATCACGCAGATGGTGGAGAGCATCGCCCGGCAGAACAAGTGGAACACGGACACGGATCAGTACCTCAAGACGGTGTTCATCGAGACGAGCAAGGTCCCGCCGTGGGACTTCAACGGACGGTTCAAGGTGGCGTCGGACATGGCGAGGCAGCGTTACGGGCTGTCCGACGAGCAGATCCAGAAGTACAAGGTCAACTACATTCAGCGATCGTTCGCGTTCTTCCTCAAGCACGGGGAGCAGATTCTGCCGGTGGCGAAGGACATCATCGAGACCCGTCTGGCGGGCAAGCCGTTCACTCCGGAGAAGGTGTCGGAGTGGATGAAGGCGATGCGGCCGATCATGATGGAAGAGCTGGAGGGCTCGAACCGGAGTCTGAGGGAGTTCGCCGAGAAGACCATGACGCCCGAACAGCGGTCGAAGATCATGAAGGATCTGTCGATCGTCGACCGGCGGACGAAGGAGTTGGACAAGTCGATGGCGACCTGGGAGAAGGGCCAGTGGTCGCCGAAGGACTGGGGACTCGAGAAGGACGGGGTCCACGTGGCGATGGCGGGGACCTCGGGGGATTCGGGCAAGGATGCGAGTTCGTCGGCGAAGGATTCATCGAGCGGCGACAAGAAGGAGGCCGGCGGGGCCGCCCAGGCCACGACCCCTCGGGGCCCATCGCAAGCGGGGGGCCCCCCGCGAATCGGTGAGTCCGGGGGACGGTTCAGCACTCGGACGACGGAGGACACGTCGTCTTTGCCCGACGAGACGAAGTGGGTGGCTTACGTCAAGGATTTCTGCGCTCGGTACAGCCTGAACCAGGGCCAGAAGACCACGGCGTATGCGATCCTCAAGGATCTTCAGGAACAGGCTCAGGCCTATCGCGGGTCGAGGGGGGACGAGATCAAGCGGCTGGAGGAACAGATCCGGAAGGCGTCGTCGCGAGAGGAGCGTAGCGCGGCCCAGGGCGAGCTGCGCGAGACGCTGGGCGGGATCGAGGATCTGTTCGAGGAGCTGAAGACGCGGCTGGATCGGATCCCGAGCGAATCCCAGCTTCGCAAGCCCGAGTAACGTTGTCCTTCATCTCGTCTCGTTCGGCTTGCCCGATCGGGGCCCATCCGACACAATCCCGAGATCAGATCAAGGCAAGGAGGAGCCGGTAAGGGACTATGCGCATCGGTGTCATCGGCAGCGGCGCGGTGGGATGCTTCTACGGGGCCCGGCTGGCCCGGGCGGGGCATGAGGTCCATTTCCTGATGCGTCGCGACTATGAGGCGGTCCGCGACGGGGGGCTGACGGTTCACAGTCGCGACGGGGACTTTCGGCTGGAGTCGGTTCGGTGTCATGCGCGGAGCGAGGAGATCGGTCCGGTCGATTGGGTGCTTTGCGCCCTGAAGACGACGGCGTTGGACGCGGCGCCGGGGCTCATTGGCCCGTGCGTCGGTCGGGACACGAGGATCCTGGCGATGATGAACGGGCTGGGGGCCGAGCAGCGGCTGGCCGAGTCGTTCGAGCCCTGGCGGGTCTTCGGCGGACTGGCGTTCGTGTGCTGCAATCGTGGGGAGCCGGGGCACGTGCACCACCTGGACTACGGACGAGTGGCGTTCGGGCACCTGCTGGACGACCGGGACGAGGTCGGACGGATCGCGGCGATCTTCGCCGAGGCGGGCATCGAGGCGCAACCGCTGGACTCGCTGAAGCAGGCGCGGTGGGAGAAGCTCGTCTGGAACATTCCGTTCAACTCGCTCAGCGTCTCGGCGGGGGGAATCAGCACGCGGCGGATCCTGGACGACGAGCTGCTCGGCGCGGAGGCTCGGGAGCTGATGCTGGAGACGATCGAGGCGGGCAACGCCTGCGGGTGCTCGATCAGCCCAGACCCGCTGGTGGACAAGATGTTCGCCAACACCGAGACGATGGGCCACTACCGCACGAGCATGCAGATCGACTTCGAGGAGAAGCGTCCGCTGGAGGTGGAGTCGATCCTGGGGGAGCCGGTCCGTCAGGCGCGGGCGGCCGGGCACGGGGTTCCACACATCGGGGCTCAATACGCACTCGTTCGATTTCTCGATCGGATCAATCGTCAGGAGTTGACACGGTACGCGTAGGGCGGTTGGGCGCGCGGCGGGGTCTTTCGCGCGTGCGTTTCCGCGCGGGTTCCAAGGGCGCGTCACTCCTTGGCGGGTAGGGTTCGGGCGGCGCCGACGGCGAGCGTGTTGAAGACCAGGACGATGAGGGGGACGACCAGCGCGAAGACGGACAACGTCTCTTGCCCCTGTCCGGAGGCGCTCATGAAGGCGTTCAGGAGCTGCATGGCCAGGAGGATTCCCGCGATGATCATGGTGGGCCAGAGCCCGCCGGTTCTCAGCAGCAACGTCATAACGCCCAGGCCGCAGAGCACGACGCCCAGGATCAGGCCCGCGGCGACGGCCAGGTCGCTCTGCTGGCCCGGTGTCAGCGCCAAGGCCAGCACGTAGTAAAGGACGATGAGCACGCCGGCAATAACGGTCGTACTTCCCGCGGCGCGAAGGAGGTTGACGGCACGGCGAGCCGCGGGCTCCAAAGGACCAGAGGAGGATGCCTTTCCCATCGTGTTTCACCACCCGCCGCCTTCCGTAGCGGCGCAGAAGGACTCGGAATCGTATCACCACGGACGGCGGCATCTTGGCTGATACGGCACGGGGGGTCAAGGGCGGCGGCGTGGAATTACCAGGTGGAGCGCGCGCCGAGGGCGCTGTGATCCAACGGTCATCGTAGCCGGTGGGGCAGGTCGTTTGCGGAAGGATGCGTGATTCGGCGACAAGAAGTCGCCGGTGATCAGGCCGCCTGCTCGATCTTCTCACGGGCGAGCTTGACGAGGACCTCGAAGGCCTCTCCGTCGTGAATGGCCAGCTCGCTGAGCATCTTTCGGTTGAGGACCACGTTGGCGCGTTTGAGCCCGCAGATGAACCGGCTGTAGGTCACGCCGTGCTGGCCGCACGCGGCCGAGAGGCGGGTGACCCAGAGGGAACGGTAGTCCCGCTTCTTGATTCGTCGCCCGGCTCGGGCCATGACACCGGCCCTGACGACGGCCTCCTTGGCCGATCGCCACAGCTTGCTGCGTCCGCCGCGATAGCCCTTGGCCTGACGTAGGATCCGCTTTTTACTACGATGCCGGGCCGCACCCTTTCGTGCCCGAGGCATGGCAAACTCCTTGTTTTGTCGTGGCTTAGCTGAAATCCGACCGTCAAGAGCCGGATTTTGGCCATCAGGGCTGGCCGAGTCTCCTCAGGGCCCGCTTGGCGTCGGGCTTGGCCAGGGCAACCGTCTTGCGGGTTTTGCGGCACTGCGAGCCGCTCTTGCCGCTCATGAGGTGGCCGCCGAAGGTCTTCTTGCGAAGGACCTTTCCGTTGGCGGTGACCTTCATCCGCTTGGCCGAGCCTTTATGAGTCTTCTGCTTAGGCATTGTATGTTCCTTACCACATTGAATCCGAGCCCAACAGTTTAATCCGCGGTTGGCTGGATTGCAAGAGAAACCAGAAGGCAACCCGCAGACCCCCGCCTGTTGGAGACCATCGGGGCTCATCGGGGTTTTAGACGGAAGTCATCCGCGCTCGGCAGGGCGTCGAGGAGCCGGGCGAGCTTGTCCATGGGCAGCATGCCGAAGAAGTACTCTCGGGAGTCGGCCACGTTGTTGTGGGCGAGCTGTCGCTCGATGCGGTCGGCCTCGGCCTCCAGCCGATCGGGGACGGTCGGATCAACCAAGAGCAAGTCGGCGTTGGCCTTGCGGACGGCCAGCCAGGCGTCGCGTCGGGCGTTTCGGTTGAGGCGGTCTTGACGCTTAAGGCGTTCGGACTCGGCGATGGCGTCGACGCGGGCCTGGAGGCGTCCGCTCATGTCGGCGGTGATGACGCTCACGTAGCGCTGTGGGTTGTAGCGGACGTCGCGGCACTTGCGCCGCGCGCGGACCTGGTCGGACCGATCGACAGGGAAGCGCTCGAGCGGCATTCGGACGGTGGCCGAGACGCACGCCATGGCCGGGGGCTGGAGCCCGTAGTAGAGCTCGATCAGCCGATCGGTGATTCGGTCGTACTTGGCGCCGCCGATGCCGTGGATGAAGAGGTCGGCCAGCAGGAGGCGGGCCCAGGTGGTCAGGGTCAGGGCCCTCGGACGGAAGCGCCAGCCGATGACGGCCCTCAGCCGAGCCATGCCATCGGGTTGCCGGAGGTCGTCGAGGCCGAGGGCGCCCATCGGCGTGGCCTCGGCGTGGAAGGTCAGCTTGTCGCCGGATCGCTCGACGAAGAGGCGGCGACGGGGTTTGGCGTGGCGATAGACCCAGACGGGCAGCTCGATTCGATCGCCGTCGCGGATGAGGTCGGGGATGGGACGATTCCGGCCGGCGATGCCCACGGCCTTGCGGTAGTCGGTCAGGGCGTCGTTGTAGCAGGCGGCAAACCGGTCCGCGTTTGCGAGGACGTCGAGCAGGAATTCGCCGCCCCAGCATTGGCTGACGCGTCGCTCGACGAGGTCCAATCCGAAATGGGCCTCGACGGCCTTACGGGCGGCAGTGATCTGATCGACGTAGTCTCCCGCCTGCTCCTGGTTCGTGAGGGCCTGGGCCATGAGCGGCAGGGCGGAGTGCTCGTAGGCCTGATCGCCGAGGGCGGCTCGGATCTCGTCGAGGAGTCGTCGACCGTCGGGGCGACTCATGGCCTCGAATTGCTCGAAGGCCCAGCCGACGCGGTACTCGGCGAATGCTTTTTCTTGGGAGGTGAGGACGCCGTCGCGTTCGTGGGGGACGGCGAGGGAGGTCTTCTTTGGGGCGTCGTTGTCGACGACGAGGTTGAGGGCCCGTCCACCGAGGGCCTGGGCCAGTCTGGCCGCCACGACGTTCTTGGCCCAGACGCCGGCGTGATAGAACTCGGGCTGATGGCCCGTGACGATGATCGGGACGTCGGTTGCACCGACGAGTGTGGATCGGGTCGCGGCGCGGAGTTCCGATATCGGCCGGCCGTGGATTGTCGCTTCGGCGTCTGCCAGCAGGCGGCGGTTCGCCTCGGTGAGCCCGGGGAGCTTCTGGGCGGTCGGCTCGACGAGGGTCTCGCCATCGCCGCTTGGGGTGCTCAGTGCCTGGAACTTCAGCATGACGGATCAGCGTAACAGCGGGCGCAGTAGGAGGCAATCTTCCGCTGAATGGCCTGCTTGCCTTGGTCCTTGAAGCAATCGCAGTGGAAGCCGCCCATTTCGGACTTGATGACGTTGACGTAGTGCGTGAGTCGGACGTGGTGGTCGTCGAGGTCGCCGCCGAAGTAGCGGTTTGGGTCGTTGTAGATCAGCTTGATGGGGATCTCACGGATCTTGAGCCCGGCGCGAGCCGCCTGGACCCAGAGCTGCAGGGGCATGGCGTAGCCAGGGTCCGTGAGGTGAAGTCGCTTGAGCCCGACGACGCGATAGGCCTTGAAGCCGCAGAAGGCGTCCGTCAGGTTCAGACCAAGCTGGCAATTGAGCAGGGCCGTGATGGTCATGTTGATGGCGCGGCGAGCGTGCGGCGGCTCGTCGTCGCCGTCGAGGGTCTGGAGATAGCGTGAGCCGCTGACGACGTCGGCGTCGCCGCGCGCGGCGGCGGCCTGGAAGTCGGGGAGGTGCTCGGGGGCATGCTGCTCGTCGCAGTCCATGGTGATGACCCAGTCATAGCTTCCGTGGACGGCGTGGTGAAAGGCGTCGATGAGGCTCTGGCCGTAGCCGCGGTTGACGTCGTGGCGGATGACGTCGACGCCGCCGATGTCCCGGAGGACCGCGGGGGTCTGGTCGGTGGACCCGTCGTCAACGACCAGGATGTCCTGGACGTAGCGCCGGACGCCGGCCAGGACGGTCGGCAGCGTGCCGGCTTCATTGTAAGCCGGCATGGCCAAGAGGGTTCGCATCAGGGGGCTCCCACCGGACGGCCCGCCGGAAAAACTGTACTAACGACGCCCGGACAGACGATTTGATAATAGGTTGACCGGCTGATATGTCAACCGTCCGACGAGCGAGGAACGTACAATCCCTGCCGCGGCAGCGCGTTAGGCGCGAGCCCGCGACGGTTTCGAGACCGGCCGCGGGGCGAGGCGCTGCATCGCCAGGCGAGGGGGCGTCACCGGATGTCGAGCAGGTGGATAGGCTGTCGCGCGAAGGCATGGGTCGCGGTCCTGACGGGCGCGGTGCTTCTCGTCCCGTTGGGGTGCGAGCAGTACTTCTACCAGGAACAGGCCGAGGCGCACGTCAGCGCCGGCGAGAGATTCGCGGCATCGGACGATCTGGAGTTGGCCCTGGCGGAGTTCAGCCAGGCCATCCTGCTCAACCCGCAGTTGGCCTCGGCGCATCACCAGATAGGCAGGATTCACCGGCATCGGGGCGAGTACGATCGGGCGATTCCGCCGTTCGAGCAGGCGGTGAAGATCGACCCGCACAGCTATGACTACGCGTTCGATTTAGCGCAGATGTATCGGATCCTGGGCCGGTATACCGAGGCGATCCGAGCCTACCTGCACGCTTGCGACCTCGAGCCGAACCGCTTCGAGGCGCACATGGATCTGGGGGTCTGCTATCATCAGCTCAACCGGCATCCGGAGGCCATGACGTACTACAAGAAGGCCCTGGCCATCAACCCGGACAACGCCGGTGTGTACTCGAACATCGGCGCGGTGTACGACTCACAGAACGATTACTACTCGGCCATTCGCGCCTACAAGAACAGTCTGGAACGGGACGCGACGCAACCGATCGTCCTGGTGAACCTGGCGACGACCTACCTCAAACAGGAGCGATTCCGGCTCGCGGAGATCTCGCTGACGCAGGCCTTGCAGATGGACCCCCACCTGTCCATGGCGTACGAGCGGTTGGGACACGCGTTGTACCGCCAGGAAAAGTACGAGCAGGCCATGGACACGTACAAACGGGCGATTAGACTGAATCCGCGAGACGGAGTGGCTCACGCGGGGCTCGGGGTGGTTCGCATGAGGCAGTATCTGGCGGACCCGAGACAGACGCCGCTTCGCGACGAGGCCATCGAACACTGGCACCGATCGCTGGAGCTCGAGCCGGACCAGCCGTCACTGCGGAAACTCCTGGCGAAGTATCAGCCGGCCGCGGTGGCTCGCGCGCCTCTGTAACCACGGCCCCGCACACCCCTGCCCCCGTCATCGCACAAGTGAGACAGACGATGCGACGCGTAAACGTCAGGATCGCCCGTTGGGTGGCGTGTGGATGCGGTGTGGCCGCATGGATGAGCGTCTTGGGATGCGCCTCGGTCGGCGAGGTTTGTCGGCTCGGCTGGCCCGCGATCAGCAACGAGACCCCGCAAGACGCCGTGTCGGTCGAATTGGCTGACGCCCTCGAGCGGGCGGAGCGGCGAAGCCAGGCTCGCCTTGGCCAGGAGGAGGCGAGCAGGCTCTCCTGGGAGCCGACGCACAGGGCAGTGACGCCGCGGGAGGTGGCGATGGCCAAAGGGCTGGTTCGCCAATCGGATCGGGTGCTCGATGCGTTGGATCGCGTGGCCTCGATCCGCAACGGCGACCCGACCCGGCAGGCGTACCTGGCCAGGGCCCTGGCCCTTCAAGCAACTCGTTCGTACGCGGACGGAGACGCGGGGGCCCCCCTACGAACCGATTTCCTCCGTTCACCTGGAAACGACGGCGTCGACGGAGAGTATCTGACGCTGTCCGAAATGGGCGAGGCGCCCTCCGGGCAGGACGCCGCGACCTCGCCGTCGGGCGTGGCCGAGACGTCCGATCGGGAGCCGCTGCCCGGCTTCGGCCAGACGGTCTGGCGGGACGTCAAGTCGACGCCGCGGGAACTGTGGGACGACACGAAGCGGGTCTATTGGAGCGCCACGAACGCGATCATCCTGGTGACGGCTGGGGGGGTCTCGGTCGCCCTCAGGCCCGAGGTGGACGACGACATCGAGGACTACTACGACGACCATCACACGCTGAGCGAGGGGTGGCGGGAAACGTTCGGCGTGCTCGGCAATCCGGCCTTTCACTTCGCCCTGGCCGGGGCATGGTACCTCGCGGGTCAGCAGATGCAGGACACGAAGACGTACCAGGTGGCCAAGACGATGTTCAGCGCCCTGATCATCAACGGCGTCAGCACGTCGGTCTTGAAGCTGTGCGCCAACACGGACGGACCCAACGGCGAGTCGTTCGCCTGGCCATCGGGTCACACGTCGAGTGCGTTCACGATGGCGGCGGTGATGCATCAGGCCTACGGTCCCTGGGTGGGGCTCCCTCTGTACGGCGTCGCGGGGATGGTGGGCCTGGCGCGTCTGGACGATCGTGAGCACCATTTCTCCGACGTCGTATTCGGAGCGGCCATGGGTTTGGTCATCGGCCACACGGTCGGGGGGGGTCGCCGGCCCCAGATGCTGGGTGGAGATCTGATCCCCTACATCGACCCCGCCACGGGGGCGGGGGGCCTAGCGTGGTTCAAGGCAGTCAAGTGAAGCTGGCCCGCGTCAGTCTGCCTGCCTTGTCGCAGGTCTCGTCCGCAAGAAAGGGCCGCAGAAAGTTTTGGGACTCTCGATGGTCGCGGCTGCGAGACACCCAGCCGATCCGACCCGCGTATTTCTTTGGAACTTAGATCGTTACGCATGTCCGGCGACGTGGGCGCTCTTGTCGGGACTCGTGGCCCTTCTGGGAAGGGGTTGACCTGCCCTTACAAGGCCCGTAGGATAATATCGGTCGGGAGCAATACGTGTTCCTCCGAGAACGTTACCCTCTACGGGCGTTTGAGGAGGGACGAGATCAGGCATTAGGCCTGATTAGCGATCCCGAATAGCGCTAGGGTGTGGGAGAGAGAGAAGCTCACGGGGAGTTGGAGTATCACCCTCTCACAAGCTGGTTGGATGGAGCCGACCCAAGCACAGGTCTTTTCGCCCGCACAGCGCGGGAGGAGATCGTGGACGGGGCACAACCAGGCTTCCAGATGGCCGGACAAGGCGGTCCGGCACCCGCTGATCGATCGAGCAGACCGCAGGACTTGACGAGGTCCCTCGAGGCGAGGTTTGTCCGCGCCGATCCGGTGACCAAGGCACTGGACATCCAGATCGAGGCGCTGGCGGCTCGGCAGACGACGGTCCTGATCTTCGGCGAGTCCGGGGTGGGCAAGGAGCGCGTGGCTCGCGAGATCCACAATCGATCTCGGCGAGCGAGCGGCCCGTTCGTGGCGGTCGACTGTTCGAGCTTCTCCGGCGCGTTGATCGAGAGCCAACTCTTTGGCCACATCCGCGGGGCCTTTACGGGCGCCGACTACGATCACTCCGGGTACATTCGCGCGGCCGACGGCGGCACGCTATTTCTGGACGAGGTCGGGGACATGCCCCCGACGCTTCAGACGCGTCTGCTTCGCGTGTTGCAGGAACGGTGCGTCACGCCGGTCGGGCATACGAGGCCGATCCCGGTCGACGTTCGGATCGTGGCGGCGACGCATCAGAACCTACCGGGGCTGATTCGGGGGGGGAAGTTTCGAGAGGACCTCTTCTACCGACTCAGCGCGTATCGCCTGATCGTGCCGCCGCTTCGGGAGCGGATCAGCGACATCGTCCCGCTGGCGAACCACTTCCTCGACCTACAGGCCCAGGTTTATGAGGAGCCTCGACGGCTTCTTTCCGGCACGGCGGGGCGATGGCTCGAGTCCCAGCCGTGGCGCGGCAACATCCGCGAGCTTGCCAACGCGATCGAGTTCGCACTGGTCAGTCACGATCGTATGGAACTGATGCCGGAGGACTTCCCCGAGCCGCTGCTTCCCGACGAAGTGGGGATCGACGTTCTCGACCTGGCCGATGGCATGACGGCAGCGCCGCCGCGGAGCGGCCAGGTGATGACGCTTCGGGAGGCCGAATGGCGCGCGGTGGCGGCGGCCCTGCGAACCACGGCGGGGGACAAGACACGCGCCGCCCGGCTCCTGGGCATCTCCAGATCTCGCCTGTACTCCATCCTCGCCCGCCAGACCCGCACCGCGTGACCGAGTTTCAGGCGTCCGGCGGGATTGTCCCTGATAGGGTCCGCGGGCAAATTCGATCGGCCCTGGGGGCTTGTGGTCTGCTTGTTTCGGCGGGTCGATGTAAGTAGAATTCAGGGTGTCGGGGTTTTCGGAGGGCGAGAGACGAGGCGCGACGACCCGGAAGACCCGGCTTGAAATCGCGGTCGACTCCAATGCGGCAAGGATGGACGGCATCTCTCTCGATGGGATCCCGATCATAGGTCTTACAGGGATGGAGTAGCATCGCTCCATGAACGATTGGTTCGAGGCAGAACAACGCGTTGAGCGAGCGCAGCAGCTCTACGAATCCCAGCGGTGGCTCGAGGCCCTCGATGAGATCACCGCCGCGATCGAGATCAATCCGCACAATGCGGGCTGGCACTGCAACCGGGGCTACATCCTGGATCAGTTGGAGCGTTATGAGGACGCGATCAAGGCGTACGAGCACGCGCTGGAGATCGATCCGAACGACCAGGAGGCGATGACGGCGCTGGGCGTGGCCCTGACTCGAACCGGGCGCTGCGCCCGGGCGTTGGACATCTTCGAGCAGTGCTCCCGGCAGTACCCCGAACACGAGCCGGCCTACTGCCATCGAATCGTCACCTACGCCGAGATGGGGCAGCACGAAAAGGCGGAGGAGATGTTCTACCTGGCCCAGCAGCTCACCGACGAGTGTCCGCACTGCTACTACAACGTGGGCATCTCGCTGGCGGATCGCGAGCAGTGGGATCGCGCGATCTGGTGCTGGCAGAAGGTGCTGGATCTGGACCCACAGTATCTGGGGGCCAAGGCGCGGATCGCCGAGGCGTACCGAGCCAAAGGGGACTTTCCGGCGGCCAAGGAGAACTATCTCGCCGAGCTCCGAGAGGAGCCGGGAGACGTGGACCTCCTGGCCGAGCTGGCGGATCTGCTCCTTGAAATGGGCGAGACGGAGGCGGGTCGAGAGAAGTATCGGCAGATCGTGGAGCTCGACCCGGAGAACGCCGAGGCGTACGCGGCGATGGGCCAGATCGCCCTGAACGGCGGAGAGCTCGAGGCGGCGCTGGATGCCTTTCAGACGGCGATCTCGCTGGACGATGAGTGTCCCGGCGGACACCAGTTCCTGGGCGAGGCGTATCTTCGTTCCGGGCGTCACGCGGAGGCCCGCTATCACCTGGGCCTTGCCCTCCAGCGAAACCCGGACAACCGCCATGCGCTCATGTCGATGGGCAACTGCCTGCTGGAGACGTCCCGGCCGACGCAGGCGGCGACGTATTTCCGGCGGCTAACGGAACTCGAACCCAGTCTGCCCGGGCCGTACCACAATCTCGGGGTCTGCTGTTTCCTGCGGCACAAATTCGGCGAGGGGATCAGCCATTGCCTGCGGGCGCTGGAGATCCAGCCGGACTACGTGATGGCCATGCACAAGCTGGCGCTGGCGTATGTGCATCTGGGACGTTGGGGTGAGGCCCGTCGGATGATTCGCCGGGCCCTGTCGGCGGATCCGGAGAACGCCCAGATGCGGCAGATCGCCCGTCGATTCCGGTGGTACCGGGTGATGAAGTGGCTCCGGACGGTCTTCTGGCCGATAGAATGGTTGAGGGGCCGCCGGAACCCCAATGGGTTGGCATAGATAGACAGACGGAGCGGGCCCGATCGCGGGGCGTGAAGGGACGCCTACTCAGAGGCGGCATAGCGACACGGAGGCGGATGGGCGGTCCAGGAGGTTTGCGGGTTGTCTCTGGCTGGCCTGCGTATTGCACCTCGGGAACGATCCCCTAACATACGAAGGACGGTGGGCTTGCAGACAGTCGGTGCAACCTGTGCCGAGCGAGGGGTATAATCTGCTAGCGACGATTTCTGGCCGTATGGGGAAACTTCATGTCGATGAAACGCAAATTCGTCCTGCTCGCGGCGGCATTGCTGTGGCCGCTGACATCTCATGTGAGCGCCGAGGGGGGCTCCCAGGACAAGGGCAGCAACCTGTGGAACATCCAGTCGATGGTCACGTCGGCGGCGGAGCAGATTATCCGACGCTACAAGCTCAACGACGACCAGGCCGAGTATACGCGGAAGCTGATGGCCCGACGGGTCAATAACCTGCTCGAGAAGCACGACGAGAAGATCCGGTCGTTGTTCCGGGAGGCGATCGCCATGCGGGCGATCGGCAAGGCGCCGAGCGTCGAGACCATCCAGTCGTGGGCGGAGCGGGCCTTGCCCGTTTACCAGGACGCGAAGAAGGAGATCCTGGCCGGCAACAAGGAGTGGGCCGAGATCCTCACTCCCGAGCAGAAGAAGATCCATGACCTGGACCTGCGGATGATGGAGGTTGACTTCAAGCAGTACGAGGAACGTTTGACGCGGTGGAAGAGCGGCGGCTTCGAGCCGAAGAAGGACTGGGTCGTGCAGAGCCAGGCCCGGCGGCGTCCGATGCCTCGCAACAGCCGCGCCGCCAAGGGAAGCGGGACCAAGGAAGGCACGCCGGTCGTCAAGAAGACGGGCGACCAGCCTGCGACGCCGACGAACACCCCGCCGCCGCCGTCGGCAGCAGGGCCGCCCCGAATCGGCCTCCAACAGGGACAGACGCCCAAGGATGGCCAGGATCAGCAGGTCGAGGTCGATCCCGACCACTTCTGGGACGTTTACGTGCGCGATTTCGTCAGGAAGTATCGTCTGGATGAAGGTCAGCGCAAGCAGGCCGAGGCCATCCTGAAGGACTGCAAGGCGCAGGCCCAGCGGCATCGCACGGCGCACGTCGAGGACTACCGGCGTTTGCACGCGGCACTCCGCAAGAATCGAGGGGACGCCGGGGCGAACGAGGAGTTGGGCAAGCTGGACGCGCCGATCAACGACCTGTTCGAGGAGCTCAAACAGCGGCTGGACAAGATCCTGACGAGTGAGCAGATTCGTAAGGTCGAGCAAAGCGAGCAGAAATAGGCACGGAACCGGAACGTGACAAGCCCTCGCGAGCCAGGCGGCTAGCGGGGGCTTCTTTTGCGCCGAGCGAGGACGCGGCTCGGACGCAGCGCGGGTCAGGGCCGCAGCTTGACAATCCACCGCCCATGACATGAAATCGGCTGGACGGAGTCGACGTCGCGTGGCGGCATCGCCAACAAGGAGGTTATCGCGGTATGTCGGATTGGGAAATCGCTCGGGCCACGGGCCGGTGCGGCCGGTGCGAGGTCGAGCTGAAGGAAGGCGACGACTACTACGGGGTCCTGTTCGAGGTCGGCGAGGGTTTCGAGCGGAAGGACTTCTGCCCCGGCTGCTGGGAGGCCGAGGCGCTCGAGCACTTCTGCTTCTGGAAATCGCGAATCCCCGTGAAGGAGAAGAAGGAGAAATTGCTGGTCGACGACGGCGTCCTGATCAACTTCTTCGAGCGGCTGGACCAGCAGACCGAACCGATGCGCGTCCGCTTTCGCTTCGTGCTGGCGCTGCTCCTGATGCGTAAGAAGCTGCTTCGTTACGAGCAGACCATGAGCGACGGGGAGAACGAGCACTGGCAGATGCGTCTGACGACGACGAACGCCCTGCACCAGGTGCTCAACCCGAAGATGGACGACGAGCAGATCGCGTCGGTCAGCGGCCAGCTCGGCGTGATCCTCCGCGGGGAGACGTCGAGCGGGATCGACGATCCCCTTGGCGAGGGATCGGGCGACGGCGAAGAGGACGGGGAAACCGAGGCCGGCGACGTCGACGTCCAGGAGCAGTCAGGCGAATGAGCGACCAGAGCGTCATTGCGTCTCGGCGGATCGGAGCGTGCATGCGAACGCCCCTCGTCCTGGCGGCGGCGCTTCTGGCGGGATGCACGCAGCCGAAGCCGCCGCCTCGACCGGCATACCGACCCATCACGAGCAAGCCGGAGCCGCTGGAGACGGTGGTCGCCCGGGTCAACGCGAACGCGGATCGGATGCCGGCGGGCGTCCAGTTGAGCGCCTCGGTCGTCGTGGAGGGCGGATTCTTCGACGAGGACGGCAAGGAGCACCGTCTGGACGGGCGTGGCAGCCTCACCTTCCGCAAGCCGAACGACCTGTACGTGAGGATCAAGCACGATCTCGGGGGCGTGGTCGCCGAGATCGGCTCGAACCGGGAGCGCTTCTGGCTGAGCCTTTACCAGGACAAGGTGATTCGTTGGGGCCGGCATGCGAATCTTCGCCGCACGGACGTCCGCAAGGATCTGTCGATCCGGCCGGATCAGTTGATCGCCGCGCTGGGTCTGACCCGTCTGCCGACGCCATCGGACGGGTATATCGGGCCGAGCTACATCGCGTCGGGCGGGGCCGCGCCGCACACGCTCGACCCGCAATGCGTGCTTCAGTACCTGTGGCCGTTGGGCGACGGCCGGGTGCGCATCGATCGTGAGTACAGCATCAGTCGGGTCGAGCCGTTCCTGACGACGCGGATCGTGTCGAAGGACTCGTTGGGCCAGAACAGTTGGGAGGCGACGCTGGCGGATCTCCGTGCCGTCGGGATCGAGGACAAGGTGATCGAGCCCCCGGCACCGATCCTGCCTCATCGAATCCACCTGAGGCTTTCCAAGGAGGATCGGTTCCTCGGACTGGAGCTAGCCAACGCCCGGATCATGCCCGTGACCTCCAGGATCCGACAAAAGGGCTGGCCGGACTTGGACCCGAAGGCGGTCCCGAAGGACTGGCAGTGCATCCAGGTCGACGCGAAGTATCAGGAGACCAAGACGACGCGTCCGAGCAGCAAGCCTTCCACCACCGGGCCGGCGTCGTAGGTCCGGCGAAGGGGCTTGGTGCCGTCCTCGGTCGTGCATTCTCGTGTAACGCAAGCATCCTTGCCCGCTTCCTGAGTAGGCTGGAAGCCTGGGTTACGCGAGGGGGCAGGCAGGGAAGCCTGGGTTACAGCCTCGCGAAACTCGTCTGCCGAGGGCGGTGCCGGCCGGCTCGCTTGACCCGACGACGATCCTTTCAATAATGGCACCGATGCGCCGCGAGACAGGGGCCAGGCCGGCGATCCGACGAGCACTCCCCTGAAGAGAGACCATGGAAGCAGCCAGACCATCGTCGAATGAAGCTATTCATCGCCCCGGGGTCGCGGTTTGGCCATGGTGCGTCCTGGCCTTTTTGTCGCTTGCGCGTCCGAGTGAGGCCCAATGGACGGAACTCCGCGCATCGGGCGACAAGGATACGTTGTGGGTGACGTACGAGGCGGCGTCCGAGACAGGGGGCGCAGAGACGCGTGTCTGGATCCGGCGGCGCGACCGGGGATTCAGCCGGCCCCGCGTGGGGAGTCGACAACCACCGGGCATCCGGTCGGTAGCGGCCCTGGGGCCCTACCTGCACCTGTTCCTCCAGACGGGCTCGCACTATCGCATCGGCCCCACGCGCGTCAGCCCTCAACTGGTGCTTCCGGACCGGGTGCTGCCACGGTGTCTCGCCGGGGACACGCCGGACGACGCGCTCTATGCGATCGCGGAGTACCGGGAGCCTGTCCCGTCCTCCCAACCGACGACTCGTTTGGCCGAGACGCAGCCGACGACGACCACAAGGAGCCGCGCGGCAGCGCCCCAAACGTCCAGGCCCGACTTGGTGGTGGTGGCCACGGAACCAGCGAGGCGATGGGCGTTGTTCTGTCTGAAACAGGGACGTTGGGAGCCGACGTGCGTCTTGCCTGCCTGGTATGACGCCGAAGACCAGCACTGGCTGTGCGCCAGCGAGGGGGTCGTCCACCTCTTCGGCTTGCCGGCGGGTCTGGACGCGGAGCTCTGGTATCGCCAATACACCTCGGGGAAGTGGCTTGCGCCGGAGACGATTCCGCTGCCGCGAAGCGCGAATCCCGTCGCGGCGATGGTGGTGAACACGTATCTGGTTCTGGTGGCATGGGCCCCGCCGCCGGAAGGACAGAAGGAGTCGAAGGTCGTCATCGCGCGCCGGGTGGGCGGTCAATGGGGCATCGCGGAGCTGCGCAGGAAGGGCGACGGAGCGATCAACCTTCCGCCGGAGCGGTTCAGCGCGACGGGCTTCACCGGGAAGATCGCGTTGGTCGGTCAGTTCGCCGACGGCGAGCCGCTGAAGGTCGGCTTCTGGTCGCCTTCGGCGGGGGGCACGCCCGAGGGGACACTGGAGATTCTACCGCGGTGGCCGGACAAGAGTCAGACCCCGTTCGCGCCGCAATTGCCGCAGGCGATCGTGTACCTCATCCTGGCGGGGGTGATCCTTCTGACGCTCTGGCGTCGGCAGGACAGCCTGGTTCGCGAGATTCCGTTGCCTGAGCAGGTGGTGCTGGCGAGCATCTGGCGGCGGTTGGCGGCGTTCATCATCGACATCGCGCCGGTGCTGGCGATCACGTCGTTCTACTGGGT
This sequence comes from Phycisphaerae bacterium, assembly GCA_016927755.1. GTDB lineage: Bacteria > Planctomycetota > Phycisphaerae > UBA1845 > JAFGLZ01 > JAFGLZ01. Next base: position 24,381 of record JAFGLZ010000095.1, read on the forward strand.
TCCCGTCGCCACGAAGATCCAACAGGAGATCCAACTGGAGGGTCTGACCGACGCGGAGAAGGCCCAGTACGCCGCGGCGTTCTTGTGGCCGTGGCTGGTGGTGCGCGTCCTGTACGCGCTCTACTGCGGCTTGACGGAATACCGTTGGGGGGCCTCGCCGGGCAAGCGGCTGATGCAGTGCTGGGTGGTGTCGGTCGATATGACCCGTCCGACGCCGAAGCAGATCGCGATCCGGAACGTTCTGAAGGTGCTCGAGCTGCAGCATGAGGTGATCGCGCTGCTCGTCTTCGTGGTACTGACGCGGAATCATCAGCGTCTGGGCGACGTGCTCGCGGGCACGATCGTGATCGAGCCGGCGACGGCGCCCAAGGAATGATCGTATGCCATCAGTCTGAACGGCCGTGCGAGATCAGACGCCGGGCACACGGCGGGGGCGTGGCGTGGGTATCTTGCCCATGGACCGTCACGGGCGGGACGCCCGTGCTACCGCGGGGTAGATCCACGCATGGTCATTTGATTGGAGGACGGGCATGACGCGGACGTTGGGACTCGCGGGACTGGTCGCCGCCTTGTCGATCCGCCCGGGCGGCGCGGCCGAGGATGCCTCGGCGATGAGGGCTGAAGCGCTGGGGGCCATGAAGCGCGCGACGGCGTTCTTCACGAGCAAGGTGGCGACCCGCGGCGGCTATCTGTGGAAGTACTCGCTGGATTTCACGAAGCGCGAGGGCGAGGGCAAGGCCACGCCGACGCAGATCTGGGTGCAGCCGCCGGGCACGCCGTCGGTGGGTCAGGCGTTCCTTCGGGCCTACGAGGCGACGAAGGACAAGGCCTACCTCGACGCGGCGGTGGCGGCCGGACAGGCGCTGGCCTGGGGCCAGCTCGCCAGCGGCGGATGGGACTACCGGATCGATTTCGACCCCAAGGCAAGCCAGAAGTGGTACTACCGCCGGGACGTCGAGGCGGGCGACGCGACCCAGGGCAAGCGGCGGAACGTCACGACGTTCGACGACGACAACTCGCAGAGCGCGCTGCGGCTGCTGATGTGCGTCGACCAGGCCGTCGGCGGCAAGGTCCCTGAGATTCGCAAGGCGGTGGCGTTCGGGCTGAAGGCCTTCCTGGAGGCGCAGTATCCCAACGGCGCTTGGCCGCAGCGGCGGTCGGGGCCGTACGACCCGGCCAAGTGTCCGGTGATCAAGGCGAGGTATCCCGAGACCTGGTCCCGCAAGTACGAGGGCATCGCCTATCAGAGCTATTACACGTGGAACGACAACGCCATCCGCGATTGCGTCAGGACGCTGCTGATGGCCTACGACTTCCACAAGCGAGACGAGTATCGGGCGGCGGCGATCAAGGCGGGGGACTTCGCGATTCTGTCGCAGATGCCGGAGCCGCAGCCCGCGTGGGCGCAGCAGTACAACCTCGAGATGGAGCCGGCGTGGGCGCGGAAGTTCGAGCCGCCGTCGGTGACGGCGGGGGAGTCGAAGGCGGCGCTCGACGTGCTGCGGATGATCTACAAGGTCACGGGCGAGGCGAAGTACCTCGAGCCGATGCCGCGGGCCTTTGCGTGGTACAAGCGATCCAAGCTTCCCGACGGGACGTGGGCGCGCTTCTACGAGCTGAAGACCAACAAGCCCCTGTACTTCACGCGAGACACGTACAAGCTGACGTATGACGACGGCGACATGCCGACGCATTACGGCTTCAAGGGCCCCGGCATGTACCCCACGGACATCGAGGCCTGGTACGACCGCGTGATGAAGCTGCCGCCGGACCAGCGTGCGGCCTCGGTTCGAGACAAGCCCGGCAAGGCCAAGCCGGGCAAAGTGAGCACGAAGGCCGTCCGCAAGATCATCGACGGCCTGGACGATCAGGGACGCTGGGTAAAGGGCGAGTGGATCGAATGCTCGACGTTCATCCGCAACCTGCAGACGCTGGCGGCGTTCGTCGAGGCGACGCAACCCTAAGCTGCTTTCATGAAGGATCGAACAGTGCGTCAGAAAGAACCTCTATATGGGTGGCCCATGGCTTTAGCCGTGGGGGACGCGAATCTCCGATCGAATTCGTGCCGGCCACCTCTGAAGAGGTGGGCCACCCAAGGTTCGCTGGCTGTCCAAACATTCTTGCAGGCAGCTTAGCGAGAGGCGTCTGCCAAGACGGGAGTCGATCATGAGCACGGCAACGGATCTGAACGGCAAGCGGGCCCTCGTCACGGGCGGATCGAAGGGCATCGGCGCGGCCTCGGCCGTGGCGCTCGCGCGAGCCGGCTGCGACGTCGTCCTGACGTACAACAGCGATGAGGCGGGCGGCAAGGCCACGGCGGCCGAGATCGAGAAGCTCGGACGGAAGACGGCGGCGATCCGATGCGACGTGTGCGACGCGGCGGACGTCGACCGGGCCGTCGACGAGGCGGTCAAGGTGCTGGGCGGGCTGGACGTCGTCTTCGCCAACGCCGGGGGTCTGATCCGGCGGTGCACGGTCATGGACATGGAGGAATCGTTCTTCCAGAAGCTGTTCGACCTGAACGTCACGAGCGTCTTTCGGACGGTCAAGGCGACGGTGCCGCACCTGCGGAAGGCGGGCGGGGGTTCGCTGATCATCATGTCCAGCGTGGCGGCGCGTAACGGCGCGGCGGCCGGCGCGGTCGTCTACGGGGCGACCAAGGGGGCGACGATGACGCTGACGCGTGGGCTGGGCAAGGAGCTCGCGCCGGACAACATCCGCGTCAACGCCGTGGCTCCCGGCGTGATCGACACGGCGTTCCATGCCGCCACGCCTCGGGACTTGATGGACAAGCTCAAGGGCAACATCACCGTGGGGCGTCTGGGCGTGGCCGAGGACGTGGCCCGCGCGGTCGTGTTCCTGGCGGGCGAGTCTCAGGGCTTCATGACCGGCGCGACGATCGACGTGAACGGGGGGATGTGGTTGGCTTAGGCGCGGAAGCGTTTCGGAACATCCCACGAACTCAGGCTTCTTACCTCCAAGGCGGCATCCACCTCGCCGTCGAAATGCCGCGCTGAGCCGGTTCTGTCTCCGGCTCGCCGCCGACGCTTGATCCTGGCCATCCATGAGCGATGATAGCGGAAGTGGAACTTTCGGGCGGGGTGTGGGTCTAAGCGTATTGAGCGCCCGCTGAGCCGGACTTGCGCTTCCAGGAGAGCATCGCATGAGGTCGAAACGACTGATCGTTATCGGGTTGACGCTCACGACGGCGCTGGTCGTGTTCGGGGGGCATGCGGCCACGGCCGCCGACGCCGGCAAGACGGCCGCGGCGATCAAGCATCAGTTCGACCGGCACAACTACAAGGAGGCGCTTCAGCTCGCGGAGGAGTACGTCAAGGCGTGGCCCGAGGGTCCGGGGATCGTGGACGTTCAGGCCATGCGGGCGATCTGCCTGATCAAGCAGGATCGCACGGGCAAGGGCTATCGCGCGGCCGAGGAGCTGATCAAGCAGTATCCGGCGCTCAACAAGCGTCCCGACCTTCACCAGGCCATCGGCGAGGCGGCCCGCAAGCGCGGGGATCAGCAGACGGCTTGCAGGCACCTTCTCAGCGCGGTCGATCTGTACGTCAGCGCCGGCAAGAAGGCCGAGGCGGCGGAGACGCTGTTGGCCTTGGCCCAAGTGTTTCGGCACTTCCTGGACGTTGACGCCTTCAAGCAGATGGTGGGCCAGCCCGAGCCGGCGGCCAGCGATTGGCAGGCCCGCCGGAAGGCGTGCGCCGAGTTGGTCGCCAAGACGTACGACCGCATCGTCGCGCTGAACGTCGACGACAAGACGTCGGCCGAGGCGATGTTCCGCAAGGGGCAAGACCTGTGCAACAACTTCGGCGGGGTGGTGCCGTATGAGCGGGCCATCGAGGCGTGGCAGAAGCTCGTGGCGACGTATCCGAAGCAGCCCCGCGCGGCCGAGGGAGCCTTTGAGATCGGCGAGGCGCTGCACCAGCGGCTTCGCAAGTACGTCGAGGCCATCGAGCAGTATCAGAAGGTCGTGGCGCAGTTCCCCGGGACGCGATTCGCGCAGCGGGCCGAGCAGCGGATCAAGGAGATCAAGCGGCCGCAACTGGCGCTGCGCATCCAGGGCCCGACGCTGCCGGGCAAGAAGGCCGAGGTCCACTGGACGGCGAGGAACCTCAAGTCGATCAGCCTGAGCGCGTACAAGGTCGAGCTGCTCAAGATGATTCGGGAGTTCCACCGCCCGGAGGAGTTCCACAAGTGGTCGCCGCCGGGCAAGGCGGACGCGACCTGGACGCTGGAGACGCCCGACAAGGGGCAACACGAGCACTACAACAGCGGCCAAGACAACATCGAACCCACGCACCTGCCGATCACGGCGCCGGGGGCGTACGTGGTCGTCGCCACGGGCCAGTCACGCGAAGGTGAGGGCATCCGGGCGGTGGCGTTGGTGCTGGTGTCCCGGCTCGGGGTGATCACGAAGACGGCCAAGAACCACGGGCTGGTCTGGGCGGTCGACAGCGTCTCGGGCGAGCCGAAGCCGAAGACGGACGTTCTCATCCAGCGTTACCAGAGCAACCGGAAATACACGTATCAGCAGGCCACGGTCGACGACTCGGGTCTGCATCAGGTGGAGTACAAGGACGAGGGCCGGCGGTTCGGTCGGCAGCTCGGCTTCGTCGTGCGGTCGGGCGACCACTATGCGATGTGCCGCGACCTGTACGAGTGGGGCTGGTGGGGATGGCAGTATCCGTATCGGGTTTACGGTTTCACGGAGCGGCCTGTCTATCGCCCGGAGCAGACGGTCCGCTTCAAGCAGATCGTCCGCAAGCACGACTTGGGCCGGTACGAGAACGCGCTGAACGAGGCGGTGAAGGTGCGGATACGCGACCCCCGCGGCAAGGTGGTCTACGAGCGATCGCTGACGACCAACGCCGACGGCTCGTTGAGCGACGAGCTGAAGCTCGGGGCCGAGCCGCCGCTGGGCGTCTATCAGATCGAGGTGGAGGTGGGCGATCGTTCGTACAACCCCTGGGACTGCCAGGGCAATCGCTTCCGCGTGGAGGAGTACAAGAAGCCGGAGTTCAAGGTCGAGGTGGCGGCGGGCAAGCCCAGCTACCGGATCGGCGACGAGATCGAGATCAAGGTTCAGGCCAAGTACTACTTCGGCGAGCCGGTCGCGGGGGCGGAGGTGGAATACGAGGTCTGGCGGAGCGAGTTCCACAGCGACTATGAGCCGCCGAGGCCTTATCCGTGGTACTTCGAGGAGCAGGGCGGGCCGTACCGGATGAGCTGGCGTTCGCACGGGCGGGAGCGGCCAATCCCCGGCCACTTCGGCATGCGGCGCGAGCTGGTGACGCGCGGCAAGGGCGTCACGGACGGGAAGGGCGTGGCGACGATCGGGCCGATCAAGACGGTGCCGTACGAGAACGAGCCGGAGGCGGATCTGCAGTATCAGGTCACGGCGAGGGTCGTGGACCAGAGCCGTCGGGAGATTCGCGGGACGGGCTCGGTGAAGGTCACGCACGCCCCGTTCTTCATCCATCTGACGCCGCAACGGCACCTGTACAAGCCGGGCGACAACGCCCAGATCGACATCGTGAGCAAGGGCCCGAACGGCGATGCGATCGCGTTCGAGGGCAAGGCGGCCATCTACCGGCTCAAGAGCAAGCTCGTCGAGAAGGACGACCGGGAGTGGCGGGAGTATGAGCTGGGCGATCGCATCCACGAGGCCGACGTGAAGGTGGGCCAGGACGGGCGGGGAAGCTTCCGGTATCCGTTCGACGAGGAGGGGCAGTTCCGAGCGATCGTCAGGACGAAGACGAAGGCCGGCGACGAGGTCACCGGGGAGTGCGACGTGTGGATCTGCCAGCGAGGCGGCGAGTACGCACACTTCGCGTATCGCGATCTCGAGCTGGTTCTCGACCGCGACTCGTACGAGATCGGGCAGACGCTGCGACTGCTGATCAACACGCGGCACGAAAACGCGTACGTCCTGCTGACGGGTGAGACGGATCGGCTCCTCTTCCACCGGATCGTGTTCGTCAAGGGCAAGAGCGCGCTGGTCGAGCTGCCGATGGACACGACACACACGCCGAACTTCCACCTGATGGCGATGGCGCTGCGGGACGACAAGGTGTTCGAGGATCGGCGGCAGGTGATCGTGCCGCCGACGCAGCAGTTCTTGACGATCGAGGCTAAGGCGAACAAGGAGAGCTACCTGCCGCGGGAAAAGGGCCAAGTCCGGATCACCGCGCGGGACAGCGCGGGCAAGCCGGTCTCGACGGAGCTGGCGGTGATGATGGTGGACGCGAGCGTCTACTACATCCAGCCGGAGTTCCGCGAGCAGATCCAGAAGGCCTTCTATGGGCAGCTTCGTCCGCTGATGGTCACGACGCGGAGCAGCTTTGCCTACAGTCAGCACGGATACGGGCGTCGGGGTGGCGTGGGAGGAGGAGGAATCGAGCGGGAGGCCGTCTCGGAGATGAAGATGATGCGCGATAACGCCGCCGCGCCCGCCGCCCCTGCTCCCAAGCTCGGCAGAACCATGGCGATGGCCAAGCCATCGGCCGAGGGCGCGGCCGCCGAGCCGACACCGGACGTCATGGAGGCGATGGTCCGCAAGGAGTTCGCCGACAGCGTCCTGTGGATGGCCCACGTCAAGACAGACGCCGACGGGCAGGCGACCGTCGACGTGACGATGCCCGACAACCTGACGACGTGGACGCTCCACGCCGTCGCGTGCGATACGCAGACCCGCGTGGGCGAACAGTCGATCGACGTCGTGACGAAGAAGAACCTGATCGTGCGGCTCGAGACGCCGCGGTTCCTGGTCGAGAAGGACCTCGTGTACGTCTCGGCGATCGTGCACAACTATCTGAAGACGGCCAAGAAGGCGCGCATCGAGCTGAAGGTCACGCCGCAGCTCTCGATCTCGCGGGCGATCAGCGCGTCCGAGGAGCTGAAGCTGGACGGCGCGATCGCGGGTCCGACGCTGTATCGGCGGTGGGTGGAGGTGCCGGCGGACAAGGAGGTGCGGATCGACTTCGTCTGTCAGGCGGGCTCGGCCGGCGAGGCGACGCTGCTGGCCAAGGCGCTGACGGACGAGGAGTCGGACGCGATGGAAGTGAGGCTCCCCGTGCTGGAGTACGGGGCGGACAAGTTCCTGGCCCAGGCTGGCTACATCGGCGACGGGCCCGACGGCGAGCAGACAATGGTGATCACCGTGCCGGGCGAGATCAAGGCGCTCAGCCAGTCGCTGGACGTCCGGACGAGCCCGTCGATCGCGGCGGTCATGATCGACGCCCTGCCGTATCTGCTCGAGTACCCCTACGGCTGCACGGAGCAGACGCTCAGCCGGTTCGTGCCGGCGGTGGTGACGGCCAAGACACTGCAGAAGCTGGGGATCAGCCTGGAGGAGCTGCGCAAGAAGATCGAGCGGCAAGGCGGCCCGGAGAATCAGCGTCAGCTCGAGCGGTGCCGGCGGAACCCCGTGTTCAGCACGGAGAGGATGAACGAGATGATCCGCGTCGGGGTCAAGCGCCTGGCCGACATGCAGCAGGCCGACGGCGGCTGGGGCTGGTGGAAGAGCGACAGCTCGAACCCGTACATGACGGCGTACGCGATCTACGCCCTGGTCGAGGCCCGGGAGGCGGACGTCGGCTTCGAGGCGTCGATGTTGCAGCGGGGCGTGAAGTTCCTCAAGGATCGCGTCGTGGCGCCGGGGGCGGTCGGACGGTATTCGTGGATGCGGGACGACGAGAACGTCCGCGTGTGGATGCTGTTCGCCCTGGCGTGCGAGAACCCGGGCAACGTCATGGGCGACGCGAAGGTCCGCGCGGTATTGGACGAGCTGTACAAGAAGCGCGACGACCTGACCGACTACGGCCGGGCGCTGCTGACGATCGCGCTGGTGAAGCTGGGCGATCGCAACCGGGCCACGGTGCTGATCGAGAACTTCGACAACACGGCCCGGATCGACCAGGACACGCAGACGGCGAGCTGGGGTCGAACGACCGGCTGGTGGTGGTGGTACGACAGCGGCTTGGAGACGACGGCGATGGTGCTGCGGGCGTACCTGGCCGCGGCGCCGAAGCACAAGCACATCCCGATGATCGTCAAGTGGCTGGTTCGGAACCGTCGCGGGGCGCGGTGGTATTCGACGAAGGACACGGCGTTCTGCGTCTACGCCCTGGCCGAGTACCTGCAGGCCTCGGGCGAGCTCGACCCGGACATGACGGTGACGGTCAGCATCGACGGCAAGGCGAGGAACACGCTCAAGATCACCAAGGCGAACGTGCTGGCCGTCGACGCCTCGACGCTGCTCGGGCCGGAGGACCTGACGCCGGGCGAGCACAAGATCGAGGTCCGCAAGCAGGGCCGGGGCGTGGTCTACGTCGGCAGCTACTTGCGGTACTACACGCGCGAAGATCCGATCAAGGCGGCGGGGCACGAGGTCCACGTCAAGCGGAGCTACGTGCAACTGGTGCCGAAGGAGGTCGAGAAGACGCGGAGCCTATGGGACGCCAAGCAGCGCAAGAGCGTCCCCGAGAAGTACAAGACGATCGAGTACGAGCGAAAGAGCGTCGAGGCGGGGCAGGAGCTGGCCAGCGGGACGCTGATCGAGGTGACGCTCGAGATCGAGGCGAAGAACAACTTCGAGTACATGATCTTCGAGGACCCCAAGCCGGCGGGGTGCGAGCCGGAGCAGCTCGTCAGCGGGGCGAGCTACGGCGGCGGGACGTATGCGAACATGGAGCTTCGCGACGAGCGGGTGGTCTTCTTCGCGACGTACCTGTCGCAGGGGGCTCACAAGCTGGCGTACAAGCTGCGGTGCGAGACGCCGGGCGTCTTCAACGCGTTGCCGACGCGGGCCGAGGCGATGTACGCGCCGTTGGTCCGGGCGATCAGCGATAGTGATCGGATGGCAATTGTCGAGCGGAAGTAGTGGCGGGCGTCTCGCCCGTGATGGGTCATGGGCAAGATGCCCATGCTACGTGCGTGGGGGCCTCCCCCCCACCCTCGGAAGCCCGGCGCCGTCCCTGGCGGAATCGAGTTTTCCATCCGTGTGCCGTTGACTGCCGTTGACTCGCGACCCGTAATTGGCCAACTGGCGGCCGTAGAGCCGTTGGCACGCCGACACACTCAGACCGCAAACCGACGGAGGCGACGAACCCGATGCTACCGCGAACCGCCGCATTTTGTCTGCCCTTGCTCTGTGCCGTCACCGTCTCCCGTGCTCAGCAGCGTCTCTTGCTCAAGGACGACTTCTCGGCTTCGGAGTTGAACCGCGAGCTGTGGGAGCCGCACCTTCCGGGCACGGAGGGGTCCTTCGCCCGCATCGAGGACGGCGCTCTGCACATACTCTGTCGCGACGCTGGAGGCGTCTTGGTGCCGCGCGTGCAGGTCCCGCCGGGGCACGTGGTGGAGTTTGACTATCTGCAGCCTTCCGGGGAGCGACACGGCGGGTACTCGAACACCGTCTCGTGCGAGGTGGCGGAGAAGGCCAAGGGGCAGGACTGGGGCGGGGCGGTGTGGTACGTCGAGGAGAGCGGGCACGCCTGGAGCCACTATGGGGGCCGGTGGGGCTCGCGGGCGGGATCGGACGGGCGTTTCCCGCCGCTCTCAGACAGATGGTACCGGGTGCGGATCTCCAATCAGGAGGCGACAACGGTAATCGTGCTCTCCGATCGGGAGAGCGGAGAGGTGGTGGAGCGCTGGTCGATGCATCACGACCCCATGGTGTCGGGGCGGGTGCACTTCTCGGCCGGGGCCTCCACTCCGGGGAGCCGCTGGGGGTTCCGGCTGGACAATGTACGCATCTTCGCCGCCGAGGGGCGGTTCGAGCCGGAGTTGGCGCCTCTTGCCAAGCGGCGGGGCATCGAGCCGCCGGAGGCCTGGCGGCCTCTGAACATCGCCGGGAGGAGCTTCTGGCACCTGGCCGAGTACCGGCTGGAGGTATGGAAGAGCTGGGGGCTCGCGGAGCACCCGCTGTTTGCCGAGGCGGCCTGGCTGCGCGCTCCGAACGACGAGGCTTTGCTGGCCAAGAGCGGCCGACCCTTCGTCTTGCGACCCGCGGCCGATGATGCGACGCGCGAACTGCAGGCGCGCATCGTCGCCGACGCAGGCAACCGCTTCCTGGGCTTCTACGACCTGGTCCTGGGTCCCGGTGGGCCGCTGAATGAGTGGGGAGACGGTCTTCTTCGCATGGACATAAAGGACCACTTCGGCGGCCCCATCGCCGACAGAAACGAGGGGCTGCAGAGGCTGCAGCGCCTCTACGAGGACCTCGCCGACACCGTTCCGGTGAAGCGGGCAGTCCTGGCTCTGGACGGCTACCGCTTCTTCCACCACCACGCCTTCAAGTGGGGCGCGCAGTCGGTGGTCGCCGAGGTGGGAGAGAACATCCCGTGCATGCAGTTGCAGCTTGCCGCCACCCGCGGCGCGGCCCGGGCGTTCTCCAAGCCCTGGGGCATCGACCTGTCCTCCTGGTATGCGGGTATGGTCACCGACTTCCGCTACACGGACGATCTGCTCACCGCCCAGTCGGGACCCTTCAGCGGGCATTCCATGTCGCTGCACAAGAGGATGTCCTATGCCGCCTGGCTGGCCGGAGCCAATGAGCTGTGGTTCGAAAACTGCGACCTCCTGAGCTTCGCGGAGGAGGACATCCTGCGCATCGCGGGTTACGAGCCCCGAGGAGTCGAGGGCTATCGGCTGTCACCGGTCGGCGTGATGGCCGAACAGCTCTTCCGTCTCGCGGCGGAGAAGGACCGCGGCGCGCCCTACACGCCGGTGGCCCTCATCCTGGACTTCGCCCACGGCTGGTCGCCGAAGGGGTGCACACCCCACCTGATCTGGGGGCGGCTGCCCCTGTCCGAGGGCGATCACATGCTGGATGAGTTCTTCAACACCGTCTATCCCTGGAACCCATCACGGCGGTACGACGGCAATGCCGCCTCTGCTTGTCTCATGGAGGCCGAGCAGGGCTATCTCGCCCCGTCACCCTTCGGCGACATCTTCGATGTCCTGACCACCGAGACGTGCGACAACCTGGGCGACTACCCGGTGGCCGTGCTGGTGGGCGAGGTGCGTGTGGATCCCGCCCTGGCGCGGCGCCTGGCGGGCTATGTGGAGGCCGGGGGAACTCTGGTCATCAATGCCCGACAGGTCGGGGAGCACCTTCCCACAGGGCTTCTGGGGGCGACTCTCACGGGACAGACGACCTCCGCCTCGGCGGCCCGGTGCAGCCTGGACGGGGCGGAGCTTCCGTCGGAGCCCTTTTACTACGCCGCCGTCTCCCTCCGCGGCGCCACACCGCTGGCGACGGCGGAGGACGGTGGTGTGCTGGCCTGCACCAATTCCGTCGGCCGCGGGCGGGTCGTCCTAACGACGCCCTTTTACCTGCTGACCCGGGATCGCAAGGCTCTGCCGCTGCTGTCCCACCTACTGGGGCATCTGTGCAGCGGGCTGTCGCCGGTGCGGGTCAGCTCGGGCGTGCAGTACACGGTCAACCGCACCGCGGACGGCTGGGTGATCGGGCTGCTCAACAATCAGGGGGTGACGAAGAAGGCCCTGGGGAGGGCGGCGGTCCGCTACGAGAAGGCCTTGTCTGTTGCCGTCGAGTTCGGGGGCGCGGTCGAGCGAGTCGAGGAATGGGTCACCGACGCCGCACCCGGCGTGACCCGTAACGGCGAGAGGACGACGATCCGGCTGGAGGTTCCGGCGGGCGACGTGCGGGTCGTGCACCTCGTGTGCGGGGGAGAGGCCGCCAGCGAGCGGCTTCGCAGGGGTCCGTGACCGCTTGGGCGGGGGTTTGGGGGCATCGTGGGGAGAGGGAGGCCATGGATGGCTTCGAGTACATGGTCTTCGAGGACCCCAAGCCGGCGGAGTGCGAGCCGGAGCAGCTCGTCAGCGGCGCGAGGCGGCGTCAGCGGCGCGAGCTGCGGCGGCGTCAGAGGGGTCGTTCGAGCTCGATCTCGTCACGCAACGGGATGCCGTCGAGGCCGATCTCGGGGATCTGTGGCTTCAACTGCCGGGAGCGATCGAGCGCGTTGCGGTGCACGGCGACCAGCACGAAGCCACGCTTCTGATAGAACCGCAGCGCGCGCAGGTTGTCATTTAATCGGGGGACACCTTACCTATTTCGTTCGTTCCTTCGGCTTGCGCCCGGGCAGCTTGGGTCTCAGTATCGGGCCGATGATGCCTTCGAGCTTGATGATGGACTCCGGGGCGGCTGCCGCGCTGCGCAACGTGACGAACGTAACCAGCGACAACAAACCCGTTCAATCCGTGGCATCAACTTACGGTAGGCCCGGGCAGACAGCACATCAAGAAATCAGTATGGTGTCCCCCGATTTATGGGAATTGGATTCGGCAAGGGGCGGTGCCCTGTCCCCGGGAGTGGGGGGCTCCTAGACCAATCAGCCCGAGGGCGGAGGAGACGAGCAACGACGGGCACATCCGACATAGCAGTCTCCAGCGCCCAGGGGCGAACGGGTTCTCGCGCGACCGACCACTGCGAGCTTGCGCCTTGCCGCCTGCCCCAGTTTGCTACCGCCGTCGGCGCCGCAGCACCCCGAAACTGCCCAGGGCAAGCAGCGAAAACGCGGCGGGTTCAGGTATGACAGTGAGCGTAGTCCAACCGTGGCCGGAGTCGTAGACGGCATCAAGATAGAGCCCGCCAGCAAGGGTGCTGTCGAAAAGGCGCCCGCTGTTGCTTCCGCCGATCCACACGTCTAGCTGGGCTTCCACATCACCCGCCACGTAGAGACACTTCGCGTTGACATCAAGACTGGACCCATCGCCGATCCCGAGGTCGTAGACCCACAGGGACTCGCTCCCTCCCCCGCCAGGGCGGTTGTCAAAGCTGTCGATCAGTTGGACCCTGCCGACGTCTGAACCGCCGAGCATCAAGCTTCCGAGCGCGAAGTTGGTGGAGAAGCCGCCGTCAACATCACCGGCTACCTCGTACGTAGTGAGCGTGTACCCGTTTTCAACAACGATTGTTAGGTTGCGCAGGTCGTAGAGGTCGTCAGCATCCGTATTCCAGTTGTCTATCGCTGACCCTAGAGCAGGGGCGCCGCCGACCATGTGGATGGTGCTTTCCGGTCCGGCGTACAGCCGGCTGTCGGACCCAAAGCGAAGGCCGCTCGCGATGTTAATCTCCGCGGGATCGCTGATCTGCAGCCACCCGCTCCCGTTCCAGCCCACGGTCAGGTACTTTGCATCAAGCCTACCACCCGTCATCGCGTACGTCCCAGCGGACCCTTCCCACGTGCCGAGGGTCACATCCCAGTAAACGTTGTTCCAGCCGCCACCCTGGGTGAGCGTACCGGTCCCACGATACCCGATCTTCTGACTGAACGTCGAAGACGTCCCGGCATCCGATGCGATTTGGAGGCCACCCGTTTGACCAGAATCGTACCCAAGGAACAGGTCGCCACACTGCCCCCCATATCGTATCTGCGCAATTCCCCCGTTGTTGATGTACACGGGATCCTCAGGCTGAGGTACTCCGCTAGGGTTCCAGTTGCTCGGCTCGTCCCAATAGCCGTGTCCCGCCGCCCAATACCTCTGAACAGCCAAGGCCGGACGAACAAAGCACACTTCTACCACCAGCACCACACCCATCGCTAGAGCTAATTGCCTCATGGCTAGTCCTCCTACTCATAGGGAATGTGACTCCGCGAGGATCGTAGTTGGAGAACGTCGTGTGAATCAGCGTCGCCTCGCCCTGGACGCTCAGATCCTATACGGTCCGGGCCGCTCACCCCATCGTTGCCGTCATGCGTGTTGCTGATGAATAGGTCGAAGGAGACCGTCACGGAAGCGCGTGCAAGAAGATCCGTGAGCGTAAGGGTCACGATGTCGCTCGCGTCATAGAACTGCCCAAGGAATCGTCGGCCGCCTATTGGCGTTACGTCGGTACTCGGATGGGACCATTCGGGCAGGGAATCGGATAGGTTCTCGAAGTCATTCGAGTACCAGCCCGCCGCTGACAACGGGGCCCCCAGGATGCAGAACAGCCCTCGGGTTGCTGCAACGACAGCCCAAGCCGTCATCGCTTGCCTCCTATTCCTCCAGACATGCGACGTATTTGCCTGATCCGCTCACGCCACCACTACACGCCACGCCCGGCTGATGCCCGCCGCTATCCCCGCCGCCGTCGCAGCAGGGCGAACCCCCCGAGGGCCAGAAGTGAAACAGTGGCCGGTTCGGGGATCACGCGTATAGTATCGACGTAGGCATCGGCTCCCTGTGACCCGGACGACCACAAGTCCACCTCATCGACGTAGCTTGCAGTGTAGTCCATTCCGATGCTATATGATGCGTTGTTAGAAGGGTTCCCGACCTCCTCGACGTAGAACGTTCCTTCGTTTGTCACGCAGTCCAAGTCGCGACGCACGTAATACCAAGCCCCCTCTTCATATGCCAGTAGGTCAGGCTTGACCCACCCGCCGCCACCGCCCAAGATGCCGATGTACCCAGCCTGCCCGCCGCCGGACTCATTGCCGAATCCCACATAGAAGTCGGCCTCTCCCGCGCCGTGCTCGGAAGAACGTAATCCCACGAAGACCCCTTCATACTCCGAGTTATCTGAACGGATGTAACACTCAAGTTCGACCGACACGCTGGGTGTGAAAGGGGCTTGAAGCCGCCCTTGAGCGGCACTGGTAGTATCGAGGAAATGGATGCTGTTGTTTGGCGTAGGGCAGTAGACTCCCGAGGTCACCTCGATGGTGATTCCTCCGTTGGTCTCCACCCAGTAGTTTGGAGGACCATTAGGAGCAGGGCCCGGCGCATAGGAATCGAAGTCTTCATAGAACACAACTCCCGCCACCACGTTCTGCTGACAGACCAGCAGCATCAGCACGAACGATAGTCCGACTGCCACGAGATTCCCGGAATGGAGCCTCATCGACTTGCCCTTTCCCTGTCCACCGAGACCATATGATGTGCTAGCGGAAGATATACCCCTGTAACCAGAACGGACAGGGGGACTCCTCCTCCCTCTTGCCAATAAGCCCATTAATTCAGGGGGCTGAGCCTGTCAAGTAAATAATTTTCGATGATGGGGTCTTTTCTGTCGCTGTTGAACAGCATCGTGCATGTTGGCAGCCGGTCGTGAGGAATCGGGACCGGGTGGTCGCCCAGGGGGATTGCTCCCCCGGGCTCCCACAGATCCGTACGTGCGCAATTAACGCATGCGGTTCCTCAGGTCACGGGTTCGCTGCGCGCCGGTACACCGAGTGAACAACGACCACCGGAGGGAGTAGGTACCGTCGGAGCAACCGGACAAACCGGTCCCATCGACACGGGCCCCCTCGCCTGCGGCGTCCGAACCACTTGCGCCAGACGCACTCCACCTGGTACGGGAATGCGGACAACGACGAGGTATTGCCCGTAATCCCGCAGTAGACGAAGTGGCCACGTACCTTCTGGCTCAGTGTCTGGTGCTGCTCCGCGATCGGTCCGTGCCGGTTCTTCCGGCAGCATTCGGCGATCCTCCTTATCGCTCGACTCAGGCGGCCCCCGCCCGAGCAGACAGGGCGTCAGGGAATCAGGACATGTTGTCCCCCGATCGCGGCGCTGCGGCGGCGTCAGAGGGGTCGTTCGAGCTCGATCTCGTC
>JAFGLZ010000012.1 GCA_016927755.1 Phycisphaerae bacterium
AGCTTCGTCTACAACGACGACAACGGCGATCACCACACCAGCGCCCCCTACAGCATCCCCGACCGCGTTCGCCGCGGACGTGGCATCGGCGGCAACGCGACGGCCGATTTGACGGGCACGGATCTGCTTCAGCTCGGCGCCGACGCGGCGTTTCGGTATCGCGGCTTCTCGGTGACGGCGGAGTACTGGCTGAGAAGCATCGACGGGGACAGCGAGTTCAGCGAATGGGAACTGCTGACGGGCCGCAGCGACTCGACTCATCAGCAAGGCGGGCACATCCAGGCGGGCTACTTCGTCGTCCCGAAGAAGGTCGAAGTGGCCGCCCGGCTCGGGGGCATCTGGGACAACAACGGCGACAACGTCTGGGCGTGCACCTTTGGCGTGAACTACTTCCCGTGGGGCAGCTACAACGTGATGCTCCAGGCGGACTTCACCCGGATGGCCGAGGCCCCGTCGAGCTCCTCTTCGGCCAACTGGAGCCAGAACGACGAGGTCAACATGGTCCGCGTTCAGTTGCAGCTTCTGTTCTGAGGCAGGAACAGCAAGCGACGGCAAGGGAGCTTGGCGCCGGGGCCAATCATACGCATGAGACAGTCCTCCGCGGGGCGTTACGTTTTGTCGGCGTGTTGAGTTAACCGGACGGTCAAGGAGAAAGCGGAGATGAAGCGAGCAAGCATCGTGACGGCGGTACTAGCACTGTTGATCGGGCCCGCGGCCGGCGGCATGGCGGACGAAGGGAAGATCGTGATCGACGGCTCGACGACGGTGGGTCCGATCGCCAAGGCGTTCGCCGAGTACTACATGGGCAAGAACCAGGGCGTGAACATTACCGTGAGCGAATCAGGCAGCGGCAACGGGGCCAAGAGCCTGATCAACAAGGGGTGCGACGTGGCGGACATGTCGCGGTTCATGAAGGACAGCGAGTACAAGGCGGCGGTCGACAACGGCGTCCTGCCGGTGGCCCACGTGGTGGCCGTGGACGGGATCGCGATCATCGTTCACCCGAGCAACCCCGTGAAGGGCCTGACGGTCGAGCAGATCCGCGGCATCTACACGGGCAAGATCAAGCAGTGGAGCGAGGTCGGCGGGCCGAGCCAGAAGATTGTCAAGATCAGCCGCGACACGAACAGCGGCACGTATGAGACCTTTGAGACGCTCGTGATGCACAAGGAGCGGATCGCCGGCGACACGGAGACGGCCGCGAGCAACGGGCAGGTTCGTGCCCGGGTGCAGAAGACTCCGACGGCGATCGGCTACGTGGGGCTCGGCTTCGTCGACCGAACGGTCAAGGCGGTGGAGGTCAACAAGATCCTGCCCGACGCCAAGACGGTGGCCTCGGGGGTCTATCCGATCGCCAGGCCGTTGTTCATGTTCACGAACGGCTATCCGAAGCTTGGGACGCACCTGCACGCCTTCGTGACGCTGCACCTGAGCAAGAAGGGGCAGGAGATCGTCGAGTCGATCGGCTTCATCCCCGTAACGTCCTACTAGGGCGCGACGGAGACATCGGACAGTCGCCGAGAGCCGCTCGGGGCAAGACGTACCCCCCGGTTCGTGGCGCGCAAGCAAAGGGCATCCCATGGCGGCACCCGTCGACACTGAAGAGGTCGTGTTCGAGCACGCGGATGCCTCGCTCGGACGTGGGTTGGGGGCAGACGTGGCCGACGACCCGGCGCTTTTGAGAGCACAAGTCGAGCGGCTCTACGAGCACGACTTCGTCGTGTTCGACGGGCCCTCTCCGAATCGCCCCAGTCTGCTGCTGAGCAAGCGAGCCAGCCGCATGCGATGGCTCGGCTCGCTTGCCGGCAGGAGCTTCCTGTTTCTCGTCACGTCGAGTTCGGTTCTGGCCGTGCTCTTCATCTTCTACTACATCGCGAGGGACGCGATCCCCTTCTTCCGTCTGGAGGGCTTCAAGCAGTTCTTCACGAGCACCGAGTGGTATCCGACGGGCAGCCCGGCGTCGTTCGGCGCCCTGAGCATGTTCTTCGGAACAGGTCTGGTGACGGTGGGCGCGGTCCTGGTGGCGGCGCCGTTGGGCATCGCCGCGGCGGTCTGCCTCAGTGACATCCTCCCGTTCGGCCTCCGACAGATGGCCAAGCCCGTCATCGAGATCCTCGCGGCGATTCCGTCGGTGGCGTACGGGTTCTTCGCGTTGGTCGTCTTCGCGCCGATGCTTCAGGAGAGCGGGGCAAAGGTGCTCACGATCGCCGGCTGGCTGATCGCCGCGCCGGTCGCGACGCTGACGGTCGTGGTGGTGAGCGACCTTGCCAGCGGGGTGCTGAGCGAGCGCCGTCGTTGGGCGGGTCGGATCGGGGCGGGCATCGTGCTGGGCGGCATCGCGGTTTTCGCCCTGCTGAAGATGTCGGCCTTTCTGAGCGGCGTGCAGATATCGAGCGGGGCGAACGCCCTGAACGCCTCGATCATCCTCGGCATCATGGCGCTACCGACGATCGTCAGCGTATCGGAGGACGCGTTGCAGGCGGTCGGACGGGAACTACGCGAGGGCAGCTACGCCGTGGGCGCCACGCGGGCCGAGACGCTGCTTCGGGTGGTGATTCCGGCTGCCAGCAGCGGGATCTGTGCCGCGGTCATCCTGGGGCTGATGCGAGCCATCGGGGAGACGATGGTCGTGTGGATGGCATCGGGAAACGCCGGTCAGGTCCCCACGCCCTGGTACAACGTGCTCGCGCCGGTCCGGACACTGACGGCGACGATCGCCGGGGACATGGGCGAGGCCGACCACGTGACCGGGTCGTCCCGGTACCACGTTCTTTTCGCCATGGCCCTGGTCCTTCTGGCCGTCTCGTTCGCCATGAACATGGCGAGCGAGCTGGCCATCCGGCGGACCCGGAAGAAGCTGCGAGGGGAATGACATGCAACTGGGAACACGCAGACTTCTGGATCGCGCCTTCTCGGGCCTGGGGCTCACGTCGATCTGCCTGTTGGGCCTGTCGCTGCTGGTGATCCTCACGCCGATCGTCGCGCGCGGGATCGGGGCGTTTGTCTTCAGGGGCACCGTCGAGTACCGCAAGCTCGCGCTCGAGAAGTTCGGGCGGGGCGACTCGGAGACGCTTCGGACCGAGATCGAGGAGGCGCAGCGGGCGCGGCAGCCCGTGTACGACATGCTCGCGGCCTTCAAGAAGGAACTCGCGTCCTTCGACGCGGCCGAGCGGCGCGAATACCGTCAGCGGCTCGAGGATTTGGAGGAGCGTCTGGCGGCACTACTCGGACCCCAGCCGGACCAGGAGGAGCCGGTCCTCTGGCGGAATCAATACGGGCAGACGCGCTGGGACCGAGCCCAGGTCAAGGCCAAGGACGTCCTGTTCGCCGAGCAATACGACTACTCTGACGCATCGCGGATGGGCAAGAAGGTGCTCGTGCCGCGCGTAAAGGACTTCGAAGGCACGTCACTGGCCAAGCTCTTTCCCTACGTCGAGGACAACCTTGACCGCATGATGGCGCCGCGGTTGACGATCTACTGGCGATTCCTGTTCGACCGATCCTACGACGCGCACTTCTTCGGCGGGGTGTGGCCCGAAGTCTTGGGAACGGTGTATCTGGCGCTGGGCGCCATGCTGTTCGCGGTCCCGATGGGGGTGATTTCGGCGATCTACCTCGTCGAGTACGCCAAGGAAGGGCCGCTGGTCAGCACGCTCCGCACGTGCATCAACACGCTGGCTGGGGTGCCCAGCATCGTATTCGGATTGTTCGGATTGGCGTTCTTCATCAACTCGATGCACGTGTCCGAATCCAAGAGCGTGCTGGCGGGCTCACTGACGCTGGCCCTGCTTGTCTTGCCGATGGTGATTCGTGCCTCGGAGGAGGCGATCCGAGCAGTCCCGCGGACGTACAAGGAGGCCGCTCTGAGCGTGGGGGCGAGCCAGTGGCGGACGATCGTGACCGTCGTCCTGCCGGCGGCGCTACCGGGGATCTTCACGGGCATCGTGATCAGCATGGGCCGGGCGGCGGGCGAGACCGCGCCGATCATGTTCACGGCGGCGGTCAGCGTCGGGCTGCCGCTGGCGCTTACCCAGACGGCCTCGCAACCGACGCCGGCCTTGCCCTGGAACATCTACAACCTTTGCACCGAACACGAGGCGGTGGACGAGATCCGACACGTCCAGTACGGCATGGTGCTGACGCTCGTGTCCGTGGTGCTGTTGCTCAACGCCGCGGCGATCGTGGCGCGAGCCAGGATTTCAAAGAAGCTGAGAGCATGAGAACCGAGATCGAATTCGCCATCCAGCCGGACGTCATCCCGAAGCGAAGGCCTTGCGTTCCCGTCGCGCGGCCCAACCACGTAACGGCCGAGGAGTTCTCGGTCTTCTACGGGCCGAAGGAAGCGGTGAGGCGGGTTTCGTTCGGGATTCGCCAGGGGCAGGTCACGGCCATCATCGGCCCCAGCGGGTGCGGCAAGAGCACGTTCCTTCGGGCCATCAACCGGATGAACGATCTGATCCCCAACTGCCGCGCCGAAGGCAGCCTGACGCTCCAGGGAGAAGAGGTCTACGGGCCGTGGGTCGACGTGACCTCACTGCGACGACGGGTGGGCATGGTCTTCCAGAAGCCGAACCCGTTCCCGAAGTCGGTCTTCGAGAACGTGGCCTACGGCGCGCGGATCCACGGCACGCGGAATCGCCGCGGCCTCGGGGAAGTGGTGGAACGAAGCCTTCGCCGCGCGGCGTTGTGGGACGAGGTCAAGGACCGTCTCAACCAGAACGCCTTGGGGTTGTCGGGCGGGCAGCAGCAGCGTCTGTGCATCGCCCGGGCCATCGCGGTCGACCCGGAGATCCTGCTGATGGACGAGCCGACCTCGGCGCTCGATCCTCAGGCGACTTCGAGGATCGAAGAACTCGTCGGTGAATTGCGGGGCAGATACACGGTCATCGTCGTGACGCACAACATGCAGCAGGCAGCTCGCATTTCTGACTATACCGCCTTTTTGTATGAAGGAGAGCTGATCGAATACGGCCTGACGATGCAGATCTTCAGCGAACCCGAACAGAAGCAGACCGAGGATTACATTAGCGGACGGTTCGGCTAGTCTTCGGCCGATTCGGCCCGCTGGGCCGCCTCAAACGCAAAACGAATATTCATACCCTGTTAGTATTCTTTGGTCGCAGGACGTCTGGCCCGGCCTCCGACAGGACAACTCGAACCGCAGTACGCACTTGGAAGACGAGTTGACAGATAGATTTGTGTTCTTATAATGTGATGTTTCCACGCGAGTCCCTAGGGGCGGACGTTCGCGTACGGAACGGGTACAGCCTATGGCGCATGTCACGCTTGAGAACG
Organism: Phycisphaerae bacterium; assembly: GCA_016927755.1. Lineage (GTDB taxonomy): Bacteria > Planctomycetota > Phycisphaerae > UBA1845 > JAFGLZ01 > JAFGLZ01. The sequence continues at coordinate 5,296 of JAFGLZ010000012.1, forward strand.
TCACAAAGGTCTTCCCCGGCAACGTCAAGGCGGTGGACTGCATGAGTCTTGACATCGCCGACCGGGAGTTCGTGGTCCTGGTGGGTCCGTCGGGCTGCGGCAAGAGTACGACGTTGCGGATGGTGGCCGGGCTGGAAGAGATCACCGATGGGACGATCTCGATCGGTGATCGAGTCGTCAACGACGTACCGCCCAAGAATCGCGACATCGCCATGGTCTTCCAGAACTACGCGTTGTACCCGCACATGACGGTATACAAGAACATGGCGTTCGGGCTGAAGCTCCGCAAGGTGCCCAAGAAGGAGATCGATCAGAAGGTCCACGAAGCGGCCAAGATGTTGGGCATCGAGGAGTTGCTCGAGCGGAAGCCAAAGGCCTTGTCGGGCGGTCAGCGCCAGCGGGTGGCCGTCGGTCGGGCGATTGTCCGCAATCCGAAGGCCTTCTTGTTCGACGAGCCGCTGAGCAACCTGGACGCGAAACTTCGCGTGGAGATGCGGGCGGAACTCAAGAAGCTGCACCGCAAGCTCCAAACGACCACGATCTACGTCACGCACGATCAGGAAGAGGCGATGACGCTCGGCGACCGCGTGGTGGTCATGAAGGACGGCCTGATCCAGCAGGTGGACGCGCCGCTGAACATCTATGACTACCCGGTAAACCGTTTCGTCGGCGGGTTCGTCGGGACGCCCCCCATGAACTTCCTGACCGGCAACCTGGTCGCCGAGAACGGGTCGGTCTACTTCGACGAAGGCGCGAACAGGATTCGCCTATCGGATGAGATGGGGCAGCGCGTCAAGAGTTACCTCGGAAAACCGGTGATCCTGGGCGTTCGTCCCGAGGACCTGTCGGACCACTCGGAGGGCGGCTTCGCGGGAACCGAGAACACACTGAGCGTGAAGGTGAGCGTCGTCGAGCCGTTGGGCGACAAGATGGACGTTTACATGGCGACGGCGAAACACGATCGCCTTGTATGTCGAGCGGATTCGCACCGCCAGATCCAGGAAGGAATGGAGTTGCCGATGTACCTGGATATGAGCAGCGTGCACATTTTCGAACCCGGTGAGACCGGCATGAACGTCAGCCTAGACGTTAACGGGGCGACCGCCCGTGCGTAGTCTAACGACCCAGCACTGGCGCCGTCATGAACGCAGGCTGAGACGCATCGGGAGGAGGGTGCCGATGCGTTGGTAGGAACGGTCCACCTGGCGGCGTGACGGGTTCGGAAGTGGGCACAGGGATGAAGCCCACTTTTTTGTTTGCCTGGATCGGGACCGGAGATCCCGAGTGTTTTTGACCATGTGATTTGGCGGCATCTGCTCGATAAGGCGCCGCGGTGCGGCCCGGATGGTCGCACGACAAGTGAATAGGGACCGAAATCATGAATACCGACATGTTGCGCATCATCGACGGCATTTGCCGCGAGAGGAATATCGAGAAGGAGTTGGTTTTCGCCGACCTCGAACAAGCCATCATCTCGGCCGTCCGCAAGACGGCGGGGCAGACGGCGGAAGTCGAATGCACGATCGATCGATCCACCGGCGACATCAAGGCCGTCCTCGACGGACAGCCCTTCTCCATGGACGCCCTGGGACGGATCGCCGCCCAGACGGCCAAGCAAGTGATGATTCAGAGGATTCGCGAGGCGGAGCGCGGCAGCATTTACGAGGAGTTCATTGACCGCAGGGGGCAGATCGTCACGGGGACGATCACGCGGTTCGAGGGCGGGGCACTGGTCATCGGGTTGGGGCGGACCGAGGGCTTCCTGCCTCGAAGCGAGCAGATCCCGGGCGAAACGCATCACCCTGGCGAGCGGATCCGTGCGATGGTTCTGGACGTTCGGGAAGCGCCGCACCAGGTGAAGATCGTCCTGAGCCGAACCCACCCGGACCTGATTCGCCGGCTGTTCGAGCTGGAGGTCCCCGAGGTGGCGGAACGGGTCATCGAAATGAAGGCCCTCGCCCGAGAAGCGGGCTATCGAACGAAGGTCGCGGTGAGCAGCATCGACAGCCGTGTGGACGCCGTCGGGGCGTGCGTGGGAGTTCGTGGCAGCCGGATCAAGAACATCGTCGACGAACTCGGCGGCGAGAAGATCGACATCGTGCGATGGAACGAGTCGTCTCAAATCCTGATCGGCAACGCACTCAAGCCGGCGGAGGTTCAGGAGACGGCCCTGTGCTTCGAGCTCAACCGCGCCACGGTGGTGGTGGCGGAGGACCAGCTCTCGCTGGCCATCGGCAAGCGAGGACAGAACGTTCGTCTGGCGGCCCGACTGACCGGGTGGGACATCGACATACTTACTCCGGCTGAATACAACAAGGCGCTGGACGACATGGAGAAGGCGCTGCGTTCGGTCGAGGGGGTCGAAGAGAGCTTCTTCAACAAGATGATCGCGGTGGGCATCGTCAGTCTGATGGACATCGAAGAGGTCGGGGTCGAGCCGCTCGTGAACACACTGGGCCTGGAAACGTCCGCGGCCGAGAGGATCGTCAAGGTTGCCGGCGAACAGGCCAAGCGGATCGCCTCTGAGATGGAGGCGGCCAAGGAAGCGAAGGCCAAGGCCGATGCGGAGGCCGCGGCAGCGGCCGAAGCCGCCCCGGAGCCGAGCGAGCCGGGCGCCGAGGAGGAGAGCCCCTCGGAGGAGACGGCTGTCTCGGAGGAGACGGCTGTCTCGGAGGAAACGGCTGTCTCGGAGGCCGCGGCATTGGGTGCCGAGGTCTCCGCGCCGTCGGAGGACACCGACTTGGCCGCGTCCGAGGAGACGGTCGAGCCAGAGGCCGCTCCGTCGGAGGATGGAGGGATGGACGAGGACGGCGTCCCGGAGGTCACCGATCAGAGCCCGTCGACGTCGGACGGCCCTGAAGAGGTCGCGGCCGAGCTGGAGTCGGAAGAGCACAAAGAGGACGGTATCGCTGCCGCGAGGCCCGGAGGCGAAGACACAGACACATAGGCTTCGCGCAGGTGGTCGAGCATCGACCAGCCTTGCGGGCGACGTGGCGAATCGATCGGAGGAAAGCTGTTGGCTAAGCAAATGCGGGTGCACATCCTGGCGAAGGAAATCGGCGTGACGAGCAAGGCCATTCTCGACAAGTGCCGCGCCGAAGGCCTGGAGCTGAAGAACCACATGGCCACGCTTTCGGCTGGGCTGGAGGCCACCGTCCGGGAGTGGTTCAGCGAAGGCGCCCACACGACCGCCGAGGAGAAGTCGGCTCGCGTGGACCTGAAGAAGATCCGTAAGAAGACGACGCGGAAGGTCACCAAGACGGCGGCCCCCAAGAAGGGCGACGGTGGTGAAGAGCAGGCCCCGGCCGCAACGGCCGTTGCCGAAGCCCCTGGCGCGGAGGCCGCGCCCGCCGTCGGAGAGGCCCCCGCTGAAGAGCCTGCCGCGGAAGGCGCGGAGCCGGCAGTTGCCGCCGAAGTCTCGGCGGCAGAAGTCGCTACGGGCGCTACGGTTCAGGAAGAGCCCCCCGTTGGAGTCCCGTCCGCCGAGATCAGTCCCGAGGCCGCGGAGGCACCGGCTCTGGAAATCCCCGGCGCGGCCCTGCCCCCTTCCGAACCGATCGAGTTCGACACGGGCGAGGGAGTCTTCGAGGTGGCAGCACGTGCTCCCGAAGGCGAGGAGCCCCCTGCCCCGGCGGCGGAGGCTGAACCCCAGGAGGAGCCGGTTCTGCCCGCAGGTCCTCAGTTGACCTCACCCGCTCCAGCACAACTCCAGGGGCCCCAGGTGATCCGCATGGAAGCGCCCGAGCCTGAAAGGCGATTCAGGCCTCGTCCAAGTGGCGCACGCCCCGGCGGACCTCGGCCGGGGGGTCCTGCTCGCCCTGGCGGCCCGCCGCGTCCAGGGGTTCCTCGTCGCGGCGCTCCCGGGGCGCCACCGGAGCCCGCACCCGTCTCCGAACGAGGCACACGAACTCGAGGTCGCGGCAAGGAACCCACCGAGGAAGAGAAGAAGGCCAAAGCCGGCAAGCACCGCTACCACCCTCGTCGCTCCAAGGAGAGCATCGAGGCGGAAGAGCGGATACGGGAATACCGTGACCGAGACCTTCTCGAGCGAGAGGAGCGGATCAAGGCAGCCGGTGAACGCGGCGGCCTGCGGCGTCGAGCCGCGGACACGGCGAGCCGAGCGAAGCCCCTCGGTCCGACGAGGAAGGACAGAGTCGAAGTGAGCGAACCGATTTCAATGAAGGAATTGTGTTCGGCGATGGGGATCGGCTTCAGTCGGGTCTTCCCGAAGCTAATGGCCATGGGGAAGATGGCGAAGATCACCGACACGATCGACACGGAAACCGCCAGGCAGATCGCCGCGGAGTTCGAGATCGAGCTCTCGGTCATTGAGAGCCGAACGCTCCTGGAAGAGCTGAAGGACGAGTACGCGGCGTCTCAGGTCGAGGGCGCCAAGGCTCGACCGCCGGTCGTCACGTTCTTGGGACACGTCGATCACGGGAAAACCTCTCTGCTGGATGCCGTCCGGAAGTCTCGGCTCCTTGACCGGGAGGCGGGAGGCATCACCCAGCAGATCGGCGCCTATCGCTATCACGAGGGCGACATCGACGTGACGTTCATCGACACACCCGGTCACGAGGCGTTCACAGCGATGCGAAGCCGGGGGGCGACGATGACGGACGTGGTCGTTCTGGTCGTTGCGGCCGACGACGGCGTCATGCCCACGACGCGCGAGGCGATTCAGCACGCGCGGGCGGCGAACGTTCCCGTCGTCGTCGCGCTCAACAAGATCGACCTGCCGGGTATCGACCTGAATCGCATTTACGGCCAACTGGCCGAGGAGAACCTCGCCCCGGCCGAGTGGGGCGGCGAGGTGGACGTCATCAAGACGTCCGCGGTCACGGGAGAGGGGCTCGGCGCTCTCCTGGAGCACCTGACGACGCTGACCGATCTGCTCGAGCTTCGTGGGGACCCAGAGGCCCCGGTCACGGGTTGGGTGGTCGAGGCGGAGGAGAAGCGGGGCGAGGGCATCGTCGCGACCGTTCTCATCCGCGAGGGGACGCTGAAGGCGGGCGACATCATCGTGTGCGGCCCGGCACACGGTCGGGTTCGCTCCATGCGGGACGATCTTGGCAAACCGGTCGAGGCCGCGACACCGGGGACTCCCGTCGAGGTAAGTGGGTTGGACGTGGTCCCCGTCTCAGGAGAGCGTTTCTACGAGGTTACGGATCTGAGGCGTGCCAAGTCGATCGCCGAGCAGCAGCAGGACCAGATGCGGTCTCAGTCACTGGCCGAGGTATCGAAGCCCAGGTCGCTCGAGGAGCTGTTCAAGGAGCGGGAATCGGGCGAGGTCCCCGAGCTGAACGTCATCCTGCGTTCGGACACGCACGGGAAGCTGCAGACGCTCAAGGCCGAGCTGTCGAGAATCCCCGACGAGCAGGTGAAGCTGCGCATCATCCTGGACGGAATCGGCGCGATCACCGAGAGCGACGTCATGCTCGCCTCGACGTCGGACGCCATCATCATCGGCTTCTGGGTCGTCGCGGAGGAGAGCGCTCGCCGGATGGCCCAGGATCTGGGCGTGGACGTCCGGATGTACCGCGTCATCTACGAGGTAACCGACGAGATCCGTCGGGCCCTTGAGGGCCTGCTCGAGCCGGACAAGAAGGAGGAGCACCGCGGCAAGCTAGAGGTTCGCCAGGTATTCGCCATCGGTCGGCTCGGGAAGGTAGCGGGCTGTTACGTGACGGATGGGATCATCTCGCGCAACAATCGGGTGAGACTGATCCGGGACGGCGCGGTGGTGCGGGAGAACTGCGCGATCGGGTCGCTTCGTCGCGTGAAGGACGACGTGCGAGAGGTCCGAGCCGGGCTGGAGTGCGGGCTCCGTATCGAGGGGTTCGACGACATCCACGCCGGCGACGTGGTCGAGGTCTACGACGTCATCGAGGTAGCCAGAACGCTGAGTTGAGCCCTTCGCTCGCGCGGCAGGGGTTCGGTCTCACGAGTTCTCACTGGACGAGCCGCGGGAGCGGCGAGATCGAAGGCTGGTCTCATCGATGCGGGGCGGGGCCCGACCGAGATGGGGGGCGTCGTGGCGCATGAGGTGCTCGGACCATGATCGTGGGCGTGTTGGAGGCCGAGTTGACGGTGATGGGGTCGCTCAGCTTGAAGGACAAACGAAGGGTGATCAAGAGCATCAAGGATCGGTTGTCCAACAAGTACAACGTCTCGGTGGCGGAAGTGGACGCTCTGGATTCTCGGCAGCGCGCCGTATTGGGCATCGCCATGGTCGCCAATGAATCGCGATTCGTGGAGAGCTGCTTGAGCAAGATCGTCGATCAGCTCCGTTTCGTTCGGGACGCGAGCCTGGTGGACTATCGGATCGAGCTTTACTAGCCCTACCCGCGCCCGAGGGCTTTCGGGACGCAGGGGCGAGGGGCGATAGAGGGACAACCTCCAGACGATGTCACGTCGCACCGAGAAAGTCGCCAGCACCATCCGGCAAGTGCTCAGCCAGGGCATCGCCACCAAGCTCTCGGATCCTCGGATTTCGCAATTCACGAGCATCACGCGGGTGGAGGTGAGCGGCGACCTGATGAACGCCTCCGTCTACATCAGCGTCATGGGGAGCGAGACGGACGAGCGAACGACGATGGCCGGCCTGCAGCACGCGCGAGGGTTCCTCCAGTCGCTGCTGGCGAAAGCGCTACCGACGCGACACTGCCCTCAACTCCGCTTCGTGGCGGATCGGGGAATGAAGAAGCAGATCGAGACGCTGGCGCTGCTCGATCAGATCAGCGAAGAGCGACGCCAAGCCGAACTGTCGCAATCATCCCCTGACGACGGCGCCCCGGAGGATGCCGGGCGGTCAGAGGGGGATGCCGACACTCCGGATGAGCATGGGCAGGTCCAGACCCCGCCGGGAGACAGCCTATGAAAAGCGGGACGGAGTACGCCAAGAGGATCAAGAAGCTCTTCACGCGGCTCAAGAAGGAGTATGGAACACCACCGAAGCGCGACCCCACCGATCCCGTCGATCAACTCCTCTTCGGCATTCTCCATCGCGGCACGACGACGGCGCGAGCCGAGAAGGGTTTGGCCAGTCTTTTGGGAGCGATGGTCGACCGGAACGAGCTGCGCGTCAGCACTCCCTCGGAGCTGGTGGAATTGCTCGGTCCCGGCTTTCAGCAGGCCACCGAGAAGGCCAGGGCGCTCACGCAGGCGTTGAACGACGTCTTCGCAAGATACCACGAGATCGACCTGGAGGACCTGAAGACCAAGGGTAAGCGGGACGCCCGGAAGATCCTCGAGGAGCTCGACGGCGTCGATCCGTCCACGGCCGCCGGGATCATGCTCTTCTCGTTGGACGGCCACGCCGTGCCGGTCGACGAGAACATGCTGGCCGTGCTCCGCGAGGAGGAGCTCGTGCATCCCGATGCGGACGTAGCCGAGGTCCAAGCGTTCCTGGAAAGGAACGTGTCGGCCTCGAACGCGCAGGCGTTTACGGTTCTGTTGCGTCGATACAGCGAGGAACGGGCCAAGAAATCGGGCCGGTCGAAGCCGTCGAGACGGACCCGCAAGGCGTCCTCCTCGAAGGCCAAGAAGAAGACCGCGGACAAAAGGAAGACCTCGTCCCGCGCATCGACCCAAACAAGGAAGACGGCAAGTAAGCAGACGTCGCGGGGGAAGTCGGCAAGCCCCCGAAGCCCGAAGAAGAAGGCCGCCGCTTCCCGAAAGACGACCAAGACCTCGAGCAAGCGTCCGTCCCGAAGAAAGACCTCCGCCTCGAAATCGCGGTAGGCGTGCCCGCTGCTTCCAGATGACCGCAAGACGCCGTAAGGAGCGCATTGTGCCGGAGTCGCATCCCGTGTTGAGAGTGGGAATCCCCAAAGGGAGTCTGTCCGAATCGACGCTCGACCTGTTCGATCGCGCCGGCTATCACATCCGGGTCGGCTCGCGCAGCTACTTCCCGTCGATCGACGATCCCGAGATTCAGTGTGTCATGTTCCGCGCCCAGGAGATGAGCCGCTACGTCGAGGACGGCGTTCTGGACATGGGGCTGACGGGCGTGGATTGGATCCGCGAGAACGACAGCAACGTCATCGAGGTCTGTGAGCTCGTCTACGCCAAGGCCACGGCCCGTCCGGTCCGGTGGGTGCTGGCGGTTCCGAACGAGTCCCCGATCCGAACCGTCGAGGAGTTCGACGGGAAGATCGTCGCCAGCGAGTTGTTGAACGTGACCCGGCGATTCTTCGAGGAGCGAGGCCTGTCCGTGAAGGTGGAGTTCAGTTGGGGCGCCACGGAGGTCAAGGCTCGCCTGCTGGACGGCATCGTCGACGTGACCGAGACGGGATCGAGTCTGGTGGCCAACGATCTTCGGGAAGTCGCCACGATCATGACGAGCACGACGCGACTGATCGCCAACCGATCGGCCTGGCAAGACGCGTGGAAGCGGCGGAAGATCGAATCGATCGCGTTGCTGCTCCAGGGAGCCATCGAGGCCCGCCAGAAGGTGGGGCTGAAGATGAACGTCGCCCGAGATCACCTCGAATCCGTGCTGAAGCTGCTTCCGTCGGAGCTCTCGCCGACGATCTCCTCGCTTGCCGACAATCGATACGCGGCCGTGGAGGTCGTCCTCGAGGAGGCGGTCGAGCGGGAGTTGATCCCGGCGTTGAAGCAAGCGGGGGCTTCCGGCATCATTACGTATGGGCTGAACAAGATCATCCCGTAGGAGTCGCACATGCGGAAGCTCGGGTGGCGGTTGGCGGTTTCGACGGCCGCGCTGATGGGATTGGCCGCAGCGGGGTGCAGCCTGCTTACCGGTCAAGCCGAACGCCCCCAATCTGTTGAGTCTAAGGGGGGCGCGAGTCAGTCGACCCGCCCGACGTCGGCGCCGGCCACCAGCGAGGGGGTCTCCCAGCTCGGATATGACCCCGCCAAGGCCCTGTTGCCCATCGAGACGATCTTCCCCGTGGATCGGCTCCCGGAGCCGACCGAGAAGCCCGACCGGGCTATTCCTCCGCAGGCGATCAAGCACTACATGGTCGCGCGCGATCTGTTCGGTCAGTGGATGAATGCCGAGACGATCGCCGAACTCGAACAGGCGATCCGCTACGATCCAGGTAGCTTCGACTGTCATCTGCTTCTCGGCCGAGCCGCGATGCGATCTGGCAACCTGGGTCTGGCCCGCAACCACCTCCGCGAGGCCGTCAAGCTGAGACCTGAGGACGTGACGGGTCAGTATCTGCTCGGAGCGCTGGCGGTCATGGGCGACGACTTGGCCGAAGCGACCCGGCGATTCCGGATGGCCCTGATGTGCGGCAACGCCGATCCGGACCGTGCCGAGACCATCCTTGCGCACGCCGGGCTCGGCGAGGTGCTGATCAAGCAGGGGTATCTTTCGGCCGGAATCGATGAGCTCGAGGCCTTCGAGGACGCCATCTCCGACCCGCAAGGCCAGTTCTGGCGGGACCGAGACCTCCTGAAGCTCGTTAGAACACAGCGGACCATGCCTCTGCTGATGATCGGACGGGCCGCGCTGATTCTGCACCGGTACGATCAGGCCAAGGAGGCGTTCGAACGCGCGCTGGAATACGAGCCCGGCGACCTCAAGATCAGAGTCAGATACGCGCAGGCACTGGCTCGCACGAAGGAGTGCGACAAGGCCCTGGCGATTGCCCGAGAGCTGGCACTTGACCAACGAACCATGAAGGCCGGCATCGAGCTGCTCGGATGGATCTACAACGACAGCGGTCGTCCCGAAGGCATCACGGAAGAGCTCCGCGGTCTTCTCGCTAAGCACCCCGACCGGGCCGAGCTCGGCGTCGTACTGGCCAACGCGCTGCTACAATTCGGTCGGCAGGATCAGGCGATAAGCGTCCTGCGTCACCTGGTCAAGAACAGCCCGAAGATGGCGGCGGCCTACGTGCGACTGGCCGCGATCTTGGTCGATCAGGATCGGATCACCGAAGCCGTCGGCGTTCTGGCGGATGCCATCGCCGCCGGTCCCGAGACTCACGTGGGCGTGCTGCGCGCGATCGCCCAGATCGGCGGCAAGACGGAAACCGCCCGCAAGGTCGTCGGACTGGCCGACAAGCTCGCGACCGGAGACGAGAAGAACCACGCGATGGCATACGTTCTGGGGCTCATCTGCGCTCACGCCGATCGGCCGGCGCTGGCCGTGAAGTGGCTCGACCGGGCGATCGAGTTGAAGCAGGACTTCCTCCCGGCCTATCTGTCGCTGGGGCGACTCCATCTGGCTCGCTTCGAGTGGCAGAAAGCTATCGACGTGGCCCGTCGCGCCGAGAAGGTGGGCGAGAAGACGCCGGCAATGACGTATCTTCTTGCCCAAGCGTATGACGGACTGGACGAGATCGACGCGGCCGTGGCCGCCTATCAGTACGTGATCGAGAAGGAGCCGAAGAGCGTTCCGGCCCTGGTGGCCCTCGGACAACTGTATGAACGGACGGGCCAGCGCAACAAGGCCCAGCAAGAGTACCAGCGAGCGCTCAAGGTGGCCCCCAACAACGACGAGGCCGGCGAGCGGTTGATCCGACTGCTGCTGGGTGAGGGGGAGGCGGCCGACGCGCAGCGCGTTTTGCGCGACTTCCGCAGCGCGGGCGGGGGCCGAAACGTCCTTGGGCGGTGCCTGGCCGTGATGGCGTCCCGCGGCAGCATGGAACGGTATCGGCAACTGCTCGGCAAGCTGATCGAACAGGCCCCGAAGGACGTCGAGACTCGGTACGACCTTGCCGTCGGATACTACACGTCTCGGGACTATGCCGAGGCCGACAAGGAGGTCAACCGGATCCTCGAAATCGAGCCGGGCCATCAGAAGGCCCGATTCCTCATGGCGGAGCTGTGCCGCAAGCGTCTGGACCCCGCGAGTGGCGTCAAGATATTGCGGGGGCTGCTGACGGAGCATCCCAACCGAGAGGTCTGGCTTCTGGCGCTGGCCGAGATGTACCTCGACCTGCAGGGCTTCGACGACGCGGCGAAGATCTTCGATCGCCTGATCGCGCGGTCCAAGGACGTCGGACGTCGCGGGGCCTACCGGCTCCGCCTGATCGGGATATACGGCGCGGCGCGGCAATACGACAAGGCCGTGGAGGTGGCCGAGCAGTGGCTCAAGGACGACCCGAAGAGCCGGACCGCCCGACGCCTCCTGATCGAGGCGCTCCATGAAGCCAAGAGGGACGACCAGGCCGTCCGAGCCGCCGAGGCATGGGTCGCCGAGGGCGAGCCGAAGACCGTCGCGAAGGAAGGCCAGGAAGAGGGTCGCAGGGAGCGGGAGCACGAACAACGGAGTCTGCTGATCTCGACGTACGTGGCGACCAAGCGGTACGACCAGGCCGCCGAGACGCTCTTGGGTTGGATGGAGGAGGATCCCACCAATCGATCGCTCAGGCGGCAGCTCTGGCTGGCGTTGTCCAACGCCAAGCGCTATGACGACGCCGTCGAGCTTTGCATGAACGCGATCGCGGTCGAGCGGAACCCTCAAGTCTACCAGATCATGCTCGCCCAGACGTACCTGGAGGCCGGTCGCTTCGACGACGCGCTCGCCGTGCTGAAGGGGCTTCCGGATTCGGACGACAACGAGATCGCCCGGCGGCTGGAGATCATGACGCTGATGCGGGCCAAGCGGTATGACCGGGCCGAGGAGGTCGCCAAGAAGACGGCCTCTCGGACGCGTCAGGACGACATCAAGCTCGGGATGACCCGGCTGCTCGTGCTGATCTACCAGCGACAAGGCAGGATGGACGAGTCGATCAAGGAACTGGAGAAGATCTTCTCCAAAGACCCCAAGGAGCCCGGCATCAACAACGATCTGGGCTACACGTATGCCGAGTCGGGCCGAAAGCTCGCCCAGGCCGAGCGGATGGTGGGATATGCCCTGGGGGAGGAGCCCCGGAATTCGGCCTACATGGACAGTTACGGATGGGTGCTGTACAAGAAGGGCGACTTCCAGGGCGCCGCCGGCTGGCTGGCCAAGGCGACGCGGGGCCAGGGCGGCGACGACGCGGTCATCTACGAGCACTTGGGCGACGCATACTGGCGGCTCGGGAAGAAGGACGCCGCGAAGCGGAGTTGGGTCAAGGCCGTCGAACTTGCCCAGAAGGAGCAGGATCAGGAGAAGGATCCTTCCGATCCGGAGACGCTGCCGCGCGTCCGGAAGCGACTGGACCAGCTCGAGCAGGGCGGGACCCCGCAGGTGTCTGAGGTCGTGGGGCCGCCGCCGTCAACGAACGTATCGGGGCGAGTGGAGGGCAGGCCGGTCGAAGCGCCGGCGAACCGTTAGCATCGGTCCGAGAGGCTCGATGAATCGGTTGTGGCGTAGGCAGCAAGGAGCGAGTCGTGGCAGGTCATTCTCATTGGGCGAGGATCAAGCGCAAGAAGGCGGTGGTCGATTCCCGGAGAGGTAGACTCTGGAGCAAGCTGGCCAGGAACATCATCGTGGCGGCCAGGTCGGGGGGGGGCGACCCGGACCAGAACCTCAAGCTGCGGTACGCCATCGACAAGGCCAAAGAGGCCAACATGCCCAAGGACACGATCGACAAGGCCGTCAAGCGCGGCTCCGGCGCAATGGACGGCGCCGACTACGACGAGGTGATCTACGAAGGCTATGGCCCGGCGGGGGTGGCGGTCATGGCCAGCGCGCTGACCGACAATCGGAATCGAACGGGCGGAGAGCTCAGGAAGATCTTCGAGCGCAGCGGCGGGAGCCTCGGATCGACCAATTGCGTGGCCTTCAGCTTCTCGAGGCGGGGCGTGTTCGCCGTTCGCGCCGAGGACGCGGACGAAGAACGCATCTTGGAGTTGGCGATCGCCGGCGATGGCGACTATCGCCTCGACGGGAACCTTTGGGAGATCACGTGCGAGCCAGAGCGGTTCGATGAGATCAAGGCATCACTCGAGGGCGCGGGAGTCAAGACAGAGGTCGCCGAGGTCGGCATGGTTCCGGCCTCGACGGTGACGCTCGACGCGGACAACGGCAGGAAGGTCCTGACGCTCATGGAGGCCCTCGAGGACCACGACGACATCCAGGACGTCTTCAGCAACTTCGACATCCCACAGGAAGTGATGGACCAACTCGGCGAGGACTAGGAAGCTTCTATCTTCGGACGACCCGGACGACGCGCTCCGATCGGGCGTTCACGCGCGCCTGCACGTGGACTCGCACGTTCGCGCCGTCCGGGACGACGCAGAGTTGCCTGCCCCCCTCGACAGCGAACCCGTTCTCGGCCGACGACGACATCAGGAAGACCACCGTCGCCCTGTCGAGCCGCTCGTTGAGCCCGTTCTTGATCGTGGCGGTAACGGCGGAGGCCTTGCCGTCATTGGGAGGATCGAACGTCACGCTCACTCGGCCGACCGGCGCGCTCCGCATCGCATCGGGGCGTCCGTCACCGCCCGTGTCATAGGTGAAGGAGACGACGCGCCCCCCGCTCATCCGGATGAGGCGATAGGAGTACGGCAACAACGGCATCCGCGTATGCGAGGACACCGTAGCCGTCTGGACGTAGCAGGGACGGGTCGTCGGCGCCAGGCCGGCCACGTATAGCTTCTCGGCCTGATCGAAGACGGAATCGACGTGCGTGTGTCCGCTTAGAACGAGCGCGACTCCGTTTCGAGCGCAACACGCCTTGAAACGCTCGCGGTTGAAGTGGATCGACGCGCGGTTACCAAGCTGGCTGACGGCGGGGAAGTGCATGAACACCAGTCTGGCGGAACCGGGCGTGGCTTCGGCCAAGTCCGCGTCGAGCCACGCGATCTGCTCGTCGATCAGCCCGGTGCCCTGGTTGTCGAGCGCGAAGTTGTAGCTCCCCTTGCTCTGCTTGTAGTTGGTGCCGCTGTCGAGTGCCGCCAGATGGACGGAGCCGAGGTCGACCGCGTAATCGCGATACGCGTTAACCCGCGCGAAGTAGACGGCCTCATTCCCATGGTAATCCGCGTTGCCGATCTGCGTGAATACGGGCACCTCGAGCCGCCCGAGCAGATCGATCAGCATCTCGAACTGCGCGGCCCGGCCATCATAGGTCAGGTCGCCCGTGGCGATGACGAAGTCCGGGCGGATCAGGTTGATCTCCTCGATCGCCGAGGCGAGACGACGAGCAGGTGACGGATCTCGATCGTTGATCTCGGTGTCGGTGATCTGAATGCAGATCAGCTCGTCCGCGAGTCGAGGCACGACGTGAACCGCGTTGGGCTGGACGAGCGAGCATCCATCAGTGTCGAGGTGCAAGTCATAGAGCAGCGGGCACGTCACGGCGGCGGGCACGACGACGGAACACTTCCATAATTCCTTCTGGCCAGTGATGTTATCGAATCTGCCTTCCGTGGCTCCGATCTTCAGATCGTCTCGTGACAACGTGATTCGACAGCGGTTCGGACGTCGCTGGGAGCCGAGGAGGATATCGAGGCGATCGCCGGGACGTACGATTGCCGGAAGACCGATGGTCGGCCGGAGGATTCGAGCGTGTTTCAGCGGACCGAGGGGCTCGTGAAGGTGCCCGCGGAAGCGGGGGGCTTCGCCGCCAGCCTCGCCCGAGGATCGAAGCAAGCAGACAAGCGACAATGAGAGGACAGCGACACGGCGGATCGTCCGGTCGGCGTCAGTCATTCGAAGTCTCCAGGCGCCAGAATGGTCAAGGGGTCAGGTCTCCAGCCCGGGTTGCCGGATCCAGAGCACGTTTCGCTCGCCGTCCATTGCATCGTGGATGACCACCACCGGATCGCCCTCCCGCAGCGAGGCGGCCCAAGCATAGTGATACGTTCGGTCTCGGCCTCGCCGCTCTTGCCTGTTGAAGTCGCGAAAGGTGTAGGTAATATCGTACGGGCGAGCGCGATTGAAGTGGACATAGGGCGACTGCTTGATCTCGACGACGTGCCCCTCGGCCACTTCGCCGCGCACGAGCAGATCGCGCTCGCGGCGGATCTTGACCCCGAGCACGGGCAGCAGAACGAATCCGAGAATGAGCGGCTGGCCGAAGAGAGGGTAGATCCACCACGGGACCAGCGAGTGCATGCCCCCTACCGGTCGTGCGATCGTGGGCCGATCGGAATCGTACTCGATCGGCATCCACTGCCCTACCTGCCCGGGGCCGAACGACGGGTCCAGCGTGTAGCCGACGGTCGCGACCTTCCGTCCGTCACTCGTCTCGAAGACGAAACGGACCTCCCAGGGAGATCGATTCCCATAGTGGTAGCGGGGCATGAAGTGGGCGCCGGTGATCCGTGCCCGCGCCTCTCGATGTTGCTGATTCAGCGCCCAATCGGGTCCGGGCGGCGGGTAGCCCGACCAGAGCACCGCCACGCCGATCATCGCAAACCCGAGCGCAATCATGAAGCCCATCGTGAAGACCAAGGCCTGCATTCGGCGGATGAAGAACCATCGAGGGATCTCGCGAGGAGGCGTGGGGACGTTTTCAATGTGCGACATAGACATGTTATCGCCCTTTGAACTCGAAAGGCTTGTGCGTTAAGGATCTCTGGAGAATATGCCATGGAACGCCGATGCTGGCAATTAGAATGCGCGCGGTCGTTTTGACCTCCTACTCGTGGAACCGAAAACCACGTGGCGAGGGATTCCGTAGAATATCACTGATGGGCAAAGGGCCAAGGCACAGGACGAACCGGACCGCGACGCGGGAACACGCCGCGCCAGGGGCAAACGGATTCTGGCGGCGGCTGGTGATTCTCTGCGCGGTCGGCGCCATCTTTCGGATCGGGATTCTCTTCGAGCACGTCCACCGCAATCCGTTCGCTTACTCGCCGGTCACCGACGGGGCGGTCTATTGGGAGTGGGCGGGCCGCATCGCGAACGGTCAGTGGTTGGCGGATACGCCCTTCGTCTCCGCGCCGCTCTATCCATATCTTCTGGGGGCGGTCCGCTCGCTGGGCGGGGGCCTTTTGGCCGTCTATGCGATCCAGTTGGCGCTCGATCTGCTCACCGCGGGGATGCTGGGATGGATCGGGCAACGTCGCTTCGGGGCCACCGTCGGGCTGGTCGCCGCCGTCGCCTGGCTGATCATCGACGAACCAGCGTTCTATCTCACGCGCGTGCTCAACAGCAGCGTCCAGGCGTTCCTGGTGACGCTGCTTTGGCTTTGCTGTGTCCGTTGGCAGGATCGTCTCAAGTGGCCCGACGTCGCCAGCGTCAGCGTGGTGCTGGGTCTGAACTGCCTGGCCAATCCCCCGATGATGCTCCTTGTCGTTGCCGTACCTGTCTGGATGCTCGTCTGGGCACGGACGCAATCAGCCCACCAAGCGTCCCGTCATCCTGACGGGACGGCGCCGATCAGTGCCTCTGTCGAATCTCCCCGGACGTCACTGAGGGTCGCAGGGGGGCAGGCCGGTGTCTGCATTGCGCTGGCGATCCTGTCGATCTCGCCGGCCACGTGGCACAACTGGCGGGTCTGCGGGGAGTTCATCCCGATCACCGCCTGCCCTGGAATCACGCTGCGGCAGGGCAACGGTGCAGGCGCCGTGGGAACGTACGTGGCCATCCCGGGCATCAGCAGCGGACGCGAGAGCCTTTTCAGCGACGCGGCGCGCGTCTACCAGCAAGCCACTGGCAGGCCCGTCCGTTGGAAGGACGTGGATTCCTATTTTCGCGACCAGGCATTGACATACTGGCGAGAGGATCCGCTCCGCGCGGCCGGTCTGTTCCTGCGACGAGCCTACTGGTTCGTCTCGGGACGGTACTACTGCGACGTGCATCAGCCCTCGTGGGAACGAGATCAAGGCTTCGCCCGTCTTCTGTGGCTGGCGCCGATCCCCACGGCGTGGCTGATCGGGCCCGGGCTCATCGGGTTGGCGGGCCTGGCGCGCCGACCGATACGGTTCGGCCCTGAATGGCTGCTGTTGGCGGCGCCGCTGCTGGTGGTTGTGGTCTTCCAGTACAGCCCACGGTATCGATTCCCCGCGATTCCCGTTCTAGCGGCGACGGCCGCTTGGGCATGCGTCCAGGCGGCTCGCTGGAAAGAGCATGCAAGGTGGACCATCGCGACGGCCGCGGCCCTGGCGGGCGCGATCGCCCTCGGTCCGATTAACCGCAGCGCGGGTTTCGATGACCCGTCCCAACTGACCTACAACAACGAGTACAACCTCTCCGTGGCCCTGAGGAAGTCGGGCCGAAATGATGAGGCCGTCGAGAGGCTGAAGCGGGCGCTCGCCATCCTGCCGACCTCCGCGGAAGCCCATAACGACCTCGGCATCCTCTTGGCCGGAAGACGACGGTACGACGAAGCCATCGGCCACTACGAGCAGGCTCTGAGGTCACGGCCCGGTTGGTCGGCTGTCGAGAACAACTTGGCCCTGGCTTATGCGACGCAAGGGAGATACGAAGAGGCGATCCGTCACTACCGCCTTGCGTTGGAGGCAAACCCCGATTCACCCGAGATCGCCTTCAACCTCGCCAACGCGCTGGCGGACGCCGGGCGACTGGACGAGGCCCGGGGACAGTACGACCGTGTCCTCGAACTCCGAGGCGCCTATGCCGATGCGCGCGACCACCTGGCCATCGTCCTGGCTCGCCAGAACAAGCTGCCCGAGGCGATCGTACAATGGCAAGAAACGCTCCGAATCGACCCGAACAGGGACGCAACAAGGCACCGGCTCGCCGTCGGCTTGGCGAAGACGCACCAATACGAGCCGGCGATCGCGATGCTCCGCGATCTGGTCCGTCGATGTCCCGCTGATTGGTCAGCCGCCAACAATCTCGCTTGGCTTCTGGCAACGTGCCCGCAGGACAAACTCCGCAACGGGGTTGAGGCAGTCGCCCTCGCCGAGAGAATCTGCAGGCAGGGAACAGGCGAGATCCAGCCCGCTTGGCTGGACTCGCTCGCGGCCGCCTACGCGGAAACGGGTCGGTTCTCCGAGGCGGCCCAGGTTGCCGAGCAGGCTTTGGCGATGGCGCGACGACGAGGAGATTCCGAGCAGACAGAAAGCCTGGCCGAACGGTTGAGGCTCTATCAGGAAGGCAAGCCCTTCAGGGAAAAGGGCTAGGCCCGCGACACACCGACGAGGTATGATACGACCCATGAGCGAGAACGCGAGAACCGAAGCATTCCGAAGCCCTCTGCTGTCCGGACCACGACTCAACGTGTTGCTGCCGTTGGCAGTATCAGTTCTGATTTGGCTGGCGTTCTCTCCCTCGCTGAACAACGGGTTCGTGTGGGATGACGAGGCGGCTATCCAACACAACGAGCGGATCAAGTCCCTGAACTGGGAGAACATCCGTTGGATGTTCACGACGCGATACACCGGTCCCTATCAGCCGCTGAGTTGGCTCAGCCTAGCCGTGGACCATGAGCTATGGGGCTCCGAGAAGGCTCGGGGCTACCATTTCACGAGCATCGCGATCCACACGGTCACGGCGGTGGCGTTCTTCTTCCTGGCTCGCCTCCTCCTTACCGCCGCTCTCGGTTCCCAGGAGGCAAGCGGACGCGAGGAGAAAGCCCTGCCTGGTTCTCCGTACTCCGACATGGCGACGACCTGGGGGGCAGCCGCGGCCATGGCATTGTTCGCCCTTCATCCACTCCGTGTCGAGTCGGTCGCGTGGGCCACCGAGCGACGAGACGTCCTCAGCGGGATGTTCTTCGTGCTGACGATCCTCAGCTACCTGCGATACGCGCGGCTCAAGCCGGGTGATGAGGGCAGGGTCGCATGGTACGTCGCGACGCTGGCTCTGTTTCTGATGGCCGTACTGTCCAAGGCCACCGTCGTCACGCTTCCCGTTGTGCTGGTCGTCCTTGACTTCTATCCATTGCGGCGGGTCTCGCGCGAATCGGGCGTTCGAGGCACGGTCACGCTCGACAAGGCGCTGTTCGAGAAGATCCCATTGTTCCTTCTCGCGTTCACCTTCGGGCTTCTTGCCATCGCCGGACAGGCCGAGGCCGGCGCCATGATGGGGATCGCCAAACACGGTCTTGTCGGACGGATCATCGTGGCGATCCAAGGCATTGGGTTCTACGTGAGCAAGACTCTAGTGCCCATCGGGTTATCCCCGTTCTACGAGTTGCCCGAGTATCCTTTGCTCATCATACGGGAATTGACGATCCGGATCGCGATCGTGTTGGGCGTGACGGCCCTGGTGATCCGGAAGCGGAAACGGTTGCCCGGCTTGGCAGCAGCTTGGCTGTGCTTCGTGATCCTGGCCCTGCCGATGCTCGGCTTCGTGCAGGTAGGTCTCCAGATAGCGGCCGACCGGTACAGCTATCTGCCGGGCATGAGCTTGGCTCTCGTGTTCGGCGGGTGTATCCGTGCATGGTGGCCACGCGATCAACGCCGTGTCGATACCCCATTTCAGGTACCAGCGGCGCTTGTCATCCTCCTGATCATCGTGCTCACCCCGCTGACGCGAAGACAGTGCCGTTTCTGGCAGTTTGACATCGCGCTGTGGATGCGAGCTGGAGGCGTCGATCCGCGCTCGTCCATGGCCTTCTACAATCTTGGAACCGCCTGGGATCGTAGATTCGACGGCAGAGGAAGCGCGATCGCCGCTTACCGCTGGGCTGTCCAACTCAGACCGGATCATTTGCTCGCCTGGCAGAACCTCGGCAATGCCTTGCTCATGGACGGCAAGAACGCAGAAGCGGTGGAGGCCTATCAGAAGATTCTGGAAAGCGACCCCAGCAACGTGGACATGCTAGGGAACATGAGTCTGGCTCTGATGGGCATGAAACACTATGACCGGGCGGCGGAGTACGCCCAGAAAGCCATCAGCGTGGACCCTGACTCCGCCCCCGTTCGGAACACACTTGGCGTGGTCCTGCTGCAGAAGTCGCGGATCGAGCCTGATTTGAAGAGGCGCGAAGCCCTATTGGACGAGTCGATCCAGGCCTTCCGCGGCGCAATCCAGGCGGACCCCAAGTACCCGAACACCTATCAGAATCTGCTGGCGATTCTGTACGACCGCCGCGAACACCGCGAGGTCGTGCAGGTTCTGCGAAAGGCCGTCCAGAGCATGCCCGATGATCTCGAGATGATGAACAACCTGGCCTATGTTCTGGCCACGTGCTCCAACGACGATATCCGAAACGGGAGAGAGGCCCTCGAGTTGGCCCTGCGCGTCTGCGAGAAATCGAGATACCAGCGGGTCGGATACCTCGATACGCTGGCGGCCGCCTATGCGGAGGTAGGGGATTTCGAGAACGCAGTCCGAATCATGGAACAAGCCATCGAGATCGCCAGCCAGAAGGATGCAGTGCAGGCCTCGCGACTCAAGCAACGCAGACAGGAATACCTGATTCGGCGTCCCATGCGCCTCGACGAGTACAACTGACCGTCTGGACGCCCGCCAAGCTTCGCTTAGGGCAACATCTGGAGCTTGTTCTCCACCTGCCTGACCGTATCCAGCGCCGAACGGTCGGATGGATCGAATCTGAGGGCTAGGGCATAGGCGCTGAGGGCCTTCTCGTAGAAGATCCTGGCTTGCTCGGGGTCCCTCCGCTCCTGCGACTCATAGCGTCTGGCCATGAGCACGCAGGCGTTCCCCAAGCGGTGATGCGCCTGCGAGAAGGAAGGGGAGATGGCAATCGCCTTCTCCAGGTGGTCGATGATCTCGCCTATCCGGTCTGGATTGAGGCTCAGGAGGGCGCCGGCGAGGTTGTAGTGCGCGGCGGCCAGTCGGTCGTTCTTCCGAACGGCCTCCCGATACAGCCTCAGGGCCTCATTGTGCTGACCGAGATCCGTGTAGACCGAGCCGAAGTTGTTGTACAACTCCGCCGAGTCCGGATTGATCCTCAGGGCTTCGGTGAAGGTCTCGATCGCTTTGTCGTACTCCTCGCGCCGCCTCAGCTCCGTTCCGAGACCGCCGAGCGCGTGCCAACACTTGCTGTCAACCGTCAGGACTTGGGACCAAAGCGTCCACGTGTCGCGCCAGACGAGCGTCTGCCTGTAGGTGAGCCCGACGAGCAAGGCGATGATCGCCGAAGCGATGACCGTCATGCCAGCGCCGAGCACCACCCCCCTGCGTCGCCAACACCAGAGCAGGAATCCACCGGCCAGCAAGGCCCACCCCGCACACGAAAGATAGCTGTATCGATCCGCGACGAGATGCACCCCGGCCTGGAAAGGCACCAGAATCGGAAGGAGGAAGATCACGTATCCGATCCACAAGACCAAACCCGCCGGCCAAGCGGACCGGAACCGAATGAAGAGCGCTGTCAGCACGACGATGACCACGCCGCTCAGGAGGAATGGCCAAGCCACCGGGCTGAAGTCCCGGGGCCATTCGTAGAGGGGGCTTAGCCCCACTGGGACGATCGTCTTCCAGAGGAAGAACGCCGGCGAATAGAGGGACACCGCGATCCGTTCCGGAATGCCGCGTTCCTCGATCCCCAGGAGCGCCCCCGCCTCCATTTGCCCCCTGATGGCCATCAGACCGGCCAGGATCGACGCCACGACGAAGGGAATCTTCTCGATCCACACCTCCCGGCTGAATCCCGAGAACCACGCAGTGATGCCTCCGCGCAGGCGTCGGAGAGGGTAGAAGTCGATCATCACCAGGATGAGCGGCAGCACGAGCGTGGTCCCCTTGCTCAAGAGCGCCGCGACAAACAGGAGGAAGGTGGATCCAAGGGAACCGTCCCGAGACTCTCCGCTCGGGGTGAGCGGGGCTCTTGCCCGCAAGTACGACAACACGGCCAGGAAGAAGAACAGCCCGCTCAAGACATCGCGGCGTTCGGTAGCCCAAGCCACCGATTCCACGCGAAGAGGATGCACGGCGAACAGCAGGGCCGCCACCGTGGCCGCAACACTAACCGCGGTCTGCATATCCGGTTTCCACGCGCCAATCGCCGCCCGCAGCAGCCACCGGGCCACGAAGAAGAAGACGATCGCCCCGGCCACGTGAAGCAGCAGACTCGTCACGTGGTACCCCACCGGGTTCATCCCCCAGATCTTGTAGTCCAGGGCATAGGTAAGCCAACTCAGAGGCTGGTATGGTCCCTCGTGCGTTGTAGAGAACATCCACCGGATTCTCTGTGGCCCCAACCCGCGATAGTGCGGATTCCCCAGCAGGTTGACGTCATCATCCCAACGCACGAAGCCGTTGCTGAAAGTGGGGCGGAAGGCCACGACGGTCACGATTGCGATTAGGGCGACAAAAGGCAGACAAGCCCCGAATCCGCTCGATGCCGACGAAGGCGTGGAAGCGTCCGCGCCAGCATCTTGTATGCCCTGCTCCTGCCCCGGCGTGATCGCATCCGGTGCAGTCGAAGGCTCCGATGGCAACGTCGATTCGTGTTGAGTGGTCATTGAGATACCCCAGCTTGGCAGCGTATGACCCTGGTATAGGTATCGGCCATTCGCCCCGAAATCACGAAAGGCGGCGGAGTCATGATACTACAAAGGCCCCCGGGCTGGCCACCGTTTGATCCGTAAGGCGCGACTCGGGCCCCCCCGGGTTGAAACGTCAGCCGCCTTGGCCTAAGCTCTGTGAGGATGCACTCAGGCAGAGCCGGACTAGAGGGTGATGACTCGGTGGCCCCGTTTGCATGGTATCGGAAAGGCTTGCGGTTCGAATGCACACAGTGCGGACAGTGCTGCACAGGTGAACCGGGGTACGTGTGGGTCACGAAGGAAGAGCATCGCCGCATCGCCCGGCAGCTCGGCTTCAAGGACGGACAACTCCCTTCGAAGTACATCCGCCGTGTTGGCTTCCGGCACAGCCTGACGGAGCGAGCCAACGGAGACTGCATCTTCCTAAAACGAAACGGCAGTACCGCCGGCTGCGAGATCTACGAGGTCCGCCCACTCCAATGCCGGACTTGGCCCTTTTGGAAGATCAACACGAAGTCCCCCGATCATTGGGCGGCCGCCGCGCTCACTTGCCCTGGGATGGACAGCGGGAAGTTCTACGACGCGGGTCAAATCGACGAGATTCGCGAACAGAACAGTTGGTAATGTCGAGCGATTCTCACGACTTGCCGATCGAGACAATTCTCTATGCCAGTCGGACTCCGCACATCATCGAGGCCGTTGGCGATCTTCTGTCTCGAGCCGAGCATGACATCGCAAAACATGGTATCCTGTGCCAGCAGTGTGGCCGGTGCTGTCGATTCGGTGAGTACGGTCACCGCATGTTCGTCACGCCGCTCGAGCTCGCCTATCTGCTAGCAAAGGTCGAAAACGTCACGTCACAAGCGGGAACATTCACTCAAAACTGCATCTTCCAAGGCGGAAGTTCCTGCACCATTTATCCCCATCGGCTGCTTTGCTGTCGAATTTTTCTGTGTAAGCTGGACGGAAAAGGGGTGGTGTTCAGTCCGGGTGAAAAGTGGCATCGTGCGCTCGTTGAACTCCACGAAACACTTTGCATCCCATATTATTACGTTGAATGGCCTGACGCTATCAATCGCCTGGCGAAGGGGCAATCCTAGCCTACAGTGGCCAACTCGGACCTGTAAGGTGCCGATTTCCCTTGACCTTAGCACTGTTCCAGTATATGAGAAATGGTGGAAACGGTGGGGTTGGGCACGTCTGTAGTTCTAGTCAGTTCTGCTTAGGCAGAAGATCGTTTTTCCGCATGGGGCGAGCCAGGTGCGTCGAGCCGAAGTGGGAGGCTGCCTTGACCAAGAAAGACATCGCCAAACAGATCGCATCCAAGTACGGTATTGACCAAGTCATCGCCAAGCGAGCAGTCCAGGACGTGTTCGACTCGATCGTGGACTCACTGCTGCACTCCGGACGCATGGAGTTGAGGAACTTCGGCGTCTTCGAAGTCAAGCGCCGGGCCCCCAGAGTCGCCCGGAATCCGCGAACGAACGAGCAGGTCTCGGTGCCGGCCAAGACGGTCGTCGTCTTCCAGGCGGGCAAGAAGCTTGCGGAACTGGCCAGTCGTCTGGATGGTCCCCCGCAGAAGGACGAGGGCGAGGAGTAGCCTCGGTCCGGCCCGGCGTGAGATCGGGCCCGTGGGGACGAGTTCCATCAACACCGCGTAAGTCCTGCGGCCTGTTGTGGTGTTGGCTGCTGACCACGCTTGGTTGCCTGGCCAGAATCGCTCTAGTAAGTCCATACCTGTTGCCGAAATATGAGGTAAGAGCGTACTGAGGCCATGGCGACCGTCCGCGCCATGGAAGATCTCTAACCGAGTAATTCTGCCGGGGTTAGGATCCATGAGAACCGTTGCGTTGACAAGCAGCCTGTTGGTGGTTCTGTTGATGATTTTGGCCGTACAGGCCGGGTGCACGCTGACCCAGACTCAGAGCGAGCACGCACATCTGTATGACCGAGACGCCTATCACGACATCTATCTCATTCCAGATGACATTGATACGTTCTGGATGCTAGACCGTCCGACGCGCCTGAGCCGCTGGCTGATCAACTACTAACTCTCGCCGCCGGCCGGGAATGAAGAGGCGCCGCACGAGGCGTCGTCATTGCTCACGGGGATCGCTCCCTGACCCAGTTCGGTCCAGATCCTAGCGCTGCCCCCCTCGTTGCCACACGGCTTGGCGCATTCAGACCGCGTTTGACAGATCGTTGACATCCTTGCCCGCGCTTCGTATAAAAAGCGGTTCGACTGGTGTGACTGGCCCAAGCCGGGGCAGGGCTCGGACATCGATCCGCTGCATTGGGCACAACCTCGAAGGAGACTGACTCGATGGCCAAGGCTAAAAGCAAGTACGTGTATTTCTTCGGCGGCGGCAAGGCCGAAGGGAAAGCGGATATGAAACCACTGCTCGGGGGTAAGGGCGCCAACCTAGCCGAGATGACGAATATCGGCCTGCCGGTGCCCCCGGGCTTCACGATATCCACGGAGGCGTGCGACCAGTTCAGCTGCGCGGGCGGCGGTTGGCCCGTCGGCATGGCCGCGCAGGTGGACGCGAACATCGTCAAACTGGAGAAGCTGACTCGAAAGCAGCTCGGCGGGAACGAGAACCCGCTGCTCGTCTCCGTCCGGTCGGGAGCCGCGATCTCCATGCCCGGCATGATGGATACCGTTCTCAACCTTGGACTCAACCCAGACAGCCTCCAGGCTCTCATCGACAAGACCGGCAACCCGCGCTTCGCGTGGGACGCTTATCGCCGGTTCATCCAGATGTTCGGCGACGTCGTCATGGGCCTCGAGCATCACGAATTCGAGCACAGGCTTTTCGAGGTCAAGCGCGACATCGCCAGACGCAGGGGCATCGACGGCGCCGACACGATGTCGGGCGAGGAGCTCAACAGCCGCCTCCCGGACACGGAGCTCGACGTCAATGATCTCCAGAAGACAGTCGAACTCTTCAAGGAGTACTACCGCAGCTCGCTGGGCGAGGAGTTCCCCACCGACCCGAAGGATCAGCTCCGCAAGTCCATCGACGCGGTCTTCAAGTCCTGGAACAACCCGCGGGCCATCCGCTATCGAGAGATTAACGAGGTGCGCGGCCTGTTGGGCACGGCCGTCAACGTCCAGACGATGGTCTTCGGGAACATGGGCGACACCAGCGGCACCGGCGTCTGCTTCACCCGTGACCCGTCGACGGGCGACAACGATTTCTACGGCGAGTTCCTCATGAACGCACAGGGCGAGGACGTCGTAGCGGGTATCCGTACTCCGATGCCGATCGTTCAGCTCGGCGACATCCTGCCCGAGTGCTACAAGGAGCTCGTCGAAGTCCGCGGGATCCTCGAGAGGCACTACCGCGAGATGCAGGATCTCGAGTTCACGATCGAGGAGCGTACGCTCTACATCCTACAGACGCGAAACGGCAAGCGAACCGGCTCCGCATCGGTCAAGATCGCCGTCGACATGGTCGGCGAGAAACTGATCACGAAGGAAGAGGCGCTTCTGCGGGTCCCGCCGAACGATCTCGACCAACTCTTGCACCCCATGTTCGACCCGCAGGCCGAGGCGGCGGCCCAGATCATGGCCACGGGTCTTCCCGCATCTCCGGGAGCGGCCACGGGCCAGATCGTCTTCTCCGCCGACGACGCCGAGGAATGGGCAAAACAGGGCAAGGACGTCATCCTTTGCCGCATCGAGACCAGTCCCGAGGACATCGGCGGGATGCACGTATCCAAGGGCATCCTGACCACGCGAGGAGGCATGACGTCCCACGCGGCTGTCGTGGCGCGTGGCATGGGCACGTGCTGCGTGGCCGGTGCCGGGGGCATTCAAATCGACTACGCGAACAAGACGCTCAAGTCCGGCGACACCCACCTGCGAGAAGGCGACTGGATCAGCCTCAACGGGTCCAAGGGCACGGTGTACGCCTCGCAGGTAGCGACTCGGGAACCGGAAATGACCGGCTCGTTCGCGACGCTGATGGAGTGGGCGGACAAGGCCCGCAAGCTCAACGTGCGCACCAACGCCGACACGCCGCACGACACGACCGTGGCCGTCCGCTTCGGCGCCGAAGGCATCGGGTTGTGCCGTACCGAGCACATGTTCTTCGGCGAGGG
>JAFGLZ010000096.1 GCA_016927755.1 Phycisphaerae bacterium
CGCGGATCTTGCCGTCGGGGTTTCCCGTCAAGAAATACTCGGGATGTTCGAGCGTGATCGGCCGGCCCTGAATGGCGCGGCAGGGCTCGACCCAGATCAGAAACTTCATGCCGGCCGCGTGGGCCGCGTCACTGACCGGCTTGAGCGTTCCATTGTGCCAGTTCGGATTGGGTCGCCAGTCGCCGGCCATGATTCCCCAGTCCCCTTCGAAGACCGTATAGGACGGGACCGTCCCCGTTCCGTACCAACCGGCGTCGAACCAGTACACGTCAAGCGGAATCTTGTACTGCTTGATCTTCTCGATGATGTCGAGATGCTCTTTCGACGGAATGCCGCCCCAGACCACTCCGGAGATCGGCGGCTCGACCAGCTTCCCCCCGATACGCGGGGAGTAATGGTCACGGACAAGCCTTCGGAACATGTTCTGGCCGTGCATCACCTCCCCTTGCCAGTAGAGGACAAGGTTCAACGTCGAGCGGACCGTCTCGCCGGGATGAAGGATGGAATCGAGGTTTTCGACGCCGGCCAGGATCGTCGATTTGCCGTCCCCCTTATGATCGAAATAGGCTCGCCATGCGCCGCTCCAGCCGAGCCCGGTGATAAGCCCGTCGCCGCCGGTCTGATAGTTGAAGAAAGGAAGCCAAACAGCGCTGGAACGTTTGTCGGAAGGAATCAGGTAGGCGTGCGTCTGGCCCCATCGGGTGTTCGTGGGAGTGTCCATCGCAATCCGACGGGGTTTGCGCCACATCGAATCGTGCATGATCTCGCTCATGAGGTAGAAGTCGTCTTCGTGCCCCGGCGAGCCGACCGAACGATGCAGGATCGGCATGGAACCGCCGGCGGCATTCCAGCAGGTATCGATTCCCCAGAAGTCGTGTATCTTCGCCGAATCGGTCTGTCCGTCGTTTCGGACGCGAACGACCCACTGAAAAGCGGGAAGGCCCCGAAACTCGGTCAGCTTCATCTCGCACGTAAGCGCGGTCTGGCCGTCCTTCCAACTCAGGACATGCGTGCGGGTGTTGTCATCGCGCCAATTGCCCGAGGCGATCTTGGCGGTTTCGATTCTGACCCATTCGCGGCTGCTTCGCTCGCCGCACTTGAATGAGAAGGGCAGGTCGGTGACGTAACGCCCCGCGCTTGCATCCCCTTGCCTCAGAATAAAGTGTTTCCATTGTTCGACGAACGCCGTCTCGCTGGCCGTCGGCTTTGACGAATACGGCTCGACCGGAATTTCGCCGCCACAGGCGAATGCGGAGAATAATACCGTCGTAAGGAGGAGCGGAAGAAAAGGATGCCGGTGTTTCATGGTCTCTTCTCTCTTGGGTCAGGAAAGCTGTTCGCAGTGGTCGTCCCGTGCTGGTGACTCTACGGACGCGCGAGGCACCCGTCAATTGGTGCGAAACCGCACAAGGCCACGGTCACCAGGCCTCGCGAGAACGCCAGTCCTTGCCGCTCAGGGAGAGGTGCGCGCCCCGCCTTCTTCTCCCCTTGGCAACGGCTGGATGCCGAGTTCGCGGATGCGGACTTGCTTCAGATCCACGGTGGCCCCAGCGGGGAACTGGAGCCGCAGCGCGCTGATGGGTTGACCACCGGTGGCAATCGTGACGCGATGGGTCGGGGATTCCACCCCGGGGTAGCCGGCGATGAACTCCATTTCCTGCCCGGCCTTGAACCCATCGCCCGTCGCCCACGCCACCCGCGCGACCGCGAAGCGGTCGCTCTTCGCCTCGATCTCGATCATGAGGGGGTGATTCCCGGCCGGAACGTTCAGGCCTGTGAGCTCGATGTGCGGGGGGGTCTTGCCCCTGCGCTGGGCCGGAAGAGTCCAAAGCACCTTCTCCGTCATGGGACGTCCGGCCTCCAACTGGTCCACGACCTTCTTCAGTGGGGCAAAGGCGCTCGTGTAGTAGCGCTGGAGGGCTTTGGTGAACTTGGCTCGGGTGGCCGCGATCTCGGCCAGGGCCGACTTCTCGCCGCTGGCGTTGCCCGACTGCCTCGCTTGCACCGCCGCCAGCACTCGCCCCTGCAAATCGTCCCACATGGACTGGGGCAAGGGGTCATCGAGTGTGGCTGCGACCTCTTGGCGACTTGCGCACCGGAGCAGGCCCTTGGCCTTGGCATCGGCCACGATTTGTCGCAGCGCGTCCACCTTGACCGTGGCGAACGCGGTGCCGACGGGCCCTTCGGGGGGCCGTCCGACGTCCAGCCGCTCCTCATACATCGAGTAGTAGATGCGCACTTCGTCGCCAAGGAGCACCGCCGTGGCCGCGCCTATCCCGGTGAATCCCTTCTGCCCATATTTCGTCCAGGTCACCACCGGATCGCTGTCCTGAAAAGGCGGCTCGGTGGTGTTCGGGTCGTTCCATTTGACCCAATGGATGCCGTCGAGCGAGAACGCATAGCCGATGCGTTTGACGCCGCAGATGATCTCGTTGTTGGTGGGTTGGCCGGTGTAGAACAGGTGATAGCTGGCGCCGGGCTTGCCCGCATAGACGTGCGTTTCGGACTGCTCGTCGTCGAGCTTGACGATGCCCGCCGCGTAGATCCAGCCTCCGTCCCAGGTTCCCGGGCGGCCTTGGGTCAGGACCGGGTTGAGCCGGCACTTGCGCCAGTGGATGCCGTCCTTGCTCTCGGCGTAGCCGAATTCGTTTCGGTAGCCGCGTTGCGCGTAGTTGATGCCGACATGCCACAGCTTGAAGCGATCCCCGTCCCGGATCATGGCGTGATCGCCCACCACCATCTCGTCCCAGTCCCCATAAGGCCCCATGTAGAAGACGGGGTTGGCCGGCTCGGGCGTCCAGTGGATGCCGTCCGGGGAGCGCTTGAGGCCCATTCCGTCGAAGGCCCCGTTGCGCCGGTTGCAGGTGGACCAGAAGGTGATCAGGTATTGGCCGTTGAGTTTCAGGACGTCGGGATCGCCGCACTGGTTGCCGGTAGGCCAATCGCCTTTGTTGCCCCGGTTGACGACGGACTCCTTGCCCGCGGGCCAGGTCCAGACGATCCCGTCCACCGACTCGACGTATCGGCCCAGCAGCGAATCCCACATCCGAAACCTGTCATCCTTGATCACCGCGGGGGAGTAGATCGTCAGGTTCACTGGATTCCCCGCATACGGCGTGGCGGGGGACGATGTGACGTCTTTGACTCCCTCGACGGAAACATCACGGAACGCGCCCGTCGCGGCATTCGTGAAGAAACCCACCCGTCCCACCGGGTGGGTGGTGAAATCCTGCTCTTGCGCCAACACCACGAACTTGCCGTCGATATAGCAGTAGATCGTCGCGTGGTCGGCCACCACGGTCATTTCGTAGGTCTTGCCGAGCTCGACGGGAAAAGGCGCGGACGCCGGCGTTCCGAAATGGTCCCTCTTCATGAGTTCGAAGGCCAGTCCGCGCGACTTCTCGATGCGGACCTCGCGGCTGCCCGCCCAGAGGCCGACGGTGTGGAACGTGTCCGTCTTTGCATCGCCGCGGACGATCAGGCGGGCGCCGGGCGAGGCCGCCGCCGCGCCGACGGTATCCACCCGCACCTTTGCCTTGATGACGCAGTCCAGCCATTGCGGTCCCTTGATGAAGGTTCGCGCATACGGCGCGGATGCATCGGCCTGCATCAGCGTACCGCTTACCACCCGCCAATCGCCGGCCTTGGTTTCGAGGTTTTCGAAGGCCTGCGCCGGCGAGAGGGTTTCGTTGGCCAGCTCGACGGCGGCCACCCCGGCCGAATCGGGACGGACGACTTGCGCCGCGGCGAGCAGGGGACACAAGGCAGCGGTCCCGATCAAACCGAGCAGACGGCTCGACACGTACGGGGGGAGACGTCGTTGAGTTTTCACGATCATGGTTGGTTGGAGATAGTTAGCCAATATCGGGCTTGCCCCGTTTTCCCGCCTTCGGTCCCTACTTGACCTGCCCTGGTTCATGGTACCGCCTTGAATGCTAGTTTAACAGGGCAGATGACGGTTGATACACCATCGAGCTGGGAATAACGCGTCCTTTATCATCAACGAGGACGAAGCTCTCGCTGAGCCCCCCCTGGAAGGCCCCGAAGAGATGCTGGAAGACAGCTCGCTTGGTCTGTGCGCCCGCCGAAGATGCCGCAACATGAACGCGATGTGCAAGCGATTCTCCCTGAACCGCGGAGCGCCCAAAGCAATCTCCTATCAGTGATTGACCTTGCAGCGCCGGCCCGGCTAGCATGCGGCATGATGACGTCACCAGGCACCACAAGTCGTGGATTGGGCCGGTGTGGCCTTGCGTGGCTGTGGCTGACCGTCATGGCGTCAGGAAGCCTGACTGCCGCCCAGCCGTCAAAGAGCGCGCTCGAGCTGGATCCCAAGGGCTGGCTGGACGTGATGCCCCCCGCCGACCTGAAGGGCTGGTCGCGCGTGCCGGTGCCGCCCGGTGACCCGCTTGGCAAGCAACAGTGGCGCGTCGAAGAGTCCGGCAAGCTGCTCGTCTGCGAAGGCGACGGCGGCCACGACATGCTGCTGTGCGATCGCCAGTTCGGCGACGCGGTCTTCCATGCCGAGTTCCGCTACACCAAGGTCGAAGGCA
>JAFGLZ010000097.1 GCA_016927755.1 Phycisphaerae bacterium
CTGGCGTAGGGTGGTGCCAAAGCGGGCCAACATCACCCCGCGTCGAATCATCAAGCACCGTTCCCTTGACAAACAAAGCCAAAAGACCGACCAGCGAGCGGCTGCCCACCTTGTCCCGCTCTGGAAGCATCTCGCAACATTGCCTTCCGACCACCGTGCGGATATCCTGACCTCCCGAATAGAATCTCTGCCATTTGGGAGACGATACCATGCGGATCCATCGCTCATTGGCGCTGCTGGCAGCGATCGCCTCTCTCCACGGATTCGCTCACACGTGTTCCGCCGAAGATCTCCCGGGGATCGTCTTCGTTTCCGACATCATCTTCGGCCCCAAATACGAATGGCCCGGCCAAACTCGTCCCGGACAGGCCCACTGGCGTGAAGGTTACCTCTACCAGCGTGCGACGGCCCAGCATCCCCTCGAACGGACGATGACGCCGACGCGGCCGGGACAGAACCTGTACACGCTCATCCCCGCCCGACCCGACGGCAAGCTCACCCGTATCACGCACCTCACCGACGGCGAACTATTCGACCCGGAACCCTCCTACGACGGCAAGACGATCCTCTTCAGCATGCGCCGCGACGGAGAAGACTGGTTCAACCTCTATGAGATCAACGTCGACGGCACCGGCCTCGTCCAGCTCACCGACGGGCCCTACGACGACTTCGACCCCATCTACCTCCCCGACGAGAAGCACATCATCTTTTCGACAACGCGAGGCCATACGTACATCCGCTGCATGCCCCCGACGAACGCCTTCGTCCTGGCCCGATGCGACCGGGACGGCAAGAACATCTACCTCATCTCCGCCAACAACGAGACCGATTACCTGCCCTCGGTCATGGACGATGGCCGAATCGTCTACACCCGGTGGGAGTACACCGACAAGCCCCTCTGGCGGGCCCAGGGCCTCTGGACCGTCAACCCCGACGGCACCCAGGTCAGCACCCTTTGGGGCAATCAGACCGTCTGGCCCGACCTCCTCAAGGACGTCAGGTGCATCCCCGGCAGCCGACGCGTCATGTTCACCGGCAGCGCCCACCACAACTGGTTCAGCGGCTCCGTCGGCATCGTCGATCCCGACAAGGGCCTCAACTTCCCCCACGGCCTGACCAAAGTCACCGCCGGCGTCGAATGGCCCGAGTCCGGCAACGGCCCCATCGACCCCGTCGAGTCGCCGTGCTACCACCGCGGCGGGCAGTACCCGGCCTACTTCTCCCCCTATCCGCTCAGCGAGCGCGACTTCCTCGTCTCGGCCAATCGCGGCGGCAAGTTCGCCCTCTATATGATGGACGTCGACGGCAACCGCGAACTCGTCTACGAAGGCGTCAACCACGTCTTCCACGCCGTGCCCCTCCGGCGCCGACCCAGACCTCCGGTCATCCCCGACCGGGTCAACTGGCCGACCCGCGAGAACCGACTCAATCCCGAAGGCGGCGTGATCTACAGCTACAGCGTCTACCAGGGCGCCCCCGCACAACTCCGCGGCAAGGCCAAGTTCCTCCGCGTCCTCAGCATCGACCACAAGACCTACACCTACTGGCACAAGAGGCCCTATCTCTCCACCGGCCCGGTCGTCTCGGCCATCCAGTCCGACGGCGTCAAACGCGTCCTCGGAACCGTCCCCATCGAGCCCGACGGCTCTGTCTCCTTCCACGCCCCCTCGGGCATCCCGCTCCACTTCCAGTTGCTAGACGGCGAGTACCGCGCCCTGCAGACGATGCGCAGCTTCGTCAACGTCATGCCCGGCGAGAAGCGAGGTTGCCTCGGCTGCCACGAGCTCCACAGCAAGTCGCCCGAGAACGACGCCGTCTTCACCGCCCAGACCAAGGAGCCCCGCGACATCACACCCCCACCGTGGGGTCAGGACACCGTCAGCTACGTGCGATACGTCCGCCCCGTGATGGACAAGTACTGCGGAAAGTGCCACCAGGGCGACGGCGAGGGCAGAAAGAAGCTCGACCTGACCGCCCGACCCGGCTTCCTCATCTTCGAGGAACCCTACCTCATCCTCACCGGCAGGCCCACCTGGGCCACGCCCTACAAGATCCCCAAGGATCCCCCACCCGGATTCGGCATCGCCAATACCATCATGGTCGAGGGCTACGACACCAGGGACCCCGCCGCCTACGTCACGCCCCCGCCCATGACGCGCCTGTCCTACAGGAGCAAGCTGATCGAGATGGCCTCCAGCGGAAAGCACCACGGCGTCAAGGTCGACCCCGTCAGCCTCAGAAAGCTCATCGCCTGGGTCGACACCATGTGCCCGTACCGTGGCGACGAGGAGGTCCGAGAGCTGCCCGACCCCGTCTTCCAGGGCGTCGACTGGCTCGCCGTCCGACCGAGAATCAAGACCGCCCCGCGGATCGTCCGCCCCGGCCCGGTCGACTGAAACCACGTGGCGCCCTACGCATCGACACGCAACAGGTGGAATCAATGACAACGCCGACCGACATGGCAATTAGCCAACTGACGCAACACCCGGACGAGACCGTCCGCATACGGGGCTGGCTCTATCAGTCGCGGTCCAGCGGCAAGGTCGCCTTCCTCGTCGTTCGAGACGGCACGGGCATCTGCCAGTGCGTCGTCGAGAAGACCGACGACAACGCCGAGCAGTTCGAGATGCTCAGACACCTCCCCCAGGAATCATCGCTCGCCGTGACGGGCACCGTCCGGATCGACGACCGCGCGCCGGGCGGCGCCGAGCTCGCCGCCACCGGCGCCGAGGTGATCCAGCAGGCCGAGTCCTACCCGATCACCCCCAAGGCGCACGGCGTCGACTTCCTCATGCGCCATCGACACCTGTGGCTGCGATCCAGGCGACAACATCGAATTCTCCGCGTCCGGCACACCCTCATCGACGAAATCCGATCGTTCTTCAATCGCAACGGATTCACCCTCGTCGACACGCCCATCTTCGCCCCCGCCATCGGCGAAGGCGCCTCGACGCTCTTCGAGGTGGACTACTTCGGCGATCCCGTATACCTCGCCCAGACCGGACAGCTCTACCTCGAGGCCGCGGCCATGTCGCTCGGAAAGGTCTACTGCTTCGGCCCGACATTCCGCGCCGAGAAGAGCAAGACCCGCCGGCACCTTACCGAGTTCTGGATGGTCGAGCCGGAGATGGCCTACGCCGAGCTGGACGACGTCATCGCCGTCGCCGAGGACCTCGTCCACAGCCTCGTGACCCGCGTCCTCAATGACCATCGCGCCGACCTGATCGAGCTCGGGCGCGACGTCGAACCCCTCGAGCGGATCGCCAAGCCCTTCGACCGCATCACCTACTCCGACGCGGCCGAGACGCTTCGCGCCGACGACACGCGCGAGTTCCTCCAGCAAGACCTCGACGCCAAGAAGGCCCACGCCGCCGAGCTCGCCGCCGAAATCGACCGCATGGAGGCCGAACGACAGCAACCGGGCCTCAAGAAGTGGAAGGCCGAGCAGCTTGTCCAGAAGATCGCCGCCGCCCGGGAGCAGCTCGCCGATCTCGTCGAGGAGATCGGAAACATCCCGCAGCACATGAAGCTCGCCGCCGAGTTCGAATGGGGCAGCGACCTGGGCGGCTCCGACGAGACGATCATCAGCCGCCGGCACGAACAACCCACGTTCGTCACGCACTACCCAAAACAGGCCAAGGCCTTCTACATGTACACCAACCGCCAGGACCCGCGCGTCGTCAACAACTTCGACCTGTTGGCGCCGGAGGGATACGGCGAGATCATCGGCGGGTCACAACGCGAGGACGACTACGAGACGCTCATCCGAAGGATCGATGAGCAGGAGCTGCCGCGAGACTCCTACGAGTGGTATCTCGACCTGCGGCGCTACGGCAGCGTCCCGCACGGCGGATTCGGTCTCGGCGTCGAACGCACCCTCGCCTGGCTCTGTGGGCTCGAGCACGTCCGAGAGACGATCCCCTTCCCCAGACTCCTCGGCCGCGTCTATCCGTGAGAACGCCCCGATCGCCGACGCCCCGACGTCACCCAGCCGAACCCCACCGTCAACAGCGACATCAGAACCCCCGCCGGTGCCGCGCAGGGCGCCGCGCTCGGCGTCGTCTGGTCCGAACTGCCGGGCCGAGGCTTGGGCTCGGCGGGCGCCGGACAGTCGAACGCCGGTGTCTCGATCGCCCCACCACCGTCGACCTCGTTGAGCTTCGGCGGAATCAGCAGGAACGGCCGACTCTTGCCCTCGAACGAGCCCACGCCCACGATCAGGCCCGAGTTGCTGATGGCGTTCGCCGACCGCAACACCCACCCCGACTCGGACGGAAGCACCTCGTTCAGGTCGATCATCGCGCCGTCTCGCCGGAGGAACGCCACGCGATTGCCCAACGCCGTGAACGACGACCCCACGATGTGCCCGAGATCGTTGATGTCCTGCGCCGCGCTGGTCGCCCCGCCGAGCGTGCCCAGGTCCGTCATCTGTCCGCCCTCGTGGAGGAACGCGTGCTCCGACCCGTCGCCGATCTGCGACGTTCCGACGATCTGGCCGATCTCGTTGATCGCCGCGGCGCTGCTCGTCGCCCCGCCCAGCGTGCCCAGATCGATCATCTGACAGTCCTGCCAGAGGAATGCGTGCCTCACGTCGTCCTCGGTTAGCGAATCGCCCACGATCTGCCCGACCTGATTGACCCCGTAGGCCGCGCTCTCCACGCCGCCCAACGTCCCGAGCCGCCCGAGCCGCCCGCCCAGCCAAAGCACCGCCTGCTGAAGGTTGTCCGTCGACGAAGCGCCCACGACCACCCCGTTCTCACTGACGGCATGGGCGATCCCGTCGGCGTCCGTCGGCGTCTCCAGCCCCGCCAGGCCGTTCCCGTCGTCGGCGAACGCTCCCGCACCGGCCAGGCCCGACCGCTGCGACCACCCCACGACCGTGCCCCCACCGCTCACCGCGTTCGCCCGGCTCTCCAAGCCCACAAGCCCGCCCAGGTCGGTCAGCGCCCCGTCCTGCCAACGAAACGCCCGGTACACGTCCTCGGTCGTCTGTGCCCAGCCGACGACCACGCGCGAGTCGTTCACCCCGAACGCCGCCCCGTTCGCCCCGCCGAACGTCCCCAGGTCGATGATCTCATACGGCCCCACCACG
Organism: Phycisphaerae bacterium; assembly: GCA_016927755.1. Classification (GTDB taxonomy): domain Bacteria; phylum Planctomycetota; class Phycisphaerae; order UBA1845; family JAFGLZ01; genus JAFGLZ01. The sequence continues at coordinate 5,093 of JAFGLZ010000097.1, forward strand.
ACGTTCGGGTCGCACGCGTCGCCGATCCCGTCCCCGTCCTCGTCCACCTGATCCGGATTGGGCGTCAGCGGACAGTTGTCATTCGGGTCCTTGATGCCGTCGTCGTCATCATCGTCGTCACAGACGTCGCCAAGCCCGTCCCCGTCGGTGTCCAGTTGATCCGCGTTCGCGATGAGCGGGCAGTTGTCCACGTCATCCTTGATGCCGTCGTTGTCATCATCGTCATCGCAGACGTCCCCCGCTCCGTCCCCGTCCGTGTCCTGCTGATCCGGGTTCGGCGTGAGCGGACAGTTGTCCACGCTGTCCGGGATGCCGTCGTTGTCGTCGTCATCGTCGCACGCGTTGCCCATCCCGTCCTTGTCCGTGTCGAGTTGATCGGGGTTGGCCGTCGTCGGGCAGTTGTCCTTGGCGTCCGGAATGCCGTCGAGATCCGTGTCCGCCACGAAGACGGCCGTGACGACCTTGTCGCCACTCATCGTGATCGTCACGGACGCGCTCGTCCCGCTGGCGTTGCCGCTCCAATGCGAGAAGAGCCAGCCCTCGTCCGGGCTAGCCGTCAGCGCGACCGGTGTCCCGGCCTCGTAGCCCTCCCGCGGCGGTTGGACGTCCACGCTCCCGTGACCCTGGATGTGAACGGTCAGCGAGTATGTGATCGGCGGGTCTTCCTCGAAGACCGCAACTACCGACTTGTCGTCGTCCATGAGCAGCTCAACCGTCGGGTCCGTGCCCTCGGCATCGCCTGCCCATCGAACGAAATGCCATCCCGGCGACGCCTCCGCCGTCAGCGTGACGGTGACGTCTTCCTCGAACTCACCGCCCGGCGGATCGACGTCGACGCTGCCGTAACCTTGGATCTGTATGGACAGCGTGTACTGATTCGGCTCGTCCTCGGCGAAAACGGCCATGACGGCCTTGTGTCCGTCGATGTACACGCTCGTTTCCGGATTCGTGCCGCTGGCGTCCCCCTCCCACTCCACGAAGTGCCAGCCCGGCGAAGCCTGAGCCGTCAGGCCAACCGTCGTCTCGGGCGGATACCAGCCGCCAGGTGGGTCCAGGTCGACCCCGCCCTGGCCCTCGACGGCCAGGCAAACGTTATACAGTTCCTCCGGCATCATCAGGAACGCCCGCGTCTGCCCGTCGTGGTCCCCCCAGCCGACGATCTGGCCGGCGTTGTTGATGCCCCACGCCTCATACAAACACCACGTGCTCCCGTCCGGAAGCAGGTTGTTAAGGCTGATGAGCTGCCCGTCCTTGTAGAGGAAAGGCACTTCGGGCCTGTTCCCGACGACGTCCCCGCTGTCGTTGATGTCGCATGCCGTCCCCAGCCCCAGGTCCGACATGAACCCGCCTGAGTAAATGAAGGCGTGATCGCCCGACGATCCCACGATCTGCCCGCTGCTGTTGATCGCCCGCGCGAAGCTCTCCGTCCCCTCGACGAGCACGCCGAGATCGGTCATCTCCCCGTTCTGCCACAGGAACGCGTGGCACAGACCATCATATTCATCGTGTTCCGACGCCCCGACGATCTGGACCGACGCGGCGTTGTTGATGCCGTAAGCCCAGCTCTCGCTCCCCCCAAGCGTCCCTAGGTCGGTCGGTTGGCCGTTGACCCAGAGCGTCGCTCGCCACCAACCGCTCGAGTTCACCGAACTCCCCACGACCTGGCCTGCGCTGTTGATGTCCCACGCCTCGCTGTCGTGTTCCGGGGCCCCGCCGAGCGCCGGAAGGACCGTCGCCATGCCGCCCGCGGACCAATGCACGGCCTTGCGGTACTCAGACCCCGTCCAAGCCATCCCTACGCACTCGCCCGAGTCGACAACGGCCATGGCCACCGGCGACATGACGCCATTGGGCGTTGCCAGTCCCGCCATCGCGCCGCCGCAATACAGAAAGGCCGAGCCGTCGGATTCGCCGACGATCTTCCCGTTCTCGGAGATGCCATGGCCTTCGCTCCATGAATACGGACCCGAACTCAGCGTCCCGAGATCCATAATCACGTATGCGTCCGCTGCCGCCGAAGCCCGCACGGCAGGGATCAGTGCCACCGCGAAAAATGCAAGAAGGCTTGATGGGCGATGTCTCGTCAACATCTTCTTGAAACCCCCAGTTTGCGCCTCGGCGCAACGCGACGGCTCTTCGATCGGTCAAGATGTGGAGTACCAGACGACAAGCTGGATCGCGACGAGATGCAAAAAGGACAACCCGACGAATCCAGCGCTCGATCCGTCGAGCAGAGTACCCCCCGACTCCAACGTAAACTCAATGTTATCAAGCGACTATGCCGAAGTCTACCCCCTACTGATCTTCACGTGACCGCGCCCATCTCACCCGCCCGACCGCCACGTGCCGTTCGCTCGATCAGCGGCTATACTCAAGTACTTGCCTAGGCGGAAGGTGGATAACCGCCAGGATTGGGCCGCCCTTGGTCGATGTGGTCAGGAGCGTCCTCGGCAGGGGCAGCGAGAATGGCACAGCAAACCTTCCTCAAGCAGCTTCGGTCCGAGATCATCGACCACGGGCTGATCGATCCGGGCCGCCCCGTCGTCCTGGCCGTCTCGGGCGGGCCCGATTCCATGGCCATGCTCCATGGACTCGTCGAGCTAAACCAAGTTGACGAAATGGGTTGGGTCCTTCATGTCGCCCACCTCAACCATCAGATCCGCGGCCGGGAGGCCGACGACGACGCCGACTTCGTCGCGCGACAGGCCAAGGTGCTGGCCCTCGGCTGTACCGTCGAGCGGGAGGACATCCCGGCCCTGGCAAGCCAAACGAAACGGTCTATCGAAGAAACGGCTCGGACCCGGCGCTACGAATTCCTCGAAAAGGTCTGCCTGCGAGTCGACGCCCAAATCGTCGCCACCGCCCACCAGGCCGACGACAACGCCGAGACGGTCCTCCACCACATCCTCAGGGGCACCGGCCTGCGAGGACTGGCGGGCATCTCCCGCTCGCGCCCCATCCGCCCGGGCAGCCCCATCCGACTGATCCGACCCATGCTGGGCCTTCGCCGAGCCGAGCTCGTCGACTACCTCGACGAGATGGGCCTCGCGTATCGTCACGACCGCAGCAACGAATCCGACGAGCACACACGAAACCGTCTGCGAAACCGCGTCATCCCGCTCCTCCGCGAGCAGGTCAATCCGCAAGTCACCGACGCGCTGCTCCGCCTGGCCGAGCAGGCCGAGTGGTTCGAGCACTATCTCGAGGCGACCGCCGCCCGCACGTTCGAGACCCTCATCGTCACCCAAACCGATCAAGAACTCGTCCTCAACGCCGAGACGCTGCTCAAGAAGAGCCCCATCATCCAGACCGAACTGATCCGTCGAGCGATCATGACCCTCTGGGCGGCGCCGGCCTATCGGGGAATCGAGATCGACCGCGAGCTCAGCTTCCACCACCTGCAGTCCGTAGCGCGGCTCGCGGCCAACCCCGGCAGCGGCAAGCAGCTCAGCCTCCCCGCCGGGATGACCGTCCTGCGCCAGTACCGACGCCTCATCTTCCGTCTGCCAGGCGAGGAGCTGCGGGAGGAGATCGCACGAGAGATCGTCGTGGCCTGCCCGGGACGGACGCCCCTGCCCGTCCGAGGACTCGACGTCACGACCGAGATCGTCGCCTTCGACCAAGAAGCGTGGCCGGCCATTCAGAAGCAAAAGGACGCCTCGGAAGAGTGGCTCGACCTCGATCAGATCCGACCCCCCCTCGTGGTCCGGCTGCCCAAACGGGGCGACCGATTCCATCCCCTCGGGGCCCCAGGCAGCAAGAAGCTCAGCGACTTCTTCATCGACGCCAAGGTCCCCCCCGACGAGCGAGACCGTGCCGCCGTCCTGTGCGACCAGATCGGACCGATCTGGATCGTCGGACTGCGAATCGACGACCGAGTCCGCATCCGTCGATCGACCCGGCAGGCGCTCCGAATCAGAGCCGCCCCGCGATAGCCGCCGTCGCGGAACGGCGTCGCCCTGAGTAGAATGCCTAAGCTGCTTGCATGTATGCTTGAACAGATCGCCAAGAATGGGTGGCCCACCTCTTCAGAGGTGGGGGACGCGAATTCAGGCCGGATTCGTGTCGTCGATGGCTCAGGCAATGAACCACCCATCGCGGGTTTTCGCGAAGCCCTCTGTTCATTCATTGCCACAGGCCGCTTGGGCGTGCGATCACCGGATCGTCCCGGCGCGTCGCCGTGGGCGTTGTGACGTGTCTAAGGGATTGTTGCGAGGAAGCGCGACCAGAATGGAACCGACGACAAATGGACCGGGTAGTGAGATCGGCGCGCCCGAGCTGTCTCGCAGGAAGAAACTCGCCATCGCGATCGTCAACCCCCTGCTGAAGTACCTGCTGATCGCGATCACCGCCGCCGTCATCGTCTTGCTGCTTTGGGAAGGCATTCTGGCCGTCAAGAGCCCCTGCTTCCAGACCGACGACGAGTGGCAGGGCGCCCAGTTCATCGCGGGCCTCCGCCTGCTCCAGCATGAGCCGATCTACGCGGACTTCCACGAAGCGGGCGCCTACTCCGTTCGCGGACCGCTCGTGCCGGTGCTCCTGGCCGCGGCGATGTGGCTCTTCGGCATCAAGCTCGTCGTCGTCAAGATCCTCGCCTTCGTCGCGTGCCTCGTCGCCCTGGTCGCGGTGGCGGTGGGGGGACGCCGCCTGGCCGACTCATGGTTCGCCGGCTTCGTCGCCGCCGGCGTCTTCGCGGCATCCTATCCCTTCGCGAACCGCTGGCACTTGGACATCCGTCCGGAGATCTTCGCGACCGCCTTTGCCGTCTTGGCCCTGCTGGTCGCCGACAAGCACGTCGCCGGCAAGTCAGGACGCCTCTCGCCGCTCCTCGTCGCGGCGCTACTGGCCCTGGCGGCTCTGTGCAAAGAGGATTTCGCCCTGCTGGCCCTGTTCTACATGGGCTTCGTACTCGTCGCCTTCGGGTGGCGAGCCGCCCTGCTTGCCGCGGTCCCGACCGCCGCGATCTGGGCCGCGGCCATCCTGATCTTCAGCCGCGGCTCAGAGAGCTACTGGGCAACCATGACCGCCGTGATCATCCTCCCGTTCCGTCCCCCCGCCAAGCTCTGGCCCATGTTCTCCTACCAGTACGGCACCTGGCAGGTCATCCCCGTGTTCCTGGCGATCGCATCCCTCTACGCCGCCCCCCGCGCCGATCTCCAAGGAGCTCGCCGCGCGTTCTGGATCGGATCCTACGTCATCGCCTTCCTGCTGGGCCTTATCCCCTTCGCGCAAGAAGGCGGCTACACGCAGTCCTTCCTCTTCTTCGCCGCGGTGACCGCCGTCCTCGGCCAGATCATCCTCTTCCACCCCAAGATCGGCGGCGGTGCCGAAGCCGCCCGCCACCTCGCAACGCCGCTGCTGGCGCCCATCATCTTCCTCGCCGTCCAGGCCGGCATCATGTCTCAGCTCCGCGAGGGCCCCCGAGTCGCCGACGTGCCCATCTCCGCCAAGTTCATCGAGATGAACAAAGGCAAGCGGATCTACTACCCCGCAAGGAACTACCTCACCTACCTCATCAAAGGCGAGTACTTCCCCTGCGACCTGCAAGCCGCCTACCTCAGCCTCGGCGGCGAAAAGCCCCCGAGGCAGTTGGCCCGAATGATCGAGAACCAGGACTTCGATTGCATCATCGGCCGGTTCTGGAACGGCGACCTGCAGACCCTCTGTGAGAAGTACTACACCGACGTAAAGGACTACCGCCTGGGTCGCCTCAAGATCCTCGTGCCGACGAATCGCAAAGTGAACCTGTCCTTCTCGCCCGAAATGCGCTACGAGGGGCCGCGGCTCCTGAGGATGTAGCGGAACGACCGCGTTGCTCTCAGCAGTGTTCGACAAAGCGACGAAGGTGGGGTGGCCCACCTCTTCAGAGGTGGGGGACTCGAATTCGAAAGGAAACTCGCGCCCCCCCGCGGTCAGAAACCCTACCGCTTCGGCCCCAGCCCCGGCGCACGAAACAAACCCAGCTCCCGAATCGTCGGATTCGCACGGCACCGGATAATCCTGAACCGAACCCGCGACGCCGTCACGTCGCCAAACCGGTCCAACTTCTTGTAACCCACCGTCGTGCCCTTGGCGATCTCCTTCCACTGACCGCCCTCCCACGCCTCCACGACGTACCCCTCCACCCGCTGGCCGAGCGCGATCTGCTCCTGAATCATCGACCGGTTGAACGTCACCGCCCCCCCTAGATCCACCTCGATCCAGCCCTCATGCGCGCCCTCGTCCGCCGTCCAATACGTCCTCCCGTCGCCGTCGACGGCCTTGCCCGCCGCGTGCGCCCCATCGCCTCCATCGGCGCTACTGGCCGTCGCCCGCTTGCCCGTAAGTAGATTGACCTTGAACGTCTCGTCCAACGCCCGCCGCAACTCCTTCAACCGCGCCGCGTCGTTCTCGTGGATCAGACCCCGCCGGTCAGGAGGCACGTTGAGCAGCAATACCGAATTCCGACCGACCGACTTATAGTAGATGTCCAGCAGTTGCTCGAGCGTCTTGACCTGCTTGTCCTGCTTGGCGTGATAGAACCACCCCGGACGGATCGACACGTCGCACTCCGCCGGCCACCACACGTACTTCTTCCCCGGATGCTGCGTCGGACTGCCCTTCTGAACGCTCCACTCCGTCTCCCGGGCCACGCCGCTCTCGTTGCCCACCCATCGAATGTCCGGCCCGCAGATCGCGATCAGCGCCTTCGGCTGAATCTCACGAACCACCCCGTAGTACCCCGCCCAATCGTATACCTGCTTCTTGCCGTTGGGCCCCTCGCCGCACGCCCCGTCGAACCATACCTCCGTGACCTCGCCGTAACTCGTCAGCAGCTCCCGGAGCTGATTCTTGAAGTACTCGTTGTACACCGGCGAATCGCCGTAGCTCGGCTGGTTCCGGTCCCACGGCGACAGGTAGAAGCCGAACTTGATGCCGCCCTCCCGACACGCGTCCGCCACCTCGCGAACCACGTCGCCCTTGCCGCCTCGCCACGGACTCCTCTTCACCGAATGCTCCGTGTACTTGCTCGGCCACAGGCAGAAACCGTCGTGGTGCTTCGCCGTCAGGATGAGCAGCTTCATCCCCGCCTCCTTGAAGACCCGCACCCACTGCCTGGCGTCCAACGCCGTCGGATTGAAGAGCGTCTCGTCCTCCTTGCCGTCCCCCCACTCCCTGTCCGTGAACGTGTTGATCGTGAAGTGAACGAAGCCGATGAACTCCAGCTCCTGCCACGCGATCTGCTGCGGGCTCGGGCGGACGGCGACAAGTTCCCCGCCGGCCTGCTCCTGCTCGCGACGACAAGCCTCCGGAAGATCCTTCGCCGGAATGCTTGCCTGAAGCTCCACGTACTTGCCGGCCTCCGCCACGAGATCCGTCAGATCGCACACCACGTGATCCGCGTCGCCCTGCCGGTTGTCCACGATCCGCGGTGCGCCCCACAACGCATAATGCTCACCCAGAGAGTAAACCCCGAGCTCCAGCGAGACCTTCTTGCCGGCGAACGCCTTGAGATCGACCCGCGCGTCCTGCCACACCGCATCCTTGTGCCACTCGTAGAAGACCCGCTTGCCATCGACGACCACCCGATACAACACGCCGCGGTCCGAGCCGTGGTCGTCGCGGATGCCCATCGAGAACGCCAGCGCCGGCGCGGTCGTCCCGGTCAGATCGACCGTCACCTCGCCGATCACCCAACCGTTGACGCGCTCCTGTCCCTTCTTGTACGGCGGATGGGCGAAGAGGCTCTTCTTGGCCACGCCCTTGCACGTCGCCGCCGGCTGAACGACGAACTGAGCGCCATACCCGATGGGCTCGCGCTTCGCCGAACCCTCGCTGGAACCACGCGACTCATCCATCGCCATCACGACCGTCAGACAAACGGACAAAGCAATCGTCGTTCGACTCATGACTCATCACCACTCCTTCAGGTTTCCACCAAACTGATAGTAAGTCTCCCTCCCCCAGCCCACAAGCCACCGCGACCCCCCCGCGTAGCACGGGCGTCTCGCCCGTGACCCTTCCCCGTAACGCAGGCATCCCTGCCTGCCCGGGTGCCCCATCGCTTCAGCGGTGGGGTAGGCGAATTCAATCGAGGATCTGTGTCCCCACATCAGCAAGACAGAACATCCATCCAACGTGACCAGCAAATCCCCTGTTCATTCCAAGCCGAAAACAGGTTAACCTGCCGCCGTACACACCAGGACCCTATGTCCGGAGAACCCACATGAAACCCAGAACGCACGCACACCTCGGACGAGCCCTGCCCCTCACGCCTCTATGCCTGATCGTCGGCTGCCAATCCGCGCCCGCTCAATCCTCCTCCCCCGCCGCCCCGACCGACCTGGGCGCCGCCATCCGCCTCCTCGACAGAGCAACCCCGACCGCCGGCCCCGACCATCCCGGCAACGTCTTCCTGTCCGGCCAAGACGTCTCGCTCTCGGTGCCCGCCGGCCTGGCCAAAGCCACACAATGGCGCATCCTCGATGATCGCGGCAACGTCACTGCCAAGGGCCGGCTCGCCGCCGCACAGCAGAACACCCCCCGCCAACTCGCCGCCGGAAAGCTCGGCATCGGCTGGTACCGCGTCGAATTCCTCGACCCCGCCGGGAACCGCCTCGATTCGACGACCACGGCCATCTTGGCACGCCCCGTCGTCCCCGTCTCGCAGGACTCCCCCATCTGCATCGATACCGCGACCGCCTGGTTCGCGCGGAACAACCCCCGCAAGCAGGCCGACTTCTGTCTGCTCGCATCCCTCGCCGGAGCGAACTGGATCCGAGACCGTCTGACCTGGTCCGCCCTGGAGCCCAAACCCGCCGAGTTCACCACGAGCACCACGAACTACGACACGTCCGCCGACGCCGCCGTGCGATTCGGGCTCAAGTCGCTCCAGGTCTTCCACGGCATCCCCAACTGGGCGACGGCGCCCGACCTGGACGGCGATCTTGCCCCCAAACGCTACCCGCGCGATCTCCGCGCGCTCCACCGCTTCTGCAAGGAAATGGCCAAACGATACAAAGGTCGCCTCCTGGCCTGGGAGCCCTGGAACGAGGCCAACATCGACCCGTTCGGAGGACACACCATCGACGAGATGTGCACCCTCCAAAAAGCCGCCTACCTGGGCTTCAAGGCCGGCGACCCGAACGTCCTCGTCTGCTGGAACGTCTTCGCCGGCGCGGGCGGGCCCCGTCACACCGGCGGCATCCTCGCCAACGAGACTTGGCCCTACTTCGAAACCTTCAACATCCACTCCTACCAACGACCCGACGGCTACGACAGCCAGTTCAAATACGCCCGTCAGGCAGCCGCCGGCCGCCCCCTCTGGCTCACCGAGTGCGGCGTCCGACTCCCCGCCAAGACCAAGCCCCCGTGGGGCGACATGACCCCCGAGGACGAGATCCGGCAGGCCGAGTTCATCGCGCACAGCTACGCAGCCAGCCTCTTCGCCGGCGTTAACCGCCACTTCTTCTTCATCCTCGGAAACTACATCGAGCGCGGCGTCCAGTTCGGCCTGCTCCGCCACGACCTGACGCCCCGTCCCGGCTACGTCGCCTTCGCCGCCCTCGGACGATTCCTCGCCGGAGCCCGATGCCTCGGACGCGTCCCCACCCCCGACGTCCCGGACGCCCGGGTCTACGCGTTCAGCGCCCGACCCGACGGCAAACCGAACGACGTCCTCATCGCCTGGTCGAACAAGCCCGTCCACTGGCCCCTCCAGAGCGAGCTGGGCATCCAGGCCGCATACGACTACCTCGGGCGCGCGATCGACCGTGGCGCTCCCAAACAGTTGACCCCCGCGTCCGTGTTCCTGCTGCTCCCCTCGGGCCAGGCCGCCGCCAAGCTCCCCCTCAAACCGCCCTCGCGCGTCGACCCCCCGCGCGACGGAAAGCCATGCCCCGTCGTGCTCCAGTTGAGCCTGCCGCAAGCGACGACGCGCCTCGGCGTCCAAGCCCACGAGGTCGATGCCGGCACGGACCAACCCCTCCCCCTCTTCGCCTACAACTTCAGCGACCGACCACTCCAGGGAACCGTCACCCTCGCCTCCGCGCCGAAAGCGTGGCAACTGACCCCGCAGCGGCAATCGATCGAAATCCCCCCCTCAGACCGCCGCCCGATCGAGATGGCGCTCCACATCCCGCCGAATCATCGCAGCGCCCTCCTGGGCGACGAAATCAAGCTCCGCGGCGACTTCGGCCAGGCAGGCCACACAATGCTGGCGTTTCGACTCATCGCCGCCCCGTCGAAACTCCAACCCGCCACCACCAAACCCCTGAAAGCCGCCAACGACCCGGGTCGATGGAAAGACAACATCGTCGGCGGCGCCACCATGCAACACGGCCCCGCGCCCGACGGCGGCGTCCGCTTCGAGATGCACTTCGGCCAGTCCGATCCATGGGGATACCCGCGCCTAGACCTCCGACCCGACGAACACCCGGACCCATCGATCGACGGACTCGCGCTGACCGTTCAGCTCCTCGAAGGCCATGGCGACGTCCGAGTCCAGTTCATCGAGGAGGGTGGCTCTGCCTACGTCGCGAAGGTCCAGTTCGACCCCTCGAAACGAGAGCCCCAGCGGGCCCTGGCCCTCTTCCAAGAAGCCGAGTACGGATCCTATTCCAAGCCCGACGCCAACAACCGGCTCGATCCAGACCAGATCCGAACCGTCCTCGTCGGAATCAACGCCAAGCGAGACTCCACCGTCAAAATGACCGTCCGAGACCTCGCATGGGTCGGCTTCCGCTAACCCCCCCGCGCCCGAAACTCATGCCGCGTGCCCCATCGCTTCAACGGTGGGGAACACGAATTCAATAGAGAGCTCGCGCTCTCACTTCCGGGAAGGTCCACGCACCCAGAACCCGCACCGCAAAAACCCCAACCCAACCACTGGACACCCGCCCCCATTCCGACGACATTCATCATTCCCCACGAACTTCAGAAAGGAGGTCACCACACATGACACGACATCGAGCACTCTTCATCGGAGGTCTCATCATGGTCGCCGGCGCCACGGCAAATCGACCCGCCGAGGCCGCCGAGCCCATCGACATCGGCGCTCGCCTCGAGCTCATGGTCGACGACTACCTCATCGATCGCATGACCGGCGGCGCCGAGCTCCTCCTGCATCACCCGACCCCCCGAGAGATCGTCATCAATCACGACGCCCCCTGGGAGGGCAGCGGCGGCGGCTATCACGCCATCTTCCGCGACGGCGATATCGTCCGTATGTACTACCACGCCTGGCAAATCACCGTGGCCCACAAGAAACTCACCGAGCCTCACCCCATCTACACCGGCTACGCCGAAAGCAAGGACGGCATCCACTGGACCAAGCCGAACCTCGGGCTCTTCGAAATCAACGGAACCAAGAACAACAACATCGTCTGGATCAAAGAGAGCGCCCACGACTTCACGCCCTTCAAGGACGCCAACCCCAACTGCGCGCCCGACGCCAAATACAAGACCGTTGCCTGTGCCAAAGGCGGGCTCTACGCCTTCAAGTCCCCAGACGCCATCCACTTCTCGCCCATGGGCGACAAGCCCGTCATGACCGGATGCCCCTTCGATACGCAAAACGTCGCCTTCTGGGACACCGTCCGAAAGGAATACCGCGCGTACGTCCGAGACTTCGACAAGGGATGCCGCGGCATCAAGACCGCCACCAGCAAGGACTTCATCCACTGGACCACCCCCGTCTGGATCCAGTTCCCCGGCGCCCCCAGAGAGCAGCTCTACACCAACCAGGTCTGCCCCTACTACCGCGCCCCGCACCTCTTCATCGGCTTCCCCTCGCGCTACATCGAACGAGGCTGGTCCGACTCCATGAAGGCCCTGCCCGAGCTCGAGCACCGCCAGTTCCGTGCCAGCGCACACGTCCGCTACGGCACCGCCATCACCGAAGGACTCCTCATGACCAGCCGAGACGGGCTGACCTTCAAGCGATGGGGCGAGGCCTTCCTCCGCCCGGGGCCCGAACGCCCCGGCGAGTGGAAGTACGGCGACAACTACATCGCATGGCACGTCGTCGAGACCGACCCCTTCCTCCCCGGCGCGCCAAGGGAACTGTCCCTCTACGCCACCGAGGGCTACTGGACCGGAACCAGCAGCCAACTCCGCCGATACACCCTACGAATCGACGGCTTCGTGTCCGTCAATGCCCCCCTCAGCGGCGGCGAGTTCGTTACCAAGCCCCTCACCTTCACCGGCGCCAAGCTCGTCCTGAACTTCTCCACCTCCGTGGCCGGCGGCATCTGCGTCGAGATCCAGACGCCCGACGGCAAACCCATTGACGGCTACGCCCTCGCCGATTGCTCCGAGGTCTTCGGCGATGCCATCGACCGCCTCGTCACCTGGAAAGGCGGCGGCGACGTCTCCAAGCTCGCCGGAAAACCCGTCCGCCTCCGCTTTGCCCTAAAGGACGCCGACCTGTACTCACTACAGTTCCGCCCCTAGCGCCCTCGTCGGTGAGCGGGTCCCGAGAGGCACGCAGGCTTCCAGCCTGCGTCTGAGTCCTGACCGGGTGGCCCATCGCTTCAGCGGTGGGGAACCCGAATTCACTGAGGTCGTAGAAGAGTGCCTCAACCCAAGTAATCCTTCGCGACGTCCTCGCCGCGATGAGCCGGGCCGACTCGACCCGCACGAACAGAAAGGTGTGACATGATCCTCCAAGCCCTGATCACCGTGCTCTCAACCACCATCCCCGCCTCCCCCCCGATCGACGTCGCCTCGCGCCGACAGCTCTTCGTCGATCGATACCTGATCGACACGATGCACGGCGCGGAACTCAGGCTCCACCACCCGACCCCCCGCGAGATCGCCATCGTCCACGACAGGCCGTGGGAAGGCAGCGGCTGCGCCTACATGACCGTCTTCAAGGACGCCGACACATACCGCATGTACTACCGCGGCGCCCACGGCGTCTACACGCCCGGCAAGTTCGAGAGCCCCCACGAAGAGGTCACCTGCTACGCCGAAAGTAAGGACGGCAAACGCTGGACCAAACCGGACCTCGGCCTCTTCGACTTCCAAGGCTCCAAGAGCAACAACATCATCCTGACCCCGAGCGTGTGCAAACACGCCGCGCATAACTTCTGCCCACTCCCCGACGCCAGACCCGGTGTACCCGCCGACGAGCGATACAAGGCCCTCGGCGGCGTGAGCGGCGGCGCGTACGCCTTCGTCTCCCCAGACGGCATCCACTGGAAGATGCTCGGCGACAAGCCCGTCCTCACCGCGGGCGCCTTCGACTCCCAGAACCTCGCCTTCTGGGACGCCGTCGCCGGCGAGTACCGCGCCTACTTCCGCGACTTCCGCGACGGCCGCGACATCAAGATGGCCACATCCAAAGACTTTCGTAAGTGGTCCGAGCCCGTCTGGCTCGAGTACTCCCCCGCCCGGTCCGCCGAGCTCTACACCAACCAGATCCTCCCCTACTACCGCGCGCCCCACCTCTACCTCGGATTCCCCACCCGATACATCGACCGAGGCTGGTGCCCCTCCACCAAGGCCCTGCCCCAACTCGAATACCGAAAGATCCGCGGCAGCAAGTCCCAACGCGAGGGAACCGCTCTGACCGATGGAATGTTCATGTCCAGCCACGACGGCCTGCAGTTCAACGTCTGGCCCGAGTCATTCATCCGTCCCGGCCTGCGATTCAAGGACAACTGGTTCTACGGCGACAACTACCAGAACCTCGGCCTCGTCGAGACCGCATCCGACGTCGACGGAGCCCCCGACGAACTGTCCATCTACGTCCTCGAATCCGCCGCCCAGGGCGAGAACTGCTGGCACCGCCGATTCACCCTCCGCATCGACGGTTTCGTCTCCGTCGCCGCCCCAATGGCCGGCGGCCAAATGATCACCAAGCCCATCGTCTTCCAGGGAAAACAGCTCACCCTCAACTTCTCCACCTCCGCCGCCGGAAGCATCCGTGTCGAGATCCAAGACGCCATCGGACATCCCATCAAAGGCTTCGCCCTGGCCGATTGTCCCGAGATCTTCGGTGATGACCTCGAACGCCCCGTCGCCTGGAACAACGGCGGCGACCTCACCCCCCTCGCCGGAAAACCCGTCCGCCTCCGCTTCACACTAAAGGACGCCGACTTGTACTCACTGCAGTTCCGCCCCTAGCGCCCTCGTCGGTGAGCGGGTGCCGCGGCCGTAACGCAGGCTTCCAGCCTGCATCTGAGTTGCGACTGGGTGGCCCACGGGTCCGTGCGGGAAGATCCTTCCGACCGAAAAGGCCGTGGGGTGGCGGGATGAACCGTTCTGAATCAACGCCACGTTCCGCGCCCCCCCGTGTTTCGTCCCATGTCAAAGGGCGCGGCTCACATCTAGCCGTGTTTCCCTGAATGCAGCGCGAAACCCGCTCACCGAGGCACCCTTCGCAGAGCCCCCGCCAGCACGCACAGATTCTGAGCATTCACCCCCGCCGGCGCAACCGCCCTCGGCTCACCCCCGATCCGAACCGTCTTGACCCACAACCCGTCCTCACGCTGCGCCTCCACCACCTTCTCCAGCCGATCCCCCCCAAGCGCGAAAATGTTGTCCGCCGCCAGATAATGCCGCCACCGATCCGGCCGGCTTAGATCGAGCCGATCACCTCCCCCCAGAATCCGACCCAGCCATCGACGCGGATTGCCGAGCTTCCACGGCTGACCCGCCGCCGCCTTGTCCGCGTTCTCCACGCCCACCCATATCTTGTACCCGTTGGCGAAGATCGGCTGATTCTCCATATTGTAGTAGCGCCACCACTGCCAGCGCCTCGGATCCTTCTCCTGCGGATTGACGTGCGGGGCCGTGTCCTTCCAGTACAAGAGCGCCGATCGAATCGCCCGCAAGATCCGCTGCTTGCGCGCCCCGTCCGTCTCTCGCTCCAGCCACGCCAGCAGCACGTCGATGACCCCGTCCTCCCCGCTCACGAACGCCGGCGGCTCCTTGTGCCGCGCCCAGGCGGGCTCATCCGTCAGATAGTGATACTGCTGGCACCAGGCCCGATTGCCCAACGCCTCGTGCCGATCAAGCAAGTAGTCGACGTTTAGCCGAATCGCCTCGAGATACCGCTCCTCCTTGGTCTCCGCGTGCAGCTCCATGAGAAAGAGCAGCGCCTGCTCTGTCGTGTGGTCGTTGATCGTCTTGTGAACGTAGTAATGCTCCCCCGGCGTCCCCGCCTCTCCGGTGAACACGATCTGCATCGCCACCTCCAGCGGAAACACCTGCGGGATCCCGCCCGACGCATAGGGCCGCTTGCCGCTCCGAGCGTCCTTGACCTCGCGCAGCTCGCAGAGCGCGTCGCCGAACCGTTTTGCCCCATCGAGATACTTCTCGCCGCCCCCCGCCTGGCAGAGCCGGAGAAGGAACAGCGCCGCGGCCTGACTCGTGCCGTCGTCCAGCGTCACCGCGCCCTTCTGAACGCCTTGAATCCCCCGGTTGCTTGGCTCCGTCGTGTAGTCGCGACGCGTCAGCCCCCACACCATCGCGTACCGCCACTCGCCCCCCTCGAAGAACATGTCCTGATGCCAGCCGCCGTGCCACTTGGCCTGAATCGCCAGCAGCGTGTCGCCCACCGACCGGGCCACCTCGAGATACCGTGGGTTCCTCGTTGCCTCGTACGCCCTGACGTACGCATAGCCCACCGAAGGCGTGGCCGGCGGCTGGATCGTCATCATCGGACCGTCCTTGGCCCACGTCCCCGCCTCGTTCGCGTAGAACTGCCGACCCTCGTCGACCGTCCGAGACAACGACCAGCCAACGTAAGATCCGAAGCGAACCGCGATCGCGTAGTGTCTCGACGCCGCGCGATCGATCCGCGCCGTGATCTCCTGTTCCGAGATGCTCGCGCCCCGCGTCGGCGCGCGCGTCGCGCCGGCTCCCAACGCGCCGTTGATCGGTGTGAGTATCGCCGTGGCAATGAGCAGAGCGCCGGCATTCATCGGTCAAACCTCTCTATCCCAATCTCACGTCCACGCTGCGTCAGCCCACCCCCCCAACCTCAATGATCCCGCGAGGTCAAACCCCGAGCACACGACGGCCCCGTGGCATGGGCATCTTGCCCATGAGCCACCACGAGCGAGACGTTCATGCCGCCGGGGCGCTGTCGCTCGCACGGTCATTCAGCCTACGCCCTGTTGGATACCCCGCCAAGCCCAAACGTTGACGATTCCCATCTCCACTGACTCCCACACGGCGGAAACTGGGCAATTGTGCCTAGCTCGTCCCGCTCGTTATCGGCACACGATTCGGTACGGATTCGAGAGCGCGCATCTTATCGGCGCTACCAGGTTGGCATGGGACTTGCAAATCATCCCAACGAGTCCTCAAGCAAGAGGCTCCCTGGCTCGCCGAAAACTGTGGGGGGAAAACAATGGCCATCGAAAAAACCATCATCCGAGTCTCCGTCGTCGCCGCCATCATCGTCGTGCTCGTCGGCCTGCCGCTCTTCACCGACGCGGGACTCCTGGAACACCTCGCCAGACACGTCAACGGACTCCTGGGCGTGTCCCTTCTGCCGACCAGTCTATTCTGACCCGCCCGTGAGTCGGTTCGATGAGCCGTTCCTCGAACAGCCGACCCTCGGGCGTGTGCAGCGTTCGGCGGAACCCTCTCTTGCCGCCGCGGAACACCTCCTGAGTCTCGAAGCGGCAGTTGGGCGCGTCGAATCGATGGACGCCCGTCCACCGAAGCAGACCCATGTTCCCACGACTGATCCGCGCCCAGATCTCCTCATCAGGCGCCGCCAGCCCGCTGTACCAGCATCCGCCGACGCATGGTCATCCGACTCATTGCGCTCTCCCGCTGATCTCTGAGGAACGGAGCCGCGTGACGGACTCGAGCCCTGGGGCCCGGGCAATCCTTGCGGATCAGAAATCGATCTCTAATCTGCAAGACCACGCCGACATGCCCCGGCCGGGATCCTCCCGACCGGAGGTCCAGACACCACGCCCGACGCCACAACCGCTCCGTAAAAACGCCGGTAGCCTCCGACCGGTTGATCGGAGGCTACCGTGCTTGCCAGATGCAATGCTCGGGACTTACTCGAGCGGCGCGCCCTGATTCAGGTACGCAAACGCCCCACCGATCGCCACGGCCGCCATCGCGCAGCTCGTCAGGCACACGCATAGCGTGGTGGTCAGTCCCATCAACGCAAATTTCCAACGCTTCATAAGTGCTCTCCCTTGACTCGCCCAGCTTCCTCACATCCGCCTGACATGTACAGACGTATACGTGGGATTATCGGCCATTGGGGAACACTTCCTATAATCCGTTCGACCAGAACCAGGCGACATCCGTGGGTGGCAGTATTGCCCACTTGCCTGGGTGACCTGGACGACCGTTATCGGACCCATTGTGACGCCCCGCAAAACGTGGTAATCCTGTACCCCGACCCGGAGACCAACGGTAGAGGGCCGTCGCCCAACCACAAAGGAGCCAACACGATGTCCACACGAAACACGTTCACCAGAATCGGAGCGGTGGCACTGGCAGGCAGCCTTCTCGCCCTCGGCCTCGCCGTTCAGCGAGCCCTGGCGGCCACCGAAAACCGCCCCAGCGCCTTCGCCAGCACCACCATCGACATCGGCGTCGTCGTCAGCGACGTCGAAAAAGCCGCCGCCTTCTACACCAAAGCCCTCGGGTTCACCGAGGTCCCCGGCTTCGACGTCTCCGCCGAAATGGGCGCCGGCGCCGGCCTGACCGACAACCACCCCTTCCACGTCCGAGTCCTCGTCCTCGGCGACGCACCGACCGCCACGAAGCTCAAGATCATGGAATTCCCCAAGGTCGAGTCCAAGAAGGCGGACAACCGCTTCATCCACTCGTCCCTGGGCTTCAGCTACCTCACGATCTTCGTCACCGACGCGGAAGCCGCCATCGCCCAGGCCCGCAAGGCCGGCGCGGTTCTGGTCAAGGACAAGCCCTATCCCCTCAAGGGCGCAGCCAAGTCCCTCACCCTCGTCCGCGATCCCGACGGCAACGTCATCGAGCTGGTCGAGGTGGGCAAGCCATAGAAAACGCCAATCACTGCTGCTTCAGAGGCACCAGATCCAGCCGCCGGAAGAAGATCTCCGCCCCCTCCGACTGCACCTGGATGCGACCCTTTCGCGGCCGGACGTCGATGCACCGGTTCACCGTCACCCCGTTCAGGATCACCGTGATCGTCTTGCCCTCGACCACGCACTCCATCCGATTCCACTCGCCGATCGGCTTCTCGACGTCACGCTTCCCGCGGAAGCCCTTCACGTCCTTCCACTCGGGGTCGCGACCGAACCAGTTCACCCGCCCCCCGCGAATGGTGGCCGGCTTGCCGTCCGGCTGGTAGACGTAGCAGCCGCCCTGCTTCTCCACCGCCGCGGGACACGTCACGGAGAATTTCTCGCTCCCGTCGCCGACCACGATGAAGTCCCCCGTCCCGCCCTCGATGAGCTGGCACTCGATCGAGTAGAGCCACACCTTGCCGAATGCGTGCTCCGTGCCGACCGAATGCACCAGGATCCCGCTGTCGCGAGCCCGATCCACGCGCGGGGCACACGTCTTCTCGCCCCACTTGTACTCCGCGATCAGGCGGTAGTTCTCGTACGCCTCCAGCGTGGTCACGCACCCCCATTCCTCGCCCGAGATCCGCAGCAACCCGTCCCGGACCGTAAACACCCCCTTCGGGTCCTTGTCGCGCCCGTTATCGCGCAGGTACGTGTAAAACCCCGTCAGGTCCTTCCCGTTGAACAGACGAACCGTCCCCGGCGCCTTCGTCGAGGCCCCCTCACCGGCCTCTGCCCAAACCGTGCCCCCCGCCACGCCCAGCACCAAGACAACCGCCGACAAGACAAATCGTGTCATCGCTCCAGCTCTCCACATGCCCGTCATCGCATCTCACGCAAGTGGCGCCGCAACCACCCCGGCGCCTCAGCCTTTCGAACAGGGGCGCTCCGCGTACAACCGCAGATCGCTGCCCAGTCCCGCCACTCGCACACAGTATTGCAGCAAATTGGCCGAGAAGCCAAACCCGGGCCTCCCGCCCCAGAAGACCGGACGGACGATCCTCCCCATGCCCAACTCCGCCAGCAATCGCCGAATGCCGCCCTCGCTGAAGAAAACCAGGTGCGTGGGATTGGCGATGTTGAACCATCGACCCCGCTCCAGCAGATACCGCCAACACCGCAGGTTCGGCAACGTCAAGCAAAGAACTCCCCCGGGCACGAGCTTCGCCACGAGTCGACCCAACACGTCACGAGGCCGGCGCGTGTGCTCGATCACCGCCCACGCCGTCACCAGGTCGTAGTGCGCATCCGGCAACTCCCCCAACGCCGAGTCCGGATCGACCAGGACCCGCACGCCCAGACGCTCCTCCGCGTACCGCGCGGCAATACGCGAGAACTCGATCCCCGTCGGCTCGAACCCCGCCTCGCGACACTCCGCGAGAAAGTAGCCCGGCCCGCAGCCATAGTCCAAGACGCGGCGAGCCCGACCGTCGGCCGGTTCGCCGAGCCGCGGATATCGCCGAAACAAGTCCCGCAAGACGGTCTGATAGAGCACGCGATTGGCGGTATGCTCCTCGGACCGAAACGTACCCTCGAGCGTGTCCCCCTCGTCGTAGTAATCGCGCTTGTAGAGCCCGACCAGCTCCTCCGGGGTGTACTGCGGATTGGCGTAAAGCAACCCGCACTCGGGGCATGCCACCACCACGTCGTCCCGCCGAGCGTATCGATCCTTCGCGTCCGTCGACCGATGCCCGCAAACAAGACAAGCGTCCAGGCGTTCCATGGCAATTGCTCGCAAGCCCTGCCCACCGGGCACGGCGGATGATCCAATCACGGCTTGGTTGCGGCTCGACGTCGACCGCAGTAGCCTGAACGCCAACCCCAACCCACGGGAGACATATATGAACCGGCGAGACTTCGTCAAGACAAGCGCCTGCGGACTGACCGCCGCCGCACTGGCCGCTCAGAGCGCAACGACCCGGGCCGAAGAACCCGACGCATCAAAACCCCACACACGACCGCCAACCGAACCGCGAATCACAGGCAGCTTCTTCGACCTGATCCACGTCAACTGGTTCGACGCCGCCTACTGGACCGACACCTGCCTCCATTGGAACCAGGAAAGCTGGCGGGCCCTCATCCGAGACATGCACGGAATCGGCATCGACACCGCCATCCTCGTCTCCAGCGCCTTCTGGGGCCGCCCAATGTTCCCCGGCTACGAAAAGACCACCGGCATCCCCATCAAGTTCGGCTGCCCGGATCCCCTCTCCGCCTGCGTCGACGAGGCCGAACGCCTGGGAATGACGATGTACCTCGGCCTCGGCTTTCGCGGACGCGTCAGTCAGGTCCGAGACTACGCGACGATGGAGCCGCCCTGGCCCGACATCTGGTTCCGCTGGAACACCGCTATGGCCGAAGCGCTCGTCGACCGCTTCGGCAAGCGGAAGTGCTTCGGCGGGCTCTATCTCTCCTACGAAATCGACTTCCACGACCATCAGATAGACCTCTATGAGAAGCTCGTCAAACAGCACCTCCGACCCGCCGTGGGCGACGTCAAGATCCTGGCCTCGCCCGGCAACCTCGGCCACCACAAGGACCTGAGCCTCCTGCCCAAACAGATCCAGCGCGCCGGCATCAACATCCTGGCCCCACAAGACTACGGCGGACGCCGACGCGACGTGCCTCAGGCCCTCGAGCTCGTCGAGCAAAACGCACGCGCCCTCGAAACGGCCGGAAAATCCCTCCGCGATATGGGCGTCGCCCTCTGGTCCAATTGCGAGCTCTTCTGCCTCAGAGCCAACCCTTCCGGACGCGGCGTGTGCGTCCCCGGCCCGATCGAACGAATCAAGAAACAGATCGAAATCCAGGCCCCCCTGGTCGAAAAGCTCATCTGCTACCAGTACCAGGGCATCATGAACCGGCACACCGATCTCGTCGACGTCGGCCACCCCGACACCGACAAGCTCTATCGCGCCTATGTCGCCTATCTGAACGAAAGATTCGCCGGCCGATTCAAGCCCTGAGCCGAAAGCGGATGCCACCATGAAACGCAACATCGAACTAAAAGCCGAATACCCCGATCTAGACCACGCCCGCCGCATCGCCGAAGAGCTCGGCGCGGTCCTCCATGCCGACATGCGCCAGCGCGATACCTACTTCGCCAGCCCGACCGGCCGACTCAAGCTGCGAAGGATCGTCCCCATCTCGACCGAAGGCGGCAAAACCGACGAGCGAGCCGAGCTCATCGGCTACCGTCGCGACGATCGCACCGAGCCGAGAGCCAGCGACTACGACCGCGTCCCGATCGACGACGCACCAGGCCTCGCCCGGCTGCTCGACCAGACCCTCGGCGTCACGATCGAGGTGCTCAAGCATCGCGTCGTCTACCTGCACGACAACGTCAGGATCCACCTCGATGACGTCCAAGACCTGGGACGCTTCATCGAGTTCGAGGCCATCGTCGACGAACACTGCGACGACCTCGCCGCGCGAGCCAAGGTCAAGCGACTCCGCGAGGCCTTCGGAATCGCCGACGAACGCATCGCCGCGGGCTCGTACGCGGACCTGCTGCATTCGACCTGACCCGCGTTGTCGATGCCCCAAAGCGGAGATGTTGATGCCGATGACACGAAGGTCCGAGCTCCGCGAGCTGCTGGCGAGCCGAGATCTATCCGCGCTGGCGTCAATGGCCCGCGCCACGCCCATCCTGCTCAAAGACCTCCTCTCACTCACATACGACGCGGACGACCTCCTCGCCTGGCGCGCCGTCGAGGCCGTGGGCATCGCCGCGGGCGCCGTCGCCCAAAGCGACCTCGAACGCGTCCGCAACCTCGTTCGAAAGCTCCTCTGGTCGATGAACGACGAGTCCGGCGGCATCGGCTGGAGAGCCCCCGAGACCATCGGAGAGATCCTCGCTCGAACACCCGTCCTCATCGCGGAGATGGGCGTCCTGCTGGCGGCCTTCATCCGGCAGCCGCCGTTCGAACGAGGCGCGCACCTCGCCATCGCCCGCGCCGCCCGCATAGACCCGACCCCGTTCGCCGACGCGATCCCCGATCTGATCGCGTCCCTCCGCGACGAAGACCCCCACGTGCGAGCCTACGCCGCCTTGGCCCTCGGCGCGCTGGGTGACGAAACCTGCCGCCCCGCGATCGAGACGCTCAAAGCCGATACGCATGACGTCGAGCGCTACGACTTCGACACGCACCGCCTCGAGACCACCACCGTCGCACGAATGGCCCACGAAGCGCTCAACCTGCTACAATGCCGACGCCCATGAGCCCCGTCCGCCCCGCGGACGCGCACGCAGGAGGTACCCCGCCATGAGAGACCGCCTGACCCAAGCCCTGCGAAAGAGCGACGCGGAGTATGCCGAAATCCGCGTCGAGAACGTCGCCACGACCCGTATCGTCTTCCGCGGCCGGGAGCTCGACACCATCGACGCCTCCACGGAAGTCGGCGGCATCGTCCGCGCCCTCGTAAAGGGCGGCTGGGGGCTCAGCACCTTCAACGACCTGAGCGACCTGGAGGCCCGCGTGGCCCAGGCCTGTGAGTCCGCCCGACTCGTCGGCAGAGAGACGACCCAGTTCGCCGCCGTCGAGCCCGTCGTCGATGAAATGACCGCCCCCCTCCAGCAGGGCGACTTCCGCAACGTCCCCCTGGCCGACAAGAAAGCCGTCGCCGAGGCCTGCAACACCATCATCCTCGACCACCACGAGAAGATCGAAACCTCCCGCGTCTCCTACAGCGACACCTTCCGGACCGTCTGGTACGCCAACACCGACGGCGCCTTCATCAAGGACGAACGACCCGACGTCGTCCTGCACATCGGAGCGACCGCCCGCGACGGCGACAACGTCCAGAACGCCTTCGAAAGCGTCGCCGGCAACAGCGGCTTCGCCCTCGTCACGGGCCACGAGTCCAAGGCCCAGACCGTCGCACGCCGCGCCGTCGACCTCCTCAGCGCCCCGCCCGTCCGGGGCGGAAAGTACACCGTCGTCACGAACCCCAGGCTGACCGGCGTCTTCGCCCATGAGGCCTTCGGCCACCTCAGCGAGGCAGACTTCGTCTACGAAAACCCGCAGATGAAAGACATCATGGTCCTCGGCAAACGCTTCGGCTCCGACGTCCTCAACATCGTCGATGACGGCGCCGCCCCCGGACTCCGCGGCACCCACCGATACGACGACGAAGGCGTCCCCACGCGAGAGAACTACCTCATCAAGGACGGCCTGCTCGTCGGCCGACTGCACTCACGCGAAACCGCCGCCAAGCTCGGCGAATCCCCCACCGGAAACGCCCGCTCGCTCGGCTGGGAACATCAGCCCATCGTCCGCATGACCAATACCTACATCGACAAGGGCGCCGCGACCTTCGACGACATGATCAAGGACGTCAAGCTCGGACTCTACGCCTGCGACATGGTCGGCGGAAACACCGCCATGGAGATGTTCACTTTCAGCGCGGGCTGGGGATACATGATCCGCGACGGAAAGATCGCCGAGCTCGTGCGGGATATCGTCCTCACCGGAAACGTCTTCGAGACCCTCATGAACGTCGACATGCTCGGCGACACCGTCGAGTTCCCGCCGACGGGCGGAGGATGCGGCAAGGGCGGCCAGGCCCCGCTCCCCGTCGGCTTCGGCGGGCCACACGTCCGAATCCAAAACGTCGTCGTCGGAGGCACGCACCAATGATCCTCGAGCAACTCATCGAAAAGGCCATGACCCGGGCCCAGGCCGCCGAGGCGACCCTCTCCCGTAAGGAAGAGACCGACGTCTCCTTCGAGTACGACAAGCTCAAGTCCGTCAAATCGCAACAGGCCACCGACATCGAGGTCCGCGTCATCCTCGGCGGCAAACTCGGCTCCTCCCGCACCACCGACCCCAAGGACACGGATGGCGTCGTCCACCGCGCCCTCGAGACCGCCGAGTTCGGCGGACCGGCCCACCTCCGCTTCGCCGGACCCGCCCAGACCCCACGCGTCGAGCTCTTCGACCCCTCCGTACCCGACCTCCCCAAGCAGAAGATGGTCGACGTCGGACAGGAGATGATCGACCGCCTCAAGGCCTACGACAGCGAGATCCTCGCCGGTGCCGGGGTGTCCGCCACCGTCGCCCATCGCGAGATCCTCACCTCCGAAGGCGCTACCCACGCCGCCGACAAAACCGACCTCGCCTGCTACGTCGGCGGCGAGCGAATCCGAGGCACCGACATCCTCATGGCCTGGCACGTCCGCCAGTGGCGAAAGAACGAAATCGATCACCGCGAGATCGCCGACAAGGCCGTCGAGAAATTCCGACTCGCCGAAAAGATCGCCCCCATCGAGTCCGGCGAGATGCCCGTCATCTTCTCGCCCGACGGCATGAGCGTCCTCGCCCTGGCCCTCACCCTCGGCATCAACGGCAAACACGTCGTCCTCGGCTCATCGCCGTTGGCCGGTCGCCTCGGCGACGAGATCGCCGACGAGCGCCTCACCCTCATCGACGACCCCCTCATCGACTACGCCTCCGGTAGCACCTCCGTCGACGAAGAGGGCGTCCCCGCCCAGGCCACCCCCGTGATCGAAAACGGCATCCTCCGCAACTTCCTCTACGACCTCGACGCCGCCGGCCGCGCCGGCGCTAGGAGCACCGGAAACGGTCGCGACTGCCGCCCCACCAACCTCGTCGTCAAACCCGGCAAGACCTCGCTCGAGGCCATGATCGCCGACACGAAGCTCGGACTCCTCGTCCACAGCGTCCTCGGCCTCGGCCAGGGAAACGCCATCAGCGGCGCCTTCTCCGTCAACGTCTGGCTCGGATACAAAATCGAAAACGGCCAAATCGTCGGCCGAGTCAAGGACGTCATGCTCGCCGGAAACGCCTACGACGCCCTCAAGAACATCGACGCCATCGGCGATACCCCCCAATGGACCCAAAGCCACACCGGCGGCGCCGCCTTCCTACCACCAGTCAAGATCGCCTCCCTCAGCGTCACCGCAAAGTAACACCAACCCCCTCCTCGTCAGCCCCCGAATGGGGGCGAGGTCGGGTGGCCCATCGCTTCAGCGGTGGGGGACACGAATTCCGGCAACCATACATACTGGTCGTGCGTCGTTCCGTGTCAGAAGGCGTACCTGAGGTCGACACACGCCCCCTCCCCAAACGAACATTGCATTCCACCCCACAAACCGGCGAGAATGACAGCACACACCCGATCCCAACAGGACGCCCATGGAGGGTCTTTCGATGAAACGCCTGCTACCCCGCCTCGTGCTCGCCGTAATCTGTCTCGCCCTCATGGGCATCGACCTCGATTGCATCCCCGTGCCCACCGAGGACCCCAAACCCGCCATCGTCGGCGTGATGTACCACCACTGGTGGGTCCCCGACCGCTGGAGCCACGACCCCCTCAACCACCCCTACGAACCCGTGCTCGGCCACTACGACAATGCCGACGAAGCCGTCATCCGACAGCACGTCGCCTGGGCCAAGCAGTATGGCATCAACACCTTCGTCCTCAACTTCTGGCTCACCGATCACGACGGGTGGTGGGTCGATCGAAACACCCGCGCCGTCGCCGACGTCTGCGACCAGGAAGGAATGAACTACTTCTTCCTGCTCGACGGATGGTTCACCTTCGAGCGCCCCGACGTCCAGGACTACTCATACGAGATCGCCTGGCGCGTCAACGCCCGCGCCGCGCCCTACTGGAACCGCCCCGGCTATCTCAAGGAGCAGGGCAAGCCCGTCATCTTCTTCTGGGCCGCCGGCCCCACCGACTGCGATCTCTGGCAGCACGTCCGATGGGGAATCGAGGGAACCGCCGGACCCGTCTTCATGACCGGCGACAAGGAAGACTGCTTCGACCTGCGAATGCTCTATAACCCCTATATGAGCACCTGCGCACAGGGCGATTGGCAGTGCCTCCTCGATCACCAGGAGAACCTCTGGACCAGCCGAACCAAGAAGAGCCAGCCCTGGGCCCCGACCGCCCTGCCCGGCTACGACGACCACCTCGTCCGAGACGGCAACCCGATCTTCCCCATCGATCCCGAGCAGTTCCGCCGGAGTCTCCAGCTCGCCCTGAAGTGGGACCAGCACCACGCCGACGGCAAACGATGGCTCTTCATCTGCTCATGGTCCGAATGGCACGAAGGCAGCCAGATCGAGCCCGCCGCCAACCTGGCCGATCCAGAAATCTTCCTCAAAGTGCTAAAACAGGAGTTGGATGCGCTGGAGTAGCGCCGTTCTCGGTGGGTGAGTTTCGTGCTGTCGTAACGCAGGCTTCCAGCCTGCCCGGAAAGCCTCACAGGCCGGGTTCCACCCGCCGCGTCAAGAAGATGACCGGCAAAGCCTCTTCTTCGCTCCGGTCCGTAGGGACCACGCGGAAGTTGTCGGTCCCGGAGGGACCACGTGAAAGTAGCCCCGGACTTCAGTCCGGGGAACCGCCTCGCTTCCAGGAACATCAGTCGCGTAGCGACGGCTGACGTATGGCGGATCGCTCAGAGGCGCTCCCGGGGCCCTTCACTCCAACCCCAGAGCGGCTCAATTCAACCCACAACGTAAGCCTGCTTCTCAACACTCGCGTTCCCGGGCGGAGGAACCTTCATCCTCCCCAACAACAACGAGTGCAGCCCCAGTCGATGCCGAAGCGGCTCCTCCGCCAGCGGCAAGACCTTGACCACAACCTCCGACGATCGAGTTTCACTGACCTCCAGAAAGCGCAACAACGAATCCAGCGTCTCCGCGTGACGCCGGCTCCGCGCGACCAGGTCGTCCGTCTCGCCGAAGTAGATCCGACGCCGCTTGCCGCTCAGCACATACAGCCCCGGACACGCGGGAACGTGCCCCAGCCGATCCAGCGGCCGCCCGTTCTCCGCGATCTTCGCGCCGATCAGCGACGCAGGCAACGCCTCCGCATACGCACGCCTCTGCCTCGCCTCCTTGCGAAGATGCAACGCCCCCCACCGATACTCCCACGCCTCACGCCCCGGCGCGAGCTCCACGGCCATCCGATCGAACTCGCCCGCCAGCTCCGGGTCGCACAGAATCGCGTCGAGTGAGATATCGTGCCGCCTCGCCAGCACCTGCCACGCGATCTCGCTGGCGAAAAGGAACCCGTCCAGCTCCTCACGCGACAGGCTCGTCCGCTCGCTCTTGATGACCCCGTCGAACTTGCCGGCCTTGCGGAGCCCCAACAATCGGCGATTCCATTCCGCCGGAACGCCGCCGATGCCCGCGCTGCGGCACGCCGAAATGAAATCGTTGTTGATCGCCGGGTCCGCGATCACCCGGTCGATCGACATGCCCCGATGCGTCTGCAGATAGGCCTCGCGAATCGCCAACAGCACGTCCTCCCCAACCGGCGGCAGGCTCGTTCCCACCCCCTCGATGTCGCGACGCCTCGATCGCCTCGCCGGCTTGGGTTTCGGCGCCGCTTCGGTCGCGGCCTGCTTCGCCCGACGCGCCGTTCGATGCTTACCGTTGGTCGGCGGCGCGCTGGCTAGCGGCTCCGGCGCCCCGTCCAGCCGATCCCCCACCTTCGTCTCGCGCAGACGTTGCTCGATCCGCTTGACGTACTCCTTCGAAAGCTCGAACCCGACGAAATGCCGACCCAGCTTCTTCGCCACCGCCAGCGTCGTGCCGCTGCCCCCGAACGGATCCAGCACCA
Source organism: Phycisphaerae bacterium (assembly GCA_016927755.1). Lineage (GTDB taxonomy): Bacteria > Planctomycetota > Phycisphaerae > UBA1845 > JAFGLZ01 > JAFGLZ01. The sequence continues at coordinate 32,701 of JAFGLZ010000097.1, forward strand.
GCTCCCCCTCGTTCGAGCACGCCCGAATGATCCGCCCCAAGAGCTGCTCCGGCATCTGGCACCCGTGCCACCCCGCCCGCTCCTTGAACGTCCCGCACACCCGCGGAAAGTACCACGTGTCCTCGTCCGGCCCGAAGCCTTCCGGCAGGTCCTGCGGACGCAGAATCCACGTGTCGTCCGGCAGCCGCCCCGTGGGGTTCGCGCGCGTGTCCGCATACACGAGCTGCCGCGCCGACGGAACCCGAATCGCCGCGCTGTTGAACGTAAACGCCTTCACGTCGCGAGTGAAGTGGAACAGGTGCGTGTGGCTGCGGCTGAATTTGGTCTTGCAGTTCACCCCGAACGTGTAGTACCAGATCACCCAGCTCCGACACGTCAGCCCCAGCTTGAGCGTGGCCTCTACCTTCAGCTCGGCCGCATAGTCGTCGCCGATCGCTAGCCAGAACGTGCCATCCGGCTTGAGCGCCCTGACCACGCCCCCCATCCAGCGACGTGACCACTCCAAGTACGTCTCGGAGTCCTTCTTGTCGTCATAGACGTCGTAGTCGTAGCCAATGTTGAAAGGCGGGTCCGCGAACGCCAGATCGACGCTCCCGGGCTCCAGCTTCGCCAGCCCTTCCAAGCAGTCGATCCGATAGATCTTGTCGGCCTCTAGCCCCATGTCAGCCTCCCTGCCTTAGCGTGTAGGGATGGATGGCGCGAGTCTAACACCCGGCACCGCGATTTCAAGATGCCGCCTCAACCTCCCCCAAGAAAAAGGGACGCAGCTAGTTTTCCAGGGTGCCCCATCGCTTCAGCGGTGGCCGGCACGAATTCAACCGCGCAACCCCGCCCACACACAGTCGAACCCCGCCCCGTTTTCGGGTAAAAGCTAAACCGTCTCGCAGCCAGGGGTACCCAAAACCATGCCTGACAACATCCACCAGGTCACCCTCCACCTCGCCGACTACGTCATCATGGTCCTCTACATGCTCGGCCTCATCGGCCTCGGGCTCTACTACCGCAAATACGCGCAAGAAGACCTCGACCACTACTTCCTCGCGGGCCGGCGATTCAAAGGCTGGATGACCGGAACCAGCTACGCCGTCACCTGCATGAACGCCGACGTCGCTCCCGCCTACTGCGGCATGACCGTCATCACCGGCATGTGGATCTGCTGGTGGTACATGAGCCGCTTCGGCCTGGCCCTCATGATCGGAGGAATCCTCTTCGCCGTCTTCTGGCGACGACTCAAGATCTTCACCTCCCCCGAATTCTACGAAATGCGATTCAGCGGCGCGCCCGCCATCACCATGCGAACCTGGGTCTCCCTCCGCAGCGCCTTCATCGCCGTCGTCGCATGGACCGGCTCCGGACTCCTCGGCCTGTCCAAGGTCGCCGAGGGCCTCCTCGGCTGGCCCGAATGGCTCACCTATACCGTCGTCATCCCTGTCATCCTCATCTACGTCATCATGTCCGGATACATCGGCGTCGTCCTCAGCGACATCTTCCAGACCGTCATCCTCATCGTCTCCTCCATCACCCTCATGGTCCTCGTCTGGCAGGACTTCGGCGGGCCCACCGGCCTATATACCTCCCTCGTCGGCACCTTCGGCGAGCAGGTCGTAAGCTGGCACCCACCGCGCAGCCACGAACTGCTCGGCCTCATCGGCGTCATCGCTTGGACCGTCGGAACCGCCGTCGGCTACGGCGGAGACGTCGCCCCAATGGCCGGTGCCATGGAAGGCCAACGACTCCTCTCCTGCCGAAACAGCCGCGAAGCCACCAAAATGTACTTCTGGACCGAGATCATGCTCTTCCTCATGCTCGCCGTCCTCACCCTCCCCGCCCTCGGCGCAATGGCCAAGTGGCCCGGCCTGCACGACGGCTCCATCGACAAAGAGCTCTCCTTCGGCATGCTCCTCGGCCACTACCTCCCCACCGGCCTGCTCGGACTGGCACTCGTCGCCATCTTCGCCTCCATCATGTCCACCGTCGACTCCAACATGAACTTCGGCGCACAGGTCTTCATCAACGACGTCTACCGCCGCTCCATCCGACCCAACGCCTCGATGAAGCACTACCTCGGCCTCGGTAAGATCGTCATGCTCGTCATCATGGGCTTGGCCCTCTGCGTGGCCGTCCGAGCGCGCAGCGTCATCGACATCTCCGTCTTCATGCTAGGCCTGTCCTCCGCCGAGCTCACCGCCAACTGGGGCCAGTGGTGGTGGTGGCGATTCAACGGACCCGCCCGCCTCGCCGCCTCCTTCGGCGGTCCGCTCATCTTCCTCTTCAACAAACTCGTCCTCTTCAAGTACGCCATCCACGCCGGCGACGACGCCACCTACCTCATCGTCCTCGGCTCCATCGCCGCCACCTGCCTCCTCTGGATCGCCGTGGCCCTCCTCACCAAGCCCGACCCCGAACACACGCTCATCGAGTTCTACCGCCGCGCCCGACCCATGGGCCTCTGGGGCCCCATCGCCGCAAAGGCCGGCGTCGAAATCGACCACCCCTCCATCCTCCACGGCCTGCTCATCGCCGCCGTCGGCGCCGTCATGGTCGGCGCGGGAACCATCGCCTTCTCCGCCGTCTACGTCGCCAAATGGCAAACCGCCGCCACGGGAGGAATCATCGCCGCCGTCACCGCCGTCATCTTCAAAATCACCTACACCCGCTACATGACCAACCTCCACGCCGAAAACGTCGTCGACGACGAGGAGTCGTAGCGTCCGCCGGGTGGCATGGGTCCGCGCCGCGGGAGCATTCCGGAAGAACGACGCGCGGCATGCCACGATGCGCCGCCCCCAATCGACGCCTCGCTCCGCGGACCCGTGGTTCGTCCAGTCTCGGAGCCACGTGGGGCGCCCGCCCGTCGCGGCAAGAAGACGACGGCCAAAGCCCCCCCTCGGTCCCATAGGGACCGTGTGACAGTAGCCCAGGATCTTCAGTCCTGGGAACCGACCCGCCCCCAGACAACTCAGTCCCATCGGAACGGCTGATCGCTCACCAATCGCTAGACGAAACTGCAGCCACGTAGAATCCGACGCATGAACCCGACAATGGCTGTACACGCCCCCCCTTCGGAGAGAGAATGCAAACATGACATCATGGTGGGACTACGCCCCGCTTCTTCTCATCCCCGCCACCCTGGCCGTCATCGTGCTCGAGCGGCGCCATCACCGTCCCCGCGTGTCAGGCCTCCTCCGCCAACCGCGACCCGGCGTCTCCGACACGGAACGCGCCGATGGTGCTTTCAGAAGACTCCACAGCGTGGACGGCTACGTACGTCACCGGTACATCATGCGTGGCTGCCTGATCGCATTTTTCACGGCGGCTCTGATCGTTCTCGCGAAGCGCGTTATTCCAGGAATCACCTTCTCCACAGAGGCCGGCGCATTCGTGATGTCCTCGGCACTGCTCGCCGGAATCGCCGGGAGACACCTGGTTCGATACCGTCGCGAGAAGTTCTTCAGAAGGGTGAGGGCGCTGGATCACCTGACCTGCCCCGACTGCCACCATCGCCTCGATACCCATCGCGAAGGCGGCGCCTGCCCCGAGTGCGGCTACGCCTTCACGCCGGAGTCGCTGAGACAAGACTGGGAGGATGTGGAGGAGCTCTCTCAGATTCCAGAGATCTAGCGGAGTAGCACGCGTCTCGATGTACCTTGCGACTGGTTCGCAATGCGGACCTGTCCCGCTGTACACGCCGTCCATTCGGAGGGAAAATGCAATCGTGCTGTCATGGTGGGACACCTTTGAACTCCTCCTCGCCGCCGTCGCCATGGTGGTTGTCCTGGTGGACGGCATTCGCAGCGGTCGCCGCGGCCTGAACCACCTGTTCCAACTGAGGCACTGCGCCTTTGACCACGAACGCTCTCGAAGCGCCGTCAGGCGTCTCCACAGAGTGGATGGCTTCACGCGGGGTCTCGGATGGGGCCTCCGGCTTGTGCTGCTGCCGGCCCTTCTCGCTTTCACAGTGGTCCCGGGAATGCCGTTCTCCCCGAAAGCCGTCGTGCTGCTGCTATTGCTCATCCCTCTTTCCGAAATCCCCAGAAGACGCTGGCTTCGACATCATCGCAAGACCTTCTTCCACAAGCTCGACGCCCTCGACGGCGTCCTCTGCCCCGACTGTCACTATCGCCTCGAAGGTCACCCAGACGGCGGCCGATGCCCCGAATGCGCCTACCCCTTCACCCCCGAATCACTACGCCAAGACTGGGAAGACGTGAAGAAGTACTCGGAAATGATCGTCGAATAGACGCCCCGTCGGTCTCGATGTACGCTTGCGATCATGCCCTGGGTAGCCCTCCACATAGCCGGCTTCCTGCTGGTCCTCGTCATCGTGATCCACGTACGGCGCCATCCTTCTCCCAGGCCCATCGACCCCCCCAACGCCGCGACGCGGCTCCGCAAGATCGAGTCCACGTACCAGATCGCCTTCTGGTCGCTCCTGGCGCTTGCAGCGCTCGTGGCCGCCTGGTGGGTTCTGTCTCTGACCGGCATCCATTCAGGACTCGGTGAAGGCGGCGTGACCATCCTCATCCTGATCATCGCGGTAGTCGAACTGGCAATACTCGTAGTCGGGATGCGCCGCCGAAGCCGGTTCTTCAAGCGGATCGAGGCCGAAGCCTATCGCGTCTGTCCCGACTGTCATTACTCGCTGGTCGGCCATCTCGAACACGGACGATGTCCGGAATGCGGCTACGCGTTCTCGCCCGAGTCGCTGCGTCGAGACTGGGACGACGTCCTGCGCGCCGCAGGCAGTGTGAAACGGGGACGCAGCTAGTTTTCCCGGGTGGCCCATCGCTTCAGCGGTGGGGAACACGAATTCGGTTGGGAATCGTGTCTCCGACGCCCATAGCCATGAACCGTGCATCCAAGGTCTTCGAGGAGCACACTGTTCATTCATTGGCGCGAGCCGCCTAGACGCGCAGCGCAATCCGCCGTCCGGCCCCGGCGAGAGTAGGGCCCCCGCGACGCCAAGGAGACCAAGACAACATGGGCGCAATAGGCCTCGACACCATCCTGGCCCTCGGCCTCTCAGGCCTGTTCCTGCTGACGATCCTCGTCAAGCTGGCCCTCGCCGCCAGGAAGTGGATTCGCTTCATCAGACGCACCGGCCTCGAGACCATATGGTCCAACAGGGCTCGCTTCCGCCCGGCCCACAGCAGACTTAGGCGTATCGATGGCACGTTGGCCTGGCTGTCGGATGTGGCCTGGTGGCCGGTGCCTGTGATGGTTGCCGTCACGGTCCTGTCTCCCAAGTGGATTCAAGGCCTGCCCAGGATGCTCCTCTTCTCCGCGCTGATGCTCCTGGTGATCGTCGTAATGATTCTTCAGCCCCTCATGATCCACCGGCGGCGCAAACGCTTCTTCCTCCACCTCGAATCCCAAGCCAACATGCTCTGCCCCGACTGCCACTACCGCCTCGACGCCCACCGCCAAGGCGGCCGCTGCCCCGAATGCGCCTACGCCTTCACGCCCGAATCCCTGAACCAAGACTGGGCCGACGTCAAAGCAATCTCCGAGTTCGCCCCCCCATAGCCCCCCACGCTGCCAATTCAGCCCCCGAACGGGGGCGCGGGATTGTAGCCCAGGGCGACCGCAGGGAGCCCTGGGTACGCCGCGCTCAAGAGCACATAGCCCCGCGGGGGCGGCGGAAGGCTCCCCCTGCCATCCGGTGTCCCGACTCATCCTCCCTTTCACGATCTTCGGTGCCGTGCCTCCAGTCCCACAGTCCATATTCAGGCACAAGGAGCCACGACGCCCGCCCCCCCCATTCAGCCCGATTACCAAACGACGGTAGCTTCCCGCATCCACGCCCGGATCCCAAACGACGGTAGCTTCCCGCATCCACGCCCGGATCCCAAACGACGGTGATTTCCCGCATTCAGGCCCGGAGGGCCGAAGGACCGTAGCCACGGGTGGAGCCCGCCGCTTCGGCGGGCGCAACCCGTGGTATCCGTCCCCCCCATTCCCCCTAGCCCCGTTAGGGGCGACGGAACGCCGCGAGGATGAACCGCGCGCCGACCTCCGAATCGTGACATTCTCCCCGAAAACCGCCTTCGCCAATTCACACCGGCCCATCCGCTGGCGCTTCGGCGACCCCCTCAATCCGAGCCGATCCCCAAGATCCCCCTCTATCCCAGACTTGAGAAAGACGCAGATCGTGAAAGCGGTGGGGCGAGCCCCCCGCCGAGCCAAAACCGGTTCGTCAAACTACGCCCCCGCAAGGCGACCCGAAGCGAATCGGGTATCATCTCAGCCATGCACAGGCGATCGCGACTGCCGCAGAGGCTCAAGTGGGTGGGGGCAGCGATGTCCCTGGCAACCGCCTTGGCATGGGGGACAAGCACACAGTGGAAATACGTGTGGGTTGGCCCGGGTGTCTCAATCGTCTTAGGGTACGGAGGTCTGACTGCCTATGGGGACGGCTACTACCATCAACAAGACAAGTCGACTCCGCGGATCTCGCGATTGCATGGTGGCTTTCTCGGTTTGACTTGGCCTAGCATATGCGGCGAGATGTGGATCCTCGACGGCCCTAAGGCCGCGGATTGGCAGGTGTGGATGCCGCTCTGGGTGCTTCTCATAGTGATCACGGCGCCGACAGTGCTTGCCTTCTGGCGAGGCAAACGAATCCCCACCGGCCACTGCCAACACTGCGGCTACGACCTCACCGCAAACACCACCGGCATCTGCCCCGAGTGCGGCGAGCGGATCTAACCCCGGTATGAGGAAACGAACGCGACCAACGAGCAGTCGTCTGGCAGTTGCCCTTCGGAACAACCTACCGCATCCCCCGGCAACCCCCCGTGCGATTCCCCCTATCTCTGCCACCCCTCTATCCGGAACACCTTCTCCATGAGCTTCCGATCCGGCCCCCCCGAATCCGGCGTAAACCAGACCTCAAACCGCGCGGCATAAGGCTTGCCCCAGTCTCCCTCGAAAATCGTGAAGTGCGTGTTCGAGAAGAACAGCTCCCCCGGATCCTCCGACCATCCTACCCACTCGTTCGAACGCTCCTTCAGGTCGTCAACCGATAGGGGGGTCCCTTTGGTCACCTCATAAGCCTTCAAATAGAGCATCCCCGGCTCTCCCGGATTGACCCAGATCCTGGAGTCGTAGAGCCCGGACTGAAATGACTTGCCCAACTCAAATGACGCCGCTCCTTGCCGAACGCTGTCAGACGGAAGAATCCGCCGAATCGTCTCCCACGTGGGCTGCGCGGCCAGTGGACTGATCTCGTTCGCAACGAAGGACAGCGCGGCCTTCGTCAGTCGACGTTCCTTCGCCTCGGACTGCTCGAACAGCTCGACAACGAGAGGATCAACCGTGATGAGGCAACGGCTCTCATGCATCCGATTGCCTTCCGACAGCCTCAGAGGACCGGTCTGGCCCGCATCCATCCGGGTCGCATCTCGCGACGCCCCGGCCCAGGGCTTCCCCGAAAAGCCGATGGTGAATCGAAACTGGAAGTCCGGAATGCCGGCCTCTGACCAAGAGTCAATTGCGTGCCTCGTGTAGTAGCCGTGAAGGGTATATCGCCATTTCGATCCGACCATCCATCTGCGAGTGGCAAAGAGATTGCCGCGTTCCTTGAACACACGCCACGACGGACTCGTGGCCAGATATCGCCTCAGGACCTCCGGCGCATTCTGATGAACCCTCACCAACATGGCCACATCTGCCGTGATGGTCGGATCATCACCACCGGCGGTGGAGAGAGCGGCCAGAAGGCTCTGTTGAAAAGCGTCCCTTGCCCCGTTTGGCTCAGCGTCAAATGCCTCCGGTTCTGCCAGTTCGAGATTGTTCGGCATGATCAGGTCGTCGGCAAAGCCATCTTCGCTGGGTCCCATCATCGAAGCAAAGATGAGAAATCCCATCGCGACGAATGCAGCAGTCCCGCACAGCAGGAACATGCCGAGATTCCCCAGGCCTTTCGCCCAACGCTTCTTGGCGAGGTTCCATGCCGCTGCGGAGAGGATCCCAAGAAACGCAATCGCCACGCACACCAGTAGCACATGCGAAAGGACGTTCAGCGCCCTCGAATGGAACAGTGCTGAGATAGTGAACACGCCCAATAGGGCCAGGCAGACGGCGCCCGGCACCCATGGATTGGTGAAGTACTTCTCCGCGATGCGCCTCGATTGTATCTTCATCGCCTCACATCGAAGGCCGAGTGCCCTATCCGCACCGAATCCCACCGGACCTCACACCATGCCCATCCGGTCGTTGACGGCTCGACCAGCTCCATTGAGCGCGGCGGTCCTGATCATCGTCCCCACAACCTTGGCCCCTAGCGAGTTCGGTCAAGGTCGCGCAGGCACAATTGACCCCGGGCCCGGCGCCGGTGTCAAGCGCTCGCATCATGGACAGGTCAACTCGGGCCCGTGACGGATTCGGCGGGGTGTATCCAGGCCCGGAGGGCCGAAGGAATGTAGCCAGGGGTGCAGTCCGCCGCTTCGGCGGACGGAACCCCTGGTGCTTGATCACCCAAACCGACAAGCCCCGCCAGGGGCGACGGAAAGTCCAGCTCGTGCCCCGGCGGGGTCTTCGCCTCGGTCTCGTTGCCCCCGCCCAGACTGTCATGCACCAGGTCAACTCTTCGGCCGATCAAGTCCGCAAGAGGCAACCGTTGCTTCGGAGTGTGGGAAACAGGTTTGAGTCGGGTACCATGGCAGCCATGCAAACGCGACCTCGACTGCGGCGGCCGCTGAAGTGGGCTGGCACGGTGGTGTGCGTGCTGATCCTTGCGGCGTTCGCAGTGAATGGTGTCTGGTCGGACATCTGGCTCGCCGGAGCCTGTCCTTACTCGGATTCCTTCCTTGTGTTTCGATTGAAAGGCGGGGCGGTGATCACAGGGATCTGGGAGCACGCGCCGCCCCCTCCGGCACCCCCTAATACCTTAATGAACGTATTGATCGTGTCGCGTGACGGATTCGGCGCATGGATCTGGTGGTTTGATTTCCACCGGTGGACCTTCCGTCTAGGATCGACCCAATGGGCCTGCGATGCCGTGGCGATCCCACTCTGGCTACCGTTCTTGCTCGGCGCCATCCCCGCCGCCTACTTGTGGCACCGTGACCGACGCATCCCCCCCGGCCATTGCCAACACTGCGGCTACAACCTCACCGCCAACACCAGCGGCCTATGCCCCGAGTGCGGCGACCGAGTCTGAGCGCGGGTACAATGGGGCGATGAGCGACGAGCACCTTACGGCCACAAGACGGGAGGACGTGCCATGAGAGGTCCGATGGTATCAGCCGTTGTCTGTGTCCTGGTCATCGCTGGCTGCGCGGGGCCCAAGGCCGCGGATCTGGCCCAATCAGGCAAGCCGGAAGCGACCCAGCCGTCACCGCCCGGCGAAACCGGCCTGGAGTCCGCTCTCACCATTCTCATAGGCGCCGGCTACAACACCTACTATGAGCCAAGCAAGACGGATGCCGTGGTCGCGTTGGGCGTATTCAGAGCAAGGGACGCGGTCCCCGAAATCATCAGGCAGGCAAAGGCGTCGCGAAACCAGAACTTCCGTTCGGAAGCCCACAAGGCCCTCGGTTGGATCGGTGACCCCAGGGCCGTGGAGTACCTCAAGACCGCCATGAAGGACGATCCGTACTACTTCGCCCGTCATCACGCCGCCATGGCCCTGGAGGCGATCACGGGAGAAAAGTACGATACGCCCGAACATGGATTCAAGGGAAGTCCATCGACACGGATCGGCAAGAAGCTGATGGAACTCATTGAAGAGGAGCTGAAGGAGGACAACAAGTCATCTGACGAATAGCGGCGGGCAGCCCTGACACGCTCAACGTCCATGCCACCCGCCCGTAGCCAACGCCCTCCTTGCGCCTGGCTTCGCCATCGCCCGCGTCCCCCGCTCCTCCCCAAGCCCAGCATCGCCGGGTACCATGTGCGTCGTCTCCGGAGGTGCCTAGCCATGGGTGGCGCACGATTGCACTGGTTCTGGCGCGGGGCGATTGCACTGGCGCTCGGGGCTGTGGTACCGGCCTGGTTGATGGGTCTGAATGCCGGGCCCGTCACCGAGACGTTGGTGAGCATCCAGTATGCCATCCCCCGCATCCTGTCGCGGATTGGCTCCCCACCCTCCGTCATGTGGGCCGCCAGACGCCTCATGATCATCATGCCCACCGTTCTCATCACTCTGGTCGGCTACGGCCTTCTCACCCGATACCTCGGCGCGATGCGTGACGACAACGAGACCCGCTGCCGCAAGTGCGGCTACATCCTGCGAGGCATTACCGAGCCACGCTGCCCAGAATGCGGCGAGCGGATCTGAGCGGGGTACAATGATGTCATGCGAAAGCGACCTCGACTAAGCCGAGCGCTGAAGTGGAGCGGAACGGTGGCGTGCCTGTTGCTCGCGGCGGCATTCGCAGTGAGTGGTACTGGAGACTACTTTGTGTACTGGCAACAGCAGGTGCCCCCTCCCTCGCCACATCTTAGGTGCAGCTTCTACCTAGGACAGAGGGGGATAGCGGCAGCCATCGAAAAACGACCTGTTCCCGATTCCTTCACTTCGAAGTGGTACATCGACCTTTCCCCGAGTCCCCAATCGCAATGGCATTGGTGGGGTCCTTACGAATACGCCATACACGTAGGTTCTGGATTGGGAGTGGAAAGCCCCCTGTGGATACCCATCGTGCTCGTCCTCATTCCAACGATCTACCTCTGGCGAAAGAACCGACAGCCGCTACCCGGATGCTGCAAGAAATGCGGCTACGACCTCACCGCCAACGAAAGCGGCACCTGCCCCGAGTGCGGCCAGCAGTTGCCGCCTCTGGATCAACCCGAGGAACCGAGGACCTGACGCCATGCGACGCCGACTCCGATTGCGACCGCTACTCGACGGCGACACGAACGTTGGCCACGACAGAAGCTTCATCGCCCGGCGTCGCCCCGCTCAAACAGAACGCACACCGTCCAACACGAGCCGGCTGCTAGTCCCATCCCTCTTTGTGGCCACGCTCCTCGTCTTGTCCTTGTCAACCGGCGCTATCGCTGATGGTCCCACGCCGCCCGCCCGAGAGCGGGTCTACCGCCTGACGGCAATGGCCGACCTCGCGTGCTTCATCTGCTTCGTGATCGTCTTCGTGATGGGAGGGCGATATCGCGCCGTTCTCTGTCTCGGCCTGACGATGATCTATCTTGTTGTCAGCCAGGTGCTCTATCAAGCGTTTCAGGCCGCCCTCGGGGGTCCAAGCAACATCGGAGAACTCCCGATCAACCTGTTCCTTACGGCTGCCTTTGTGCTCCTCACTGGATTGGGGTTGGTCGCGAGCCTCGTGTTCGGCCTGCTACAACTGCGGGCAAAACGCCGCCGAGCCAGGTCCCGAACCGTTCGAAGGCGATCTCGACCGATGCGCGTTTCCCGGCGGATCGGACTGGCGACGTGCCTGCTGCTCGTTATGGCGTTCGCACTGAGCGCATTCTTCCCCTTCAGATGGACCTGGGCCGATCAGACGTCCTCCGTGGACAGGTGCTACACGTTCTCCCTGTCGGCTGGGCTGATCGGTGCTGCAACGAGCTATAGGGTGTCACCGGGCGCGCAGAGACCCTATTCCCAAGGCAACGGTTTTGATTTTCGCACGAGCCCTCGCCTGATTTGGATGCGCTTGCCGTGTGGACAATCGCTCGCGTCTGGATACAAATACCGCTTCGTTCGAGTCCCGTTGTGGGCACCTCTGCTGGCGTCCGCCGTTCTTACCGCAATGCTCTGGCGTCGAGAACGCCGCCTTCCCCCTCCGGGCCACTGCCGCAAGTGCGGCTACGACCTCACCGCCAACACCACCGGCATCTGCCCCGAGTGCGGGACCGCATCCTATCGCCGCCCATCGCCCCCTACACCCGCGCCTCAGAGGCCCCTTCGACGCGTTGCCCGGACCGAATCAAACGCCAAGCATCCTCCCCGCCCTAGACCCTAAACCCTAATCCCCCAATCCCGCCTCCACACCGAACGCCGACCCCCATATCCACATGACGCCCCAAAGAACCTCTGTCCCCGCACCCGAACCCGAGGGCCCCATGCAAAGAGCCCAGACATCACAAACCTCCTCGCCGCCGATCCACCCTGCCGAGGGACCGCCACGCCCTTCCCGTAACCGGCGCAAACGGCATCTGGGCACGCCCAAGACCCAGCGAACACACACGCCCAGACCCAACAAAACCGCGCATCTCCGCGCATTCTGCGACATTCCGGGACATTCCGAGACATTCCGGGACATCGCCCCATCGCTACCCCCGCCGACACCCAACCCCGAACCCCGGACCCCAAACCCCCGGAAAACGGCGCATTCCGCTGCATTCCCGCGCATTCCGGGACATTCCGGGACATTCCGAGACATCGCCCCATCGCTACCCCCGCCGACGCCCAACCCCGAACCCCACCCCCCGTTTGCGAACACCAACCCGCCCCGCGATAATGCCCCCGCCCATGTTCGAATACCGCCTCGACAACTTCTACAGCCTCCCCGCCATCCCGCCCGGCGTGCTCCTCTTCCTCGCCTTCGTCCCCCTCTTCTGGCTCACGCCGGTTCGATGGATCCGCGCCGCCCTCATCCTCTCCAGCATCGCCCTGGCCCTCATCTGCTGGCCCCCCTCATACTGCCTAACCCTCGCCGCCGCCGTCATGTACGGCTGGCTCGTCGTCTGGGTCTGCCGATCCCTCACCGCTCCGCCCGCGCCCGACGCAACCGCCGGCAGCGCGACCGGGTCGACCAACCAATCCCTCATCGCCTTCGCCTGGATCGCCGTCCACGCCTGGTACGTCCCCGCCCTGATCTGGCCGGCGCTTCGCTGGCTGCCCTACGAGCTGCCCTACGAGCCCGTCATCGACGTCGCGAAGTTCGGCGGCGAAGCACGCATCTACTACTGGGTCGCCTGGCTCGGCCTCGCCTACACGGGCATCCGATCACTGCACGTCGCCGTCGACGTCTGCCGCGGCACCATCACCCGTATCCGCTTCACCGACTACCTGGCCTTCATCCTCTTTCCGCTGGCCCTGCGAATGGGCCCGATCATGCGATACCAGGACTTCGCCACGCAGATCGACTCCTGGCGCGACCGCATCACGCTCCGCAACGTCGGCATCGGCCTGGGGCGAATCCTCCTCGGCCTGGCACGAATCGGGCTCATGGTCTACCTCTTCGACAACGTCGCCCAGCACGGCATCTGGAAGACGCCCGAACAACTCGGGCGTCTGGTGGTCTTCGCCAACCTCGCCCTGCTGCCGTTTACGCTCTACCTCTGGATCAGCGGCTACATCGACATCGCCGTAGGCCTCGGCCGGATGATCGGCTTCGTCCTCCCCGAGAACTTCCGCTATCCGTTCCGCTCGACCAGCATCCGCGAATTCTGGAAGCGCTGGCACATCACGATGGGCGCCTGGTTCTTCGACTACATCTACATCCCCCTCGGCGGCAATCGAAGGCACGTCTTCCTCAACTACCTCGCGACGTTCGGCTACTGCGCGCTGTGGCACGGGCTCTTCCGCTCCTACTATGCATGGGCAATCTCCCAGGCCGTGGGCATCTACGTGAATCGCAGTTGGCACCAGTACTGGACCGACCAGCGCGACCGCCACACCCCGCTATACACGACGCTCAGACGCTATCGCCTCGTCGGTGGATGGCTCTCATTCATCTTGAGTTGGGCCCTCACGATCACCTACCAGCTCATGACGATTGCCCTGTTCATGGACGAGGGCTACTCCGGCAGGCGATGCTTCGGATACTTACTGGGGCTCTACCCATGACAGACTTGACCGTCAAACCCCTGGATCATCTCCCCAAAGGCCGCGTGGAGCTGCCCGGCTCCTCCCTCGGCGGCACCGTCGCGATGGTCGCGGCCATCCTCGCCGACGGACGCTCCACCCTCCGACGCGTCCGCATCGACCACACCGCCCAAACCGTCATCAAGCTGCTCGACCGCCTCGGCGCCATCATCGACGTCGAGGGCCGCCCCGCCCGCGTCAGAATGCGAGGCTGGGCCGGCCACCTCCCCCAGCAAGAGGGCGAGTACGGCTGCGGCGCCGATCGACTCGCATGGCACCTCGCCCTCGGGCTGTGCTCCCTCGGCTACGGCGAGTACCGCTTCGCCCCCGAATGGCCCGGACACGCCACCGAAACCGCCCAAGGCCAGGACGAATCGCCCGTCGACATCGGACCGACCGTCAACGCCTTCCGAGATCTCGGCGTCCAAATCGGCTACGAGGATCAAGACGGTCGCCTCCCCCTCGGCCTCCGCGCCCGCGGGCTAAGCGGCGGACGAACCCTCGTCCGCGGCGCCGTGCCCGAAACCCTCACCGCCCTCTTGGTCGTCGCGCCCTATGCGGCCCAGGACGTCTTCATCGAGACCGACCGCCCCATGGGCCCCGGCGCGGTCTTCGTCCCCGAGGTCGTCGAAGCCTTCGGCGTCGCCGTCATCGAGGACGAGCAACGCCGCTTCATCGTCGCCGCCCCCCAGCGCTATCGCGGACGCGAATACGTCGTCCCACCCGACCCCCTCGAAGCCGCCCTGGCCGGCATCGTCGCCGCCGTCAAAGGCGGCACAACCGAGATCGACACCGGCTCGAGTCCCCCCTCCAAGGTCCTGCAAGAGATCCTCGCGCGCCTCGAAGCCTTCGGAGCCGTAACCGCCGTGCGAGAGAATTCCATCCAGGTCGCCGCTCCGTCGGATTCCGCTCGACTTCACGGCGCAGAGATCGATCTCACCGGAATGAACGACTTCCTGGCGCCAATTGCGCTAACGGCACTGTCCGCCTCCGGACCCACCCGACTCAGCGGCCTCGAACCCGGCGCCCCGGCAACGAACCTCATGACCGAGCTGACCAAGCTCGGTGCGAGTCTCGAACTGAACGAAGACGTCCTGACGCTATCGCCCCCCGAGACGATCCGCTGGAAAGACCTCGACGCCCACGGCGACGCATCGCTGGCCATCGCCCTCGCCGCGGCCTCACTCAACGCCGATCGCGCGATCACGATAAACCGAGTCCCCCCGCGAGCCGCCACGGCCTGGGTCGGACTCATCGAGGCACTGGCAATGCGCTAAGCTGCCTGCAGGAATCTTTGAACAGATTGCCAAGAACGGGTGGCCCATCCGCTGAAGCCATGAACCACGCATCGAAGGCTTTCGAGAAGCACACGGTTCATTCATTGTTGCGGGGCCGCTTAGTGGCGGCGGCTACCGGCCATGGCCACCGAACGCTGCGCTGATCGTGAAGACGCAGAAGAAGAGGCAGCATATGAACAGTGAGATGACCGCGCAAACCTGGCCCGCCGTCGCCAGGCCCGACCCGTCGTATAGCTCCGGCTGCTCTCTGATGTCTCGCTTGGCCTGAGCACCGAGGATCAACGCGATGATGCCGAGTGGAAAGCAGCCCGAAAACACGATGCCGGCGATGCCCAAGACGAGAGCCGCAATGGCCTTGCCGTGTGTCCGCCTCGGCCCGACGTACTGGCCGCCGTATCCAATGGGCACCGGCGTCATCGGCGGAACAGGCCCCGCCGGAGCCGGTCGCGCCGAAACCGGCGGGGGCGGCGGCGGAGGACCCGGCCTGACCACCGGCACCGGATCCCCCGACCTCGGCGCACCAGGCACCGTCAGGAGCTGCCTGCACCCGGGGCATTCGACCTCCTGCCCCACGTGCGCCTCCTCCACAAGCATGTTCTGGCCGCACGTGCAGGCAATCTCGAACTCCATGGCCTCGTCTCCGCAAAGGGTCGCCGTTGACCGATCCTTCAGCCAGGCCAAGAGTCTAAGGCGCAAACGCGTTTCCAGACAACCGTCTCCCGCCACAACCCGCCCCCAGCGCAACGCTTCCCGCACTACGCCAAGCCTCCCGTCCAGGCCTCCCACACCATACAGGGACGCGGCATCGACGTAAGCATATTTTTTACAGTATGTTATGACATGGGCCGCCTCCCCGGCGATTTCGCAGACCCCCTAATGCTCCTGCCCAATCTGTCCGATAATCAGTGTTGGGAAGGATTCGCCTCGCGGGGCGGTCGTGCGCAAGGAGTGCGCGGATGGCGGACGTACTCGACCAAGCGGAAGTGGATGCCCTACTGGCCGCCGTAGACACCGGCCAGGTCACCGACGACAAAGACGATGTCCTCGTCGGCGGTCGCCAGAAGGCCCCGCCCGAGGTACGGACATACGACTTCAAACGCCCCGAACGCGTCAGCAAGGACCAGATGCGGGCCCTCGAGGCGATCCACGAAGGCTTCGCCCGAAACTTCGGCGCCTCCCTTAGCGGCTTCCTGCGAACCATCGTCGAGGTCCGAGTCACCACGACCGAGCAGCTCACCTACAGCGAGTTCATCTATTCGCTGCCCAACCCGACCGTCTTCAACCTGCTGGGAGCCCCCCCGCTCGAGGGGCAGATGTGTCTCGAGCTCAGCCCGCTCATCATCTACCCCATCATCGACCGCTTGCTCGGCGGCAGCAACGCCGAGATGTACGTGCCACAGCGCCCCCTGACCAGCATCGAGCAACGCCTGATCTCACGCATCCTCGACCGTGCCCTGAGCAACCTCACCGAGGTCTGGTCGGCGCTGGTCGAGGTCAAGTTCCGACTGAACGAAACCGAGTCGAACCCGCACCTCGTCCAGATCGTCGCCCCCAACGAGGTCGTCGTCGTCGTCGGGTTCGAGCTCAAAATGGGCGCGCGCGCCGGCACGATGAGCCTCTGCATCCCCTTCAACGTCATCGAGCCGGTGATGGACAAGCTGGCTACCCAGAGCTGGCTCCTCTATCAGCAGAAGGCGATCAGCGAACGACAGGTCCACGAACTGAGCGCCAACGTCAAGCACACCAAGGTCGACCTCTGTGCGTTCCTCGCCGAAACCACGATCAAGCTCGGCGATCTGCTGACCCTCCAACCGGGAGACATCCTCGAGACCGATCGCCTCGCCTCGAGCGAGGTCGAGGTCCAGGTCGAGGGTCGCCGCAAGTTCGCCGGTCGACTCGGTAAGTACAAGGATCTACGCGCGATCAAGGTCACGCGCCACATCGACGAGGGTACGCGGGTCTAACGTCTCGTGACGCGACAGATCAGTCCGCCAAATCGACCCGCCTCACCCACCCAAAAGACGTCTCGACGAATCGACCCCACCGGAACCGTCTATACGCCCGCGCCGCTGGCGCGTTGGCTGTGCCGACGGGCCCTGACGCTGTGGCGCGAGCAGGGGGCCGGTCGGCGATCCTCACACCCACCGTGCGTCCTCGACCCGGCCGTCGGAGACGGCGTGTTCCTGAGCCAGATGGCGCATGTCTCGAGCGAAGACCCCCTCGGAACGCCCCCCGACCTCGTCGGCGTCGACATCCGCCCCGAAGCCGCGCGAGCCGCCCGGCGCCGAGTCCCCAACGCGCGGATCACCACCGCCAACTTCCTCCTCCACGACCCCCCGCCGCCAAAGCGGTACGATATCATCGTCGGCAACCCGCCCTACCTGGGCCAGCGCGATGTGACGCAATTGGCCTACGCCGCGCCGCTCCTGAAACGCTTCGGCCTCAACGACGATCTGTACGTCTACTTCCTCCGGCGATCTTTGGAGCTCCTCGTCGACGGCGGCGTGCTCGCGATGGTCACGAGCGATTCCTGGCTGACCCTCCCCGGCAAGGAGACCCTTCGCCGAGAGCTGCTCCGCCATCGAATCGATCAAATCGTCCGCCTGCCCGAGCGCATCCTGGCCCGTCGCATCCCCGCGTGCTGCTTCACGCTGGTCAAGGCGGCAATGCCGGCAGCGGTGCGCGTACGCGATGCAGGAGCGCATGATCCGAGCGACGCGACCTTCGAGCCGTCCCCCGGGCGCCGCGTCCCCCAGTCCACCTTCATCCGGTCGCCACGAGCGATGCTGTTTGATCCGACGCCGGAGAACCTCCGCCTCAATCGTATATGCGGCAGACGGTTGACTCGCTGGCTGCCCGGTCCGTCCGCCGAGCAAGACCAATCCATCTCATTCCGCTCGTCGAACGTCGTGCCGCTCCATCGAGTCGCGAAAGTCAACGACGTCGGCATCCACTCTCGGAACTGCCGACACCGCCTCTTCTTCGCTCGCAAGACGCGCCCGGGCCTGCGACGTCTCCTGCAAGGCCGGCAGATCGAGCCATGGATCGTCCGTTGGAACTCCCCCGCCGCCCGCTTCCGTTGGGTCGATGTCGACTACTGCCCGCGCCCGGGCGTCAAGGGGATCGGACGCGGCGGGCAACCCGCCCGACGCGACGAATACTGGGACTTCCAGGGCGATCCCGCCGTCCATCGCCTGCCCGAGCGGATCCTCATCCGCCAAACCGGCGACGCGATCGTGGCCGCCTATCTCCGTCAGGACCGACACGCTCACTACACCGACAACACCCTGTTCACCTGTCTGCTGACCAACGGCGCCAAGGCGTCGGGACTGACCTACCGCTATCTGCTCGGCTACCTCAACAGCGCCGCGACCAGCCGCATCTACCGGTTCCTGTCGCAGGAGCAGGGCCGTCGCCAAGCCCAGATCAAAATCGGCCTGCTCCGCATGCTCCCGTTTCGTGTGCCGAGCCCCGAAGAGATCCACGAGATCGACGCCCTCGTCGCCGAGATCCTGAAACTCCGCCAGGCGAATCGCGCCGGCGAGTCAGAACCCCTCATCGCGCAATGCGACGCCCACTTCGAAGCGCTCCTAGACGCCTGCTAAGCGGCCTGCAGCAATGCTTGTACAGATCGCCAGAGAATGGGTGGCCCATCGCTTCAGCGGTGGGGGACACGAATTCGGTCCGTGGATCGTGTCCCCAATGGCTGAAGCCGTGAACCATGCATCGAACGTCTTCAAGGAGCGCACTGATCATTTATTGTTGCAGGCCGCTTACCGCCCTTCCCACACAAACAGATCCATCGCGCGTGGCGCGGGTCCACAGGGGATAACCTTCTTGTCTGAACGAGCAATCCGCCAACAGGATGCATCGTTCTAAATCCCAGCGGCGCTCCGCGGACCCGCGCTTCGTCCCATCTCAGAGGGCCCATCCGCGGTTGCCCCACCCCTCCCTGAAAACGACGCAAAACGCACTCGCCGAAAAGGGCACTGGCAACCGACAGCGATCTCCGCGCAACCTCGCTAATCCCGAGCAGGGAGTTGCATGCTTCGACCAGTTCGATAGTCTCTAGGATAAACAGAGGACGCTTGCCCACAACCGGAGGGGAAGACCAGCGCCTTCGGCGGCGCGACGGGAAACGGGCTCGCCCGCCATTCGAGCCTCAACGTCTGCGCGAGCACCGAACCGGCATGACCACCAGCCGAAACCGACGACCGCGACGCCACGATCAAAGGGGAACCGGCCACGTTGCACACCCGCATACGCCCAGGGCGGTGACCTTCATCGTCGGTCTGCTCATTGTGTCGGCGGCGATCAATCGAACGGCCCCCGCGATGCACCAAGTGGCCGGGGATGACTTCGCTCCCACGTCGGCGACTGTCGTGCAGTTCCTTCCAGAGGCGCGGAGCCTTCCGCCCACGGATACCCGAGCGTCGACCCGCCCCACGACGACCCGCGCCACCACGAAACCCACCGACGCGGGCTTGGTCCTCGATCGCGACGGCGAGTGGTCGCTCGCCCCCATCGACCTGCCGACGTCCGCCGACGCCGTCATCGAGGATCTGGCCTGGGTTCGATTCGAGGGAAACGAATTCGGCCGCTGTCGCGACTGGAACGGCCGCGTGGAGATCGTCGCATTCGACGCGGGGGGGCCACGCATCGCGGTCCGCTGCTCCAGGATCCGAACCGACGGCGTGCTGGAGTACCACGACGGAAACGAGTGGCGCCAAGCGGGCGCGGTGCTGCGAGGCGGCGTGAGCTATCTGATCCGAACGGTCTTCCGCTGCGATACGAACGCCGCGGAGATCTATCTGTTCGAGGCCGCCGGCGTCGAGCCTTCACTGACCCCCGGGAGAGAAACGACGGTGGCCAGGGCCCCGCGATGCCTGCCACTGGAGTGCCGGCGAGTCCGTCGCCTCTTTCGCGTCCGCGGCGGACCCACCTTCTCGACGATCGTCAAGCGATGGCAGCTCTGGGACGTATCTTCGCCGGGTAGGGCGGTCGTGTCCGAGGAAGGTGGGTTCCCAAGCGTGTCAATACCCGTCGACCATGCCGTCTCCATCGCAGGCCAGTTGTGCCTCGATCCCCCCGCCGCGGAATCGCGCAGGGCGACGTTCTCGCCGCGCGTCGGGCTCGACGCGGACTTCGCATCGACGGCGGGGTGGGCCGGGCTCCAACACGATCAGCTCGCCGATGAGCAGGGCACTCCGGCGTTGATCGTCAAGGGACTGGGAAGCCTGGGGCAACGCCCGCGCAAGTCATTCATGCCGCCCCGGGCGCCGTTTGACGTTCAAGTCGTCTTCAAGCTGCCCATACAGGCACCGCCCATGCGGACGATCGACCTCGTTCGCATGGTCCGAACCGATACCGGAACCACGATCGGCCCCTACGTCCAGCTCCTCGCGGCGATGCAGGACATGGGCAAGGGCGCTTGGGCCGGTCGCATCGCCGCGCGGGTGGAACAGCCGCAACCCGTCATCGACGCAGCCCCGATCCTGCCGGATACCTGGTACGAGCTCCGCCTGAAGGTGGATCCCGTCCAGGCCGTCTACACCGGAACGCTGACGTCGCTCGGCAAGGATCGACCCGCGTCGACCCAGACCGCCCCAAGCAAGCCGACATCCGTCTGGGGTGGCAACGCCCAGAAGTTCTTCGCCACGACCAGGCTTCCGAAGGAAATGGCGCTCGCCTTCGAGGCAGAGGGGGCCTATCGATCGCTCGGTGGAGCGGTCGAGCTCGAGACCCGTCCGAGCATCGTGCTGCCCATCCCCGATGCGAGCCGACCGTGGGCCAACCCCGCCACAATGCACGATATGACCTACCGCGACGGGAGACTGGAGATCTTGAGCAGCCACGCCGGGGCGAGCCTGCTCCGCGTGGATCTGTCCAGCGGAGCGCTCGAGTTCGTGGACAAGGCCTTCGGATCCCAGCCGGGTCAGGCCTTGGCGTGGGACCAATCGCTCCGCTGTTATTGCTGGGTCCGCCCGGACAAGCCCTTCCTGCTCGAGCGACGAGCCCCGCGGACGCCGTTCGCGGCCACCACGCTGCCCAAACCCGTGCCCCTGCACCCCAATGGACGACTCGCCGCTACGAATCAAGACGTCTTCTTCGTCACGTGGGAGAAGGGCATCTACCGGCTCGCGGGCAAGCAAGGCGAAGCGACTGAGCTCGACTATCGCGGCCAGTACGATGCCCAACTCCGGTTCGCCGGCGTGGCCGCCAGCGACGAAATGCTGCTGCTGGCCGGCCCGTACGGGGCGCCCAACGCTGGGATGGTCGTGGCCGTCGACCTCGCGTCCGGCCGGCCGATTCAGCGGTTCAGTCTGCGACGATACGTCCAGGGAATCACCGCCATGGCCGCGGGCCAAGGCAAGCTCTACGCCCTGTCAGCCAACGATCGCGCGATCCTGAGCTGCGACTGGCCGGATCCCGAGGCGCTCGGGCTCACCTCGCCCACGCTGGTCGTCGCCCGTGCCCGTATCGAGCCCGAGCAGACGCTGAGCCGTTTGGACCTGATATCGCCCTCGGCGCCAATGAAGAACCTGAGTGGATCCGTCCCGCGCGTCAAGGATCCCAAGACCGGCCTCGAGCGATTCCAAGTGACTCAGGCAACGCTGCAAGACGCGACGCCCACGATCGTAATCGGCGACACGCTTGGGCAGCTCCGAACGATGTGTCTACAGCTACACGCGGGCGGTCCCGCACGCGCCCTCCGGATCACCGCCGTGCCCCGTCCAGTCGGCAAGCCGTCGAGCGTGTACGTGGCGATCGTCGACGAGCCGTCCGCGTCCCGCTGGCCGCTCGACCAGGAGCGGACGACGGCGGACAGGTTCTTCACCGGAGCGGACTACGTCCGCGATCCGAAGTCGCCCCTGCGCCAATTCAAGCCGGACGAGAACTCGGCGCCCGTCTTCGTCCTGCCGGCAAAAGAGGGCTCCGAGCAAGTTCGGATCGACATGGTCCAGGACTTCGCGTTTCCGCCCGACACGTGGATCGGACAGGTCCAACTCCAAACGATCGGACCGCCAAGCCTGATCGAAGCGCTTTCCGTCGAGGCGGCCGACGGAGTCAGCGTCGGTCCGCGGCGGGGCGAGCTGATCGGCGACGTACTGGATTTGGGACAAGGCGGCCAAGAACTAATCGACTGGCAGAGCGACATGGCGCCGGCAGGTCGCTCCGGGGACGAAATCTCGCTCTGGATTCGTTCCGCCGACGATCGCACCGAGCTCGCCCGAACGGCCTGGGGTCAGGTGGCGGCAGTCCGCGCGCCGTCAACCGGCCCGACCTCCACGCCGTCAACCACTCAGTCACAGTCAAGCCGCCCCGCGGCATCGGCGAAACTGGGCCGATACCTCCAGTGGCGCCTCGGCGTGACGACGGAACGTGTTCACGAGCCGCCGAGCGTCTCGACGATCCGACTGGTCCTGTCGGACCGCGCAATTGCAGGACCGGTCTCCGACGCGACGCCGAAGCCCGCCCCGCGGCAGTGGTGGCCCATCATCTTCGCCATGCCGGCGGCGTGCCTGCTGGCCTGGATCGTCCTGAGCTTCCTCAGGTCCAGACGACCAACCGCGGACGATCGCTCGCGAACCGTCCGCAAGGGTCGTTTCCACTCCGGACCGTGACGCCTCGTCGGAAGTCGAGCGACTTGGGCGGCGTCGCTACCTCCGGCTTCCTCTAACCTCGCGCGTCGGACGCGAGCGGCGAGCCGTGCGTCCTCGTTGCCGCCTCCCTTCCGGCCTTCCCCGCGGCCAGCTTGGAGCCCGCGCCGACCAGGGCCACGAGCTCATTCACCATGCTCCGGACGCCCTTGGCCTCCGCCGAAAGCTCCTCGGCGGAGCTCGCCGACTGCTCGGCCCCGGCGGCGGTGGCTTGCGTAACCTTGTCCATCTGGGACACGGCGCTGTTGACCTGTTCGACGCCTTGAGCCTGCTCGCTCGACGCTTGCGTAATCTGACTGACGAGATCCGCGACCTTGGCTGCGGACTGCCCGATCTTCATGAAGCTCTCCGTGGTCGTCTCATTCAGCTCGACGCCTCGAGTAACGCGACCCACCGTCTGCTCGATGAGGTCGCCCGTCTCCCGCGCCGCCTGCGCGGCTCGCTGCGCCAGATTCCGAACCTCGTCCGCCACGACGGCAAACCCCTTGCCGTGCTCGCCGGCGCGAGCCGCCTCGACCGCGGCATTCAGGGCCAGCAGATTCGTCTGGAACGCGATCTCCTCGATCACCTTGATGATCTTGCTGATCTGATCGCTGGCTTCGGAAATCTCCTGCATGGACTTGGACGTCTCCTTCATGGCGATGTCGGCCTCGCCGATGACACGGCTGGCCTCCGACATGAACTCGTTTGCCTGTCGGGCGTTGTCCGCGTTGGCCCGCGCCATTGCCGCCATCTCTTCGAGGGCACTGGAGGTCTCCTCCAGACCGCTGGCCTGCTCGGACGCGCCCTCGGCCAACTCTTGGCTCGTGCCGGCCACCTGCCCGGAGTAATCCTCGATCTGCTCGGCGCCGCGGGTCAGGTGCTCGATGATCCGATTGAGTGGCGTGACGATCCCTCGCGTGGCCATGAGTGCGAAAAACGCGGTGATCAGCAGAAGCGCCGCCGCCGAGGCAATGCTCCAGGTCACAATCGCCCGGTCGGCTTCCGACTGAACCTGAAGGATGGACGCCAGCCGGCAATCCGATTCCGCCCTGGCCTTCTCGATGCCCTCATAGAACTCGTCCTCATATGCGCCCACCCCGATGACCCAATCCCAGGGCTCGAAATAGGCGATCTTGACGATCTTGTCGCGAGCCTTGCCCTCTCCGGCGTTCTTCCATGGGTAGCGGGTCTCGCCGATCTCCCCAGGCTTGAGCGTCAAGGCCATCTTGCAGATGTCCTGGATGAAGGGCCTGTCGTCGGCGTCCTTGGCGTCCCAGATGTCCTCGCCGTCCCGCTTGCCCTCCTTGGAGATCACGTAGTAGCCTCTCGTGTGACCCTTGGCGTTCAGAACGTACACGTACCCCGTCTTGCCCACCTTGATGTCCATGATCGCCTGACGCAGCGTCGTCGTATCCTCCTCCTTGACCCCAACGTAGAGCACGCCGACGACCTTGCCCGAGGCGTCCTTGATCGGCTCGTAGGCGGTGATGTACCAGGCGTTCACGACGTAGGCCCGACCGCGGTACGTCTCGCTCGCCAGAACCGACGCGATGACCGAATTGCGTTGTCCGTCCGCGCCAGCGGCGGGAATGTACGTCCCGATCGCTCGGGTCTTGTCGAGCTTCAAGACGTTCGTGCAGACCCGGAGCATGTCCCCCGCCTCGTTCATCCGCTGGAAGATCGTGCACGTGCCGCCCACGAGCTCCTGCACGCGGTCGACGACGGGAGAGGCCTGCGCCATATCGCGGTTCTGACCCAACCACGTCTTGCCGACCATCATCTTGGGCAGTCTTAGCGCGGTCTTGGCCTGAGTGTACTGGTTGACGCAATCCCACGTCGCCGTCTCGGCCGCGAACGATATCGGACCGGCCTGACCAAGCACGTCCGCCGCGACGTTCAGATCGTAGTTGACCTTCTTCTGAAGCAGCTTCTGCTGGACGTCGCACATGCTGTGGACGTCCTTGGCCATGTGCGTCAGGTCCGCCTTGGCTGCCTCGATCAAGGCTTGCTGGGCGCTGTCGCTGTTGGCCTGGAAACCGAGCTTGCTCTCCTCGGCGGCCTTCTCGAATCCCTTGTTGGCTTGCCACAGTACGATCGTCGGGACCAGAACCGCCGGGACGAGCGCGATCGCCACCTTCGAAAGCAGTAGTTTCGTCTTGAGCTTCATGGGTATCCCTTTCGAGCTTGACTGCGGCCCTGGCCTCTCAGAGGAGAGACCGAGAAATGAGAAACGCCCTCTCCTGCGCCGTGGGCTCCTGCTCCGCGGGCAGGGGAGGATGACTTACACCGTCGTCGGTCTTTTGGATCGGCTAGGACAAGAGTCGCCTAAACGGGGTAAAACCTGCCTGTGGACCGGGAGTCATGCGGGGGTCAAGTGTGTTTCCCTTTAGCTGTCGACGCCTGAGAGAAGTCCCAGTATCTGTGGAGTTGAGGCTCACGCTTCCAGCACGATCCGCTGCCTGGCCGGAGCGCCCAAGGCCGGTAAACACCATCGCCAGCCCAAGTCTGTAACGACTCGGGCTGGCAATGATTGAGGAGGAGTCGACTGATTCTATGCGCAACCGCCCACGGGGCTGCTATTCGTCAGAACCCGCTCAAGCTGTCCTGCTCGGCGTCCTGCGCGGACCCTTGCTCTTCTATCTGCCACCCGTGGCTGCCACCCGCCGAGAACGACGCCGACGCGTGATGTGCAATGGGCTGACTCCGGGCCTTCTTCCCCGCGGGTCGGCTGCCTCTGGCCGAAGAAGTCGAATACCCGTTGTTGCCGCCGACGTGACCGCCGACAAGCACGACGAGCTCTTGAACCATGGCCCGCACGTTCTCGGCCTGGGCCGAGAGTTCCTCCGACGCGCTGGCCGACTCTTCGGCGCCCGCCGCGTTCGATTGCGTGATCTTGTCCATCTGTGACACGGCCGTGTTGACCTGCTCCACCCCCTGGGCCTGTTCGTTCGACGCCTGCGAGATCTGGGCCACCAGCTCGCCCACCTTGGCGGCGGACTCGCCGATCTTCCCAAACCCCTCGGCCGTCGTGCGATTCAGATCCACGCCCCGATTGACTCGACTCACCGTCTGGTCGATCAAGGCGTTGGTCTCGCGCGCTGCGTCGGCGGCGCGCTGTGCGAGGTTCCGGACCTCGTCGGCCACCACGGCGAATCCCTTACCGTGCTCGCCGGCACGGGCCGCCTCGACCGCCGCGTTCAATGCCAACAGGTTCGTCTGGAACGCGATCTCCTCGATCACCTTGATGATCTTGCTGATCTGCTCGCTCGCCTCGGAAATCTCCTGCATCGCCTTCGTCGTCTCATCCATGGCCGATCCGGCGTCGGAGATCACCTCGTTCGCTTGCGACATGAACGTATTCGCCTGAGAAGCGTTCTCGGCGTTCTGCCTCGCCATCGCGGCCATCTCTTCAAGGGCGCTGCTGGTCTCCTCGAGGCTGCTGGCCTGCTCGGAGGCCCCCTCAGCCAATTGCTGGCTGGCCGCCGAGACCTGACCCGAGGCGTCGGTTACCTGGTCCGCGCCCTCGCTGAGACCGCTGATCGTCTTCTTGAGCGTTTGGATCAGGCCACGCGCGATGAAGTATGCCCCGGCGATGCCGACGATCAGGGCGAGAATCACGATCCCGCCGGTTCGCGTCTTCGTCGACTGACCGACGTCCATCATGGCTTGATTGCTCGCCGCGACCTTTTGGTCGACTTCCTTGGCGATTCCCGTGAGAGTGTCCTTGCACTTGGCCAGCGCCGGCAGCGACTGATTGACGTAGATCTGCTTCGCCTCCTGCACGTTCTTGATGCCGCCTTCCACGTGCTGTCGGGCCTTGTGCAGCACCTCGCGGACCTCCTGGAGCGCCGGCAGGGACTCGGCCTTATAGATCGCCAGGCAGGCCTTGTAGGCCTTCTCGTCCGAAGGCTTCCACTCCTTCTGGATGCCGATGGCCGATTTGTGCAAACGCTCATGTGGCCCGGCGAGCTCATGCAACAACTTGCCCAGCTCCGGGTCCGCCGCAACCGCCTTGCTGACCTGCTCGCTCTTGAGCCACTTGCCCAGATCGCACTGCGACGCGTCGGTCTGAACCTCCAGCTTGGGAAGGTTCTCGAGGAAGAGCTGGTTGACCTTGTCGGCCCAGACCAGGTGATCCACCTCCCTGGCCGCTAACGTCGCGGGCAGCGTCTCGTCGATCCGCTTGAACTTGGCCTTGATCGCGATGGCGCTCTCGTGAAGATGCCGATGAGGCTCGTCGATGGACTTGAGCAGCGGCGCGATCTCTGGGAACGCCGCCTCGGCCGCCCGGCGCTCGTCGCTCACGAGCCATTTGCCCAGCGCGCACTTCGTCGGATCGGTCTGGACAGTCAATTCAGCGACGTGCTCGTCGTTCAAGAACGTCGAGACCGTCCCGGCCCAGTTCAGATGATCCACTTCCCGCTGAGCGACCTCGCTCGCCAACTGATTGCCGGAGATGACGTCCGTGGCGTTCGAGACCATGCCCCCGACGCCCCAGTAGGCGACGCCTCCCACCCCGACCAGCAACGTCAAGACGATACCAAAGCCCAAGGCGATACGCTTACCAATCGTCATACTGCGAGCCATGACACTCTCCTGTTCGAATGCTCGAGACACTTCTCTCTGGACAAGTCTGGGGGCGCGTTTCGTCGACGTGCGCGCGGACCCGCGGCGCGAGGTCGACGCGTCGTACCGACAACGACTAGGTGGATGTTCCCGATGCCTGACACTGCGCTAAACGCGCTGCAGACACGATAAGACGAGAAGCTCATCTCGACTCTGATTCGACCTCTCGGCTCGCCGTGCCGAACGTCACCTAGTTGATCGGAAATCGCCTAGGATGAATTGACTACGTGGGGAAAGCCAAAATCGGTGACACCTTCTTTTGATCCAGAACAACTCATGTCGGCATACGTGTTTTCTCCGATGACCATACCGTCAGTGACGGATCGTTCATGGAGGCATTCCGCTAGTTGATGTGGAAAGCCTCTGCACGAGACCGTGAATCACTGAGAGGCTCCGCTGAGGCGAGTGTCCCATAACGCGGCGGCCTTCTCGGAGCGCGCCGAGTCAAAACGTTCTGACTCTCCCGACCTGTTTCACGAGGGTCGCGCCCGGTTGCATCATCTGTTATGCGGGAAAGTGTGGCTCGGTAGGGGCCTTCGCGAAGGCCTTTCAGACTTGCCGATGATTGCTCTGTTCGTATTCGAGCAGCACGGCCATGCGCACCAGTTCGGCGACGCTGCCCGCTTGCATCTTGGCCATGACGTTTCTGCGGTGCGTCTCGACGGTCTTCGTGCTGAGCTTCAGCCTCCCGGCAATGTCCTTGTTGGACCGCCCGGATACGACCATCTCCATGACCTCCCGCTCGCGAGGACTCAGTTCAGCCGCGCGCCTTCCGATCGTCAGGACCTGCGTCCGACGACGCAGAGACTCGACGCTCCTGCATAGTGAACGCCGAACGCGCTCCAGCAGCAGTTGCTCGTTGACGGGCTTCTCCAGGAAATCCTCCGCCCCGTTCTGCAACGCGCGAACCGCCATCTCGACGTCGCCGTAACCGGTGATCAAGATCACCGGAAGACAGACCTTCTTGGCGGACAACCTCTCCTGGAGCTCCAGGCCGCTCATCCCCGGCAGACGCACGTCAACGATCAGGCAACCGGCTTGATCGGGATCGTACTCGGCAAGGAAGTCCTCCGCCGTCGCATGGGCCCGAGTTCGAATGCCCACCTCGGTCATCAGAGCGACCAAGGATTCGCGCGCGCCCTCGTCGTCGTCGACAACGAACGCAATAGGATGGCCCCCTGACATTGGCAATGTTCCACGATGCCGTGCGGGTGGAGTGTCTCTTCAGACGTTCAATCGACCGTTTATGCAGGGGGTTTCGACTAGTTTATCCTGTAAGCGGATGGGGAGATCTACCGATGAACGCCGGTGACCGCGGCAGAAGCGATTTCGTACCTTCGGGTTGAGAGAAGCCGCATTTGATGCGGTTTTTTTGCGGATCACACCAGAATCGAGTTATATGCCGCGCGGCGCCTGATCGTCGGAACGCATGTAGGAAGACAAGGAATCCACCTCACCGTCGCGCGTCATGTGACCGACCGAACCCGAGGGTTCATCCCCATCGGTCACGTTGCCTTCAAACCTCCGTCGGACGATCATCGGGCCCAACCCCTCAGCAAGGACGCGAACCCGAACGTTCCTCTCTCGCATGCGGATCGTCAAGGCGTTCACGCGGGCAAACGGTTACGGCGTCGGAAGGATCGGTGGTTGATCGCCGGAGGCCTCCGTCTCACGCACCTCGTCGATGCACTTCCTAGGACAGATCTCCGCGCAGATCATGCACCCCTTGCAGAACTCGTAATCGATGTGCGGCGTCTGATCCTCGTCGAGCGAGATCGCTCCTTCGGGACACATCATCCAGCACATGCAGCAGCGACTGCATCGCTCGACGTCTTCCGGCATCACCGGCCTGGTCACGCGCCAATCGCCGGTCCGACCGAGCGACGCCACGTCAGGAGGGCTGGCTGGGACGTCCGCGAGATCCTCGGCACCGGTCGGCGATGGCGTATCCCGCCAGGGCCCAACGGGCTCGTGAGACCGCATGAACTCCTCGGGGTTCTCGATCTTGGCCATGAGACTCCTCTGCCGGCCCGCTCGTATCGTACGCGATGCCCCCGCCGACCGTCACGGTTTGTCAGGCATCGCCTGCTACAATCGCCTGCACCGCTCGTAGGCCAGCTCGGCCGCCTTGCAGTTCAACTCCCCGCGACGTCCGAACTCCTCACTGATCGCGCGTTGAACGTGGTCGAGCGAGACCATCTCAGGCACCGCCTTGGCCAGGGCGCCCAACATGGGGCTGTTGAGCACGAGGTCGGCG
The DNA here is from genome assembly GCA_016927755.1 of Phycisphaerae bacterium. Lineage (GTDB taxonomy): Bacteria > Planctomycetota > Phycisphaerae > UBA1845 > JAFGLZ01 > JAFGLZ01. The sequence goes on from JAFGLZ010000097.1 coordinate 62,299, forward strand.
CCCGCGCGAAGATCCAACTCCAACGACACGCCCGTGGCATCCACCGCCCAAACCTGAAGGTCGTTGCGCCCGTTCAGGTCCAGAGACGTCGCCTCCGTGTTCACCACCACCCGTCCGCCGGCGACGAGACCATCGAGCACGACGTCGGGCGTTCGCACGATCGCCAGCGGGTCGATCAACACCACCACGTTCGGGCGCCTTACGGCCGACCAGATGCGCACCGGCTCCGGGCTGATCCGGTTGAAGGCCTTCACGGGCGAGCCCCGGCGCTCGGCGCCGATGAACGGAATCGCCTGAACGCCCTTCATGCCGCCGCCGCCCTGATAGGCCGCCACGCATAACAGCTTCGCCGCGGTCACCGTCCCCTGACCGCCCCGACCGTGCCAGCGAATTTCCCAAAGCCGTTCCGAGCTCATCTTGTCGTTTCTCTAAGAGTCAGCGGCCCTTGCGCCGCACCACGCTTCCCGTCGCGTTCCTTCTCACCCTTCCTCGGCCGCCGCATGAGCGGCCTGACTGGCCAACTGGTCTCGAACCGCCTGCCAGTTCCCCTCGACCCAACGCTCCAACTCCTGGTAGATCTCGCCTTGAGCCCGACGGAATCTGCCCTGGATCTCCAGGTACTCGCTCAGCCGTTTCGGCTTGGCGTCGGACTCCGCCAGTCGCTTGCTCGGCCCGGTCAGTTGCATTCGACCATGCTCGATCTCGTAAAGAATCCACATCCCCGTCTGCACGGCCAGCTTGCCCACCTTCGGAGCGTGCCGCGGTTGAAAACGCCAGCCGGGCGGACACGGCGCAAGCAAGTGGATGAACTTCAACCCGCGATGGCGCTTGGCCTTGAGCAGCTTCTCGTAGAGATCAAGCGGATAGGCCGAGCACGCCGTGGCGAGATAGTCCAGATGATGGCCCGCCATGATGGCCATCAGGTCCTTCTTGTGCTCCTTCTTGCCGGCGGGCGTGGTCGTCGTGATCGCTCCGAATGGGGTGCCGCCGCTCCGCTGCGTGCCGGTGTTCATGTACGCTTCATTGTCGTAACAGACGTAGATGACGTCGTCGCCCCGCTCGGCTGCGCCGCTGAGAGCCTGAATGCCGATGTCGAACGTCCCGCCGTCGCCCGCCCACACCAACACGTTCGTCTCGCCGTGACCTCTGGCACGCATGGCCGCCTTGATGCCGGAAGCCGCCGCCGCGCCGCCGGCGAAAACCATGTTCGTAAACGGTACCCCCGACGCCGACCGCGGATACAGTCCGACCACCACGTTCGTGCACGACGCCGGCGCCACCACACACGTGTTCGGTCCGAGCGCCTTGAGCGCCCAACGCAACGAAAGCGACAGGCTGCACCCCGGACACGTGCCGTTGCCCTTGAGCCAAAGCTCCTTGCGGGCCTCCTCGGCCAGCACCTTCGGCGTCAGCTTCTTGCGGAGTTCCTCGGGCACGCTTACTCCTTCAGGCCCAGCCAGATCACGTCGTCAGACGCCTTGTTCCCTCGCGCGGCGGTCAGTACTCGCTCGGCCACGCCGATCTGTTCTTCGAGCGACACGTCTCTCCCGCCCAGACCCGCCACGATCGGCACGACGATCGCATCGCTACGGCCCTGGATCGCCGACCGCACGTCGCTGGCCACGATGCCGCCCCCCATGCCGAACGCGATGTCCCGCTCCATGATCGCCAGCGTCCCGAACCGCCGGGCCAAATCGCGGACCTCGTCGACCGGGAACGGTCGGACGAACCGAATCTTCGCCGCGCCCAGCGGATACCCGCGATCACGACAGGCGTCGACGCACGCCTTGGCCTGGTCCGCCAGCGTTCCGATAGCCAGCATGACGACTTCGGCGTCGTCGGTTCGGTATTCCTCCACCAGCCCGCCGTGGGATCGCCCGAAGACACGCTCGAACTCGTCAGCCGAATCGCGAATCACCCCGCGCGCTCGATCCTGCGCCCGGGCGATATTGACTCGAATCTCATAGAAGAAACCCGCGTCGGGCATGTTGAGCAATCCATGCGACGTCGGACGCGAGGGGTCCATGAACGTGTGTGGCCAGCCCTCCGGCGGTACCGTCGGCAAGTACTCGTCGACGAGGCCCTGATCGGGCATGTCCACCGGGCCGATCGTGTGCGATTGCGTGAAGCCCTCGTGACAGACCATCATCGGCAGGAAGACGCGCTCGTCCTCACAGATGCGAAAGGCCATGAGCACGCTGTCGAAAATCTCCTGGTGGTTGGCGGCGTAGCAGATCATCCACCCGCTGTCCCGCATGGAGAGGCTGTCGTGGTGGTCCGCCCAGATGTTCCACGGCGGGGCGATGCCGCGCCCGACGCACACATTGACGATGGGCAGTCTCGCCCCCGCCGCCCAGTGGACCGACTCGGTCATGTACAGCAGGCCCTGGCCGCTCGTCGCGGTGAACGACCGCGCGCCCGCCAAACTGGCCCCGACGAGAGACGTCATCACCGAGTGCTCGCTCTCCACCCGGATGAACTCGACGTCCATCTCCTTGTTGTCCGCCCAATCGCCCAGCTTCTCCACGATGGTCGTTTGAGGCGTGATCGGGTAGGCGCTGATGACTTGGACCCGCGCGTATCGCGCCGCCCAGGCCGACGCCTCGTTCCCGCTCACCGCGCGGGCCGCGGCGGGCAGCACACGGGCTTCCACTCCCGCCCGATTCGCCTCGGGCGCCCTGTCGGTCTGGCTTCGCACCTGTGTCACTTTGCAGGGGGCTCCTGTACCGCGAGCACGCCGTCAGCCAGCAATCGATCGATCCGCTCCTGATCGACGCCGACGGCTAAAAGGACCTCGATCGTGTGCTCGCCCAATTGCGGGGCAGGGAGTCGGATGTCGCCGCGAGTCCCATTGATCCGAACGGCCGGCGCCACGTGCCGAACGCGACCGGCCACCGGGTCGTCCGCCTCGACGACCATGCCTCGGGCGATGACCTGCGGATGCTGTAACGCCCCCTGCAATGATAGCACAGGTTCACAGCAGAAGTCATGCTCCCCCGACAACGTAACCCACTCCTCCCGAGTCCGCTGCTTGAAGAGTTCTTCTAATTCCGGCACGAGGCTCGGGTCCCACTGACGGGCAAGCCAGCCCGGCCTGTCGACCACCTCGCAGAACGTCTGCCAGAACCGCGGCTCGAGCGGGGCAAACGTGACGTATCGACCATCCTTTGTCTCGTACACCTGATAGCATCCGCCGGCATCCGTCATCTGCGTCGTGCCGTGCTCGGCGGGCAGCCCCGCGATGAGATGCCGGGCCGAGAGAAACGTGTGCAGACCCATGAGCCCGTCCAGCATGCATCCGTCAACATGCGCCCCTTGCCCGGTACGCTCCCGGTGCACGAGGGCCGAGATGACGCCGATCGCCGCGTAAAAGGCCCCGCTCAGGTCGCCCAAAAACAAACCGGGAATTCGAGGCCTGGCGTCCGGGTCCGTCATGAGGTCCAGCGCCGCCCCGATCCCCATATAGTTGATGTCGTGCCCTGGCCGCTCGCGCAGCGGACCCGTCTGCCCGTAGCCCGAGAGTGAGCAGTACACGATGTCCGCCTTGACGGCCTTCAGGTCCTCGTACCCCGCGCCCAGGCGATCCATCGTGCCGGGCTTGAACCCCTCCACAACGACGTCGGCCGTCTTGACCAGCTCGAGAAAGACCGCCAGACCCTCCTCGCTCTTCAGATCAATCGCCACCGACCGCTTGTTTCGGTTGATTGTCGTGAAATACGCGCTCTGCCCGTTGACGTACGGGGGCATCAGCCGCAGCCGGTCGCCACCGCTCGGACTCTCGACGCGAATGACGTCGGCGCCTAGGTCGCCCAGAATCATCGTGGTGAACGGGGCCGGTAAGAGCCGAGAGGTGTCCAGCACGCGGACACCCTCCAATGGTCTGTTCAAGGGTACACCTCCACGGGTAGAGTCGGCACCGAGGGTCAGTCGCACTCCGCATTATGGTGACTGTCAGCCACAGCGGCAAGGCCCGGGCTGATCCCCGCTACATGCTTGCTTGGTCCGCCGTCGCTTGCCGCTGAGGTGATTCGCCCCCGTTCGTCATGCGATCTGTCGCCCATGCCCTCGGTCCGCGGCGCTGGAACGGCAAAGTCTCGATGGCTATACTCGGTGGAATTCAAATGGATCGCTCGGTTTCCGCCATCCAGGACCGGCCCGCCGAGGCGGTTGAGGACATACCCCAACTGCCCTGGTACACGCGCGCCAAGTTCGGGATCGTTCGGGTGTTCCTAGCCTCCTGGATGCGGTGCTTCGGTCTCACCGGCCTGTACCGCTTCGGAGCCTTCTTTGGCACCTGCGAGTGGCTCATCAACTACAAGCTGCGCAGACGGTACCGTAAACGGCTCCGCTTCATCTTCGGCCCGGACCACTTCACGAGAGCCGAGGCTCGCCGACTGACCCGGGACTGGTTTTGCCGCGTCCGTTGCGACAAGCTCTTTTACCTTGTATTTGACAAGATCCCCAAGGCCAAGGTCATCGAGCGCGTCGAGTTCATCGGGCAGGAAAACATGGATGCCGGGCTGGCCCGCGGCAAGGGCGTCTATGCCGCCATGTCCCACGTCGGCACCCAGCACGTCGCCGGCGTGCTGATGGCCATCCTCGGATACAAGGTTGCCGGCGTCCGCGATCGAAAGGAGGGTGCGCTGCGCCTGCACATGCAGCAGATCTTCGCCCAGCGGTATCCCGAGGTGGCCGCCCTCCGCATCCTCTTCGCCGACAGGTTCCCTCGCGAGCTGTTCCGGCTGTTCAAGCAGAACTACATCCTTGGCACGTCCTTGGACGTCGATCGCGAGCGAGCGCCTCACCTCAGCCGGCAGAAAGTCGTGTTCTTCGGGGAAGAGCGCGAGTGGTTGACCGGAACACTCCAGATCGCGCTGCGCTGCGGCGCGGTCATCCTGCCGAGCTTCTGGGTCTCCCTGCCCAATTACTACTTCCAGTTGATCGCCTATGAGCCGCTGGTCGACCCCGATACGGCCAAGGACGAGCCCGAAACCGTCGCCATGGCCATGCAACGATATGCCGAAAGGATCGAAGCCCATGCCCGTGCCCATCCCGATCACCTCAGCAAGGTCTAGCACCGCTCGCCGGCGGTACGCCGGCTGGGTCGTTGCCCTGCTGTCCGTGGTTGGCACGGGTGGGCAGACCGCCCGGCTCATCGCACAGCAGGCATCGCCACCGTCGACCCAAGCCGGCCAGGACGTCATCGCGCGATACCGCGAGGCCCTCGCCAAATACCCCAGCGCCGACAACCACGCCGCCCTGGCCTGGGTCCTAAGCCGCTATGAATCCGCCAACGCCGCCGCCCTCGAGCACGCCCAAATGGCCCTACAGCTCGAGCCCGACCACTACAAGGCCCACGAGATCGCCGCCATCATCCTCGAAATGCAGGGCAGGGACGCCGACGTCATCGAGCACCTGATCGCCATGATGCCTCAGGATCGACCTGAAACGCAGTACTACATCGCCCGCATCGTCGACCTGACGCTCCCCGTGCCCCTGCGAGACAAGGCGATCGCCGCGCTCCAGCGTTTCATCACCCAGCCAGGCCGGGAGGTCCAGAAGGCGACCGCGCGGTGGATCTTGGCCCAGTTGCTGCTTCGCCAGGGACGCCCGGACGAGGCGCGGGCGATGTTCGACGCGCTCGGCTTCGTCAAGACCTGGCGCGCCATCGGCCCGTTCGACAACGAGGCCAACGCCGGCTTCGGAATGACCTACGGCCCCGAGGGCGAAATCGACCTGGCCAAGTCCTATCCCGGACGCGGCATGGAAGTCTCCTGGCGAAAGCTGGAGCACTTCACGCTGTCAGGCCTCTGCGATCTCGAGGCCGTCATGTACCCCAGCGATCAGGTGCTCGCCTATGCCGTGACGTTCGTGCAGGCCCCGAAACGCGTCGACGCCATCGTCCGTCTCGCCGCCGACCAGGCGGTCAAGCTCTGGCTAAACGACAGGCTGGTGCTCGCCGACGACCAGGACAAGGGCCTCGCCCTCGACCAGCACGTTGCCCCGGTGGTCCTGGAAGCGGGTTGGAACAAGCTCCTGGTCAAGGTCTGCCGTCATGGCGGAAAGTGGCGGTTCGCCCTGCGACTCACTGACCCCCAGGCCGCGGCGCTGGCGGGTCTGAATTTCGCCGATGAGCCCAAGCCGGCGCCCAAAGCCGCCAGTTCGAACCCAAGCGGATTCGCCTACCAGGGCGGCGCGCTGACTCACTTCGGTAACGAGGTTGCCAAGGATCGCGAGAAGGAAGCGTCCGTCTACTACCTCGGGCTCTCGCAAATGGCCGTGAATCGGCGAGCGCCCGCCGCCCAGACGTTCGAGTGGCTTGCCTCGCTCAACAAACATTGCAGCGAATACCGCCTCCGCCTGGCTCTGGCCTATTGGATCGACGAGAAGCCCGACAAGGCCTTCGAGCAACTGAAAGAGACCTTGGCCCTGGAGCCCGACAATCTCACGGCCCTGGCGCTCTTGGGTCGATTCTACCGATCGCGCGACTCGTTGGAGCAGGCGCGCAAGACGCTCGACGCCGCCGTCGCCGTGGCACCCGACGCCGTCGCCGGCCATCTCGAGCTGCAACAGCTCTACGGCCAGCGAGGGTGGCAATACCAAACCTATCTGACGGCCAAAACGCTGTACGAAAGGCATCCTCGAATATCCGCACTGGCGGACAACTACGCCCGTCAGTGCGACGCCTATGGCTACCGGCAGGAGGCCCGAGCGCTCTGGTCCCAGGCGCTCGCCGAGGACGCCTCCAACGTCACCGCCTGTCGAGCGCTCCTCGACCTCGACGCGCGCGAAAACCGAATCGACGACGCCCTGAGACAGTGCGATGCCCTCCAGCGACTCCTCCCGTTGGACCACTCGATCCGAGGTCTGCGCGTCGACCTCCTGCTTCGCGCCAAACGGTATGAGCCCGCCGTCGCCGTCTGCGAGGAGGTCCTGAAGATCTGCCCGACCCATGCCGGGTTTCACACCCGGCTCGGCGGCATCTATGAGCGAATGGGCCGAGCCAACGACGCGATTCTCGCCTGGCGGTCCGCCCTGCGCTACAAGCCCGACGATCAGCGGCTCCGCGACTACCTCCAATTCCTGCAGCCCGAGCACGATAACCCCGTGTTCGCCAAATTCGGCGTCGGCGCCGAGGAAGCCCAGGGCATCGTCAAAACGACCAAGGTCGCTGAGGCCGACTATCCCAAGGCCGACGCCGTCGTCCTGCTCGATCACCGAGTCACCCAACTCTTCGAGGACGGATCGAGCACCTCCCAGGAGCACGGCATCTGCAAGATCCTCAACGAGCGCGGAAGACGCCAGTACACCAAAATCCCCCTGAGTGGCCAGAACCACAAGGTCCTGCGCGCCGTCGTCATCATGCCGGATGGCTCCGAAATCGAGGCCACACAAATCGCCGGCGACGCTATCCACTTCGCCAAGCTCCAGCCCGGATCGATCGTGGAGTACAAGGTGATCTACTACCGCGGCGGAACGAGCTGGTTGAGCCGACACTTCATGCACGTCGCCCTGTTTCAGTCCGCTTACCCGATCCTGCGGGCACAGTGGATCCTCGTGGCGCCCAAGACACGCGAAGTCCGCTTCGTCGTCCGTGGCCGGCATATCAAGGAAACGCGCGGCGAGTTCCAGGATCAGGTCGTCAGGGAGTTCCGCGCCGACAACGTGCCCATGGTCGAGCCCGAAGTCGTCCGTCCCCCGCTGGCCGACATCGTCGAGCAGGTCCGGTGCAGCACCATCCCCAATTGGGACGAGATCGCCCGCTGGGAGTGGGCGCTCATGAAAGACCAGTTCGAGTCCGACTCGGCCATTCGGGAGAAAGTCAAGATCCTGACCGCCGGCGCCCGGACGCCCGGTGACCGCCTCCGAGCGATCTACAACTTCGTCACCGAGAAGATCCAATACAAGGTCCTGAACACCTCCGCGATCTTCGGCGTCAAGCCGCCAAAGGCCGCCAACGTCCTGGCCAACGAGTGGGGCGACTGCAAGGGCAAGTCCGTGCTCCTGATCACGATGCTCAAGGAGGCGGGAATCGACGCCCGCTACGCCACCCTCCGTTCGCGGGACTCGGGTCGGCTCATCCGGGAACTCCCGTCCAATCAGTGCAACCACGCCATCGTCTACGTGCCCGCGGCCGACGCGCCGGACGACCCCAAACGAGGGCGGTGGCTCGATGCGACCGCCGAGTACCACGGCGTGGATTCCCTGCCCTGGTCGGACCGCGGCGTCGAGGCCATCGTCTGGGACGCACAGGGCCGTATGAGCTTCCAGACCATCGACCAGGTGCAGCCCAGCGCCAACGTGATCGAGATGACCGTCGAGGCCTCGCTCTCCGACGACGCATCGGCGCGGGTCCGCGTCAACTGGAACGCCACCGGGCAGTTCGCCGCCGGCATGCGCCAGCAGTTCCGCCGCACCGGTCGCAGGCAACAGCAGCTCGAAGGCGTTGTGACCAGCCTTCAGCCCGGCGGGCAGCTTACGGATATGACCTTCAGCGACCTGATGAACCGCGATCAACCCGTGGAGATCCGTTTCGACTACAAGGCCGCCCAGTACGCCGAACGCGCCGGAACCAGGCTGATCCTGCGCCCCAAGCGACGCTTCGAGCTGACGGAGCGATACGCGCCGCGAACCGAGCGCCACTACGACGTCTGGCTGCCGATGCCGAGCATCGTCGAGTACAGCGAGGTGTATCGCTTCCCGCCTTCGTGGGCGATCCAGTCATTGCCCCAACCCGCGCGGCTCGACACGCCGTGGATGAGCTACAAGCTCCAGTGCACCGGCTCGCCGGGGCAGGTGCGAATCGATAAGAAGCTGGTGATCAAGACGACCGACATCCCCAAGTCGGAGTACGCGCGACTTCGCGAGTTCTGCATCGCCGCGGACAAGCACGAGCAGAAAACAGTCACGCTCGGGACGAAGTAGCGACTCGAACGCCCGAACGGGCGGAGCGGACGGATGACCTCCTCAATCGAGCCCACGTCCCTGCCAAACCGCCGCCTTAAGCGCCTCCTCGCCGCCCTCGCCAACCTCGGCCGACTCGCCGTCGAGACCGTCTTCCCCAGCATGTGCCCCTCGTGCGGCGTGCTGGTCAAGTCGACATCCGAACCCCTCTGGTGCGAGACGTGCGCGCCCAAGATCCTCGCCGCCGTCGAGCGGGAGTACTGCTCCGGTTGCGGTCGAGGAACCGGACCCTACGAGCGCCGCGACGGTCTGTGCAGCGAGTGTCGAAGCCACCCACGCCGCCGCGTCGCCGCGATCGCGCGAGTCGCGCCTCACGACGATCCCTTCCGTCCGCTGGTCCTCCAGTTCAAGCACCAACGAGCGCCGTTCGATCGAATGCTCGGCCGCCTTGTGGCAGCCGCGCTCCGCGGCGCGCCCTGGCATGCGGACCTCGACGCCGTCATCCCCGTGGCCATGCACTGGCGCAGGCGGCTGACACGCCGCCACGACCCAACCCGAGCCCTGGCGGGCGTCATCGGCGCCGAGTTGGAACTGCCCGTGGTGAATGTCCTGAAACGGACCCGCTACTGCCGACCCCAAGTGGGGTTGTCGGCGGATCAACGGCGAGAAAACGTCCGTGGCTCCTTCACCGTCGTTCCCCAGGCCAGACTCCAAGGCCTGACCGTCTGCCTCGTCGACGACGTGACCACGACGGGGGCGACGCTGGCCGAGGCGGCGGGCGCCCTCCGAAAGGCGGGCGCCGAGCGCGTGTATGCCGCCGTCGTGACCAAGAGCGATTCGACGCGCATCGCCTGACGCCGACGTGCAACTACTTCGTCCACATCCCTGCGGCCGACGAAACGACCCGATACCTGTCCGCAAGCCCCATCTCGGCGAAGCGCTTCCTAGCCGGCGCAAGCCCGGACGGCTCCGACCCAATCAGAATCAACTCCGTAGGCGGCAGATAAGAGGCCGTCATCGGAACGTCCGTATACCGCAGAACGTTCGGCAGAATCGGCCCCTCATAGTGCGTCAGCGTCGGCTGATGCACCGCCACGCGCCGGATCCGGCCGTCCATGATCGCCGCGTACATCCCGATCACGCCCAACTCGCCCGTTCCGATCACGGTCATCCGCTCGCCGCATCCGTGAGCCAGCGCCTGCAGCAGATCGATCGCGCGAGACACGTCATACACGCGCCCGCTGTCCACCGTCTGCCCCATCAGCGACGCCGCACGACGTACGAAAACCTCGATCTTGCGGTCCCAGCGGCTCCCACGGAGCCCGCGCGGGTAGACGCGCACGATCGGCAGCCTCGCCTGCAGCGGCTCGATCTCCGCCGCAAATGGGTCGTCCGGGCCCGACGAAACCCACACGATGCCTTCCGGATTCCGGCCGAGCTTCGTCGGAACCGAGATCTCCGCCAAGATCCGTAGTCCTTCCTCCGTCTCGAGGAGATAGCGGAAGTGCCGGACGCCCTCGCGCGTCTCCTCGCTCAACAGCTCCGGCCGCATCGGACACTTCCGTTCCGGCCACGCGACAAAGACGTTCCGACGCAGCAGGTCCGTCATCGCCGTCCGATCCCCCGGCGGTGCCGCTCCTGCGGCGTATCGCTGCACGTACGTCGGCGCCAGCAGCCGGTTGATTCGCTCATTGATAAACGTCTTCGGCCGCTGATTCGGATCGGCCCACACGCGCGGCTCGGCCTCGTCCGGCATCACCGCCAGAACCGCCTTGCGATCGACCTTTGCCGCCGTCCGCTCGCCGCGGAGCCACCGGTTGAAGAAGTTCATCGCGTTCGACTGAAACGCCTCGAAGTCCGTGTGGATCCCGGGCACGTCCACCTGCTCGATCTGATCGACCTTGCCGTAGAGCGCGTAGACCCCCCGCATACGCTCCAACCAGTCGCGGTATCCCTTCGGCGGGAAGCAGGTGTCGTCCGTCGAACATTGCGACAGCGCCGGGCGGGGCGCCAGCAGGGCGCAATAGTCGATCGGATCGATCCGATCCACGTTCATCCAGAAGTTGCAGTCGCAGTGCCCCCGCAGCGTGTCGGCCGTGATGTGGCTGCACATGCTGTACGTGGCGTGGTCTGAAACCACGACCTGGATCCGATCGTCGACCGCCGCCGTGAAGTAGCTGAACGTGCCCCCGCCGCTCCGACCCGTGATGCCGATCCGCCCCTTGTCGATCTCGCTCCGCGTCTCCAGGTAGTCCAGCGCCCGCACCGCGTTCCAGATCTCGATGCCCGCGGGCGTAAACCCCGTGCTGAAGTTCTCCCAGCCCTCGTTCCTGTACGTATAGTGATGCCGTCCCGGGATCTCGCTGTGCTGGATCGGGTCGACGATCAGGCACGCGTAGCCGTTCCGCGCGTACCAGATCGGATGATGTCGATAGTGTCCCTTCGCGCCGGACGGCCCCCCCGCGTGCCCGCAGAGGTAGACGATCGTTGGCAGCCGTCCCGTCCGTTCCTTCGGCAAGTACAGATTCGCCGTCACGATGAAGCCGGGCAGCGACTCGAAGTACAGACACTCGACGGTGAATCCCTCCTTGTCCAGCGTCCGCGTGACCTTCGCCTTCAGCGGCGTCCGCTCCGGCAGAGGGTCGAGCCCCACCATGTACAGCAGCCGCTTCCGGGCGATCGGGCGATACGCCTCCCACTCCGCCAACGTCTTGGCGTGACTCAGACTGTTCGCCGTGATGTCTTGCGCGAGCCGGAAGAGGTAATCCTCGATCTGGATCGACGCCTCACGCGAGCTCAATCCCGTCGAGCCGCCCCCCGTCGCGTCCGACTCCGCATACGCGCACGCCGACAGCAGCACCGCAAGCGCCGAGCCGACGCCCGTCGATCGGCAAATGATCCCCGGCATGATCCTCGCCTTTCCTCCTGCGCGTCACTTCGATGATGCCTTGACGCCAAGATCGGAGACGGTGAACAGCGCCTCGAACGTCAGCCCGGCCGCCTCCACGTTCTCACGTCCCCCCTCCTGCCGATCGATGACCGCGAGCACCCGCTCGATCACCGCCCCCGCGTCTTGGAGCGACTTGGCCGCCTCGATGATCTGCCCCGCCGTCGTCACGACGTCCTCCACCAACAGGACACGCTCCCCCGACTCGAGCTTGCCCTCGAACTGCTTCGCCGTGCCGTAGTCCTTCTTGGCGTTGCGGATGATGACGAACGGCTTGCCCGACGCCATCGCCGTCGCCGCCGCCAACGGAACGCCCCCAAGCTCCGCCCCCGCAATGCGGTCCGTCTCGTCCGTGACGCGCTCCGCCATCAGACGCCCAAGCTCCGCCAGAATCTCCGGCTGCGTCTCGAACAGGTACTTGTCGAGGTAGTACTTGCTCCGCCTGCCCGAGCGCAACACGAAGTCCCCCTCCAAGTACGCCGCCTCCTTGATCGCCGAGATCAGCTCACTCCGATCCATCCATCCGTCTCCAATATACTTCTACGATTCCAGTTTCTGCATCCGACTCGCCGCCCCGTCCGGCCCGATCAGAATCAGCGTATCCCCCTCGCACATCTTCTCGTTCGGACCCGGACTGAAGACCGTCTGCCCCCCGACTCGCTTGATGGCGACCACCAGGACCTCGGCCTTGCGGCGGAGCTTCGATTCGTCCAGCGTCTTGTCCCGCAGAGGCGACGCGGCGGAAACGACGTACTCGTCAACCTCCAGCTCCACCCCCTTGGCCGTCACCTCGATGAAGTCTGCGACGTTCGGGCGCATCATGATGTTTGCCACGCGAATCGCCCCGATCACCGCCGGGCAAATCACGCGATTCGCTCCCGCGCGCTCGAGCTTCGGCTGCGTGCTGAGCTGCTCGGCACGGGCCGCGATGTTTAGATCGCTCCTCAAGCCTCGGGCCGTCAGCGTCACGAAGACGTTCGCCGAATCCTCCGACAGCAACGCCACGAGCCCCGACGCCCGCATGATGCCCGCCTGAACGAGCGTCTCCTCCTCCGACGCGTCGCCCAGGACGTACAGAACGCCGTCCTCCTCGGCCTTGGCCGTCACCTGCGGCTCGTGGTCGACCACCACCGTCTTGATCCCGTGCTGCCTGAAGTGGGACGTGACCATTCGACCCATCCGACCATAGCCGCAGACAATGAAGTGCCGGTCGAGTTGGTTGATCTTGCTCTGCAAGGTGCGCCTCCCCATCACTCTTCGTAGCTCGCCGCTGACGATGGTTTGGGTCATGATCCCGAAGGCCACCGCGATCGTGGCCACCCCGAATATGATGACGACAAACGTCCAGGCCTCACCGGCCCGGCTCATGTCGTGGACCTCCTCCAACCCCAGCGTCGAGACGACGTTCGCCGCCTCGTACAGCGAATCCCCGAACGACCAACCCTCCACGATCATGTACCCGGCCGCGGCGACCAGGAGAACGCCGCCGGCCAGGAGCGGGGGAATCAGCAACTTGAGACGTGGGTTCATGGTGGCTTCCGTCGCCCCGGGTCCAGGCCCCGCGGCTGGCGATGATTATAGCCTGCCCTCACCGCCTCTCAACGCGCGAACCGGCGTTCTCGCCGTTTCTGGGCGGCCGACAGGTACACTGCGACCGCGATTGTTACACACGCGTTACAGACAGATCGCCCGCGGAGTGTATCTCTTATCTAGGAGCCCCAGGGAATTCTCAACCGACAAGAAGGAGCGTGCCCATGAGCATCCGAGTGGCAAAACATGCCGTATGTGCTGCCGCGCTGGCGATCGCGATCATGACGCCGGGGCGATCACTGGGCAACGGCGGACCGTTCGTCATCAAGTACCCAAACGGCGATCCGGCCGCCAGGGGAACCTTCGCCCGACTCGATCCCAGCCTGAAACCCGCCCAAGAGGACAGACTCCGTGTCGTCAAAGAGGATCTCAAAATCACCTTCCTCAGCGACCGCTCACCCGCGTCTCCCTCTACACCCCCTGACCCGCCGCTCGCAGCCGTCTCGGCCCAGTACACCATCGAGAACCCCACCGACCAAGACATCGATATCGACTTCGGGTTCCCGATCCTCCGAGGCATCTACACGTCGCGGTTCACCATGATGCCGAGCCCGGACGTTCGCGTCACCGTCAAGGCCAACGTGCCGGGCCGTCCCGACAACCTCGTCCACGCCGAAATCATCTCGAACTCCGCAATCTATGGGCTGATCCGCCATCGAGCCCGCACCGCCATCGAAGCAGCCGTGGCCCGGGACGCCGCGCTAGCCAAGCTCGTCGCCACGGCACGCGCAACCGGAATCGCCCGGCAGCGTGCCCGCAAGGCGATCGGACAGGTCGTTGAAAGCGATGTTGCCCTCGCCAAGGCCGTCGTCGAAGACCGACTGCTCGGCGGCCTCGCCGCCGGCGGTCATGAGCAACCCGACGCCGACCACGACCAGGCCCGATCCGCCCTGGCCGACTACCTGGCCAAGACGATGAAGTGGAAGCCCCGCGACGTCGCCCTCATGGTGGAGTTCGCGAGCCTGGACTTCGGCCTCCCGATAGCGATTCCCCCGGACCGTACGCATTATCCCCTGTTGTCAGGCGGGCATCCGTACATCAACGCCAACCTGGGATCGCTAGGCGCCATCGGCGAGCAAAAGGCCACGCAGTTCTTCGCCACGCTCGCGGCCCGATTCGATCCCGCCGAGGCCGCAACCTACGAGGCCATCTTCACCGCCTGGGGCGGAGACGTCCGCGAGCGATCCGTTGACCTCGCCACGGGCCAGGTCCGACCCCGAGAGATCACCATCGACGCCGATAAGCTGGGAAAGGATCGCAACTTGAGCGGCTACGCGCGCAGCGATCCGACCATCTACGCGCGAGTCGATTACCTCGACCCCAAGGCGCGAATCAGCGACCCCGAAAAAGCCTCCTGCAAGACCGTCCTCAAGAACCTGCCCGTCATCTTCACCTTTGCGCCAATGAACCTGGTGCACTACCGCGTTCAGTTCCCCGCCCGAACGACCCAAACGCTGACCGTCGAATACAAGCAATACGCCTACAAAGACACCCGCGACCCGACCACTTACCAGATCGCCTACGTCCTGCATCCCGCCTCGCTCTGGAAGGACTTCGGACCGATCCATCTCGAGGTCGCCACCCCCTCGAACATCCCCTTCCGCGCGTCAGTCGACTGCAAGAACGACGGAACCGAAGAACGAACGATGAGCATCGCCCCCGGACGAAATGGCGGCAAGACCCGTCTCGCGATCCATCGAGCCACGCTCGCCCAGAAGACCGGCGAGCTCTTCCTGGCCATCGACGCCAAGGCATGGGATCGACGGATCAGCGAACTCGCCGCCAACCAGCCCAAACAGCAAGCGAGGCGGTAACGTGGTATCCAGCATCGACCGAAGAACGTTCCTCCGCAGTGCCATCTCCGCCGGTGTCGCCACGACCCTCGGCCATGGCGCCGCGTCCCCGAAACGCTCCTCAGCCGCCACCGCCTCGCCAAAGCGACCCCAAAGCGACGCACGAAAGCTCATCCTCGTCGTCTTCGGCGGCGGAACTCGGTCCAGCGAAACCATCGAAGACCCCCAGCATCGCTACATCCCCCACCTCTGGAACGAGATGATCCCCCGAGGCGCGCTCCTGACCAACATGCGCGTCGAGCACCGAGTCGTCCACCCCAACTCCACCGGTTCGATCCTGACAGGGCACTGGGAGTGGGACGACATCGACTGGTCCAAACCGGTATCCCACCCCACGATCTTTGAGGTCTACCGCAAAGCGCGCCGCGCCCCAGACCCCTCCGCCTGGGCCTTCGTCTACGCCTCGATCCTCGCCAAGGCGGGCCACAGTCTCGCGCCCGGGTATGACGCGTCGTTCGGGGCCAACGTCGTCGAGCCGCCGACGATCCCACGCTCGACCGCCGAGGAAATGGATCGCCTCATGCACGCCGCCGCAACCACCGGCGGAATCGAGGCCCAGCTCCAGGCCGCTCGCCGCTGCGAACAGTTGACTCGTTCAACCAGCCGCATCACCCACGCCGGGCTCCGATCCGACGCCGCACGCACCTTCCTCCACGCCGAGTATGACGCCTGGAAGTCCGGCCACGGCACGACCAGCCACGACGCCTTCCTCACCGACCGCGCCATCGCGTCCATGCGCCAATTCGCCCCTGACGTGATCACCGTCGCCTATGGCGAAATCGACTGCGCCCACTACGGCTCATGGTCCAGGTACGTCGAGGCCATCCGCCGAACCGACGAGCTAACCCATCGCCTCTGGCAAACCGCCGAGACCCTCGACGCCTACCGTGGACGAACCCTCATGCTCATCCTGCCCGACCACGGCCGGGAGCTCGACGCGCCGGACCGATGGGGCTTCATCCATCACAGCGACTTCTACACCAACCAAGGCGCCGACGAGGGATGCCGCCGCGTATGGATGCTGGCGATCGCCCCGGGCGTTCGGGCGGGACGACGACTCGCCTGTCCGATCCCCATCACGACCGCCGCGTCCACCGGGCTCGACTATCTCGGCCTGTCGGCCTCGCCAGGAGCGGCCCCCTCCGCCCTCCCTCTCATCGCCTGAGCGATCACGATTGAAGAGCAAGTCATTGAAGAGTAAGTCCCTGAATGACCGTTCGTGAACGTATGCCATCGCAGCACGGGCGTCTCGCCCGTGCTGCGATGGCAGATGTGCCCATGCTATGTGCCCACCGCATGCCTCGAGTTCGAATTCGCAAGGCCACCCAAGAGAACTCCATGACCAGGACCTTGACGAAAGACCTCCACCCGCTAACCTCGACGCCATCACGTCGCACGTCGCCGCTGGGGTCACGCATGGAAAACACAGCCGAGCCCGACCGTCAGGAGAAGCATCAGCCCACGCCGGCAGCAGAGGACCCTGGCCCTCCCTCGCCATGCCCCACCTGGCGCCACCACGCCGCCGCCGGCGGGCTCTATCTGGTGCTGACCATAGCCCTCACCTGGCCGCTCGCCGCTCACGTCGCCGACAAGGTCGCCGTCCACCCGAAGCTGACCATGCTGGTTCCGTTCTGCCACCTCTACCAGGTCGCCTGGAATCACCACGCCCTCGACCGCGGACTCGAAGGCTTCTGGGACTGCAACATCTTCTACCCGCATCCGCGCGTGCTCACCTATTTCGAGAGCCTCTTCGTCCCCGCGTGGGCGACGTGGCCCATCCACCGGCTAACCCACAACGCGACCCTCTGCTACAACCTCATCGTCCTGACCGCCTTCATTCTCAACGCGTTGGCCGCGTATGCGCTCGCGCTGCAAATGCGGCTGTCCTGGCGGCTGGCTGTCCTGGTCGGCAGCGCGGTGGCGTTCTGCCCTTACCTCTTCGAGGAGATCTACTGCCTGCCGATGTTGATGCTGTACCCCGCCGCCTTCCTCCTGGCCGCGACGCATCGGTTGCTGTCTCGCCCGACGTGGGGCGCCACGGCACTCGCCGGACTGTGCGGCCTCTGGCTGGTAACGAGCTGCTACCAGTACGCGCTATTCGCCTCTCTCTTGTGCCTGGGCTGGGTCGTCTGGTTCGTGCGAGACGTCCCGTGGCGACGCCTGTGGTACCGCCTCCTCGCAGTCGGTGTCGTCTGCGGAGCGCTCGTCTATCCGCTGTTGTCGACGGTGAAGCGAACGCACCGGGACATGGGCTTCTACCACGGACCGAGCGTTCCGATGCACTGGCTGCAGATGCTGATCCCCGCGAGCCATCAGTGGCTGTACGCGGACGTACTCGGCATCGAGGTGCGAACGGCACGGGGAGACCTGGATCCCATCGTCTGCTTCCCGGGAATCGCGCTGGCGGGATTGGCCGCCGTCGGCGCGGGGTCGGCTCTCTTCAGTCACGCCGAGTCCAGGCAGGACCGCCGCCGCCGACACGCCTATCGCTTCTGCCTCATCGCCAGCCTGCTATCAGTGCTGCTGGCCATGGGCATCTGGATCCAACTGGGCCCCGTCCGCGTCCCCGGACCCTATGCCCTGCTCATGCTGCTCCTGTCCCCCTTCAGCTCGGTCCGGTCGGTCTATCGGTTCTATGTCTTCGGACACCTGTTCGCCGCCGTGCTCGCCGGCGTGGGGCTCGGCCGATGCCTGGAGCTTGCGTCAACGGGGCGCGGCCGGACCATTCTAGGCGCCGCCGTCGCCCTCCTGATCCTCATCGAATCACTCTGGATTCCCCTGAACCTGGAGCCCGTCGGTGGCAGGCCGACGGACGTCCATCCCCTCTACGCCAAGGCGGCCGAGCTCGACCCGAACGCCCCGATGATCGAGGTCCCGGTGCCGCAAGACGTCCGACGCGCGCCATTGGACGCCCTCTACACCGCCGCCTCCATCCACACGTGGCAGCCGATCGTCAACGGCTACGCGAGCTACTACCCGGGCCTCTACGAGGAACTCCGCCCGGTCATGGCCGAGTTCCCCTCCTCCAAGTCGATTGCCTACCTCCGGGCCCTCGGCGTCCGTTTCGTGTTGGTGCGCGGCCTCGCGCGGCGCGCGCCTGGCGATCAGTCCATCCAGGCCTATCCAAGTCTGCGCAAGATCGACCGGTCGGGGCAAGATGTCCTGTACGAGCTCGCCGACACGAATCGGCGCTCGTTGAACGACAGAATGCCCGACACGACGTTTCAGGTCGAGCCTGATCCCGGTAGCAAACGGGTCGCGATCGGAAGGCTGACGTTCAAGCTGGGATTCCGTGACGTGATACCCGTCCTGCCCGGCGATCGCGGAACCCGATGGACGCTGACGTGGCGAAACGCCGCCGACCAGACCGTCAGAACGCAGGTCGTTCGTGTCCGGAACAGCCACTGGCTGACGAAAGAGAAAAACGTCCTGCAAGAGACCGTCGAACTGCCCGCGGCGCCCGGCCCCTACACCATCCAGGCGGTTGACCAGCGCGACGGGCGGACGCTCGGGGCGTGTTCCTTTGACGTGAAATAGCGCTGAGCTCCGCCCCTACTCCCACCGCTTCCTGGCAAGCGCTCGAGCGAGCGCCGGGCCGATCCAGCTTCGAGAGACCGCCAGGAGAATCCGGTTGCGCCGCCCCGGCACGCACACGACCCGTCCCGCCTCGAGCGACGCGAGAGATTCGGAAACCACGTCGTCGGCGGGCATCCACAACTTGCGCGAGATGTCCGAGCGATCGAATCCCTCGAACTCCGCCGCGTCATGGAACTCGGTGTAGGTAAATCCCGGGCAGAGCGCCTGCACGCGAACGCCCGTGCCCGCCAGCTCCTTGGCCAGTCCCTCGCTCAGCGTGATCAGAAAGGCCTTCGTCGCCGCGTACGTGACGCTCTTGGGCATCGGGATGAACCCGGCCAGCGACGAGACGTTGATGATCGCTCCCCGCCCGCGCTCGATCATCCCCGGCAGCACCGTGCGGATCAGACGAACGCTGGCCGTCACGTGTACGTGGACCATGTCGACGTGCATCGCCGGATCCAAGTCGACGAAGCGATGCCGCGTCCCGAAGCCGGCGTTGTTCACGAGCATCTCCAGCGCGGGCAGCGCTTCGAGCCGCTCCTGAACCCGTCCCACGTCGCCCGCCTCCGACAAATCCGCCGTCAGGATCTCCACCCCCACGCGATGTTGGCCCGCCAACTCCTCGGCGATCGCATCGAGCCGATCCCGTCTCCGCGCCACGAGCATAAGGTCGTATCCGCGCTGAGCCAGGTGTCGGGCGAATACGGCCCCGATGCCGCTCGATCCCCCCGTAACCACCGCCGTCTTGGATTCCTTGGGCATATCGGTCTCTCTGGGGAGGCCCCTAGCCGTCGATCGGCTCGAAGTGGGCGATCTGAAGGATGTTGTTCACCGCCTCGTCGGAAAACACCGCGCGGACCCGCATCCCGACTTTCGCGCCCCCCACGTCCCCGCATTCGAGCAAATGGGCGATCGACACGTCGGCGCCGTCAAGCTTGACTAAGGCGAGCACGTACGGCGGCTGCTTCGGCTGATAGGGCTCGGCGTAACGGACCACCGTAAAACCGGTGATCTCGCCGGTCGGCTCGACCTCGACCCAGTCGTCCGTCAGCGTCGAGAAGCAGCGCTCGCAGGTCTGTCGCGGCGGGACGAACGTCGCGGCGCATCGCTCACAGCGAACGCCGAGAATCTTCTTCTCGTCTCGCAGCGCCACGATGAAGCGGCTGCCCGTCGCGCCGGCGAAGTACTGGTAAGGCAGCGCCATCTTGCCCTCGACGACGAACGCCTCGCCGCGGTCCTTGGTCATTTCGATCCTCCCTGCGCCTCGCCCGCGCCGCGCCCAACCGAGTCGTCGATGATCTCGAAGTGCTTGATGTCCTCCATCCGCCCATGACGCTCGTCGGCGAAGACCACGCGAACCCGCAACCCTCTCCGTACCACGCTCGGGTCCGGCGCGTCGAGCAGGTGCCACAGCGGCGCGTCCCCCCGCGTGCCGTCCAAGTCCGCCCAACAGGCCACGTACGGCGTCTCCCGCGTCTTGCCCGTCAGCGGGTCCGGGCTGGCGTAATACACCACGTCGAAGTCGCGGATCCGGCCCTCGGGACCCAGCTCCTCCCATTCGGTCGCCTCCACCCGGCAGATCGCGCACACCTCACGCGGCGGAAGCTGGTGCCGTCCGCACTTCGGGCACTTGTTGGCCATCACCCGCTTGTTGTCCCGCAGCTCGGTAAGGAATCGACCCATCACCGGTCCGGTGCTGAAACGCTGCGGAATCGATAGCACCTGACGCGAGACGATCAACTCTTGGTCGGGTTTGTCCTTGCTCATGACGCGCTCCCCAGTCGCGGCCTATCCTTCGACAATAGCATCAGCACCGTCCACAGCGTCCCTCCGAAGCCGCTGGCCAGCGCCAGCCGCACCGATTTGGGCACCTGGTGGTCGCCCGCGGTTCGACGTACCTGCATGGCCGCCTCCGCCACGCGCACCAGCGCCGTCGCCCCGATCGGGTTGCTCGCCGTCACGCCCCCCGAGGGATTCAGCGCGAGCTTGCCCTCGATCCCGATCTCGTCGTTCTCGATCATCCGGAGGTGCTCGTCCCCCTCGAGCAGCAGGAAGTCCCGAAGCCAGTCGAGCCCCCACCACGCCGACGGATCATACATCTCGAACACGTCGAGCTGTTCGACCGGGTTCGTAATGCCGTTCCGGGCGAACAACCGCTCGGCCGCGATGCGATGCGTGCTCTCCTGCGACGTGAAGATCATCGTCTCCTCGCGGTGTACGGTCTCGTGATCCACCACCCACGCGGCGTTGGCTCCGAGTGCGTCGACCTTGTCCTCCGAGGCGAAGACGACGGCGCACGCCCCGTCGCTCTGCGAGCACATGTGCAGCATCCGCAGCTCACCCACCAGACGCAGATCGCCGTCGGCATAGTCCTTCAGGTGATTGCGGTCCAGGCCGAGCCGACGGTGAGCCTTGGCGTTCCGCATGGCGTTCTCGTCCATGATCGTCCGCATCTTGATCGCCGCGAGCTTGGCACGCTCCTCGCCAAACTCCTCGATCACCTCCTGCGCGGTCGTGCCCGTCAACGCCCCGGTCTGCAGCCCGCGCCCCCACAGCGGATCGGCCATGTTCGTGATCCCGCCCGTCGTATGCCCCTCCTGAAGCTTCTCGAAGCCGATCGCCAGCACGACGTCATGCAGGCCCGAGGCGACCACGTTGTCCGCCGCGCACGCCAGCGTCGAGCCCGTCGTGCCGCCCGTCGTCAGACGAATCCCCGACTTGCCCCACGCCCCCGAGCCGAGCGTGTGCCACATGTCGGGCTGATGGACCATCTCGAACAGCTCCATGTTGCCGTGCAGAATGCAGTCCACGTCGTCGATGCTCAGCTTGGCGTCGTCCAGCGCCTCCACCACCGCCTCGTGGATCATCTCCGGCTGGTTGACCTCCTCGCGGTGGCTCGAGAACTTCGACATGCCACTGCCAATCACGGCCACGTTTCGATTCTTGTCTTTCATGAGGTCAGGCCTCGCTAACTCTCCAACACCACCACCGTCTGCAACTGACCCGCCGGACCCGTCGCCCCCTGCGCCACCGCCCGCCGCGCGCCGCCGACCTGACGCTCCCCTGCCTCGCCACGAAGCTGTAGCACACCCTCGGCCACACGCGCCATCCCGCCCAGCATCAGCGGATTGCCCGCGAGCATGCCCCCCGAACGATTGACGTTGAGCCGCTCCGGTCCGTCGTCATGCAGCCACTTCCCCCCGTCGCCCGATTCGCAAAAGCCCAACCCCTCGGCGTACTGCGGCAGTTGATGCGCATACTGGTCGCAGATCTCCACCACGTCGAAAGCCCTCGCCGCATCCTCGACGCCCGCCATCGCGTACGCCCGTTTGGCCGCACGATCGAGCGAGAAGTTGCCCGACAAGTCCCGCTCGCCCAGGAAGAAACCGTCATGACAGTTCCCGAGCCCCGTCACCCAGACCGGCTTATCGGTGATCTGCCGGGCCCGCTCCTCGTTGGCCAGGATCATCGCGATCGCCCCGTCGGACACCGGATACGCGAACGCCTCGCGAATGGGGTCAGCGATCATCGGCGAGGCGAGCACCTCATCGCGCGTCAGCGGTTTGCCCTTTTGGGCCACCGGGTTCTTGGCAGCCCACCGCCGAGAGCGAACGACGACGTCGGCGAGCTGCTCGTCCGTCACGCCGGAGCGAACCATGTACGCCTGAGCCTGCAGCGCCGCCGCCGCGAGGTAATCCATGCCGATCGGACGCGTGTAGAACGGGTCGAACGCCAGGTGCGTGACCATGTTCCGGCTCGCCGGCTGCGACTCCTTGCAGTGTCCCGCCAGCAGCACCACGTCGTGATGGCCCGACAAGATCGTCGCGGCCGCGTAGTAAACGCCCTGCGCCCCGTCGGCCGCCACCTTCTCCTCGCTCTGATAGTGCGCGCCAACGACGTCCGTAATGGCGCTGTCGGATATCGTTCGAGCGTCGAACACGTCGTCGGAAACCGTCACGGCCGCGTCGATGCCGCCCGGCCCAAACGTCAGGCCCGTCTGGTCCAGAACGCCTCGCACGACCTCCCAGACCATGCCCTGGACGCGAGCGTCCCACTTGTTCGACTCGAAACGGGTCTGTGCGACCGCGCAGATCGCGACGCGCCTAGCCACGATGTGGTCCTCCCTGGTTGGGCCAGGCCGACTGAGTCGCCGTCCACGTGTGACGGATCTGGGCCTGGCCGTTCTTGATGGCGCCGAGAATGGCGTCCCGCTCACGCGGGCAGGATACCTCCACCCACGCTCGCCCGCAGCCCTCCCGCGTATGCGAGTCGTCCGAGGCGATCTTCGGATAAGGAATCGCGTCCGTGTCGTACTCCGGCGTGTAGAACCCCTTCAACGTGACCTCCACCGCGTGGATCGGCATCGACCGGCGGATCTCCTGAATGCGATCGATGACCTCCTCGACGGTCAAGTCGTACTCGGCCGGATGATTGAAGACGTGCAGAACCTCCCGCCGACCCGGGATCTCGTTGACGTGCAGATAACCTCGCGCGAAGACCGTTCGCTCGACCCCCTTGAAGACCAGCATCCCCTCGAACTCGTCCGGAACCCCCTCCCGTTCGTACGTGCCCGGCCTCATCAGAAAATCGTGATCGGTCAGGGCAACGAAGTCGAAGCCCAGGTCCCGGTGGACGCGAAGCACGTCCCCCGGCGACAGATCGCCGTCGCCGCAAGTGCTGTGAGCATGCAGCGCGCCCTTCAGGCTCGGATACTCGTGCGTCGGATCATCCACGGGCTACTCCGAGGCCGACGCCGCGTCGCGCATCATGTACATGACCTTCCACTGGCCTTCCTGGCACACCTCGCTCCGATGGTTGATGACCTTCACGTCGTACGTCACGATCCCCAGTCCGGGCTTGGACGTCGCCCGCTTGGCCGCCACGGTCTGCTGAACGTAAATCGTGTCGCCGATGAAGACCGGCTTCCGAAAATCCCACGTCATGCCCAGAAAGGCCACCAGGCGATGTTGCTCCGCGCCTGGATTGCGCGCGACCAACCCCGACGCGATCGACAGCCCGAGCAGCCCGTGCGCGATCCGCTGACCGAATGGCGTCAGCTTCGTCGCCTCCGCGTCCGTGTGGATGATGTTGAAGTCGCCCGAAAGCCCGGCGAAGTTGACGATGTCCGCCTCCGTCATCGTTCGCCCCGGCGAGATGACCTCGTAACCCTCCTCGAGGTCTTCGTAGTAGACGCCGTCCACCGTGTTCACGTGCGGTTTCCTTTACGTTGGTTAGACCATGTCTGCGAGCGGCTGGATGCGACCCCCGCGCTCACATCGTCCGCTTGACCACCTCGCGTGCGATGATCAGCCGCTGGATCTCCGACGTGCCGCCGCCGATCGTCCCCAGCTTCGCGTCACGCATCATCCGCTCGACCTCGTACTCCTGCATGTAGCCGTACCCGCCGAGGATCTGAACCGCCTCCGACGTCGCCCGCATGCACGCCTCGGACGCGAACAGCTTGGCGTGAGAGGCCTCCGCCGAGCACCGCACCCCCTGGTCGCACAAGACCGCCGCCTTGTACGTCAGCAGCCGCGCCGCCTCCAGCTCCATGCTCATGTTCGCGATCTTCTCGGCCACCATCTCGAACATGATGATCGGTTGACCGAACTGCTGACGCTGCTTGGCGTATTCGATCGACTTGTCCAGCGCCGCCTGCGTCATCCCGACGCCCAACGCCCCGCCGACCGCACGCTCCACGTCCAACCCGCCCAACAGGATCCCCAGCGCCTCGTTCTCGCCCTTGACCAGATTCGCCGCCGGTACCCGGCAGTCCCGAAAGAAGATCTCCGCCGTCGGCGAGCCCCGGCCGCCCATCTTCTTGAGCGGCTCGCCGATCGTGAAACCCGGAGTCCCCCGATCGATGATGAACTGGCTCAACCCACGGGGGCCCGCGTCCTTGCTCGTCCGAGCGTACACCAGAAACACGTCCGCCACCGGCGCGTTGGTGATGAACGTCTTGCTGCCGTTCAAGACGTACTCGTCTCCCTGCCGAACAGCCGACGTCGTCATCGACAGGACGTCCGAGCCCGCCCCGGGCTCCGTCATCGCGATCGCGCCCAGCTTCGCCCCCGACGCCAGATCGGGCAGGTACTTGCGCTTCTGCTCGTCGGAGCCGTTGCACGCCAGGTTATGGGCGCACAGCACCGCGTGGTCCAGATACGACAGCGCCGTCGACGCGCACGCCCACGAGATCTCCTCGGCCATCAGACAGCACGTCAGCACCGTCTGGCCGACGCCGCCGTACTCCTCCGGCACCATCACGCCCAGAAGCCCCAGCTCGCCCATCTTGGCGAAGGTCTCGCTCGGAAAACGCGACTCGCGGTCGACCTCGGCCGCCAGCGGCGCGATCTCCTTCCGGGCGAACTTGCGCACCATGTCCTGAATGTCGATCTGCTCTTGCGTCAGTGAGAAATCCATAAGCGTCCCTCCGGACACGAGAAGTGTTGAGCGGCCGGCTCGGGGAACCACACAATAGACTTGAAGCCGGACCACATTAGTCGGCGCCGGCCCGCGCGTCAACGACGGTCTAACGCAAGATCGCCCCCTGACTCGCCGCCGGCACGATCAGACCCACGGATCCATGCGCCCCGATCAGGCGATCGTACGCCGGGATCTGATTGCGCTTGCAGAACGCCCTCAGTTCGGACGACAACGGCTCGCCCAAGGCGATCGCCTTCCGATGCGCCGCCCCGACCGCCTTGGCGTCCTTCAGGTCGACGCCCTTGAACGGCGAGCGGATGGCATGGAGATACGCCGTCACCATTCGCGTGAAGTCCGCCATCGTCCGAGCCCAATGAACGCGCTTCCGAACCGCATCCGTGCGAGCCGACCCCTCCGCCTTCGCGACAGCCTGTTCGAGCGCGCCCACGACCCCCGGCGTGAAGAAATCCGTCGCTACCAACGACGTCCATTTCAGTCCGAAGGGAGACAGGCATTGGTCCGCTTCCACGAACGCGCGCTCCAGCATCTGCCAGTACTCCCTCATGGGACCCGAGGCCTCCCCGTAAAACTTCACGTAGAAGTCCTCGAGAAGGCGGTCGACGTCCAGCTCGACGTCCCACGCCAGCTTCGCCGCCACGTAATGATTCAGACCCACCGCGGGCCATCGGCGCCCTGCCGGCTGTGTGTAAAACCCCTCCGCGCCCAGTCTGTGGTAGTAAGGCATGTCCTCGCGGATCACGTGGATCTGGTAGTAGGGCAGCCCGCCCCACGCGCCCTTGTTGTAGTACTCGTAGATGAAGAGATGCTTCGTGAGCTTGGCCCATCGTTCCAACTCCTCGCCGAAGAGCGCGCGATTGCGCCCGCACGTCGGCGCCTCGATGCGATGGTTGTTGCACGAGTACGTATGGCATACCTGAACCGCCAGGTTTCGTTCGGGACGATAGCCCGGGTCCAAAGGCACGCGCACGTACATCGCATACGCGCCCACCTTGATCAGCTTGTCGGGATGCTCCCGCGCGACGCGCTTCGCCACGGCGTTGTTGAACAGGGCCAACCGGCGAGAGTAACGCGCGTGCCACGCCTGATCCTCGGGACGCTTCTCGTCCAGTTCGCGACATCTCGAGCATTCGCAGAAGCCGCCGCCGTCCTGCGGAGCCAGCGCGATGATGTCGAGCGAGCCGTCCGCGTCGAAGAGCTTGATGATGTTGTCGGCCACCTCCTTGATGAGCTGCGGATTCGACGTGCAGAGCTGCAGACCGTGCTGGCCGGGCTTCGGCCTGCGCCGCTTGCCGCGAATCATCGAGAACCACTCCGGGTGATCGTCGTAGTACTTCTCCGGCGGAATCAGCTTGAAGAACGTGTGGAACCCCCATTTCCAGTTAACGCCCACGCCCTTGCCGTCGATCTCCACGCCGACGTTCATCTTGTTGCGCAACGCCCACTCGCCCGACTCGATCCACCGGACGCGGAACGACGGCACGCTCGTCTCATTGAACGTACCCACCTGGAGCGTGGGCGTCTTCGGCACCACTTCCCCCAGCTCGTCCGGCGCGAACCAACGCACACCGAGATGCTTCTCGATAAACTCGTACGTCCCGTACAGCGTGCCGAGGTCCGTGCCGCCGACGATTCGAACGCCCCCCGCGTCACTCTTCAGAACGAACCCGTCCGACCCGAGCGATTCCGAGCCCGATGAGCCACCACGCTCACGCGCCGCATCCCCGAGATAGATCGGATGCAGCCCCGGATCAGGACGGCTCGCCATTGCCGGCCGCGCCCCGGTGACCTTCTCCACATACGTGACAAGCTCCCGCGCCGCATAGGCCTCAACGGGCGAAGGATTCTCCCCAAGAACAACGACGCTCCTTGGCGCGCCGCCCTCGGCCAGCGTGTGCATCGGCCCGACGGGTCTGGGGTAGGGATCCTTGCCTCCTGCCAGGCACGCCGTGGCGACTGCCAGCAAACCCGAACAGAGCATTGACGGAATGGGTCGAATCATTGGCAAATCCCCAAAACGACGGCGACCAGATAGGGAAGACTCCCTCTGCGGGTCCACAGCCCCGGTACGGGTCACCTGCGAGGCTAGGGGACGCCGCACACCGCGCCAAGAACAAATCCCCCGGTAGCCCTCGCGACATGCAACCGAGCCCGCAGCGCCCCACTGGGCGCAGCCCGCGCGCGAAGGTAGCCTGGCGGGGTCTACCTCAGACGTCAGCAACCAAGCACTGAATCGAGCGGAGACGAGCGATGAGATCACCGACGAGCAAGGCGTGGTTGTCCGTCCTGGCCGCCTGCACGATCGGACTCGCACCGAGTGTCGTGTCGGGAGTCGAGCCCAGCAGCCGCCCCACCGATCGCGGCCGTCCCGTCGTCATCCTCGCCCATGACGAAACGGGCGACTTCGGCCCCCAAACCCCCGGCACGAAAACCGCCGGTTGGCAAGAAGCCCTCGACCACGCCGTGCGACACGCCGCCGACCTGTACGTCAAGGGCGGCTATGGCGGGCGAAAGGCCATCTACCACATCGACGACACGATCCGAATCCCCCCCGCCCAGGACTTCCGGATCGACGGCGGCGTCTACGTGATTAACTTCAGGGGCAAGGACCCGAGCGCGGATGCCGTCGTGATCGACTCGGCCATGAACTGTGAATACCGCTTCGGAATCATCGTCTATGGCGGCACCGGCGCGGGCCTGCGAATCCGCCCGGAGCGCCCCGTCCCCATCGACGGCTTCCCCGTCGTCGTCGAAACGCAAATCCACTCGCAAGGCATCGCCGATCCCCGACCCTTCACCCCCGGCGAGCGCAAGGACGGATCGGGACTCGTCCTCGATGCGGGAAAGGCGGGAATCTGCTACAGCAAACTGTACTTCGCCAGCATCCTCAACTTCCGAACGTGTATCGAGATCGGACCCGCCGGAAGCGTCTACGCCAACGAGCTCGTCTGCGAGCACCTGCACACGAACTCGCACAACGGCACGCTCACGCGCATCGGCCCGGCGGCGCGACAGAACTCGTTCCGCTTCGGAATCGGCGTCGATCAAGGGGCCACCGGCGTCACCGGCATCGACGTGTCGGCATCGAGAAACGTCTTCGACGTCGCTACTCGCCCGGGAGGGTTCGCCAAGGCGAGCCAGTTGATCCTGCGCGATAACGCCGAGGGCAACCAGATCAACCTCCGCACCGGCGAAGACCCCCGCACGCTCATCACCGACGAGGCGTCCACACCGACCAATCAGGTCACGTGGACCGGTCCGCCCGCCCCGATACGTCGGATCGAAGGAAACGCCGGATCATTCTCCTACGTCCAACGACTCTTCCCGGCCACGGTAACCGTCGTCGAAGGCAACGTGACCAGCGTTATCTTCGAGCGCGCAGGCCAGCGGGTCGACTACGGCCCCGCGCGCGGCCGCGAGATCGTCATGAGCGTCGCGGACCGATTGTCCGTGCAGAGCAGGGATGTGCCCGCCCTCCGCATCATCCCGCTCAAGGTTCGATGACGAGTGCGACCGGCCCCGATGACGAGCGTCGCCTCAGGCTTCTCCCTCCAGGTGCCGCAACAACTCCCCGAGCCGGGCCTCCAGTTCCTCGAACGCGGTCCCGACGTCCTCGAAGACGGCCCGCTTGCCCATCGCCTCCAGGCGCTCGGCGACGTGACGCGTGGGCTCTGCGCAAACGTTGGCGGCGGCGCCCTTGAGACTGTGCGCCGCGATTCTCAGCTTGGCCGCGTCTCGGGCCGAAACCGCCGCGCGTATGTCCTCGAGCATGACAGGGATCTGCTCGCCGAGCTTGTCGAGGACGCGTTCCAGAATCCGCCGGTTTCCCCCCAGATTCGCCATGGCGGCATCCACGTCAATGGGAGGGACGTCTGGAAGCTGAGGAGGCGCCGCCTGCCCCAACGGATCTCCTTCCTCAGGCTGCTCACGCCGAGTCGCCGGTCGCGCCGGACGATCGGCCTTCGGCGCCCACTTGGCCAACACGCCGCACAGCGCGTCGAGCTTGATCGGCTTGGCCAAGTAATCGTCCATGCCCGACTCGATACACCGCTCGCGATCGCCTTTCATGGCGTTGGCCGTCATCGCGATCACCGGGATGTGCCGCTGGGTCTCCTTCTCCCGCTGACGAATCGCCGCCGTGGTCTCGTACCCGCCCAGGACCGGCATCTGCACGTCCATCAAGACGAGGTCAAAGCCGTCCTCCCCCGCCTGATCCAGAGCGTCGAGCAACTCGATGCCGTTGCCGGCCACCTCCACCGAATGGCCTTCCGCCGTCAGCAAGGAGACGGCGACCTCCTGATTGATCAGATTGTCCTCGGCCAGCAGGATGCGGAGGTTGCGCACGGGCGTCGCCGCCTGCTCCGTCACCCCGCTGCCCACTCCCTGCGGGTCCTCGCCGGACGCGCTGAGAATGTGCCGAACGATGTCGACCAGCTCGCACTGCTTGATCGGCTTGATCAAGTGGCCGACCGGTCGCATCACGCTCTTGCAGCTCGATTCGCCGATCACCTGGCCGGGGGCCGACATCAACACGACGGGAATCCGTCTCAGTTCGGCATCTAGCTGCATCCGATGCCAGAACTCGCAGCACGGCCCACCGGGCGAATGCGCGTCGATCAGCGCCAGCGCGAAGGATTCCCCACGCGACAGCCCCTGACGAAGTGTCGCCAACGCCGATGTCGTCGTGTCGACGGATAAGGCTCGAACCCCCGCTGCCGAGAGCATCTCCGCAACCACCGCTCGAGTCGTGGCGTGATGCGAGACCACCAGTACGGGCCGCTCCCCAAACTCGGCGAGACTCACGGCAGACTCGCGATTTGCCTGAAGACGGAACCGCATCGTGAAGTGGAAGGTGCTGCCCTCCCCCACCTGGCTCGCGACCCACACGCGACCGCCCATCAGCTCCACGAGACGCGCCGTGACCGTCAGTCCGAGCCCCGTCCCGCCATACTTCCGAGTCGTCGAGCCGTCGGCCTGACTGAACGCCTCGAAGATCAGTCGCTGCTTCTCCGGCGGAATGCCGATGCCCGTGTCGATCACCGAGAAATGCAGGTCCAGAACGTCCTCCCGTTGGGCCTTGACCTCAACGCGCAGCACGATCTCGCCCCGGTCGGTGAACTTGATCGCGTTGCCGACCAGATTCACCACGACCTGCCGGAGGCGACCCACGTCGCCGACCAACGCATCGGGAACGTCGGGCAGTGCGTGTACGACGAGTTCCAGGCCCTTCTCATGGGCGCGAACGGCATGGGCACGCGCCGTATCGCACAGACAATCGCGCAGTCCGAAGTCCACCGGGTCCAGCGCCAGCTTGCCCGACTCGATCTTCGACAGATCCAGGATGTCGTTGATCACGTTGAGCAGCGAGTCCGCCGACTGACTGATCATCTGAAGGTACTTCTGCTGCTCGTCCTCGAGATCGGTCCGCTGGAGCAACTCGACCAAACCCACGATGCCGTTCATCGGCGTCCGGATCTCGTGGCTCATGTTCGCCAGGAACTCGCTCTTGGCGCGCGTGGCCGCCCGGGCGTCCCGCGTCGCCGCCTCGAGCTGCTCCATGGCCGCCTCGAGCTGCATCGAGGCGCGCTTCTCGCGCTCCAGAGCCTCGACGATCTCCAGGTTGCTCTCGCGAAGCCGCCTCTCGGCCCGGCGCTGCTCCGTGACGTCGCGAAAGCTCCATACGCGGCCCACCGTCTGCCCGTCGCGAATCAGCGGCGACGAGAGCCGCTCGAATATCCGGCCGTCCTTGAACACCAAAGTGTCGAATCCCTGCTCCGACGTCGCGTAGAGTCTCTGAATCGTGGACGCGAAGGCCTCCGGATCCTCCAACTGGTCCAGAACCGCCCTGATGAGTTCCGCGTCGTACCCGGCGTCGATCAGCTCTTGCGGAATCCGCCACATCTCGGCGAACCGCGCGTTGGCGTGCGTGACCCGTCCCTGACGGTCCACGACGAGAATACCGTCGGCCGTCGACTCCAACGTGCCCCGGAGCAGCTCCTCGCTCTCCTTCAACGCCTCCTCGGCTCGCTTCCGTTCGCCGATGTCAATGAAGCTCTCGAGCAAGTGGTCGTGCCCGTTCAGCAGGATTCGAGTGACCGTCTTGAGAATGGGCACCTTGTCGCCGCTGGCCTTGATCAGCGAGCACTCCGCCCGATCGACCTCGAGACCCCAATCGGTGATCGGACAGTCGCCTTCCCTCCTCGGGCAGATGTGTTCGTGACACGTTCGACCGACCACGTAATCCTCGTCCGCGCCGATCAGATCGAGCGCCGCCGGGTTGGCGCTCTCGATCACGTGCGTATCGGCGTTGATGATCAAGACCCCCGCCTGCATGGAATCGAGAATCATCTGCAGTTGCTGCTCGCGCTCCCGCAGACCTTCCTCCGCTCGCTTGTGCTCCGAGATGTCCGTAATGACATTGGCCAGATAGAGAGGTCGGTCACGCTCGTCCGTGATCAGGAAGATGCTCTGGATCGTCGGAGTGACGCTCCCTCTCGCCGAACGCAGAGGCATCTCGCCCACCCATTGCCGCTTCGCCACCACCGTCGGGATGATCTGCTGCTCGAGCCTCGCTCTGAATTTCTCGGGGTAGTAACGGGCCACGTTGGTCCCGAGCAGGTCCTCGCGGCGCTCCTCGCCCAGCAGTCGACAGAGCGCCGGGTTGGCGTAGATGATCCCGCCGCTCATATCCGCCATGCCGAAGCCCTGCCCCGACGCCTCGGCGAACTGCCGAAAGATCGCAAGCTGTCCTTCGTGTCGCTTGCGCCCGGAGGCCCTGCCCGCCCGATCACTACCCCCATCCGAGGGCACCAAGACCAGCGGGCTCCCGGCGCCGTCGAACCCGGCCTGTGCCCGACCAGCTCCCCCCGGGTACATGAGACGTCTCGCCATCCTCACGATGAGGATGATGATCAACACCAGCAGGAATAGCGTGAGGCCAAACGCGAGTTCAAAGACGCTGTCGTCCACGCCGGAGTGCCCCAGCATGGAGACCGTGACGGTGTTGTCGCAAAGCCATCCGGAAAGTATCGAGCTGACGATCACGTTCTCAATTCCCAGAGGTCTCCGCCTGCACGTTGGGGACGGCAGACTCTTCGCGGGAGAGTTCCGCGCTGACGGCCTGGTAGAGCGCCGTCAGGTGGATCGGCTTGCCAAGAAACGACGGAACCCCAAGCTCCCGCGCCGCCTCCCTCACCTCCGGCTCCTCACACGAGCTGATCACGATGATCCGGTATCCCGGATCGATCATCCGCATCGCCCGAATCGCGTCGAGCCCGTCGACGTTCGGCATGAGAATGTCCATCGTCGTCAGATCAAACTCCGCCTCCAGCGACTTGTGGATCGCGTCCGCCCCGTCCACCGCCTCCGTAACCTGCATGCCCACGTCCTCGAAGGCCGCGCGCAGCAAGAGCCGCGTGCTGGCCTCGTCGTCGACCACGAGAACGCTTCTACCCTGATACGGGCACATCACTCGGCCTCCCAAGCCATCGCATCGCCGTGGGAACGATGGCGTCAAGGGGTGCTTCCGCGTCGTATTCACCGGCCCGGCGAACCTGCCGCACCATGAGATAGCAGCTCGTCGTTGCCGGGTCCGTCACCAGGACCTTGCCACCCGCCCGACGGACCGCGCGGCATCCCGCCAGCCCGTCATGAACCGCGTGGAGCCCGGAGATCATCGCCGCCACGCACGCCGGCCCAAACACCGCCGCCGCGCTCGAGAACGTCACGTCCATCGAGGGACTGAATGTGCAGCTTCCGTCGTCAGGCGACACCCGGACACAGCGACGCGCCGACCCGAACCGAAGCTGAGTACCAGGCTCGACCACCAGAACCTCGCCCGGACGCAGCGGATCGCCGTTCTCCGCGATCTTCGAAGGCGCCTTCACCGCCGACTGCAAGTATCGAAGGAGTCCGTGGATGAACGGACCCGGCGGCATGTGCTGAACAACGACGACGGGCACGTCGAATCCCACCGGCATGTTCTTGAGGTATACGTGATGCGTCCTCGGTGCGCCGGTTGATGCTCCAATCAGCACGATCCCCCGCAAGGCATTCGCTCCTACCGACGTCGGTCGCGCCGGATCGATCTGACCCTCCGGCAGACCGGGAAATGGTGGACGGGCGTCGACGAATCGTCCGCCGGCGCCCGCCCCGTGAGCACGTCATTTCTGTCCTCTAAAACTCGCCGAGCTCACCGTCGTCCTCGAGCGGAATGATCTCGTGCTTGGGCCTGGACGGCGCACGGGCCTTGGTCGCCGCGGTACGCTTGCCCATGGCCATCCCGCGAATCTCGTCCGACCCCAGCCGCCTCTTGATATTGCTCTCGATCGTCGAGGCGACCTTGCCGGTGTCGACGTTGCCCATGTCAACCCCGAAG
Source organism: Phycisphaerae bacterium (assembly GCA_016927755.1). Taxonomy (GTDB): domain Bacteria; phylum Planctomycetota; class Phycisphaerae; order UBA1845; family JAFGLZ01; genus JAFGLZ01. Next base: position 95,990 of record JAFGLZ010000097.1, read on the forward strand.
AGCGCGGCCAGGTCCCGCGCGGTCTTGGCAACCGAGTTGGCCTGGGCGCTCAACTCCTCCACCGCCGAGGCCGATTCCTCCGCGCTCGACGCGTTGATCTGCGTGACCTTGTCCATCTGGGCGACCGCCCCGTTGATCTGCTCGACACCCTGTGCCTGCTCGTTCGAACCCTTGGTGATGTTCTTCACCAGATCGGAGGCCTTCTTGACGTTCTCGGCGATCACGCCGATCGCCTGAGCGAAACCGCCCGCGACCTCCGTCCCCTCCCGAGCCGCCGTCTCGGAAGTCTCAATCAGACCCGTGGTCTCGCGAGCCGCCTCGGCGGCCCGCTGCGCCAGACTCCGAACCTCATCCGCGACCACCGCGAACCCCTTGCCGTGTTCCCCCGCGCGGGCGGCTTCGACCGCGGCGTTGAGCGCCAGCAGGTTCGTCTGGAACGCGATCTCCTCGATCACCTTGATGATCTTGCTGATCTGCGCCGAAGACTCGTTGATCCCCGTCATCGCCTCGTCCAGACGGGCCCGGCCCTTCTCGCTCTCCATGGCCGCGGCATGAGCCCGCCCGACCAGTTGATCGGCCTCCTCGGCGTTGGCCGCGTTCGTACGCGTCATCGCCGCCATCTCCTGCAGCGACGCGGAAGTCTGCTCCAGGGAGGCCGCCTGCTCATTGGCGCCCTCGGCCAGAGAGGTGCTCGCCGTATTCACCTGACTGCCCGCCTCCGACACCATCGCCGAGCCTTCCGCCAAGCTCCCGATGATCCCCGTCACCGACCGGAGGATCCCTCGAGCGATGAAGAACGCCAGCAACGCCCCAAGCAGGATCGCGACGATGCCCGTGACCGTCACGTTTCGCTTGGTCGATTGCGCCGCCTCGAGCATCGTCTCGTCCGTCATCAGGTTCCGCTTGACCTCGGCGCGAACCTTCGCCAGCAGCTCCTGCGTCTTGTGAAGGCTGGGCTTGGTCTGCGTCGCGAAGATCTCGTCCGCCTTGTGCATGCCCGCCAGAGCCGCCTCGGCGTAAGCCTTGCACTTGTGCAAGGCCCCACGCGTGTCACTCAACGCCGGACGGGTCTGTTTCTCGAAGATCTCCTTCGCCTTGGCTTGAGCCGAGAGAATCTCGTTCTCGGCGGCGATCCCCGAGCCGAAGAGCTTGGCGATCTGATCGATCGAGACCTTGGTCTGCTCTCGGTAAACCTTCTGGGCGGCCTCGGCGTCTCCTTCCTTGAGCGCCTTCTCGATCGCGATCGCCGATGCGTGCAACTGCTTGTGCGGACCGTCACAGGCCGCCAACGCCTCCTTCAACGCCGGGAAATCCGCCATCCACGCCTTTGCCGTGTCGCTGGCGAGGAACCGCCCGAACGCGCACTTCGTCGGATCCGTCTCCACCCCGACCGTCTTCTTCTTCTCGATGATCGCGTCGGAAACCGTCGCCACCCACCGACGATGATCGTCGAGCCGGGCGCCTAGCGTCTCGGCGAGCCCCTCGTGACGCTGTTTCCAGCACTTCTGAATCTCGATGGCCGACTGATGAAGCCGGTTGTGAGGCTCATGCATCGCCTGGATGAGTCGGCCGAACTCCGGATCCGCCGTGGCGAGCCGACGCGTCTCCTCGCAACCCAGCCACTGGCCCAGAGCGCACTTCGTCGAGTCGGTCTGAACATCGAGCCGCGGCAGATTCTCCGCGAACAGATCGGTCACCTTCTCGGTCCAACACAGGTGATCCACTTCCCTGGCTGCCAGAAGGCCCGGCAGCGCGGGGTCGGCCTGCTTGAACTCCGCGCCGATCGCGATCGCCGACTTGTGCAGCGCCGAGTGACAAGCCTCGATTTCCTTCAGCAACGGCCCCGCGGACGGAACCTTCCGCTCGGCCTCGGTTCGCTCATCCCCGTAAAGCCACTCGCCGAAACCGCACTTGTGATCGTCCGTCTGAACGTCCAGCTTCGTAACCGTCTCCTCCGTCAACAGCGCGATCACCTTGTTGGCCCAGTTGAGGTGGTCCACCTCCTTCTGAGCCAGCATCCCATCCAGCTTGTTGCTCGTGATCACCTCCTCCGCGTTGCCGACGATCCCGCTCACGCCCGTAAAGGCAAAAACGGCCATCGCCGCCAGGAACAGAAGGACGGTCGTGAAACCCAAGACGATCTTGCGACCCACGGTCATGTTCTTGAACATGCGCTCGACTCCCATGTCTCTACAACGGAACTCGCTGGACGAGAGTCCCGGCTCGTGCCTTGCTCGCGCTGATGTATCGGCGGGGCCCGACCGTTCTCCGTCTTCAGTCCGTGCCCGTCGCCCCGTGCCTGCTCCCGGAAGATCGAAATCCCTGGCCTTCGTTCAGATCGCCAACGGCGTCTCTCTCCCGGCGACAGGCAAATCGTCTTTTGTGGTTTGGGCGATAAACGCTCGTGAGTCACTTCGCACCCCGCGAAGGGGTTGACCTGTCCGATTCCGCGGGCCAGCGTTTTCCACTGGAGGCATATGTACTGCTACGGAAGCCACTTGGGGTCAGCCCATGTGGCTAGGGTGTTTTCCCTAGGTTTAGCACATGAATCTACGTTCATCCTGAAGGGATTCTCCGCCTAGACCGATAAGCCCAGACTAGCCTCAAACCGCCCCGTCCCCGCCACTCTCTGCCTACCGCGAATCCCCCATGCAAAGCCCCGAATCTACTCACGTGGTGATGTCGGCCGACCTCGGTTCGGCGCGGCGCCGAGCGGACCCTACGCAACGCCTCCTGCCGCGAGCGGAATCCTGTTCGCCGATACATGGCCGTCGTCTGGCAGCGCGATTAGGCACGACCCTTGTTCTTGATGACGAATCTGCCGCGTCTCGGGCCTGTGCGACTCACGAAATTCCTTGCCCGACCCATGACCTTCAAGGAGGCCTTCTAGGACGCCAAGAGCATGCGAAACGGGTTTGCCTCGCGGCTGACGCTCGTCCGGAATCGCCGGCGCCCAGAGCGGCTTCTGCTCATCTCGGCGATGATCAACTCGCTGCTGGTGATGATGATCGGCCGATACACGCACAACAACCCAATCGCCGGCGCTGCGGAAATCGAAGACGCGTCCCGGTGAACGTGGCTTCTCCCTCATCCGCCCATGCATGCGTCACTGTCACCTGTTCGGCCTCGGTCAACTCGCGAACGCACTCACACACGAAATCCTTGGAGCACACTCGGCAACTCGGGACGAGCCAAGGGCCCGCATCCTTGAACCCATCGGATGAATCACATAGACTACCCGTTGAATGTCGTTGGCTCGGGACCCTCCGCGGGGATATCACCATCGTGCTTGAAGCAACCCAGGACGCTGCTGGCGTCGTGCCGGTCGGCATGGACCCACCCACCACCTGCAGGTGGCCATATGTCCTCCTCGGCATCCTCGTCGTTTCCTTCGTTCTCGATCTGGTCTTCTTCACCGGATACTACGCAAGTGATGACAACAGCTCGTATCTCTCAGCGACTGAATCACTTCTGGACAACGGCGCGCTGCCCAGCGAATCCAAGACCGGCCAGACCAGGCTGCCACTGATCGGCTGGAATGTCCTGATCGCAACCCTTTTCGGATATGACGTCCAGCTCATCGCGGCGTCATACATTGTCTTCCACCAACTCCTCAACCTTCTTACGTTCCTACTCGCCCGCCGCATGTTCGGCTCGATCGTCGGCCTGCTGGCGACCTACTGTGTGGCAAGCTTTCCCGCAATGATCATCTATTCCACACTCATTTCCCCCGATATTCCTCAATCTTGCTTCATCGTCCTCTCCCTCCTCGTCTTCATGATCGCCTCCGAGTGCTCGGACAGGAACCCCAGGCGATTGTATCTGCTCCTCCTCTGTACTGGGGCCAGCCTCGGCGGTGCCTATATGTGTAAGGAATCGGGGCTCGTATTGCTCCCCTTCTACGCCCTTGCCGTCTTCTTCGGGACCACCAGGCAGTCCTTGAGGGCACGCATCACGGCTTGCATGGCATTCTTTCTTGGATTCGCGATTGTCTTCGCACTGGAATCCGTTGCGCTTTCACTCCTTACCGGTAAGCCGATTCTTCGCATAGGCTGGGTCTTCGATGAAGAGTCAGGGACGGGATCCACCTGGAAGGAGTATCGGCACGGATTCTACCCCTGGGAAAGGCTGGCGTGGTTCTCGCAGAGATGTTTGCGCGACGTCATGTTCCCGCTTTACTATCGCGTGCTCTTCATCATCGGTCTTGTGACCTATCTGTTCCTCCCCCGCCGAAGGCCTGTGGCATTGCTCTTGCCGGCATACTACTTCGCGTATCTGCTCTGGGGTTCCGTCAGCATCAAGCAGTACTTGCCAATTAGCATTCAAGAGCGATACTACCTGCCGCTGGTTCCGTTTCTTGCGATCATCGGGAGCTTCGCGGCCGTCTCGCTGTTCGAGTTGCTCCCAAGGCGGCGTCTCCCATGGTGGGTCAACCGGTGCCTTGGGGCCGTCATCGTGTGCGCGGTCGTGATTCCTCCCGTGTTCGGCATCGGGGGCGCGTCGCTCAAGGCCGGGAGGATGTATCGGTCTGAGTTGGTCGGAAACACGACACGGGCCATACGGTACGCTGCGCGGGACGAAGCAGCCACGATCGTCTTGTCTCGACGCCTCTACGCACTCGCACGACCGGTCCTCCTGAGCGAGAAACCAGACAATCTTGTTGACGCCGGTTCGCTGTCCGCTCGGGAAGTGGCGGACTTGCTTGACCGAAAGAGGTTCCTGTACATCCAGGAAGATGTGAGCGAACCTGCGAATGCTGCGCCCAAAAGACAATCTCCAATGGATGCGTTGATGCTCACTCTCCCATGCGGCGTGCGAAAGGGGGCGGACACGGGTGATTCGCTGTCGAAAAGACCCATCAGGTATTGGTCCATCGGGCCTGGTTGTCCGGATCTCATCCGTGGCCCGGGGTACGAACTGATCGTGAGAAGGTTGGGTTCGTTCACGGCGCCGCACAGCCGGCTTGAAGGCATTTGGCAGGTGCTTGCGTCGCCTCCTGTCGCCCGCGGGTACGACTCGAAGCCGGTTCTGCTATCCGAGATTGAGGTCTGCCCGCCACGAGCACGTCCAGTGAGTGATACGAGGCCGTCACGTGATCTTGCCCCTAAAATCCGGAAACCGGGTAGCTACGGGCGGCTGAAGTACTTCGGCAACTGGAAAGTCTGGGCGAGCCGGGACATCGACTATCGGATCCGTGCTGGGAGTGAAGGTGAGCCGACGCTCACGGTGGCTGAAAGCGGTGCGGAGTTCCTGCAACTCTTGCCTGCAAACGACCTGCTGTGTGAATTCCGGTTTGACCCGGACGCATTATTCCATATCGACGTGGGTGCGGAGGTGGTGGGATCTGTAAAGGTCGAGCTCCGCTTGACGTCGTATGGAGACTTGAAGACGAACCGGTCGCTTGCGAGCAGGGAGATGGTCTTGCTGAGCGGCGTAAACCGCATCAGCCTTCGAGGCGGAACCTCTCCACTGTACTTGAGGCCGGTCTTCAGGATCTCGGGAAAAGGAGCCTTCACCCTGAAGTCGCTGGCTATGGGACGCGAAGGTTAAGCCCGCCGAAAAGGAAGAACAGCCCGCTTGTGACCAATCTTCGAAGGGTTGCCCATCTATGAGCAAGACTCCGCCCAAAGGGTTGGCATCGAACCTGCTGCCCAACCACCTGCTGTAGCCTTCTGAAGCCGGCTTGAGGGCTTCGTTCAAGATAGGGGCGGGGGTTCGGGTCGTGCTTGCCCCACGTACTCTGAACCGGGCACGATGAGGTCACCCCCTCAGGTCGGCGCCGGAGCAGGTCGGGCCCAGTCGGTAGCGGCGACGCACTCTATGCAGGCATCGACTGGTTGAGCTTGTGACTCGCCCCGGGAACGCGCCATTGGCATCTTCTCTCAGCGCCCTCCTGGCGCGGCGATGTCGAGACACCTTTGTTCACGTGGACGAGGTCGAGTTCCACGTTTCGGTTCCGCTGGCGGTGATCGCATCGACAAGGTATGATTCCCTCGCACAAACTGCGGCGCTTCCAGGGGCATGAGTCCTCTCGGGCGATAATGGATCGTATGCTGCCGGCCCGGCTTCTTATGAACGGTTGGATCTGGCTCTGCAATGCGAAGCGAATCGCGATGGAGGTCGACCGATGCAACCGCGCCGTCGGCCCGTCCTAAGAGCAACGCTTCTGGTCTTCGCGCTTTCGCTAGGCCTGAGGCTGGTTTGGGTCTACCTCTCGGATGTGAAGCCCATCGATGATTTCAAATCTTACGACGAGTATGCATGGAGTTGGTTGAAGAGCGGCCAGTTCGGCTCGGAGGGGGCCAAGGCATGGCGGACCCCCGGGTATCCTGCCTTCCTGGCGCTCATCTATGCCGTCTTCGGTCACAGCGTCAAGGCGGCCGGTTTCGCCCAGGCCCTCCTCGGCGCGCTGTCTTCCGCGCTCATCGTCTTGCTCGCCTCGAACGTCATCTCGCCACGCGCCAGCGGCATTGCCGGGCTGATTCATGCCGTGTCCCCTTCTTTTCTCGTCTACGTCCCGGTCCTGGCGAGCGAGAACGCGACGATCCCTCCTCTCCTGGCGGGGCTGCTCTTCTTGGCCGTGGCGGGGAAGCGGATCGGGTTGCGACGGGATGTCTTCCTCGGCGGATCGGGCTTCCTCATTGGGCTGTCCATGCTGGTCAGGCCGGCGGTGCTCTTCGTGCTTCCAGCGGTTCTTCTGTTGGCCCTTTATGATCCGCTGCGACGACAGATGAGACCGCGTGGCCTCCTTTCCCTTGTCGTCGGCACGCTCCTTGCGATCGCGCCCTGGCAGATTCGTAACCGCCTCGTGGCACGAACTCACCCGGCCAAGCTGGCAACACACGGTGGGTGCGTGCTTCGCAGCGGCAACAACGACTTCAACGTGAACGGCGGCAGTTGCAGGAATGGCTATCTTCTCCCTCGCGGCTTTCCCGAAAACGAGAAGGACGCAGCCTACAATAGGGCGGCGCGCCGCTGGATTATCGCCAACCCCGGGCGATACCTAGGTCTCTGCCGGGTGCGGGGCCTGCGTCTGCTCGGGCCTGACCCCGATCCCTATGTTGCATACTTTCTCGCTTCAGCGGCCAGCGACGATGCAACGCTTGGTGAAGCCGAAAAGTCTTCCGCGCGGTCAAAAGCGGCACGTGAACAGGCCAGACAGATCCTGGTGCGACGCCGTGAATGCTTGCGAATCTTCAGGATTGTGATTGCCCCCTTGATCCTCTTGTCACTCGGTCTGGCGGTGTTCCGGTGGCGGCACTATGCGATTGCCGTCCTGCCGGCCTTGAGCTACGTCTCAGGAATCTGCCTGACCTATTTTGCCCCCAGGTATCGATATGTGAGCGAACCACTGCTCTTCATTCCTCTGGCGGGGCTTATCTGTGACATTCTGTTCGGCACGACGGAACTCGGCGCTCGGATTCCCCGTTTGGCCAAGGCATTCGCGGCTGTTGCGGTCATTCTGGCCACCTACCTTCTGGACGCCAACGGCATCATCCGCGACCTCTCTCGCATCAGCCCAAAGCCGGCGGCGGAGCGAGGCGATCAAACATTGACCCTTCTGGACTACAAGCCTTCCAGAGTGGTGTTGGGAGGCGCCCCCGATCAGTACAAGAGCTTCTGGGACTATGGCTCGAACGTGACCGTTGCTCGGGAAGCCGATGGCCTACGGTGTCAGGTGGACGATCGTCCCGAGAAAAAGGGATCTCATTACGGCGGTATCGCATTTCCTATCTCGGGATTTGATGCGCTGCGACTTGACCTCACCTTCCTCAAACCTGGGAACATCACCCTCATCTGCGTGGACGCTTGCGATGCGGATAAGCGCTTGTTCCGATGGCAATGGCCGCCAGGGAAGTACCGGCCACTAGAATCGGGCCGGCACATCTACCTCTTTGTGCCCGGCGGCAGGGCGACGAAGGGCTTCAGGTTCCGGGACGATTGGAGACTAGCCCGCAATGCCCTCAAGTTGCACGTCTTCATCTGTGTTGCGCAAGATGCCGAGGCCGGTATCATCCTCCATCGGGCGGAAACAGCAATCCACCCCAAAATGAGACTCACGGATTAGCAGGACCACGTCGCCGCCGGCCCGCGTCTTGAGCCCCTTGTATCTCGGTGTCCGCTTAACGAACCGCATCTATGCGCCGCCGGGGTTGCGCGGCATGATGGGGGCATGAGCAAGCGAGGCGTGTCGGCGGAAC
>JAFGLZ010000098.1 GCA_016927755.1 Phycisphaerae bacterium
GCCTGGTGGGGACTTGCACCCCACTGATCGAGTACACTCTCAGGCGCACTAGCATGGGCATCTTGCCCATGAACCATCACAAGCGCGACGCCCGTGCTGCGGTGGCGCGGACCTCCGCACGGTCATTCAGTCAGTTGGAGCACGCTGCCCGCCATTCTCTTACAGGAGGCAACGGCCATGTCGGAACGTTCAATGTCCAGACGCGGGTTTCTCACCAAGACAAGTCAGGGAGCCCTGGCCGCATCGGCAGCCGGCGGCGCCGCGATGGCCGCGGAGTCCGGAAGCAACTCCGGCACGCCCGGCCAGAAGCGAGGCTCCCAGCGGCTGAGCCTCGACCGACTCCAAGCATGGGAGAGCCTCGGCTACGGCATGTTCATCCACTACGGGATGAGCACCTTCGTGGGCAAGGAGCTACCCGACGGCAAGGCCCCCGCAAGCACCTATGCGCCCGATCAGCTCGACGTCGACCAGTGGATCTCCGTCGCCCGCGACGCCGGGATGAAATACGCCGTCCTGACGACCAAGCACGTCGCCGGTCATTGCCTCTGGCCCAGCAAGCACACCGACTACACCGTCGCCCACAGCGGCGACAAGACCAACGTCGTTGAGGCCTACGTCAAGGCCTGCCGGCGGTGCGGCGTCATGCCGGGCTTCTACTACTGCTCCTGGGACAACCACCACCGATTCGGCAGCAAGACGCCCTCCGACGGCGGCTGGAGCCAGCTCATGAACTCCTGGCCCAAGGCCGGCGACAAGATGCCGCCCTTCACGACCTCGCTCTATCAGACCTTCCAGACCGCCCAGATCACCGAGCTGCTCACCGACTTCGGCCCGATCGGCGAGGTCTGGGTCGATATACCCGGCGTCCTCGGGCGCGGCTATCGCACGTTCCTGTACGACCACATCGCCAAGCTCCAGCCCCAGACGGCTGTCATGATGAACAGCGGAATCTCCACCGGCCAGGAATACAACGTCGACTACGCTTGGCCGTCCGACCTCATCGCGATCGAACGCCGGCTCCCGCCCGCCTCGAGCCACACCAAGTGGCGCACGATCGAGGGCAAGGACGTCTACATGCCCGGCGAGGTATGCGACCCGATCGGCAAGGAGTGGTTCTTCGTGACCGGGGACAAACCGAGATCAGACAAGGAATTGCTCGAGCAGTACGCCGCCTGCCGTCAGCGAGGCGTCAATCTGCTCCTTGACGTCCCGCCCGACACGCACGGGCGGATCCCCGACGAGTTCGTCCAGGCCCTGATGCGTCTCCGCAAGAACGCCAAGCTGTAACGCAATCGCCGCGGCCAAAGACCCGGCCCACAACCCCCCCGGCAAGAAAGATCGTTAAGGACTCGTCGACGTCGAGCCGATCAATGTTGCAGTCGGCTCCATGGGGCTCATCGTGAAGTGTCCGTTCTGTGCTGAAGAGATCCAAGACGCCGCTATCCTCTGCCGCTTCTGCGGGGCCGAGCAGCGACAGGGCCAGTGGCACGCGCCGGGCAGACCGGAGGCCCCACCACCTCGGCGCAAGGGATACTTCACGATCACGAGCGCCGGGGTGTTCTTTCTCGCCTCGGCCCTCTTCTCCCTAATGTCCGTCACCTCGGAGGTCCCCCTGCTCGGGGCCATGCGAGGAGGCGCCGTGGCAATCGCCTACAACCTCCTCTTCGCCGGGCTCTTTCTGGGAATCGGCATCGGACTGCTCCTGGGCAAGCCCTGGGGCTACTACCTCATCCTGGCAGGAACCGCATTCTACAGCGTCGACCGTATCCTGTTCGTCATGGACCAGGACACGCGCGACGCCTACCTGGCCGCCAGCGGCGTGACACAACAGGTCAAGGATCTCATCGACACCAGTATGTTCGACGAGGTGCTCGTCATCGTCACCCTGACCACGATCGCCTGCTGGTGGGGATTCGCCGGCTACATCTACCTCCGGCGTTCCTACTTCTTCCAGCCCGACCACCCCGCAACCGCCACCGCCCGCAAACTCGCCCCCCCGTAACGCAGGCTTCCAGCCTGCCCGACGTCACCGCCTATCGGTGGAGCCCAAGCTCCATCGAAAACAGAGTCACCGACCCCTTGGCCTTATCCACGTTCCTGATGCGGACGGTATTCTTACCGCACACCAACGCCTTCAGCGGAACCGCATAGAACTTCACCGCCTCGCGCCCCGCGTAGCTCTCGTTCTCTGAAACGGGGGCAAACAGCTCCACCCCTTGGTGCTCGCACGCCTCCAGCGGCGTCCCGTTCAGCGCCACGTCAATCCTCACCCCCTGGCACTTCTCCCGAGTCTCGACCCGCATGATAGCCCGCTCGAACTTCACGGCCGTGGTATCGTCAGGAATGATGATGTCGAACGTCCTCGCGTTCCTCGCCGTAAACGTCCCGAAGCCCGGATAGACCACGTACTGCTTCGCCGCGGTCCTCAGATACTCGACGTCCGTGATCCTCTTCAACCCCTCCGTCATGGCCACGCGATGCTTGCTGGGCACGTAGTCGTAGTTGAACAGGCTCACGCCGTCCACGCCCCGGCGGAAGAGATTCAGCGCCGAGGCGCGATACGTCTCGATCGTTGTGTACCGGCGAGCGAGCTTGCCCGGCTTGCCCGTCTGCCACGTCACGTAGTTCATCTCACCGTATATCTTCGCCCGCTTCGTCCTCGCCTTGAACTCCTCGATGCCCAACTCCATCGTGTGAATGTAGAACGAGGACACGTTGATCATGTCCACCAGTCCCAGCCCATCCCACCCGTTCACGTCGAGCCCGGCCGCCTCACACTTGGCGACAGTCTCGGGCACCCTCACGCAGAGCTTGAGCGACTTGCCTCGCTCCTTGCCGATCCTGTCCAGCATGGCCCTGATCCGCCCGACCAGCGCGGTCATCACCCGCGTACCTTCCTTGACCTTGTCATTGTGGAAGAACCTCGGGAAGCGCTGAAAGTCCAGCTCGACCCCGTCCACGTCGTAGTTCGTGCAAAGCTCCTCGATAATCGAGAAGTAGTACCCCCGAACCTCCGGGCGCATGTAATCCAGCAGCCTGACGTTGTCCTTGCCCCGCGAATACGGCGACGTGTCCGAATCCCCCAACCAGTATTCGGGATGCTCCCGCCAGATGAAGTTGTGCGTCGGCCAAGTGCGATCGGTCACGTAGTGCTGATCGTTCATCCGGTAGGAGATGAAGAAGTCCTTCTTGTACTTCCGACACGCCTCCAGCGTGTCCTTCACCGGGTCCCCCCCGGCCAGGAGATATCTCTTGACGCTCTCGTAATAAGGCAACTTGCTCGCCGGCTCAGTAGTCGCGTGCTTCGTCCACTGCGGATCGACCTTGGACGGAAACACGTTGGTCCGCCAGATGCCCGGGCAACACATGACCGCGTCCACGTCCGTATCCACCAGCTTCTCGATGAACGAGCCGACCTGCCGCGGATTCATGTCCTTGACGTGACACACGATCAACAGCTCGTGGTTGAAGAGGCACCTGTAGCCCACCACCGGCGAGGTCTTGTGGAACGGCTCGGCAACGGCGCTGCGTCCCACCCCCATGAAGACTGCCATGCACAGAGGTGTCACGATGCCCTTCCACATGGCAGACCCTCGCGCGATCGTCGCACGTCCCTCCCCCACCCATCACGAAGCGAATACCCAATCGCCACGACGCTCGCGCCCGTAGCACGGGCGTCTCGCCCGTGACGGTTCATGGACAAGATGCCCATCCCACGCGCCCGCCGCATGTCAGGCGCCTGATCTCGCACAGTCCTTCACGAAGCGGAACTCACCCCTCCTCGACGACGCGCATGTTCATCAAATCCGCCAGATGCCGCGCGGTCTGAAGGTGATCGCCGTAGAACACCACGCGATGCAGCAGCGTCATCATGTCGCCATCCAGCACGCCGCCGCCCCAGTTGCGGGCCATCTGGGCCGCGTCGCGCACCTCCGTGACGATCTGCGTCCGGCAGGCGCGCACCGACTTGTCCGGCACCTCCCGGATCGTCCCCGTCGAGATCAGCAGCGTGTCGAGATTGACCAGCTTCGTCCGAGTGATGTCCTGCCCGATACGATACTGGAACTCCGGCACCACGCCCGCGCCGATCTCCGAATGACTTCGGAGCAGATACGGCGCGTCGCCGCCGTCGGGGCCGTCCATCTTCATCGGCCCGACGCAATGCGCGGTCCACAGGGCGTTCTTGGAGCTATCGAACGTCGCGTTGCCCTGGAAACCGGGTTGGCCCAGGAGGTAGCCAAACGCCATCATCGTCCACAGCGAATCCATGTCGCCCTCGCACGAGGCCGGGATGCCCCGGTCGCGCAGCCGCGTGAATCCGAGACACGGGAATCCGCGCTTCAGCCACCCCATACACGTCCCCACGGCCAACCCCTGTGCCTTCTCTTCCTCGATCAACTGATCCAGGGCGATGCTCACCCGAGCGGCCTTGAGTATGTCCTCGGGCGTCGGCTCGACGATCTTCTTGGCGTTGCGGGTCCACCGCTCGGCCTCCGCCTGCGCCTTGCCCGCGTCGACGGCACTGAGCGTCTCGTCGAAACGCTTCTGCGGAACGACGACCACCTCGGTCCCCAGCCGAGACTTGACCGCCTCGGGCTTGCAGGCAGGTGTCGTCCCACGAAACGGCTCGAACACCAGCACGCGGCTGTGCCGCAAGAGCGGAATCGTCCGCAGCAGCCGTGCCGCCCGCTCCAGCTCGCCGTAGTCGCTGCTGGTCAGCATCGTGACCGGCTTGCCCTCTCGCCGCCAACGGAACGGATACATCCAGTCGTGCCCGCTCGCCGGCGCAGAGAACACCACCATCGGCCGTCCGCTGTCCAGGATCGGCTTCGAGACGCCCAGCAGCCCGCCGATCCGAAGGTTGATCGCCAGCACGGGCGCCGCGTCCCCCGCCTTCTTCATCAGCGCCTCGGCCTCGGCAGCCGCCGCCGCCCGGCCGATCACGAACTCCACGTTGCCCAACTTCTTCTCCACCGCCTTCAGCCGCTGCGTCATCGCGGCGATCTCTTCCTCACTGACGCCCCAACTCCGATCCGCATACATGGCCTGCCCGGCAAAGATCACACAAATGCGGACCTTCTCCGGCAGCGATGTCGAAGGCCCTCCCGGCGCCGCCGCTGACTCACGGGCCTGTATCGCCCCCAGCAGCACACCACTCATCGCCGTCGTGCCCAAAAACTCCCGACGCGTGCAATTCTGACACATGGTCCTCATCCTCCCGAAGAAATGGTCCACACTGTCTCGCTCGCCGCAGCACCCGAATGATACCACGTTCCGTCCTCACAAGCCCCCCTCCTCCCCATCCGTCGGGCCCGTGACGGATTCGGCCGGGCGTATCCAGGCCCGGAGGGCCGAAGGAATGTAGCCAGGGGTGCAGTCCGCCGCTTCGGAGGACCTATCCGCCGCAGCGGCGGACGGAACCCCTGGTGCTCGATTGCCCAGACCGACAAGCCCCGGAGGGGCGACGGAAGGCATGCCTACGGATGCGTCGCAAAGGCACAGATGGCCGGTGCCCGCATTGGGGTCACCCAAAACGTAACGAACTTGTGGAATCGCAGCGGTCTTGCGCGCGGGCCCCAGCAACGTTTCCTCACCTGAATCTTCCCCTAATCATTGGAGGAGTCTACAATCGCCGATGCCGACGCCAACGCCTTGGCACGAGTGCCGATCAATGCCCAGACTGACCGACAAACAAGACGCCTACGGCCACGCAATGTACGACGCCCATCACGGCAAGGGCGGCTACGAGTTCGACGAAAGAGATGACGGCTTCGTCGGGCTGGTCGGCGTCGACGTCTACTTCAAGGAATACACAGACTGGGATCCCCACGAGCGAACCGCCATCCTGCTGGCCAAGGGCAACGTCCTGGACATCGGCTGCGGCGCCGGCCGCCACGCGATCCACCTCCAGGATCAAGGCCTGGACGTCACGGGCATCGACCTCTCGCCCCTGGCGATCAAGGTCTGCAAGCTCAGGGGCCTGAAGAAAGCCAAGGTGCTATCGATCACCCAGATCAGCAGCAAGCTGGGAACCTTCGACACCCTCGTCATGTTCGGAAACAACTTCGGCCTCTTCGGCAGCTTCAGACGCGCCAAGTGGCTGCTCAGACGGATGAGGGGAATGACCAGCGATGGCGCGAGAATCCTCGCCCAGTCCACCGACCCCTACGACGTCGCCGATCGCCGCCATCTCGCCTACCACAAGCGGAACAGACGGCGAGGCAGAATGAGCGGCCAGATTCGACTCCGCATCAGGTACCGAACCTACGCCACGCCCTGGTTCGACTACTTGCTCGCGGCCAAGAAGGAGATGCGCCGGATCCTCGACGGCACCGGCTGGCACGTCACGCGGTTCATCGACTCCAAGGGGCCTCGATACATCGCGGTGATAGAGAAGGACGAGTGAAGGCGCGACGCTGCCAGTCTCACACGCTCAGTACACCAGGTCGCGAAACTTCGGGACCCGATGCAACAAAAGAAGGTTCCCGTCGTGAGCGTTCTTGGAGAGCTCGTCGCCCGACCGCGACAGAACGAGCAGGTCGTCGCCGTCGATCACCATGGCCGGGTAGTTACGCGACTGACGCGCGTCGTCCGTCTTGTCGATCATCCCGGCATAGCACCAGTCGATGCAGTTCTTCGAGAAGTGCAGCACCAGTCGATGCCGCTCGTTGTCCGGCAGCCAGTAGCGATTCTCCGGTAGCAGCTCAGGCCGCGTCATAGAATCCGTCGACTGATTCGACACCAGCCAGTGCAGCTTCGTGGCCGCGTCATACACGATGTGAAACTTCAGATGTCCGCCCGGCAGCGGAATGTAAAGCATCGGCTTGCCGGACGGCGCCGTAACGGGTTGAACCGTGATCGACCCGTCCTTCCCCTCGACCGCCTTCGACACACACGCCAGGTTCGTCATCCCCGTGTGCGCCCGCGAGTACAAGTACATCGTCCGGTCTTCCGGATCGTGCCACTGGTGCTTCGGATCGGGGAACGTCACGATGTGCGTCTCGAGCCAGCCCGCCGGCGACATCGGGCGGGCCGCCATGCCGGTCTTTCCCTTGATCGTCGGACCGATCGTGTAGAACGGCGAGCCGATGCCCGATACGCCCCCCACCTCGTCCACCATCTGAACGAAGCTGACCTCGCTCGAGAACGTCCAGGACGCCCGCTTCGTCAGGTCGGCGTCGACCTTAGCCGACATCACGACCGGCGCGATGCTGAACACCGGCCAGTACTGACGCAGCGGAATCGTATGACGCTCCATCACCAAATACACCCGGCCATGTGCATACCGAACGTTGCACGGAGCCTGATGCCAATCCTGCCCCTTCGTCAGCCACGAGACCTCGCTCCACGTCTCACCGCGGTCCTTCGAGCAGACGATCCCCAGGTCCTCGTAGTGTCCCAGCACATACAACCGGTCACCCGCCGTGAACGGCCGCCCCTGCCAAAGCGGATACTGACCCGTCTGCCGAACCGTCCGCCCCCCGTCATCGGACACGAACGCCAGACCCCGGTAGTACTTGCCGTCGGGCGTCCGCCGCGTGCCCGGCATGAAACGCGACCCGCCCAGGCTGTACTCCATCGTCAGCACGAGCCGCCCGTCCACCAGTCGGCAGATGCCCGGGCTCCGCGGCGAGACCTCCTTGGGATTCGGCGATCGCCAGATCACCAGCGGCTTCGCCGCGATCAGCCGAGGCCCCTTCGATGCACCGAAAGCCGCCTCAACGCATATCAAGCAAGCGGCAACACCGCCATACGCCGCCATGCCGAAGACCAAATCACGTTGCAGCACTAGCTTCATGTCTCGACCCCTCGCCCGCTCGGATGAACCAGCAGACAAGTGGCTCCGGACGATCCACCCTACCGGACTACGGCTGACCTCCCTCGGGATGCCATCCCGCCGGCATCGGCGGACCCACCGCCTCCTCAGCCGAGCCAGCCTCGCTCTCGGGAACCGCGGCGGCCCTCTCCAACTGCTTCCTGCGATACTGCATATACGCTTGACGCACCGCCACGTACGGATCAACGGCATCCGACGTCAGCGCCTCGTAGACCCCGACCTGCAGTGACCCGTTGTTCGTGATCTTCAAGCCGCTCACGCCGAGCGATACCCACCACGGCCGGACGTAATGTAGCGGGTTCAAGAACATATCCGGAATCGAACCGACCGTATCCCTCACCGTAGAGGGCCCCAGCACCGGCCAGACCAGATAGCATCCCTCACCCAGACCATGCACCGCAAACGTCTCCCCCATGTCCGCCTGAACCGGTTCGAGCCCGTAGTCCTTCCGCGCGACGTCGACGAAACCCAGGACGCCCAACGTGGTGTTGATCCCAAACCGACGAAGCTCGATACCCGACGCCTCCCAACGCCCCTGGAGAAGGCAGTTCACCAGTCGAACCGGCATCTTCACGTTGTCGAACGAATTGCGAATCCCGATCCGCGCGTCTTCCGGCACAACCTTCGCATAGCCCTCCAAAACCGGCTTGGCCACCCAGAAGTACAACCGGTCGTTGAACTGGAACATCGCCCGATTCCAGCCCTTCAGCGGGTCCGGAACCTCCACCATCCGCTCGGAGAGCTCCTTGTCAATCTCGTCAAATTCGTCAAACTCATCGACCCCGTCGACCTCGTCGACCTTACCCCCGCCATCCAAGCCGGCATCGACGCGACGATCCGACGCAGTGTCCCCCTCGCGATGGTCCGCCAACGACACTGCTTCCTCTGGGGGAGCAGCCGAGCCGGATCGCCACCAGCTCGCCTCGGGCCCGCCGCAGCCTGCGACTGCCGCAACCAGAATCACAGCCCCCCAAGTCAGATATCTCATGTCGCCCCTCCCTGGGCCGACGCATGACACGCTGAGGACGGCTCGCCACCGAGGCGACGGCTCGTGAGCCCACCTCTGCCAAACGGCTTGGCCAGAATCAACAACCGCGGGAGCAGCATCAGATCCGCAATGAGCGCGACAACCATCACGAGCCCCGTCAGCAGCCCGAATGTCACCGTGGGAATGAAGCTGGACAGGCCCAGGATCGCAAAGCCGATCGTAATGGTCGCTGAGGTGTAGTACATGGCCAGCCCGACGCTGCCATGGCATCGATGCATGGCAGCCACGTAGTCTCCGTCCTCCCTCAACTCGTCCTTGAATCGGTGCACGTAGTGGACCGTATCGTCCACGGCGATCCCCACGCCGATCGCCGCAATCGTTATTGTCATCATGTCGAGCGGGATGTCCAGCCAACCCATCACCCCCAGCGCCACCACGACCGGAAGCGCGTTCGGCACCAGCGCAAGCAGCGTCGCCCACCAGGACCGAAACAGGATCAGGAACATGACCGACAGCAACAGCAGCGTGAAACCCATCGTCCGTATTTGCGAATCGAACAGGCTCTGCAGCATGTTGTTGTACAGCACCAGCAGGCCCGCAAGTCGAACGTCGTCCTCCCCAAGCCCCAACTCGCCGGGCAGTTCCGCCTTGATCTTCCTCAACAGCGCGTCGCGCCGGAGCGATTCCTCGGAGTCCCGCACGCGTACGAGCAGGCGGGCCTGATTGTCCGCCACCGAGACGTATGGCTCGACCAGCAACGACTTGAACTCCTTCGGCGTCTCGCTATAGAGCAGGGCCAGATCGAAGCTGTCCAAAGCCCTGCCATCGGTCAGCTTCTCCGCAACGTCCAGAACGGTCGCCAGCGACAAGACCTTGCCGATCTCCGGCAAACCCTCCAGATACCGATGCGCGGCCCGGAGCCGTCGCATCTTGTCCTCCGTAAACCAGTACTTGTCTTCCCCCGCCGCCTTCTCGAACTCGGCGAACTCGTCGAACTCCTCCTCACGTTCGCGCGACCCGGCCTTGGGCGCCTCGCGCCCCCGGCCCTCGCCGAACTCCACGATCACGTCCAACGGCGTCGTCCCGCCCAGTTGCTGATCGATCACCTTCATGCCCTGGTGGATCTCCGTATCGGTCCGGAAGTAATCGATGAACCGGTTCTCCACCTCGAGCCGACGGATGCCGACAAGTCCCGCAAGCAGGAGAAAGCCGCTGACCCCGAGAATCACGCCGCCGTGCGCTTCAGTAAATCGCGCCACGGCAACCGTCAGCCCGATCCGACGCCCCGCTTCGCGAGGCGGAACCGCCTTGGGCAGCAGCGCCAGCAGCGCCGGAAACAGCAGAAACGATATGATCAGAGACACCGCAAGCCCGACGATCATCATCTTACCCAGCATGATCACCGGCAGGATGTTGCACAGCAGCAGCGACGCGAAACCCGCCATCGTCGTCAAGACGGCGTACACGCACGGCGTCCACTTCAGCCGAACCGCATCGAGGATCAACTGCCGATTCGGCGCCAGCGGGTCACGGACAAGACATTCCCGGTACTGAACGGCCAGATGAATCGCAATCGCCATCGTCATGATCAACTGCAACGAGATGAAATTCGCCGAGATCACCGTAACCTGCCAGCCGAGCCACCCCAGAAGCCCGATCATCACAACCGCCGAGACAATGCAGCACGCCATCGGCAGGCAGATCCACCGCGGCCCCCGGAACATGACGCCCAACGCGAGCCCCAACGCAATCGCGCCCCCCAGCCCGAACACCTTCAGATCGCGCTTGATGAACGTGATCATGTCGTCCGCGATCATGCTCACGCCGCCCAGGAACAACCGCGCTTCCGACGCATGACGAGCCAAGACCCCCCGTACCGCGGCGACGTCTTCGTGACGCCGGCCTGCAATCTCGTCCCGGCGATCTCGCAGTTCCCGCGACACACGCGTCAGCTCGTCGCGCTCGGCCGGACTCAGCGATTCCCCGGCCTCCTTCTCCCGAAGCTCGTCGCGCCGCCTCAGCAAGCGATCATATGCCTCGTCGTCTTCAAGGACGACCTGTAGCGCCGTCGTGCGACCGTCCGGACTGACCAACAGGTTTCGATAGAGCGGGCTCTGACGCAGCTCCGCCGCCGCCTCGGCCTGATCGACCGTCGCCGACTCGAGCGTGGCCGTGCCGTCCTTCAGCGACTCGATCGAAACCCGCCCACTCTCGATCAACGGAACGTCCAGAATCGAACGTACCGAAGAGACGTGCTCCAATCGACTCAGCTCGTCCCGCAGCCGCCGCAGTGCGGCCAGCGTCTCACCGGAAAAGAGATCGCCGTTGGGAGTGTACGTCACGACCAGGAAATCCTCCTGGCCGTAGCGCCTGCCGATCAGACGCGCATAGCGGAGGTCTTGATCATCCTCCAACACCAGCGTCTCGGCCGACGCGTCCAGGCTGAAGTATCGGGCCTTCAGGCAGAGCAGGCCGACCACCACCAACACGCAGCCAACCACCGCCCCGGGATGCCCCAAGACCAGCCGGTCGAAAACCGCCGCCGCCCTCGATGTGCGGTTCGTCATAACGCGGGTCCCGCTCACGAGGTCGCCCGTCAGCGAGGCGGCTCCTTCTCCAACTGCTTCAGTAGGTCCTCGACCGTCCCGGTGCGGAGGATGTCACTGAACTGCGATCGATACGTCAGCAGAATGCTCACGCCCTCGATCTCGGCGTCATAGAGCTTCCACTGCTTCTCGTCCTGACGAAACTTGTGTACCACGATCGCCTGCTTTCCCTTCGTCGTCAGCTCGATCGGGACGTGAACGGTCTTGCTCGATTCGGCCTTCGCGGCGCTTGTCCCCCGCGGCGGAAACTTCACCAGGATCTTCTCGCCCTCGTACAGCGCGATCTTCTCGCGATACGATTGCTTGAGACGCGCCACGAAGAGCTGAAGGTACCTCTCGCGCTGCGGCGCCGTAAGCCGGGTCCAATGTGCCTTGCCGAGCGCCAGTTTCGACATCAACACGAAATCGATGATCGGGCTGACGATCCGCTCGATCTCCTTCTCTTTCCCCGCCGCGTCGAGCCCCTGATTCTGCAGCACCTCGATCACCGCCGGCCACTTCGCGCGCACGATGTCATCAGGCGTCTCAACCCTCCCTCGCGCCGCTTCCGGTGCGCTACCGCCCCTACCGGGAGCCGTCGTCGCCGCCGAACCTTTCGAGCCTCTCTCCCCGCCAAGGAGTGGCGCAATGGCCACCAAGAAGACCAGAATCCCACACGACAAGACTCTCATAGCCGAGTCCTCAAGAGAAAGACATCATGCAGCGATCTGACAGACCGCCAGGCTCTTACCGAAACAACCCTCGCTCAGGAAGCTTCATTATCCTTCCGCCCCGCGCGTCCAACAAGAGAATGCCACGATCCACACACAGAGCGCCACGCCCGGGACGGTTGGACGACTGCGGACCGGAGAGCGTCTCCGAAAGGCATAAGTGGCCTGTCCCCACTGCTGTTATCGACCGATCAATCGGATAATCAACGGCCAATCACGGACAAGGACCCCCTTGAGAACGACCACGCCCTCCCCCTGCGTAACAGAGAGTTCCTGACGGACGCCGTTCATGGGGTCGTAGCCCACCGCCTTGCTGCACGCGACCTTCAGGCGCACGTCGACCGGGACGCCCTCACAGTGGTCTTTCGCTCGCCCGCCAAGCCAGATCGCCAGGGCACGCCCGTCGGAGGATTCCAGTGCGAACGCTTCGAGATTCGCCGGCGCGCGATCGATCGAGTACTCGAACTCCCCCGGCTCCAGCCCATCGAGCATCGTGGCAAGGTTCCGCGTGACGTAGTAGGCCGCCTGCGGCTGCAGCGGTGAAATCGGATCGGCGTCGAACGATCGCCGCAGGAGGCTCAGGTCGAGAACGCCGAATTGCGGAAAGTACATCTCGCAGAAGAACGACTCGAGCCCCAGCCCGGTGTGACGCGTGAACACCTGCGCCACGTACTTGGCCTTCTCCATTTCGGTGGCCCGGAATCCGCCGCACCACGCCCTGGCGGCCTCCGCCTCGGACAGCGGCGGATACACCGCGCTGTAGTTCCATTCCGTCACCATGCAGTGCCCACGGAAGCCGACGCCCTTCAGCCAATTGCGGAGCGCCCGCACGTCGGCGCTGTAGTGCTTCAGTTGCTCCGGATCCGTCTGGTAGAACGGGTGCCAGCCGATCTCGTCGACTTCACGCGCCAGCTCGCGCGTCGCCTGGAGGATCATCTGCTCCTTCTCTTTCGCGGCAAGCTGCTCCGGGCTCCACGTGCTGATGCCATGCGGAAAGCCGGCCCAGGAACCCATCATGATCCTGGCCTCGGGCGCGTGCCTGCGGATCACCGGAATGGCCGCCCTCGCCACCGCGAGGTAATGCTCGAGGCTCGGCGCTGCTCCCCAGTAGCACGAAATGTTCCATTCGTTCCAGATCTCGAAGTGCTTCACGCGATCGCGAAAGTGCTTCACCATGAACTCGACGTACCGCGTCCAGGCCGCCAGCGCCTCCGGCGTGGTCGGCGGCGCGGGCATGTCGTAATTCCACTCCCAGAGCTGCGGAATCGGACGCGTCGCCGGCCCCGAATACAAGCGATTGCCGAAGTCCAACGACATCACGATGTCGACGCCGTGCGACACCAGTTCCGTAACGGCGGCGTCGGTCTCCGGGTCGATCTTCAGGACCCCCTTCTCCTTCTCCACCCAGTGCCAGTTGATCGGGTCGTCGTGGTAGCCCACACGCGCCCATTTGAACCCCGCGTCGTAATGAAGCGGCCAATACCAGCGGTGGGCCGCCAGCTCCTGCCCCGGACTGTGATGCGTCGAGTTGACCGTCACGCCCGTACCGCACGTGGCCAGCGCCACGTTCTTGCCCCCCGTGTCATGCACTTCCACCTCCGCCAAGGAGAACGCATACAGCACGTTCTCGACCAAGGGCAGGTTCCCCGCCGTGATCCAGATCTGCTTGGCCGGCCGCGCGGCAAACCGGAACTCATAGTCGAGCTTCGCCGGGCTGTCCCCCGTGGCGCCGTCGTACACCGTCTCCCAAGCGTGATTGTCCCGGCTGGTCTTGATCGTGATCGTTGCGGGCATCCCGCGACCGACCTCGACCGCGTCCCGTATCGGCGCCCAGCCGAGCGTGCTCCGCGCCTGATCCGCCGGAGGACGCTTGCGAAGCACCACGCGGTCGACGACCCGTTCCATCGGGAGATCCAGGCGTATCCACACCGGCTGGACGTCCGGCCGCGTCTGGGCGCGGCTCATCCAGCACGTCTCGCGGCTCCCGTCGATCAGGTGGATCGCCTCCAGCGGCAGGTAGTCGTTCTCCGTGGACCGCGGCATCCGCGTCGTGGTCACGCCCAGGTAGTTCCGCTTGATCTGGCTGCTGTCCTTGGGATGAACCTTCACTCGCGAAGACGCATTCCCAACCTGAAGTGGCACGTCGTCCAGCAGACTCGGGGCCTCGCCGAGCACCCAGCAAAACCCGAACCGCTTGATGGGAACGTCTCCGCACGTTGCCTGCACTTGAGGCTGCTCGCTGGCAATCAAGTCCCTCTCGTCAATGTGAGACATCGCGAACCCCCATGCGATCGCAGCGGTGAACACCCGTCGAAACAGTCGAGCCATTGTCACTACCGTTTCCTCCCACGCTTCCGAACCCGCTCTCCGGCGGAATGGAACAGCCTACACCACCGCCGATGGCAAGGCGACATCGATCCGATACCCCCCAGCCAAGGCCATATCCGCCCTTCCCGCGAATGCCTGGTCTTTTTTGCGCTTGACAGCCGCCTCACGGCCCATGATAACTCATGCCCGTCGGGTGGAGAGGAAGTGCTAACGCCCTGGAGCCCTGTGGCATCAGTCACCGGGCCCTCCGGGATTTCCCCTACCCACGTCTATCATGCTTCTCTCTGTCAACTGCGTTCCCTCCTGCCTCTCGGGGGCAGGATCGCGTGGGGCCGATGGGGCGCCCAATTTATACACACCCGGGCCAACAGAGGAGGTGTCCAGTGAAAACGAAGACGACTGTTTCTTGCCGAATCGTTGTCGCCGTGATCGTCGCATGGGGCTGGGGCGTCGCTTCAGTCCGTGCGCAAGGAATCGACGTCATCCGGTGGAAGGCCGGCGACCTCGCCAAGGCCGGACCCGAAGAAACGAATCCCGACGTCGTCCTGGCAGTCCCGGGAGACCGACACGTCGTGGTACGCCTCGCGGCGATCCCTTCGGCTCAGGAGCGCGAGGCGATGGCCGCGGAAGGCATCCAACTGCTGCGTTACCTTGGGGACAACGCCTTCTTCGCCCGAATCTCGGGCGGCGAGAAGGCCGCCAACGACGCCAAGGCCGCCGGCGTGACCGCGGCATGTGGCATCCAGGCCGAGTGGAAACAAGCGCCGATGATCCTCCGAGGGCAGTTCCCGGCCTACGCACGCGGCAATGCACCCGCCGTTGGAGGACGAGTGGCCGCCGATGGCGAGAATCCCGACGGGGAGATCGACGCCGTGGCCCTCTGTGTCCTGCTGCACCCTGACGTCGACGTTGACCTCCAAGGAAGCGCCGCGATTACGCGCCACGGCGGTCAGGTTCGTGGAATCGTCCGATCGATCAACATGATCATGGCATGCATGCCTGCCGCGAACGTCGCCGCCCTGGCCGCCGAGGACGTCGTCCAATGGGTCGAGCCGCCCCTGCCACCCCTTGGACCGACCAACGACTCAAACCGGGTCCTGACACAGGCGGACGTCGTCCAGGCGGCGCCGTACTCGCTGACCGGCGCCGGCGTCAATGTCCTGGTCTTTGACGCCGGAAAAGCCCATGCCGCCCATCAGGACTTCGGCGGCCGACTCACGACTCGCGACGACTCGTCAACCATTGACCATGCCACACACGTGGCCGGCACCATTGGCGGCAGTGGCGCAAGAAGCGGCGGCCAGTATCGAGGCATGGCCCCCGGCGTCACCATGCAGTCCTACGGCATCGAGCCCTCCGGCTGGCTCACCCCGCCGGACATCCTTTACACAAACCCGGGCGATATCGAGCAGGACTACGAAGAGGCCATCAACACCTACGGGGCCGAGATCGCCAACAACTCCATCGGAACGAATGTTGCCCATCGCCCGACTCTGCCGTGTGAATGGGAAGGCGACTACGGAACCACGTCGCAGTTGATAGACTCGATCGTCCGCGGCAGTCTGGGCGCCCCGATGAGGGTGATCTTCGCCAACGGAAACGAGCGAGGCAACACCGGCCGATGCGGGACCAGCTATCACACCACCGCCCCGCCGGCCTGTGCCAAGAACCACATCACCGTCGGCGCCGTCAACTCCAACGATGATTCCATGACCGACTTCTCCAGTTGGGGGCCCACCGACGACGGCCGTCTCAAGCCGGACATCGTCGCCCCCGGCTGTCAGTCCGACGGCGACAACGGCGTCACTTCGACCTCCTCGAACGGCGGGTACGTCGTGATGTGCGGAACCTCCATGGCCACCCCCACCGTCACCGGGCTGTGTGCCCTGCTCCTGGAGACCTACAAGTACCTGTACATCGGCGATCCGCTCCCCCTCAATTCCACGCTGAAGGTCCTCCTCGCCCACAACGCCGTCGACCTCGGCAATCCCGGCCCGGACTACAAGTTCGGATACGGATCGGTCCGAATTCAAGACACCATCACGTTCATGTACGGCGAGTACAGTCGCTACCTGACCGGGTCCGTCGATCAGGACGGAGAAGCGTACTACTTCGTTGAGGTGCCCGCCGGCGCGACCGAGCTGAAAGTCACGATGGCATGGGACGACCCCCCCGGCGCCGTCAACACCACCCCCGAGCTCGTCAACGACCTCGACCTGGTGGCCATCAGTCCCGGCGGCGCTTCCGTCCACTACCCGTGGACCCTCGACCCCGGCAACGGGGATGCGCCGGCAATCCGGACCCAGCGAGATGATAGGAACAACATCGAGCAGGTCGTGGTGGACGCCCCTGCCGCGGGCGTCTGGACGATCAAGGTCATCGGCTATGCCGTGCCGGAAGGACCACAAACCTACTCCCTCGCCGCCACCCCCGCGATGTTCCGGCCGACCCCACCGGTAGCGACGCATTCCTTCTGCAGCGCCGTGCAGGACACGACCGTGGCGATTGAGCTGCAGGCAACCGACGACGGCATCCCCGACCCCCCGGGAGCCCTGACCAGCGTCATCACATCTCTGCCCCAGCATGGGAGCCTCAGTGATCCGTACGCCGGCACCATCAGCGCGGTCCCGTATGCCCTCGCCGCCGGCGGAAGCATCGTTCGCTACACTCCCGATCCGGGCTACATCGGACCTGATCGCTTCACGCACAAGGCCAACGACGGCGGTCTGCCCTACTGGGGCGGCGACTCAAGGGAGGCAACGGTCTCCATCATCCTCACCATGGCGCTGAGCGCGCCTGTCCTTGCGCCCGAGCCGGAGATGACCAATGGGACTTCGAACACCGTGGACTGGAGCGGCGTTCCGGAAGCCGACCGGTATCTGGTCCAATGTGCGCAAGACTCAGGTTTCACGCAGATCCTCTCGACGAGCAACTGGGTCAGTGAACTCACGCACGCCTTTGCCGGGCTGACCCTCTGCCAGACGTACTGGTATCGCGTCCAGGCTCGATCGCCGCAGCCGAGCACCACGGAGGTCGTCGGCAGCGGATCGCTGACGGCCAACTGCTCCGACTTGGGATTCACGACCTTCGTGGACTGCAAGCTGAATCGGACCCTCACCGAGATTCAGCAGTACCTCGAGATCACGACCTCGCAGACCATTGAGTTCGCCGTCTACGAGCGACCATCCTCCGGTCCGTTTCAACGCGTCTATCACGGTACGATCAGCTCGGGAACGGGAACACGATGGTACGGCTCCGGCCCCATCTCCGTCCCCATGGTCGCCGGACGCGCGTATTGCATCGCCATGGCCATGAGCGGAGCCGCCAAGCTCTACTACCGCTTCGATTCCGGTGAAACCGTCCTGAGTTGGGGCATCAAGAAATACGGCGGGAACACGACCTACCCCCTACCGACGTCGCTCTCGCAGTGCTATGAGCACCTCGGTCATTACCAGCGACTGATCACGAGCAACGACGGTATCAGCCCGTGGTCCAACGTGGAATCCTCCACCCAGGGACCGTGCTACCAACTGACGGTCACTGAGATCCCCGATAAAGACGGCGACGTCGACGTCTCGCCGCCCGGCCCGTATTACGCCGCCGGGACTCAGGTCAGCTTGGACGCGGATCCCGATCCCTTCTACCACTTCGATCACTGGCTGATCTACGACCAGAACCACCCGGGCGACGCCAACTACGCCGACGTGGCCACCGGCAATCCGCTCGTGCTCACGATGAACCGCGACTATGAAGTGGACGCCTACTTCGAGTGCGGCGCGGGCGCCGGTCAGATGCTGCCCATGCTGATCGTCGGGCTGATGATCTCGGCCTTGCGGTTCCACAGGACCGTTCGAACCAGACGCTAGTCACATGGATGCCCCATCCCTTGCCGACGCCCGCGCAAAGCCCCGGGCCAGGCAAGGGATGGGGCGTCTATCCTAATAGGTCGCGGCACGAGCCGCCGCCACGCATCGCTGGCCAATCAGGGCGTGTACGACCGTCCGCATCCAGAGAGGATCTTCCGCATATACACCATCCCCTCATCCCCCGGCCCATGAACGTCCGGAAGCGTCGCCACGGGTGTCAAACCATTCTTGCCGTAGAAGGCGATGGCCATTCGCTCCTTGGCATAGGTGGACACGTAGAGCGAGGTAACGCCCGCCTCTCGGGCCAACGCCTCAACGTGCCCGAGCAGCTCGGTGCCGCGCCCGTTGCCGCGGTACGGCGGGAAGAAGCCCAAATCGAGAATCTCGCACTTGCCCCACCCGCGAGCAGGCCCGTTCGGTCCGTCGTCGAACAGCACCGCGATGAAGCCCGCCGCCGTGCCGTCATCCAGATAGTAGCCGAAGAAGCGCACGCCCTGCGTCACACGGATCGAGATCCGCCTCCCAAGCCACTCGACGTGCTTCGCGTCGTCCGGATGGAAGTGATTCCCCGCGTCCAGCTCCCCCATCAGATCGAAGAAGTCCTCCCTAACCTCCCGCTCCCCGATCTCCCTGATCATCGTCTCAGAACTCCGCCTCGCGAAGGTACCGCGCCCCCATCTTCATCGACATGCCCGCGATGAGCAGACCGAGCCCCATCACCAGGACGATCGCCAGAACCGCGCGACCGTCGAAGATCATCGCCCCCGCGCTCGCCGCCCGAAGGCTCAGCATCGCCACGATCAACAGGATGGTCACCACGAACAACACCGACGCGATCAGGTTCACCGTCCCGCCCATGCCGCTGGCGATCCGCGCGCCGTTCGACTCACCGAACATCGGCAGCCGAGCCCCCAACCCCACCGCCAGACCGCACAGCCCGATGCACACGGAAACCACCGCCGGCAGATGCACCCACCACCACGGCGACGGAAGACTGAGCATCCTCATCGAAAGCGTCGTGACGCCCACGGCGCAGAGGAGCGTCGTCGTCAGCGCGAAGGCGAACTTGCTGATCAGCAGGTGCGTCCGTGACAGCGGCATCGGCCCCAGCAGCCAGAGTTGCCTCCCCTCGAGCGAGACCATCGGAAACACGAACCGGCCCGTGAACGTCGCCAGGATCAGGCTGATCGCCGCCAGGTTCAGGAACGCCACCAACACCTGCCATTTCAGCGACGAGATGTCGAGCGACAGTCGCGGAATGTTCACCACGTAAAGCGTCAGCAGCCCGAAGAGGATCGCCAACTGCGACCACTGCAGCGGATCCCGCACCAGCGTGCGCAGGTCCTTCATCGCCAGCCACCGCATCCGCCGCGGCAGATAGAAGAAGAAGACCGATGCCACGACCGACGTAATCCGACCGCCCGCGCGAATGACCCGCGTCGACCGGCACTGCGCGCGAGCGAACGCGTCCGAAACGCGCCGAGAGACGATCAGCACGGCCAGCCAACTGAAAAACAGACCGTTGGCCAGCGTGATGAAGAGATAATACAACGCCTGCCCCGGATCCCGACGCGCCGCGGCCACGATGCCTTCCGTCACCCATGTGCTCGGCCACAGCGGACCGCGTATCGCCGACAGTTGCTCGAAGAACCGCTTCAGCCACAGCGCCGAGTCCGCCGTCGTTCGAGAATACAGGTTGATCCCAAACCCGGCGACCACCGCAAGGATTACCACGACCGCCACCACCATGAACCGACGGGCCGACCGGGGGAAGTACAGCGCCGCCGCGTGGGCCGCCAGAAGCCCCGCCGCGCCAGGGATCGCCACGAACGACAGAAACAGGCTCACGAACAGCGGATAGTAGTACCAGGGCGTGTCCCCGACCCGGGCCATCGCGAGCATCAGCGGCAACCCCAGCAGGATCAGCGACCAGCTACTCAGAACCAGCGATTCCACGTACTTCGTCGCCACCACGTGCCAACTCCGTAGCGGCATCGTCAGCAGAAACTGCGACTCGCCCCGCCCGTAAAGACCCGTAAAGCACAAGATCGAGGTCGAGAACGCCAGCATCGCCATGAGCGCGATGAAGAAGAAATGGAACACGTACGGAACCGCCACGATCGACTCGAGGTGCCGAAGGTGGATGAACCGGAAAACCTCGTAGAAAAGGATGTACAGCGCTGTCCAAATAAACAGGATAAACGCCACCACCGACACCAGTCGGAGCGGCGACTCCGTCAGGTCTCCGCGAACGTGGTTCCGCCCGTTCGTCGCCTTCAGCCGGAGGATGACCGACAGCGAGACCGGTGACAACGTGACTTGGCGACTGGGCATCTTTGGCCGTCCGACCTCCGTGCGAAGACCCACTTCCAACTCGCTATTCTATTCGGCAAGTACCCGGCGTGCGAGCGCCCAACGACCACGCCGAGCCGATGAGCCACCCCGCCGAACGGCCTGCACGATTCGCCACGCCAATTGAATCCCCCCGCTCGATCCGTCATTCCGCCGGCCCCGCGTCCCATAAGACCAACTCTGCGGGACAGTTGTGACGCAACCAGACCCCCCCGTTGCGACCAGTCCGAGCTGGGGCTGGATTTACCCCGTTCACGCCACTACGCTATAGATTGGGAAGGTATTACGGTCGGGCGGGGTTATGGGCCACACCGAGCATTCCTACCTTTGTCATCCAAGACGGGCTTGCCGTCTGTCATCGCCATGCGCGAGGGGAACCGAGTGACTGCCATAGGCCGGAAGCGATCAGTCTACGTACCGCTACTCCTGTGCAGCCTGATGTGGACGGCCCCGACCCGGGCCGCCGTCGTCGGTAGCTACGGCTCGTCCTATCTGGAAGACGTCGACGGCCTCCTCGTGCTGCACCTCAAAGGCACCCCGACCGAGATGGGCCAAGCCCACGGCCGTCTCCTGGCCGAGAAGATCCGCGACGTCTACGAGGCCCTGGACGCCGTCCTCGGCAGCGAAATATCGCGAACCAAGCAGGCAGAGGTAGCCGCCGCCGCGAAATCGCATATTCCCGACTCCTACGTCCAGGAGATCCAGGCTATCGCGGCCGGCGCCAACGCCGCCTTGGGAACGACAGCCATCAACGCCAACCGTTTGCTCGTGCTCCATAGCTGGGAAGAGATCCTCCGCGATAACCCCGAACGGGGCATTGGCGCCCGCTTCGCCGCCATGGGCAGCGCCACCGTGGGTGGACACGTCCTGATGGGACTGAACTACGACGACGAGGAGTGCGTCCATCAGGGCCTCCAGGACGGAGCCGTCGTCATTGTCTACGAGCCGTCGCAAGGATACACCTTCTGCTCCGTGGGTTGGGCGGGCCTGGCCGGGGCCATCACTGGCATCAACAGCCAGGGCGTGGCCATCAGCGGAATGCGGTCGCCGACCAACGCCCAAGCCACCGCGGGAATGCCCCTGATCTTCCAGATCCGCGCCCTGTTGGAGAGTGCCGCCAACGTCGGCGCCGTCGAGTCACTGCTCCAATCGACCGCGCGCACCGTCTCCGGAAGCCTCCTCGTGGCCGACGGACTCGGAACCTCCGCCCTGCGAGCCTTCGAGTTCACGCCCACACGGCTCGAAGTCTTCCGAGAGAACGACGCCAACGAGAACCACACCTACCTCATCCGCGAGGAAGGTGTCCGCATCGGCCTGCTAGTCTTCGTCCCGCCGTTCCCGATGGATTTTCCGCTCGGTACCGGCGACATCAACGCGGTCATCTCCAAGGCCGTGCCCAACGCCATCGTTCGCTCCAATCTCTTCGCCCATTACAAGGGAACCCCGGGCACCGCAACCGGCCCGTTGCTCGAGCTCCAGAGCGACTGGATCATGAACAACATCGCCACGAACCCGCGATACGAGTACATCGACATCTCCGATCTGCTGCCGCCCACGTACCCCTATCGCTCGCTCGACATCCTCTATCTCGCCGACAAGTTCTCGGCAAAAACCCCCTCAATGATCGCCAATCAGGGGCTGATCGACTTCCTCACCGCCCTCATGCCCGGCTGGGACGAGCTCTTCTACCTCCCCGAGTACGCGAACCATTCCCGTTACGTCAGACTCCGTGACGGCGTCACGAGCTACTCGGGCAGCATCGATGCCGACCGCGCCATCCGCCTCCTGGGCGGACGCACCGCGTCCGAACCCTTCAACGTCCTGACCGAGCCCAACTCCCTCCACTCCGTCGTCTACAGCGCCGACACGTTGGATCTGTACGTGGCCTCGGCCGCGCCGAGCGGATCGTCCGGCAAACCCGACGCCAATCTCCAAACCTACCGGCGCTTCGACTTCGCCGCGCACGCCACGTATCCGCTCACCGTGCGCACCCAGCCCGTCAAGGGGAACGTCATCGTCGACGGCGTCGACTGGGGCCAAGCGCCCCAGACCCGCCGGGTCACCGCCGGTAAGCACAAAGTGTCGTTCGGCAAGGTCACCGGATACGCCAAACCGGCTGCCACCACCGTCAACGTCGGACTGACCGGCGCCGAGCTCACCGGAACCTATGTCCTCAACGAACATCGCCTCAACCTGACTGTCGACGGACAAGGAGCCGTAACGCCCCCCAACGACGCCTACGCCAACGAGAGCGTCCTGACCATCAAAGCCACCCCCGACGAGGGATGGGCCTTCTCCAACTGGTCCGGCGATCTGACCGGCGCCGGCGCGTCTCGACGCGTAACGATAACGAGCGATCTGACCGCCACGGCCCACTTCGTGGAGCTCGCCCCCGGCCAGCAAGCCCTGACGATTCACGCCGAGGGCGCTGGCAGCGTCGACCCCGTGGGCGGCGTCTATGACCAGGGCGACGTCGTCACGTTAGCCGCCAAGGCCGTCGCCGGATGGCGATTCCTTCGCTGGCAAGGCGACGCCAAGGGCACGAGCCCCGTCACGAGCGTGACCCTCACCAAGAGCAAGCTCGTCACGGCCGTCTTCGAGCAGATCACGCCCAAGCTAAAGGTCAACGTCGTCGGCGACGGAACCGTCTCGCCCGATAGCGGCACGTACCCCTGGGGCCAGGTGCTCATCATCACCGCCACGCCCGACGAAGGATCCCAGTTCGTCCGCTGGGAAGGCGACGTGGAACGAACCGAACCCGTCATCGCCGTGGCCCTCTATGACGACATGAACCTGACCGCCGTCTTCGAGCCGATCCCCCGAACGCTCACCGTCGACGTCCAAGGCCAGGGCGAGGTCGTCCTCGATCCAATCGGGCCGACCTACCCGAACGGCGCCACCGTGACCCTGACCGCCAAGCCCGCCAGCGTCGTCCACAACCGCGTCAACGTCACCCTCGAGCCCTGGTGGTTCATCCAGTGGCAAGGCGACGTCGAATCCTCGGACAATCCAATGACGATCACCATGGACGCAGACAAGAGCCTGGTGGCCGTCTTCTCCACCACGCCCCCCGGCCAGGACGACAACCCCGGCAAGCCGCTCCCAGGAGACGACGACCCCGCAACCGCCAACCCCACGCCCTGCTTCGCCGCCCCCGCGGCCATGGCAATCGGAATGATCTCCTTCGCCGGCCTGCTATGCCGCCCCCGCCGTCGCTCGTGTCGGTAGTCATTTCCGGCGGGTCGTCAACCTATCGGGTAAGCAACCTGGCGTACTGCTCGGCGACCTCCAAATCCAAGGCCGCCTCTCGCGCGGGGGCAAGCGTCGGCTTGCCGGTTCGGACGCAGTCCACGAAATGACGAGCCTGCTCCAGCATGCACCATGACGGGGCCAGAACGGGCTGCTCATACCTCCCCCGGTCGACGTCGCTCGTCGGACCGTGATAGATCCGTAGGTCCCCGGAGTGCTGCCGGGCCATCGGCGCAGGGATCGACAGGTCAAGCTTGCCCCCTTCGAAGCAAACCTTGTAGTACTCCTCCCAGTGGTCGCGGAGATTGTACCCCTTCATCTCGAGCACCCACGGCACGCCGCTGTCGCTGCGCCCCAGAAGCACCGTCCCCGTCGGGTCGAGATATTCGCACCGATAAGACTCGCCCAGCAGGTAGCGGACCATGTTGACCTGGTGAATGAAGTAGTTGACGAAGGCGTTGTAGGCCTCGCCCGTGGCCGCGCCCATCCAGTCAGGTGGCGTCTCGATGGCTTGCCCCTGATAGGCCGGTGCCGAGTCCCCCGCCCCGATCGGGCCCTCGATGCCGTACGTCCAATTGCCCGGCGGCATCGACACGCGAAGGTAGTTCATCGCTCCGGCAGCCCCGCTCTCTCGCCAACGCCGAATCGTCTCCACCGCCGCTCGACTGGCCGGAACGTGCCGTTTCATGTAGCCCACCTGGTAGATCACGCCCTTGGCCTCCGCCAGGTCCGCCAGCAGGTGGCCCGTCTCCGAGCGGATTGCGATCGGCTTCTCGGTCAGCAGATGCTTGCCCGCCTCGAGAATGTCCCTCGCGACCGTGTGGTGCAGCCCGTAGTGCATCACGCAGACAACGGCGTCTACCTCGGCATTGGAAAGCAGCGCCCGATGATCGGGATACACTCGCTCGATGCCGTACTTACGGGCAACCAGCTTGGCCGTCTCCGACCGTCCCTCGGCCAGCGCCACGACCCGGCAACCGGGAATCGTCACGAGGTTGTCCAGGTGGGCCTTCTGACCCATGTAGCCGCAGCCCACCATGCCAATGCGCGCGATTCGATCGGCGTTAGCCATAATCGAGCCTCTCTGCTTCGGGGTTAAGTCGGCAACCGATGTGGGGCCGCGGTCAGAGCAGGTCCCGACTCCCTACCGTGGTTAGCGTGCCTTGGCCGGCGTGCGCTGCGGCTGTGCCGGTGCCGCCGGGCGCTTCCCCTTCGACGGGGGCGCCTTGGTGGGGCCCGCGGACTTCGGAGCCGGTGACGCCTTCGCGGGGGCCTTCGTCTTCGCGGGCGACTTGGGCGCGGCCTTGGCCGGTCCCGTGGGTTTCGGAGCTGGCGCCGCCTTCGCGGGTGCCTTGGCCTTCTCAGGCGCTGCCGGCTTCTCGGACGCCTTGCTCGCGGCCTCCGAGCCCTCGGCCTGCGTCGCCGCGGGTCGGGTCGCCGGTCGTGGCCCGCCGATCAGTCCGGTCTCCTGGATCGCTTTGGCTCGGGCCAGAACGCGAACATAAGGCTTCAGGAACGGACTGCCCTCGCGTCCCTGCACCGCCGCCTCGTATTGCGCGATCGCCTCGTCCAAGGCCGTCGCCGCGTCCGGACCGGACGCGAGCAGCGACTTGAGCTGCAGCGCCGCGGCCAGACTGGCCTGGGAGATCCATCCGTAGTTCTGCTTCTTCATCTTGTTCGCCGCGCCGTTCAACAGCTCGATTGAAGCGTCGATCGCCTTGAGAGATGCCTCCCAACTCGACGCAAGCCCCTCCTTGAGGGCGTCAACCTGTCCCTGGTCGACGCCGGACACCTTGGCCGCCAGCGCCGCCTGCGCCAGGGCGATCTGCTCGCGAAAGCCCCGGACCCGTTGCAGGTTCACAAGGGCATCCGCGTGCTCGACGTCGGCCTGCCCGATCGTCATGGCCGTCTCGCCCTCTTTGTCGGTCATGCCCAACTCGGTCGCGACTTCGCCGCCTCGACCTCGCGCCGCCCGAGACGCCTTCTTGTACGCCTGGCGCGCCTTGCCGTACAGCGCGATGGCCTCGTCCTCGGCCTTCATCGCGGTATCGAGACGGGCCTTGATGCCGCCGGCCGCGCCTTCGTCCTGGCTCACGATCGCCATGATCTTCTTGTCGACGTCCCCCTTCAGCTTCGTCAGTTCCGCAATGTGCTTATCGAGTCGCTCGACCAGCGACTTGGCCTGTTGGCTCTGGGCGTCGTTGGACTTG
The DNA here is from genome assembly GCA_016927755.1 of Phycisphaerae bacterium. Lineage (GTDB taxonomy): Bacteria > Planctomycetota > Phycisphaerae > UBA1845 > JAFGLZ01 > JAFGLZ01. The sequence goes on from JAFGLZ010000098.1 coordinate 26,147, forward strand.
ATCAAGGCCTCGATGTCCGCAACCGCCTTGGCGGCCGAAGCCTTCGCCTGGGTCAGCGTCGTCAGCCCCTTGACCACCGTGATCTTCTTGTCTCCCGACTCCGGAACGTAACGATCCTTCATCGGGTCGCGACCGTGCGCGTCGTCCAGCTTGGCGCCCTGTAGCGTCCCTCTCTCCAGCGCAACGGCCCTCAGATCCGCCTCGCGCCGACGATCCGACAGCTTGCCATACTCCTCGACGTACCGCTTCACGTCCGCCGGGCTCTTCGGATCGTACTTCTTGGCTTCCAGCGCCTTGATCGCCTCCCCGGCCGACTCGGCCTCCTTCTTCGCCGCGGCGATCTGCTTCTCGACCCCGGCGACCTGCGCATCCAGCTCCGCCAAGTGCTTCTTGGCCTCCGCCAGACGCTTGTCCAAGTCCGCCTTCTCGTCCGAAAGTCGCTTGGTCAGGTGGGTCGGCAGGCGCCCCTGCGTATCTTTGATCTGATCCGACAACCCCGACGACTGGTCGATCAGCCGCAACGCCCGAAGACGCATCTGCTGGACCTCGAGCCGCGCCGCCATCGCGTCGCAGCGCTTGACCTCGCCTTGGAGATACAGGACGCACGCCTTCACGCTGTTCGCGTTCACGTGATCGTCCATGCCCGCCTCGCCGTACCGAACGCGCAGGGCGGAGTCCGCCTCCTGCAGAGCTTCCTTGAGAATCCTGGCGTTCTCCTTCGTCTTCGTGTCCAGCTCCTTCACCGCCTTGGCTAGGCCCTTGGAGATCGCCGATTCGTTCTGCCCAAGATCGAGCTTGGGCATCTCCGAAACCTCTGACGCGTCCGGAACGAGCTGCCGCAGACGCTGATCCAGCGCATCGGATGGGCCCTTCCGGGCGCGATCCCGCAGCTCCTTGCTGAACGCCTGGAAGTCCTCCAGGGCGCCGCGGACCAACTCCTCCACGTCGCTCCCCTTCGGAGGAACCGCCACCGGAGACGCTTCGCCCCCGAGCTGCCGGCCGATCTGATCCCGCAGGATCGCGATCTGATCCAGATTCGCCTCGTAGCTCGCTAGCAAACGGATGGCCTTGGCCGTGTGCAGGTCCGCCTCGGTCATCGCGCGATCTGAATCCGACTGAGTGAATCTCGCCAGGCCAAGGATGGCTACGACGATGACCACCGCTCCGACAGCAACCACCGCCGTCATGATCGTGGGTTTCACGAGTACGCTCCTATCAACGGCCGATCTGTCATGTCCCGAGCCCCTCCCCTCGGCCCATTGGTCCTCTCGGTTGCCCCGCATCGGGTCTTGGCTTCGAGACGGCTGTTCGTCGCGCCTCGCCGTGAGCCAACGCCTCGGCTAGCCCCTCGGCGCGAAGCAGAAGCTCGATCTGCTCGCCGGCGCTGCCGATCCCCTCTCGGTAGATCGCCACGCAAGGCCCACGGATCTCGATCACGTCGGCTCCCCCGTCCTGGCGGGATGAGAGGACCGGATCGAGATGCCGCTCCAACCACTGCTGCGATTCGGCGTAGGCTCGTACCGATACCGCCGATGACGGATCGCCCTTGACCGTCAGGCCTCCCCTGCTGGCGGCCTCGGGACGAAACGCCCCTGCCTGTCGATACCGGCCAAAGGCCCCCACCAGCTCGCCGCACCGCCCAGGACCCAGCCACACCCCAGGTCGAGACGCCCGCGTCTCGACGACCGCCACGGTCAGATCACGGCACGCATGCCCTTTGCCGAAGCCCGTCTCGTAATGATAGCAGAACGCCCGTCCGACCCGTCCCCCTATCGCGGCGATCACGTCGCTGCAGCGACGATTGTACCCGTGACGCATGAGCTCAAACAGACCGTATCGAGCCGCAAGACCCTCGTGATCCCGCCTGGAGATCCGCCAGCCGCGAACCCCCGCGTCTTGCGCGAGCAAACGCCGTCGGCGCCGCCGTCCGGAAAGCAGCAGACGCAGGCCGACCAGCAGGGCGCCTGCCAGCAGAATCCAGAGCTCATTGGCGACGGGAAACAACGTGTCGTGCCCTCCCCTGGCCTCGATCAGCGCCTGACGGGGCGGCCGCCCTACCGCGGGGGCGGACTCCTCTTATCCTTCTCCGCGGCCCGCGAGGTAGGCTTCGCCCCCGGTGGGACCTTGTCCTTCTCATCGGGCTTCGGCTCGATCCCGGCGTCCACCCGCGGGTGCTTGAGGACCTCCTTGATCCAATCCAGGGCCATGGTGTACTGGCGAGCGTCCTTACCTCGAACAGCCGGCTCGATGTCGCCCGGGTGAGCCAGCGCGGGATCGGACAGACTCTTCGGCAGCAAGTAGTGCGGAAAGAGCCCATCCTCCGGATAGCCCCGATCAAACATCAACGCCTTGCCCCGCCCGGGCACGGCCTTCTCGAACCGATCCAGGTTGTAGAAGTTCGTATACACCGCCGCGGGCGTGTTCTGCGTGTAGAGTCGGATCTTCGGCGCCCCGGAATTCCCGTGACACTTCAGGCTCGTGCAACTCGTCTTGATAGTCGGCATGATGTCCGACTTGAACACGCGGATCGACTCCGGATCCGACCGGACCTCGATGTCGTCCGCGAAGTGCATCCCCGTCGCATCGAGGATGCCCGCGAGCTTGTCCGCGTTCGACTTGGCCATGAAGTTCGCGCGAGAATCACGCTGATTGTACCCGTCGGTCCCGGCAACGGCCTCCAGGAACCGATCGAGAACGTCATTCTTGAACCGAACGTTCACGCGCTCCCCCGGCCGGACCTCCGCCAGCCGTATCCGGCTGATCTGCTCCTTGTCGAGCAGGTCCCCTCGCCGCCACGTCGTCTTCGGCCCTTCCTTCGCTTGCGCTTCCTCGGGAGCGCTCTTGGCGTCCGTGCTGCGACGTGAGCGCTTGTTCACCGCCTTGAGCAGAAGCTTGGCATTCGCATGGTCCGGGTCCAGACTCAGCACGTACTCGCAGCGCTCTCTCGCCTTGTCGAGCATCCCCCGGTCCCGGCACCACTCGGCCAGGCGGAAATGACCCCCGATGTCGTCCCGCGTCAGCTTCTTCAGACGCTGGGCGTACTCGTCCGCGGAGGAGGTCTCCGTCCGGATCTCCTTGATCTGATCCCGGTTCAAGACCATCACGATCCCGCCCCGGTTGATCCGGACCTGATCGCCCTCTTCCGTAATGTCGCCTTGGAGTGTGCGACCATCCTTCGTGATGACGGTGCCCATATCGGCACGAATCGCCGTCGCGCCGAGCGCGAGGACTGATACGACCATCCCTAGTCGACCATACATGGCCCTCACCTCCATGAGGATTTGCAGGACGCTACGGCCCCTAAGGGGCGCCGCACACCGCGCCCGGCATGCCCCGTCTGGGCGGACCGAATCGCCCTGGCTGGCCTCGCATCCGTCAAGCAAGCCTTGACGTGGTGCTTACTGCCTTTGTACTTTAGCTTTAGCGTTGCGAGGCATCAAGTGCAAAACGACTCGAACCCAACCGAGCTGTCCGCGTCGCTCCAGCCCCTCATCGGGCGGAACGTCGTGCTCGACACGCCTGGAACCATCGTCTACCTCGGCAAGCTCACCGAGTTGCGTGACGCCGGCGTCTGGCTCGAGGACGCCGATGTCCACGACTGCAACGAGGGCCACGCCGGCAAGGAAGTCTACGTCGTCGAGTCGGCCCACTACGGCATCCGAGTGAATCGCAGACGCGTATTCGTGCTCCGCGGAACGATGATCAGCATCTCCGCCCTGGAGGACGTCGTAACCGAGATCTCCGACGATCGGGAGTACTGGTCGCCCGTCGCCGACAAGAAAACCGGCGCCGAAGAGGAAGACCGGTCCATACCGCTTGAGTAATCCCCCCCGAGGAATCCCATGAAACAGCTCGTGATGGCCAACCAGAGCGTGGATACCGAGGAAGTACCCGACCCGACCCCCAAGGACGATTGGGTCGTCGTCAAGATCATCGCCTCCCCCATCTGCGGAAGCGATCGCCACGTCTTCTACGCCAAAACTCCCAGCCGCGGCGGACACGAAGGCAGCGGCGAGGTCGTCGCCGTCGACAAACCGGAACGACTCAGAGTCGGCGATCGCGTCTCCCTCGGACCGCTGGCGGCATGCAAGAAATGTGAGTTCTGCAACGCCGGCGATTACATCCATTGCCTCAACCAGCCCCCCGTCGGCACGCACTTCGCCGAATACACCCTTGCTCAGGAATTCGTCACGCCGACAATCCCGGACGATCTTGATCTCGACGTGGCCTCACTCGCGGGATGCGCCCTGGGCCCAAGCCTGGGCGCCCTGACCCGCATGGCAACTGGTCCGGGCCATACCATCCTGATCACCGGCCTCGGACCGGTGGGCTTGGGCGCCGTCACCGTCGCTAAGTTCCGTGGCGCCCGCGTCATCGCCGTGGAGCCAGGCCCCTGGCGTCGGCGTCGCGCCCAGGAGCTCGGAGCCGACACCGTGATCGACCCGACCGAAGTCGACCCTCTCAAGACGATCATCGACCTCACCGAGGGGCTCGGCCCCCACCACGCCATCGATTGCACGGGCAAGACACCCGCCGAGCGGCTGTGCATCGACGTCGTGCGCCGCCGCGGCAAGGTCGCCTTCGTCGGCGAGAACCCCGACGACATCCCGCTAGGACCCAGTCGCGACATGATCAGAAAGGGCATCGACTTGATCGGCGGGTGGCACTTCAACCTCGGCCTCTACCCCGAGATGTTCCGACTCCTCCGCGAAAGCCCCGTCGTCGACAAGCTCATCAGCCACCGCTTCGGTTTCGATCAAGCCCAGGAGGCCTTCGACACCTTCTTCTCCGGCCAGGCCGCCAAGGTGTTGATCAAACCCTGGGAAACCGAAGCCTGAGCCCTGGAGCCTGAGGCCTGATGTCCAGCCCCCCTATCCGTATTGCAGCCGCCCACCGCTTCGCCTATCATCGCCCCTCAGTGCGTTGGCCGTCCTAGGAAAACCTGTCACTGTACGGATGACCCCATGATGAGCGATTCACTCGATCTACCATTCCCGTCCTACAAGGACCTCGAGAAGCGTATCCGCGACGTCAAGGACTTCCCGAAACCAGGCATCGTCTTCAAGGACATCACGCCGCTCCTGCTCGATCCGGCCAGCCTGGCCCTCGCGGTCGAGTACCTGGCTCAACCCTATCGCGGCAAGAAGGTCGACGTCGTCGCCGGGGCCGAGTCTCGCGGGTTCATCTTCGGCACGGCGGTGGCCCAGTCGCTCAGCGCCGGATTCGTCCCGATCCGAAAGCCCGGAAAGCTGCCCGCCGAGACGCGATCGGCAAGCTACCAGTTGGAGTACGGCACCGACTCGCTCGAGATCCACGTCGACGCGATCCGCAAAGGCGACAAGGTTGTCATGGTCGACGACCTGCTCGCCACCGGCGGAACGATGGAGGCCTGCTGTCGAATGGTCGCCGAGCTCGGCGGCGACATCGTGGGCGTCTCGTTCCTGATCGAGCTGTCTTTTCTCAACGGACGCAAGAAGCTGAGCAAGTATCCGATCCACTCCATCCTCACTGTGGAAAGCGAGTAACAGCGCCGCGCCGCGGTCAGGGGACGGGCCCCGACGGGAGGACGCGCGATGCAAGACCAGTTCCGACTCACCGTGGCCCAGGCCAAACGACTGATCGCCCGCGGCATCCGACATCATCCCGATGTTCGCCACGCGCTCGAGAGCGGCAAGATCGTCATCACGACCGGCTCGACCAACGCGTACATCTACGAGGAGCTCAGCGGCGAGCGGATCGACAAATCCCAGTTCATGACCGGCAACATCGTGCCGTCCAAGGGCATCATCGGAACGAAACGGCCCGCCACCAAGATACCGAATCTCGTCATCGTAAAGGGTGAGCCGAAGAAGGATCTCGACTGGCTCACGGCCCTGGCCGGTCTCGAGCCCGGCGATGTGGTCTTCAAGGGCGGAAACGCCCTGAACTACGAGCGCAAGCAGGTGGGCATCCTGATCGGCCACCCAGAGGGAGGCACCATCGGGAAGGTCTATCCGATCACCGTGGCCCGCCGCGCCAAGCTCATCCATCCGATCGGGCTGGAGAAGTCCGTGCCGACCGATCTGGCCGAGGCCGCCGCGAGAGTCAATCGTCCCGCCGACGGCTTCAAGGCGGGGAATCCGGCCCTGTGGCTCTCTCCCGGTGAGCCGTTCACCGAGATCGAGGCGCTGAAGTACCTCTGCGGCGTGGACGCCTGGCCCATTGCCTCCGGGGGCATCGGCGGAGCGGAAGGCGGCACGTGGCTGCTCGTCGAGGGCACGCCCGAGGAAATCGCCAACGCCGCAAGCACCGTCAGTGAGATCGCCGGCGAGCCCCCAACCCTCGACTGACGCCCCCCAAGACTCGCTGGATAGGGTGGAAAACGGGATGTGCAAGATTGCTCAAGAATCCGTCCGGTCCTCGGCCCTTCGTATGGCGGCGACGTTCGCTATGATCGCGGCGGTCGCGCCCGCGGCCTCGTCCGCCGCCGAACCGAAAGCGACAACGCAACGCGAGGAAAAGATATCCTGCCGTCTGAGCCCCCGCGCGTGGCCCGAGTCGGTCAAGAGCGAGAAGGCCTACGCCGAGTGGATCGATCGCCAAGTCGCCTTGCTCGCCGAGCGAGTCAAGGCCGAGCCGGCCCCGGCGAGCCGCATCCCCCTGCTGCTGAGCCTCGCCAATCTCCGCTTGGCCCGCCAGGCCGAACCCGAGCTGACGGCAATGGCGTTGGGCGTTCAAGCGCCGGATGACGCCCGTCGATTGAAGCAAACGGTCGACAAGGCCCGGCACGATGTCGCCCAAGCCGCCTCGCTGCTGAGGAAGGTCGAGAGCGCCCCAGCCGACGGCAAGCTCGAGACCAAACAGCGGACCCGCTGGAAACAGGCCGCGGAAAGCCTGACCGCCCTGGCCTCGGCCCTGGCCGGCTTGGCCGACGAGAAGCTTGCCGCCCCCGGCCTTGCCGGACTTGAGCCGCTGCTCGAGTCGAAACAGGCCGACCTCGCCGCGACCGCTCGACTGCTGCGAATGATGCTCCTCCAAGAGAGCGGCCAGACGAAAAAGGCCCTTGCGGACGTCGATCCCGTTCTAGGCCCGCCCAAGCAACTGCCCCATGACTTCTTCACGGCGATGCTTCGATGTCGCATGCTGGCTCAGCGAGGCAGCGATGCCGTCGCTTCGGCCCTGGCCTTACAGATCGATGTCGCCTGCGAAAAGTGGTTCGACAAGGCCCAGGTGCCGGAAGCCCGAGCCGCGGTCGCCCTCCTGCGAATGGAGCTCGCCCGACGCTGGGCCGCAGACTTGGACCGCAAGGGACTCTCGAACCACGCCGCGCGACGCCGCGCCGCGGCAGAGCGCATCCGGAAGGACTTCTTCGGCAAGGATCAAGCAGGCGTCTACCGACTCCTCCCCGCCGTGCCCGTCCTGATCGAGCCGCCGCCTCCCCCACCGCCTCCGGCGGCCAAGACGCCACCATCGACCTCGCCCGCCGCCCGCCGACCTTCGTCGACCAGTACCGCGAGCAAGCCGTCCATGCCGGCTTCCCCAGGGCGACTCGTTCCGCAACCCAAGCGATCGACGACCCAAACGACGTCGAAACCTACCACCAAGCCGTCGCCGAAGTAACGCCGGCGTCACTGAGTAAAAAAACGCGACGCCGACCGTCCGGGTCGGCGTCGCTTGGCTCAAATTGGGTTCCAGTTCAACGGCCGGATGGCCACCGGCCACGTCTGAAAGACGACGTCGGGTCAAAGATCACGCCAACTAACTAGACTGTCGGGATCGCCGTTTCGATCTCCTCATAGATCGCCTGCATGCTCTCGCCGATCTGCTGTATGGTCGCCATAGAGCCCAAGACGATCAGCGCCAGTAGAATGGCGTATTCTGTGGCCGACGGTCCTTCTTCGGAGACGAGGAACTCACGCGCTCGCTCCAGGCCACGCCTTAACAGATCCATCACAAACCCCCCCATCCGATGGATTGGGTTGACGTTCGCACGGCCGCGGATCGGGTCCTGCAAACACGGCGCTGCGCAAAAAGGGCCCGATGCGCCCGCTCCGCGCGGAATCAGCCTAAACGTACGATTCGCCCAGGGCCGGCGTCAAATGACGTTCTGCATTCCACCGAAAGAAATACCCCAGAGCCGTCTCCGGAGTCTGCGCGTGGACCGTTATGGGACGTGAGTCATCCGGGACGAGCCGAGGAAGCGCCGTGTCGTAGCCCCGCCAGTTGAACGCAGATCCCGATGATCGTAAGCGCCACGATACAGAACGCCATGAAGGCGCCGCTCCCCAGGACCATCGAGCGAAGCTGACCCAGGAAGCTCCCCTGCTCCCCCAGCGCCACCACGAAGCCGGCGAGCGTCATCACCGCGCCCTGAAAGCTGATGACCGTGATCATGAGATGGTCGAAAACGATGAAGACGAGACTCACCGCCACCAGAAGCGCCACCCCCCCGCCGGCGAACTGGACGTCCGCGGACTCGCTAAAGAGGCTGGTCAGGGCGATGCCCATCGCGCCGCCGATCAGGCCCGAACACAACACCACCCCCGCCTTGAGTAGTGGCACCGCCAGCGCCCCAAGGATCGCCGCGCCCGCCAGCGCCCCGGCGACCTGCAGGATCACCGACTCGCCACCCGCAGCCAAGCCGACCGCGCTGCCCACCGCCGCGCCCACCAACGCGCAGTTGATCACCACCAGAACCTTGAAGACGCGAAACCCCATCAAGATGTAGACCAGCCCCGCAAGGAAAAGGATAGCCCCCAACGCGGGCTCCAATTCGTTGAGCTGGCTCACCAACTCCATCCGCTGCGGCATGGGAGCGTTCAGGTTCACGAGTCACTTCCCTGTGAAAAGAACCAAGCCCGACGAATCCCCCGTCCTGCGATCATTCGCGAGCCAGGCCAAGCCCCGATCCGTCTCCGCCCTAGCCCGCCTTCGAGATGCAGGCCACGCCCTCGGCGGGCCTCTGAACGGACACCATCGCACGCCGAGTGCCGCGCCACTGAATCACAATGCCGGCCAACCAGACCACCAGGACGACCACCCCCGTGGCCGAGGCGTTCCGCATGATGTCATCGTGCCACATCGGCCACTGATTCGTCAGCACGACACTGCCCCCCCCGATCATCAGGCACAACCCCGCCAGACTCGTCCAGAAGATCATCGCCCATCGATACGCGATCAGCCCGATGATCGCCCCCACCACGAACGCCGCCCCGAAGCTCAGCGCCGCGTTGCGGATCAAGGGGTCGTCGGTCTTCTGAAGGTTCTCGGAGAACTTCACGAGAACGTCAAACGTCTTCTGCGACGAGATGGCCTCCGCCGTGCCCGCCTCGGCCAACGGAAACTCGTTGTCGGCTGTCGGCTTGGGTTGCCGGTAACTGCGAGCGAACGTCTCCAGCCGCTCGGGCAGCTTCTCGTGGTAGCCATAGACGGAGAAAGCGACCAGGCCCGCCAGGACACCGCTCAATCCCGCGATCCAGAGACGCGCCATCACCAGCCCGACCATGCCCAACGCCGCCGCGCCGACGACGATCCCCACCGCGGGAGGCTTGCCAAAGTGCTGCGCCGCCAACCACCCGCCGTAGGCGCCCGCCCCAAGACACGCCATCACGATCAACGCGCGGATCGCACGCGCGCCCCAGAACGTTAGCACCACGCCCCCCACGAAGCAGGCAAGCGCGGGCACCGTGGCCTCCCGCAACGTCTCGGCCGGAATGCAGGTGTGGAC
>JAFGLZ010000099.1 GCA_016927755.1 Phycisphaerae bacterium
AACGCCCCGACGGCAAAATCGTCACCGTCTACTACTTCCACGACAAACCCAAATCCGAACGCTACATCGCCGCCACAATCTGGACACCCCCAGCCAAGCAATGATCCCCCCCGTCTCCCCGAAAGGCCCAACGCGCCCCGCCAGGCCTGCACACCCTCCGCCGCCGACACACAGCCCCATGACCCCCTTGTCGAAACGCCGACGGTACGAGGCGATGGCCGAAAGCCCCTCCGTCTCCCTGAACGCCGACGAATCGAGACACGTCATGACGCCAGCACCGACATCGGAGAACGCTGCATTTCAGCGCATCTCGGTGCATTCCGAGACATTGTGGGACATTAATAGATGTCGAGAATCCTCCATGTCGCCATAGTCCGCCCCCCACCACAACCCCAGAACCGCCCAATCTGAAACATTATGTACCATTCTGCAAGCCAACCACCCTTTTTTCCTTGACACCAAGCATAGTCCCCACTAAGCTAGCCTGTGCTAACTAATGTGCGCCGGTATGTCTGGAATCTACGGAGCTTGTGCGACCCAGGATAAGCGGACAACCGCCTGTGGCGCTTGGGGGCTGACGAACGTACACCATTGATTAAGGCTTCCCGATCACGCCCCTGTGGCCAACGAGAAGCCGATCAACACGTTGGCCACGACCCCTCCGCCCGATCGGAGCAACCAGACGAAAACATGGCCGGTGGGGACAATGTCGTCTGCCCAGGGCATCAGTCCTGTGTTCGCACGAACACTCCACACACTCAGCGAACCACCACGGCGGACGGAACAACAGGAAGGACGAAACGCACCATGGAAACGATCAAGACGGCGAACCACGGCTGGCGGGTAACCTTCGCCGGAACAGGAATCAACCTCGCACTCGGTGTCCTATACACCTGGAGCGTCATCTCAGCCGCCATCCCCGACTCCTGGGGATGGAACCAGGCCGACAAGGCCCTGCCCTATTCGGTCGCCTGCTTCGTCTTCGCCCTGGCCATGATCCTGGCCGGAAGACTGCAGGACCGCTTCGGCCCCGCCATCGTCGCCAGCATCGGCGGCGTCCTCGTCGGACTCGGATGTATCATCGCCTGGCAGGCCGGATCGAGCCTCGCCGGCTTCGTCGTCGGCTTCGGCGTCTTCGCCGGCGTCGGTATCGGCTTCGGCTACGCCTCCGCCACGCCCCCCGCCGTCAAGTGGTTCCCTCCGGCAAAGACCGGTCTCATCGCCGGGCTCGTCGTCTCCGGCTTCGGACTGGCCTCCGTCTACATCGCCCCCCTGGCCAAGTACCTCACCTCCACCGTCGGCGTCTCGACGACCATGCTCGTCTTCGGAATCGGCTTCCTGATCGTCGTCGTCACGCTCGCCCAGTTCCTCAAGAACCCCCCCGCCGGCTACGTCGCCCAGGCCCCCGCCCCCAAAAAGGCGGATGATAAGCCCGCTGCCCCAGCCGCGGCCAACGACGTCAACTGGAAGGACATGCTAAAGACCTCCCAATTCTGGCTCCTCTGGTTCATGTACGCCTGCGGAAGCGCCGCCGGCCTCATGCTCATCGGCATCGCCACCAAGCTCGGAAAGGCCTCCCTCGGCGCAAGCGCCTTCTTCGTCGTCGTCGCCCTCAGCGTCGGAAACGCCGGCGGACGAATCTTCGCCGGAATCCTCTCCGACAAGATCGGACGACAGTGGACCATGTTCGGAGCCTACCTCCTCCAGGCCGTCATGGTCCTCTCGCTCATCTACGTCGGAACCAGCGCCGCACTGCTGCTGCTCATCGTCATGATCGCCGGAGCCAACTACGGCGCGAACCTTAGCCTCTTCCCCTCCGCCACGAAGGACTACTTCGGGCTCAAGGGCTTCGGCCTCAACTACGGCCTCATGTTCACCGCCTGGGGCGTCGGGGGCCTCATCCTACCCCGAGTCAACGGAATGATCATCGACGCCACCGGAAACTCGGACATCGCCTTCATGATCGCCGGCGGACTCATGGTCGTCGCCGCCGCCATGACCTTCGTCAGCAGAGCCATCGCCGAGAAATCCCAGACCATCGCGCCGGCAAAGGCCGCTTAACGGATCTGTATCTCGGAGGGCCCTCCTCCAGAGAGCCTCCTAGGGCCGCGTCCTCACCGGACGCGGCCCTTCTCATGCGCCCGCACACGCCCGTAACGCAGGCATCCTGCCTGCACACGAGCAACGGCAAACACACCGCGCGCAAACGTGTTGCCGCAAACCGCTCCGTCACGCCAGGCGGATAACGGCATCCGCCCACCAAAGCCCCTGCAAGTTGTCTCCCCCGCCGCGTAAATGGTATAACCCAACCCCCTACGTGTGGCCCCTAGATGGAAGGACGTCGATCATGCGCGCGATCTCCACCTGTTGTCTCTGCCTGCTGCTCTCCGCCCCCGCAACCACCCTCGCCTTCAACGGCCACGAGGTCACCACCGGCCCGCTCACCGTCACCATCCCGCCGCTCCCCCCAATCACCCAACGCGACCAGCCCGTCCCCGTCGAAGTCCGACTCAAGAACAACGGCCAAACAGACCTCGCCGGCCAAACCGAAATCCGCAACCTCGTCGACTCATGGCACGTCCTCGGACCCGCCAAACAACCCTTCAAGCTCCCGCCCGGCAAATCGGCCTCGCTCCGCTTCCAAGTCGCCCCCGGCAAGGGCGCGTTCAGCGACCTCTACCCCATCCACGCCTACGCAACCTTCAGCGACGGTCAGAACCAGCGGGTCGCCCACGCCGTCCGCATCATCAAACCAACCTTCAAGCGCCCCGACACCTCCTTTACCGAGCCGCCCTCATTACCCGTCATCGACGTGCCCGAACAGGGAATCGTGCCGCTCTGGCGCGTCGATCACTATCGCGCCGCCTGGCAATACTTCGACCGCCCGCCCGTCTACAAGCCCCTCGGATGGCAGGGAAGCGATCCCAAATCCAAAGCCGTCCTGACCCCCGACGTGTCCGTCAATCGGGGCACGCCAAAACGCTCGATCGGCACGCACCCGCCATACGCCGGCGGCAAGGGAACGATCTTCGCCGAATACCGCCTCGCTCTCCCCAAGACCCGACCGCTGCGGCTCATGTTCGATTGCGCCATCCGAGACCATGCCGACAGCGAACCCCCCAGCGACGGCGTCACCTTCCGTGTCTCCCTCCAGAAAGATGGCAAGATGCGGTGCCTCTTCGAACGCCACACCGACTCCAAGACGTGGATCCCCGCCCAAGTCGACCTGAGCGATCTCGCCGGACAAACCGTGGTGCTCCGCCTCGAAAGCGACCCCGGCCCGAAACGCGACACCACCTGCGATCAGGCTTACTGGGGCGAGCCCAGAATCGTCGCCGGCAACCCCGTCCTCGCCTCGCCCTTCGCCCCCGCCAGACAGGCCGAGATCCGCCGAATCATCCAGTCAATCACCACGCTCGGGTCTTCCAACCCCCTGCCGCCCGGCAAAGCCACACCCATCTTCCAGGGAAAGATCGCCCGAACCCCGATCCCCGCCCGACACGGAGTTGCCTTCCGTCTCGGCCACGACGACGACGCCTGCGTCGCCCTCGTCCAACTCGGCCACAAGGGCCTCATCGACGGCCTCATCGGAGTCGGCGGCCCCGACGAAAAGGCCGTCGTCTTCGACGGACTCACCCTCGACATCAGCGGCGACCCCGCCGGGGACGACGCATCACCGATCGCGTACGACCAATGCAAACGACGCATCCAAGACGGACGTCTCGTCGTAACCCACCACCTCCACGACCGCATCGGCCCCTTCGACCTCACCGCAACGCTATGGGCCGACGGTCCCGGGCTCCGCATCAAGTTCGACTGCGACCCCGCCCCCGCCGACAAGGACGACCCCTCCAACCCGAGACGCATCACCGACCTCTGCCTCGGACCCGCAAACGCCCAAGCCCCCCGCGTCTACTACGGACACGGCTACTGCATCGTCAACCCCAAGGGATTCGGCGCCCACTTCGGCGGACACAATATGTCCACCAGCCACGTCGGCTTCGACTTCGACACAGGCCTCTCCCTCGTCCAAGCCGTCGACAACCCGCCCGACCGGCTCGAGGTCCAACCCGACGAGCGCCGCTACGAGCTCCACTCCCACATGAACGCCACCCTCACCCTCGTGCCCGGCACCAAGGGCGCCTTCGACTGCGCGATCAAGTATCGCGACCTGTACGACAAGCGCCCCGCCGCGGGCGTCACGCAGCTTGCCGGAAGATTCTCCTACGACATCTGGGGTGGATCCTTCGCCGCCATCGCCGAACGAATCGAGCAAGTGGCCCGATACGGCTGCACCGACGCCATCCTCACGATCCACAACTGGCAGCGATGGGGCTACGACTACCGACTCCCCGACATCTTCCCCCCCAACCCTAGCCTTGGAACGCTCCAAGACCTCCAGCAGGTCGGCCAGGTCTGCCGAAAGCACGGCCTCCTCTGGGGCCTGCACGACAACTACACCGACTTCTACCCCGACGCCGACGACTACAGCTACAAGCACATCTGCTTCAGCAAAGACGGAACCCCCCGCCAGGCGTGGTACAACCGCGGCCGGGACGCCCAGAGCTACCGCTGGCGCGCCGACCACATCATGCCCTTCCTGCAGCGAAACGTCCGACTCGTCAGACAATCCCTCCAACCCAACCACTACTTCATCGACGTCCTCAGCTCCATCGGCTTCTACGACTACTATGACGTCGATGGTCGCTATCACACCAAGCTGGAAACCCGCCGCCACTGGCGCGACGCCTTCCAATGGGTCCGCCAGACCCTCGGCGACAACGCCCCGACCACGTCCGAGGCCGGCCACGACCAGCTCACCGGATACCTCGACGGAGCCGACTGCCAATTCCTAACGCTCTCCACATCCCCAAAACCCACCCGCTTCATGATCACCATGAAGTGCGACGACTGGGAACGAACCCCCTGGTACGACGCCGTGCTGCACGACAAGTTCATCCTCCACGGCGTCGGATACGACAGCCGCTACCGCGCCGAGCGGTCCCGAAGCCTCCACGGCATCGTCAGCGACGACTACATCGCCGCCGAAGTCCTCACCGGACATCCCGCCATGGTCGACGCCGGTTGCTGGAACGCCGCCACCGTGCGAAAGTACTGGCTGCTCCACGACGTCGGACGTCACCTCGCCCTCCGCCGCATCCGAGAGGTCCTCTACGTCGATGACGACATACATAGACAGCGTGTCACGTGGGACGATGGCACGCGCGTCTGGGTGAACCGAGGCCCCAAGGACTGGACCGTGAACGGCCGCGTCCTCCCGCAATACGGGTACCTCGTCGAGGGAAAGGACCTCACGTCCGCCATCGAGCGCATCGACGGCGTCATCGTCGAACGCACGCAAGGCCCGATCGGGTTCTACTGCAACGCCCGAACCGCTAGCGCCGACAGCGTGCTCAGGGTCCGTCCGTCAGTGAAACGATTGGAGAACGTCGACGGCAACCGCTTCCGCCTCCTCATCCGCTGGGACGCTGGCCAAACCCTCCCCGACAACCTCCGCGTCTTCCTCCACTTCGCCAGCCGCGGGATCAGAACGCGCGAGAACATCGCCTTCCAGGGCGACCACACGCCCAAACAACCGACCCAGCAGTGGCGAGGCTCCGTGATCACCGGACAGAACCAGGTCATCTCCATCCCCAAAAGCTGCAAGCCCGGCAAGTACGATATCGTCGTCGGCCTGCACAACCGAGAGCTCGGCCGCCAGCCCCTGCTCGGAAAGGAGCAAGGCTCCAGACGCTACCTGATCGGCACGCTCATCGTCGAAGGCTCACCCGGCAAGATCACCGCCGTCCGCCTCGACCCCCTCGCGTCTTCGCCGTCTCAGGAAGATCCCCGTATCAACCTCGAGAAACGCCCGATCGACTTCGGACCCGTCCTCACCGACGGCGCCGTCCGAATCCAGAAGTTCCCCCACACCCTACGAATCACCCCGCTACCGGACAGCCCACCCTTCACCGCGAAGATCAGACTGCCGGACTTCGGCGCGAGCGCGGACATCTCGGCAGTGAAGCTGACGGCACTCGACGAACGCGGGGCAACGATCCGAACCGACACACCCTCCGCTACGAAGGGAACGCTCGAGATCTCTCACAAGCAGGAAGTCTTCGAATATGAGGTCAAGTGGTAGAAGGCACCGCGGCCGTCAGGTACGTGCTTCGCTTCAAGTGTCCCTTTCACTCTCTGCGGCCGGCTAGGGGCAGCGCTCGGATCCGAATCCGACTGTCCTCAATGACAACAACAGCCCCCGCATCAAGATCTGCTTGGAAGTTCGGAAGCACGTTGAGCAGCAACGGGAGTAGAGCATCCGTGGACTTCTGCCTTCGCCGGAAGAGAACGATGGACGGCAAGACAGCCTCTCTCGCTGCTAGGATGCCTCCGAAGTCGGTGTCCTGCGACAAGATGACGCGATGCTGTTCGGCGGCAATCGCGAAGACCGTCTCATCGTCTGCGGAGGAGAGACCGAGATCGCGCAAGTGCGCCGCCTCATGGCCGGCCACACGTAGTCCGTCGGCCATCCGCCGAGAGGGATTGTTGTCGACAAGGAATCGCATCATCCAGCCTGAAGCGGGAGTTCGCGCTCGCGTACGGCCTCGGCGGCGTATGCCAAGGCTTCGTCGATGTCTTCCGGTACCAGGTCTGGGTAGTCCGCAAGGATCTCCTCCTCACGCACTCGTTCAGCAACTAAGCCTACGATCGTCGCTACCGGAATCCTGAGGCCGCGGATGCACGGTACTCCTCCCATCTGTGCCGGATTGACTGTAATGCGTTCGAATCTGGGCATCGCTCGCTCCTCATTCACGCCTGAGTGCATTATACACGTTCCGCCCCCTCCTGCCCCCCGACTCTTCTACATCGCAGTCCGCGTCCACGGTTGACCAACCCTCCTTGGCGAATATCCTGTTGGCATGAACCTGCCCGATCTATTCGCCGAAAGCCTCGACGTCCCCCCGCCACCCGACGACTTCGACGTCAAGCAGCTCCCCGCCCACGGCGGCGTCTGGCTCCTCGCCGACGAATACGATCGACCCATCCAGCTCGGCGGCTCCGAAAGCGTCCGACGCACCATCGCCTTCCGCTTCGCCAACCCCGAACTCGAGGAGGAGAAACGCCGCGCCAAAGTCGACGTCCGATCCATCACCCGCAAGATATGGTGGTGGCCGACCTACTCTCAATTCGAAACCGCCTTCGACTACCACCGCATCGCCAGACAACTCTATCCCGACGACTACCTCGAGCGCGTCGCCTTCGGCCCATGCTGGTTTATCCGCGTCGACCCGGACGCCAGGATCCCCCGCTTCACCCCCACACAGAAGGTCTTCGCCGCCGAGGCCACCTACTTCGGCCCATTCACCAGCCGGGCCCAGTGCTCCCGCTACGTCGAGGTCCTCCAGGAGCTCTTCGGCCTATGCCGATGCCTCGACGTCCTCGACCAGACGCCAAACGGCCGCCGATGCGCCTACTACGACATGGGCAAGTGCGCCGCCCCATGCGACGGATCGAGCTCGCTCGACGACTACCGCGCCAAAGTGGCCGATGCCGTCGACCTCGTCCGAACCGGACCCGACGAACTCGCCCACCGCGCCGAAAGCGAAATGCGACAAGCCGCCGCCGCCCAGGAATTCGAGATCGCCGCCGCCGCCAAACGCCGCATGGAAGAGGCCCGTAAGCTCCAGTCGAATGTCTATCGCTTCGTCACCCTCGCCGATCGGTTCAATTGGCTGATCGTCCAGCGCGGCGGCTCGGGCCGATCCAAGGTCAAACCGTTCTTCGTCCGCAGCGGATGGATCGACCGCGGCGAACCCGTCGCGCTCAAGAAACTCGACGAGCACGTCGAGGCGTGGATCCGCGACACGCGCCAACCCTCACCCAGCAGCCTCGGCGACGATGCCAAACAGCGGGCCGAGCACGTCTGGCTCGTCTCTCACTTCCTGTTCCGATCCGAAAAGGTGCCCGGCCTGTTCCTCCCCGCGGCCGAAATCGCCGGCGCCGACGATCTCTCCGATCGCGTCCGCGCCGCGTTCCCCGCACCGGCCCGAGAGCCCAGGGAAACCCAAGCCCCCGAAGACGGCCAGGGCGTTGAAGCGCCTCCCGATGCCGGTTAGACTGACCGCTAGTAGTGGCCGTAACGCCTTGGCCGACGGGCCCGAGCAAGTCGGCGCCGACAGGACCCCTACTTGGGGCCAGGAGATCGCGATTGATCGAACACCCGGACAAGCTAAGCACGAAGGACGCCCTGCTCTTCGTGATCGACCTGCAAGAGAAGCTCCTCCCCGCGATCCACGACGCCGATGCCGTCACCGAGGCCTGCCGCCTGATGATCCGAGCCGCCGGCGTCTTTGAGCTGCCCATGCTCCTCACCGAGCAATACCCCAAGGGGCTCGGCCCGACGGTGCCGCCGATCATGGAACTGCTCGAACCCGCGGGCGTCAAACCCATCGAGAAGGTGCTCTTCACCGGCTACACGCCCGAAGTCCGCCAGGCCCTGCAGTCCGCCTCCCGTAACCAGATCGTCGTCGTCGGCATCGAGTCCCACGTCTGCGTCCAGCAGACCGTCCTCGACCTGTTGCGCGTCGACTACAAGGTGTGGGTCTGCGCCGACGCCGTCGGCTCCAGGAAGCCCCACGATCGCGACGTCTCCCTGGACCGCATGCGCCAGGCCGGCGCGTTCGTGACCACGACGGAAAGCGTCATCTTCGAGCTGACCCGACAGGCCGGTACCGACCTGTTCAAGAAGGTTCTGAAGATCATCAAGTAGGCCGGAGGTTGCCCCGCCGGGCAGGTGATGCCATGGTCGAAGAAGTCGATTCCTTGGAGCCCTTGGGTGACAAGGAGCTGCCACAGGACGATGACCTCCCCCGAGATGACGACCAGGTCGAAATGGTCCGCTGCCCGCACTGCGGAAAGCTCATCTACGACGAAACCGTCAAATGCCCTCACTGTGAGCAGTGGATCATCGACAACCCGAAAAACGAGTACATGCGGAGCAAGTGGTTCTGGCCGATCATCATCGCCACCACGCTGGTGATGATCCTGCTCGCCATGCTTGCCCGATACCGGGGGTAGCCCTTGCCCTTCACGACGACCGGCCCGCTCGCCGGCCCGATCTTGCCAGAAGACACGGAGGCACCTGCATGGCTTTTCCGATCCATCGCATGCGACGCCTGCGAACCACGCCGACCATCCGACGCATGGTTCGACAGACCCAGCTCTCCAAGAACGACCTGATCCTGCCCCTATTCGTTCGTCCCGGCAACCGCGTCCGACACCCGATCCCCTCCATGCCCGGACAGCACCAGATGTCCGTCGACGTTGCCGCCGACGAATGCGCCGAGATCGAGGCGATGGGCATCCCCGCCGTCATCCTCTTCGGCATCCCCGAGACAAAGGACGCCGTCGGGCATAGCTCCTGGGGAGATCAGGGCATCGTCCAGCAGGCCCTCCGCGCCATCAAGCAGCGGTGCAAGCAGCTCCTCGTCATCACCGACGTCTGCCTCTGCGAGTACACCGACCACGGCCACTGCGGCATGGTCGCCGAGCGACGCGACGGCGTGAAGGACGTCGACAACGACTCCACCCTCATCCTCCTCGCTCGACAGGCCGTCAGCCACGCCCAGTCCGGCGCCGACGTCGTCGCCCCCAGCGACATGATGGACGGAAGAGTCGCCGCCATCCGCGCCGAGCTCGACAAGGCCGAGCTCCGCGATGTGCCCATCATGGCCTACGCCGCCAAGTACGCCAGCGGCTTCTACGGCCCCTTCCGAGACGCCGCCGAGAGCCCGCCCCAATTCGGCGACCGTCGAACCTACCAGATGGACCCCGCCAACGCCGACGAAGCCCTCCGCGAAGTCGAGCTCGACATCGCCGAAGGCGCCGACATGGTCATGGTCAAACCCGCGATCAACTACCTGGACGTGCTCTGGAGGGTCAAACAACGCTTCGGACTGCCCACCGCCGCCTACCACGTCAGCGGAGAGTTCGCCATGCTCGAGGCCGCCGCCGCGAACGGATGGATCGACCGAAAAACCTGCGCCATCGAAGCCACCACCGCCATCAAACGCGCCGGCGCCGACATGATCCTGACCTACTACGCCAAAGACCTCGCAAAGTGGATTGACGAAGGAATTTGAGCCTCCCACGCGGCCTTCGCGCCCCCTACTTCTTCGCCCGCAAACCCGGCACCTTCCCCGCGTCCACCGCCGCCCAGAACTGCTTGCCCACCTTGTCGTAGATGCCTTGCACACCCGCCGGATCGTCCGGGTCGTACTCGATCCAGACCTCCGGCTTGGGAATCGCGCGAGACCGCGCCAGCCACTCACCATACTTCCGCAACACCCGCGCCACCGGCCGGTCCGTCCCGTCCGGGTTCACGATGCCGAAGTCGCTGTCCTCGCCGACGCGATAGCCCCCCGGATACCACCAGCAAACCGCCCCGTTCGACCCGCTCTGCTGAACCATCTTCAGGAAGTCGTCGTAGAACTTCGCCTCGAACGCCAGTCCGCTCTCGCTCGTGGCCATCTCCGCCATGTTCCAGCTACTCACACCGTACTCCGCCCACATCACCGGCTTCGACGCATCGACCGACCGCGCGTACGCCGCCGTGAACCAGCCCGGCCGAACCCGCTGCCAGTCGCCGATCCGACCGTAGCCCTCCGGCTCGAACAGGTCCACCGCGTTCTTCAGGCTTCGGAAATCGAACGGCATGTTGCCGGCCTGGTTGAACGTCGGATCCCCCGCGACGGTCATCCGGAAGCTCACCAGGTGATTCGCGTCAACCGTGCGAACCAGACGCCGCGCCTCCGCATAGTGCTTGTGCGCCAACTCGTCGATGAAGCGGCGATAATCAATCACCATCTTCGACCACGCCCCGTCACCCCCGCATTGCGGATCGAGCGGGTTCGTCACAAAGCCCTTCTCGTCCTTCGGCGCCTTGAACCCCCACGCCTTTTCCGCCCCCGCCACCGTCCCGTACCGCCGCTGGACCCACTCGCCCCACTCGCGATCCCACCGACGGCGCTGAGCGTGTGTCCCAACGAACGGCTCCCACGCCAGATCGTAAGCGAACACCGTGTCGTTCTCCGCCAGGCGATTCTCCACGATCATCTGCCGCATCTTGTCCCACTCGAAGTCCATCGGCGTGCCCGGACGCAGCGACAAGTTCATCTTCAGCCCGTACTTGTCGCAGCGGCGCAGCAGATCGATCACGTTCCGCCCCGTGTGCGACTGGTGATAAAGAAACTCGCTCACCATGTTCATCCCGAGTCCCTTGATCCTCGCCAACTCGCGATCGAAGATCTCCGGGTCGTACGCCCGCGACCCCAGGTACTGCTCGAAGAAATTCCCGTCCTCCATGCCGATGCCGCTGGCCGGCATGTGATTCACCCCGAACGGATACCACTTCTTGCCGGCCAGATGGAAATCGCCATCGCGAGCCGTCACGAACTGCGGCTTCGCCTTCGGCTCCCAAACCCCCAGCTCATGCACGAGGCGGTCGACCACCTGGCCTGCGCGCGTCAACTCCACTTCAACCGCATATCCCTTGGAACGGAGCCGGTCCGGACCCCAAACGCACTGGAATACCGTCGGCGCCTCCCCCGCCTTCACCGCCCCGGCGAACGACTGACCGAACACCTCCGCCTCGTCCGCCAAAACGCGAATGCGAACGCCCACGTCCGCGGCGCTGGCCCGACGCACGTTCACCACACGCGCCCCTAGCCGTATCGACTCCCCCTGGAAGTACGTATAGAACTCGCTACCCCCTTCCAGCAGGAACACCCCCCCCACCATTCGCGCCGTCACGTCGGCCAGGGCATCCAGCGTCTGAGGCGACTTCAGGAACGAAACGTCGTCGCTGCCCAACGCCGCCCACGCGCGAGCCCGTCCGTCCGCCGGCTGATCGACCATGACCGACAACGCCGGACCGCGAAAATCCCCCGTGCCCCCGACCGCCTCGGCCACGGTGATCATCCGCCACCCTCGCCCCTTGTTAAAGCCCGTCCCCTGCGGCCGCTGATGCGGACACCGCAGACCGTTCGGCACCCGCAGATTCGTCGGAGAAATCAGTCGCTGCATCCGGTTCGCCTGGATCCGGGCAACGTCCTTCGTCTCATAGTACTTGTACGAAGGCCACAGAAGGTCCATCCGCGGAAACTCGGGCTTCACCGGCGACGTCACCTCGCCCCACGGACTGGGCGCTACGCCCACCTGGTCGATCCAGAACTCGTGCGCCCCGCCCAGATGCCCCGTGTGCGTAAACGCCAACCCGAAACCGATCCGCTGGGCATTGGCCGGATTGAACCGGTCTCCCGCGCCGCCCCGCCCCTTCGAGCTGCTGTCCCGCCAATACACGAAGGTCTCCGGAGGCAGTACGTAGTACTGCCACCCCGGCTTCAGCGATATCGTCCCGATCCAACGGCTCCCGTCCTGCTCGTTCCACTCGATCGCCAATCGGTTCGTCGCCGCGCTCCCCTTGGCCCAGAAGCACGTCATGACCTGCTTGTCCGGAACCGCGCCCTTCGGCAACACCGAACTGTGGATCGTCTCCCAACCCGTCATGCTGTCCATCTTGACGTGCAGGCACCGCTGTGAACCCGACGCACCCCCGCCGGCCGGCTCGTACGTCGTCTTGTTCTTCGGGTCGTTGCTCGATCGAGTCCAGCCCTTCAGATCGCCCCCCTCGAAGTCAAACAACATCTTGCTCGTCGGCGTCTTCCGAAGCTCCGCCGACAGCCCGCTCGCCGGTATCCACCGACCCCCCAGACGAAACACGGGATCCGTGAACATCGGCGTTCCCAGCGCCACGAAATTGCCCCCACCGCGAACGTACCGCCCCAGCGTCTCCGACGACGCGACCGGAAGGTGACCCACCCCGGTCGCGATCAGCACGTCAAACCGCTCCGGCGTGATCGTGTAAGGATTCAAGAACGCCTGCGCGTCGATCCGCGTCACCTCGAAACCGTGCGAACGCATCGCAGACTCCAGCGCCGCAATGACGCCCTGATCCTGCCCGGGCCAGTCCCCCGACAGCAGCGCGACGTTGCCCTTGTCGCTCCGCTTATACGCCAGCTTCGACAGAAGCTTCGGCGCCTGTCCCTCGGCCTGCTCGCGATGAGCCACCTTGTCCTGAGCGACGATGGTGATCGGCTTGCTCTGCACGACCGGCGCCAGCGGCGTCCGCCAGTCGGTCCCCAGCCACGCGTAGGCCGTCAGGCTCGAACACTGGCTCCGCGGCGGTGCGTCAAACGCGAAGCGATGCTCGCCCATCCCCTGGACCATCCGGCGATGCGCCCGGATGACATCCACCCCGCCCCCCTTGATCTCGCAACTAAGCTGAACCAGCTTGCGGCTCGGAGGCAACGTCACTGCAACGACGACCTCGAACTCCCCGCCCTCGACCACCTCGTCAGACGCCGAGACGATCCGGCAGTTCACGGCCGAGGACACCACCTTCGGCTGAATCCGGGGCGCCGGCGGCTCCGGGGCCGAACATCCGACGTACCACGCTAGGGCGAACGCCCCGGCAAGCACCCCGGCCACGGAAGCAACACGTCGCTGTATCCGATTCGCTGCATCGCTCATCATGAGGTTCAACTCCGGCCTCTCCTAAGACAATCCGCGCCTTGCGCCCGTCGGCGTAAGCGAGCCATCCAGCAATGGCAGGTTGACCACTGTAAGGGCGACCCCAGAAGTGTCAAGCCAACCAGCTCTCCGCCGCGGCCGCAACAAGACGCATCCCGACCCCGGCCCGACGCCACGATCCCGACCCCCGTGGACACTGCGGACTGGAACTGCCATAATCCTCCTAATGGCTCAAACGCTTTCTCTCGAGCGCCGCTCGGGGATTCCTCGCCGCCAAAAGAGCGCATGCGTCAAAGGAGTGACGGAGCCCTCATGACCACGCAAGACTCACGACCCATCGCGGTGTTCGACAGCGGCCTCGGCGGCCTGACCGTCGTCGCCGAGCTCCAACGACAGTTGCCGGCGGAGCACATCATCTACTTCGGAGACACCGCCCGAGTCCCCTACGGCACCAAGAGCGCCGAAACCGTCATCCGATTCGCACGCGAGGACTGCGCCTTCCTGCTCCGCTTCGACCCCAAAATGCTCGTCGTGGCCTGCAACACCGCCTCGGCCCACGCCATGCCCGCCCTCACCGAGTGGCTCGACGTCCCCGTCTGCGGCGTCGTCGAGCCGGGAGCCCAGGCCGCCGTAAAGGCCGCCGGCGGACGAACCGTCGCCGTCATCGCCACCGAGGGAACCATCGCCTCCGACGCCTACCGAAAGGCCATCCAGGCAAGACAGCCCTCCCTCCCGGTCGTCCAAAAGGCCTGCCCCCTGCTCGTCCCCCTCGTCGAGGAGGGCCGCTCCGCCGACGACCCCATCGTCAAAGCCGTCCTCGTCGAGTACCTCGAGCCCCTCCGAGCCCTCGCACCCGCCGTCGTCGTGCTGGGCTGCACCCACTACCCGCTG
>JAFGLZ010000100.1 GCA_016927755.1 Phycisphaerae bacterium
GAGAAGGAGGCGCTCGGGTTCTACGTCACGAGCCACCCGCTGACCCAGCACGCGGAAATCCTCGATCGGTACGCGACCGCGGATGCGGCGGACTTGGGCAGGCCCGAGTTTGCCGACGGCACGGAGGTGATCCTCGGCGGCATCATTACCAAGATGCGAACCGTCATCACCAAGAACGGCCGGAAGCCCGGTGCCAAGATGGGCATCGTCACGATCGAGGATCTCTCGGGCAGCATCGAGATCGTCTTCTTCCCGAGCACGCTGGAGGAATATCGCGCGATGATCGCGGCCGACCGGGTGGCCTTCTTCAGGGGCGAGGTGGATCGCCGCCGCGAGGAGCCGAGCCTGCGAGTCAGCGAGGTGATTCCGATCGAGGACGCCGCCGACCGACTGTCGCAGTGGGCGATGATCCGGCTTCGGTGCGTGGGAATCGAGGAGCGTCTTCTCCAGCAGCTCCAGGCGGCGTGCACCAAGCACCCGGGACCGACGCCGCTGTATCTGCACCTGACGAAGGCCGACGGGATCCAGGTCTCGATCCGCAGCAAGGTTCCGCCGTGCGTCAAGCCGGACGAGGCGTTCGTCCGGGAAATCGGCGAGTTGTTGGGCCAGGGGCATGTGGTCATCGGCGGCCTGCCGCGAAGGGTGCCTCGACGGCGGGCCGAGCCGGCAACGGTCGCCTCCACGTCCGAGGGCCAGGAATACAGGGCCGATTCAGAGGAGGACGAGGTCGCCGCGGAGCTCGTGTCGTGATGTAAGACCTTTTTCAGCAACCTATTGTGGCAACGACGCCCCTTCCTAGGGGGTCTTGACGGGAAGGACGCCAGATGAGCGATGCACCGATACGCCAGCCGAAGCAGCGATATGAGAGACAACCCGACGACCCGAAGTGGTTGGTCGATGCGGTTCGGCTTCACGGCCACCTGGGGCCGTGGGCGGCGGCGGGATTGCGAGTGGGCCAGGCCGCTCTAAGTGACCTTGATTGCGATGGTTACTTTGACATACGCATCGACGTCTCCGGGCCGATCGCCAAGCCGCCGCCCCGCTGCATCGTCGACGGGCTACAGTTCGCCACGGGCGCCACGCTCGGCAAAGACAGCATCCACATCGAGTTGGCCGAGTCGTTCGAGATTCGAGCAACGAACACAACGACCGGCCAGAGCGTGCGTTATCGCCTGACGGACGGGTTCCTCGAAGCGGTATCCAAGATGTCGGGGCATGCCGAGGTCGAAGCGCTGGCCCGCCGCGTGGCCAGAGAACCGTTCGACCGTCTCGCGGCCCGCCACGAATAACGGGCGTCACCACACCAAGGCGCCCATGAATAGCGGGCAACGACCCTTCCGAAGTCTTGTCTGGCCCTCACGATTAGCCGGTCCCAACGAGCCACGGCGAAGCCGCCGCCCTTGATGGTGAGGCCCGCAACCGGTACGATCAAGGGTCTGCGAGTTCTGGAGGTCGCCGTAATGCCGGTGGTCGTCTTGACGACACTCCTGGTCTGTGCTCCTTTTGTCTCCGCGCCCGGCGTGCCCGGTGTGGGGTCCGGGGCGGCGGTACGCATGGACCCGGCCCGGTACATGGGGGTGGAACGCATCCAGCCGGGAATGACCGGCAACGGTCGCACGGTGCTCAAGGGGCTCGAACTTGCTGAGTTCAAGGTGACCGTCGTCGACGTGATGCGGAACTGGGGGCCGAAGCAGGACGTCATCCTGGTCCGCTGCGCGGGGGCGAATCTGGAGCACAGCGGGATCATCCGGGGGATGAGCGGCTCGCCCGTCTACCTGAACGATCCGGACGACGGCGGCAAGCCGAAGATGATCGGCGCGATCGCCTACGGATGGACGTGGAATAAAGACCCGATCGCCGGGGTTCAGCCGATCGAGCAGATGCTGTCGATCACGGGTTTCCGGGAGGGCGGCAAGCCTGCGGGGCAGGCTCGCGGCGGCGACGGTGGCGGATTGGGAACCGTCCACGCGTCCATGCCGGGACCGGTGGACCCGTCGGCCGAGAGTCGCTACGCGATGCTGGGTTTCGTCTCGCCGCTCCTGCGGAGATCGATGGACGAGCCGCCCGCGCCGCAAGCCGAGGGAGATCTCCAGCCGCTGATGACGCCGTTGCTGGTAGGCACGGCGAACCGCGGCGTGATGGATTACCTACGACGGCAGGTCTCGGGGACGCGGCTGGTGCCGCTGGCGGCGGCGGGCGGCGGGAAGGCGCCTGGCCCGATGCCCAAGACGTTCGTGCCCGGCACGAGCCTGGTCGTGCCGTTCCTGATCGGTGATTTGGACATGGCTGGCGTGGGCACCGTGACCGAGGTCATCGGCGATCGGGTGCTGGGCTTCGGGCACTCGATGATGGCCGAGGGCTCGATCGAACTGCCGATGGCAACGGGTTGGGTGCATACGCCGATCTCGATGTTGACGGCAAGCTTCAAGCTGGCCTCGATGGGCGAACTGGCGGGCACGCTCGCGGGAGACGAGGAGACGGGCGTCTGGGGCGTGACGGGCAAGCCGGCCCGGATGATCCCCGTTCACGTGAAGATAGCGCAGACGGATCATCCCGACCGCGAGTACGACTACCAGGCGATGCATCATCGGATGATGACGCCGTGGATCCTCGGGTCGGGGATGATGATGAGCGTGCTGGCCAACCGCGACCTTCCGCGGGAGCACACGCTCCGGTACCGGCTGACCATCGAGTACGAAAAGCTGGGGCCGTTCGTCGTGGAGAACGTATCGAGCATGCGGCACCTGTACGACGTGCGCAGCGACCTGACCGAGCCGATGAGCATGCTCATGGACAACTCGTTCGGTCAGGCGCGCGTGACGCGGGCGGACATGTCGATCTCGATCGAGCCGAAGGCCTCGGTGGCCAAGATGGAGCGGGCGGAACTGCCTCGCGACGTCTTCAAGCCCGGCGAGACCGTCGAGGTGGCGGTGCGCTGGCGGCCATATCGTCAGAAGGCCTTCGTCCGGCGATACACGCTCGAATTGCCCAAGGACGTTCCGGACGGGACGTACGAGCTGCTCGTCGGAGCCGCGGACGTGCATCTGGCCGCAACGCGGAAGGAGAAGCCGCATCTATTCCGGATCGAGTCAATGGGCGACATGATGTCGGCGCTGCGTCTGATCGGCTCCGTTCGATCGGACCGAGTGTACATGCACCTTCGAACGAAACGCGGCGGCGTGGCGGTTGGGCGGACGGAGATGCCCGAGCTGCCGTCGTTCCGCCGGCAGATCCTGGACGAGGCCAAGCTGCAGGCGGTGGAGAGCTACGCGGAACCGGTCCTGGCGGAACACGCGGCCGATTTCGTCGCCGGCGGCGGACAGACGTTCGCCATCAAGGTGGACCGTCGGGCGGATCAATAGGGAGACGACCCGGCGCTTAGCGTTCGGGAGTGAATAAGGACCTCAAAGGCATGAGATCGCAGCTCGCCAAGATCGCCCTATCGGTGGTGGCCCTCTGGTATGCGACCCCGGCGCTGTCCGTGACCGTCGAGATGTGGGAGGAGGACGAGCCGAAGGCGTTCGAACAGGGAAAGTGCGAGCAAACGGTGATCTCGTCGCTGGGTCGGGTGCTTCTCGGACGGGAAGAGACGGAGATCCTTGCCGCGGGCGAGCGGGCGGATTTCGTCAACGCCCTGGCCCAGAACGCCGAGGGCGTGATCTACGCCGCCACGGGACCCAACGGCGTGGTCTACCGAATCGTCAAGGAAAAGGCGGAGGTCCTGTGCGCGATCGAGGGCGAGTCGAACCTGTTCTCGCTGCTGATCGGCGCGGACGGGAACCTTCTCGTCGGAACCGGCGGCGCGGTGGGTCGGATCTACAAGGTAACCCAATCGGGCAAGGTCAGCGTGTGGTTCGATCCGAACAAGACCGTGCCCAAGGAGCCGGAGAAGAAGAAAGACGAGAAAGACGGGAAGCCTGCAACCGCCACCGCGAGCACTCCGGCAAGTACCTCGACGGCGCCGGCCAGCAAGCCCTCCGCCACATCGACGCCGAGCTCGGCCCCGACGACGAGCACCGGGCCCGCCAAGCACAAGTCGATCAATTACATTTGGGCGATGGCCCGCGGGCAGGGCGGTCAGGTGTATGCGGCCACGGGCGCCGAGGGATGGCTGCTCGAGATCTCGGCGGACGGCAAGACCGCGCGCGTGGTGTTCGACTCGAAGGAGAGCAACCTGCTCTCCCTGGCCATCGACAAGAACGGTCTGCTGTATGCCGGGAGCGACACGCGTGGGCTCGTGTACCGGATCGAGCCGAAGCGCGGCAAGGCGTACGTCCTGTATGACACGGGCGAGGCGGAAGTCTCGTCGATCGCGCTGGACAAGGCGGGCAACGTGTACGCCGCCACCGCCGCCGCGGCCGGCGCCAGGCCCGGCAAGACGGCCAAACCGAAGCCTGCCGGTCGGCCCGGCACGGGCGCGGCGTCGACGACGGCCTCGGGAAGGAAGTCGAGCAGCGCCCCCACCCGCCGAACCGTTCAGAAGCCCGTACCCGGAACGGCCAGCCCTATCGCCGCGGCCGCCCCGGAGAAGACGACGGGGAACGCCGTCTACCGGATCGCCCCGGACGGCACGGTCACGGAGGTCTTCCGAGAGCCGGTGATGATCCTGGACATGGTCGAGGCCGACGGGACGCTATACCTCGGCACGGGGAACGAGGGTCGCGTGTATCAGGTCCGCCCGGAAGACGAAGAGCAGATCATGCTGGCCAAGCTGAAGGATAAGCAGGTCACGGCGATCCTGCGGGCCAAGGACGGTCGCGTCCATCTGGGAACGTCGAACGAGGCGCGCCTCGTGAAGCTGTCCAGCGGATACGCGGGCAAGGGGACGTTCGTCTCGCGGGTGCTCGACGCCAAGCAGATCTCCCGATGGGGACGGCTCTACTGGGAGGGCGAGCGGCCGGGCGATACCGGCGTGACGGTCTCGACGCGATCGGGCAACGTGAGCGATCCCGAAGAGGGAACGTGGGACGATTGGTCGAAGGAGTTCGACGCCCGCGAGGGCGGCCAGATCCCGTCTCCGACGGCCCGTTTCCTGCAGTACCGGCTGACGCTGACGTCGACGAACGACAACCAGACGCCTCGCGTTCGCGTGGTCCGTGCGGCCCGGCAGGCCGACAACCAGCATCCCAAGGTGACCGCGATCGAGGTGGCGCCGGCGATGCGGGTGATCCGGGCCAAGACCGACGCGAGCCAGCCCGGATCCCAGGGCCAGACGCCGCTGCCGCCCGGGACGTTGCCCACGACGCGGATCATCAAGTGGAAGGCCGAGGACCCGAACGGCGACCGTCTTCTCTACGACATCTACTTCCGTCTGACGGGCCAGAAGCGCTGGATCCTGCTCAAGGAGGACAACAAGACGACGGAGCACAAGTGGGACACCTGCAAGGTCCCCGACGGGCGGTATGAGATTCGGCTGGTGGCCAAGGACGCGCCGAGCAACCCGCCGCTGACGGCGCTCGCGACCGATCGGATCAGCGACCCCGTCGTCGTCGACAACGCCCCGCCGGTGATCGATCCGGCCAAGGCCACCGTCACGGGTAAGGGTCGGGCGCGGATCAACGCCGTCATCGTCGACAAGCATTCGCTCGTGGCCGGCGCGCACTACGCGGTGGACAGCCACGACAAGTGGGTGGCGGTTCTTGCCGAGGACGACTTGTTCGACTCGCTTCGCGAGACGATCAGCTTCGAGTTGGAGGGACTCGAGCCCGGGGAGCACGTGGTCACGATCCGGGCTCGGGACGAACAGTACAACGTCGGTTACACGACGATCGTGGTGACATTGGATCAGTAAGGCACGAAGCCGGTGTCCGGGCCTTTTGCCGGAAGCTGCCGCGTGGCAGTGACGTCAATCGCTCTTTCGCCCGACAATGGCCCTGGCCGCCGGCATGAATGGGGGTGCAGTCGCGATGCACTATCAACACAAAGTCAGCAAGATCAAGAAGGCCCGCAAGCAGGGGTTTCGCGCGCGGATGCGCACGTCCAAGGGGCGCGACATCATCAACCGCCAGCGCCGGCAGCGCAAGATGGGGCGGAGCGTGACCTGTCGGTAGTCGGGTGGGCGGAGGCTCCGCGCATGGGCGCCGAAGGCCGATCCGATTCCGCGGGCGGTGCGCCGATCCGGCGTGCCGATTGTGGCGCTTGGCGGCAGCGGTTCGCGCGGGGTGAATCCCGCCGCGAGGGCGATCGGGCCTCGCGAACGCCTTGACAACGGCAACAGGTCGGAATAGCGTCAGCACTTTGAGGGGCAACGGGGTCGCTTGTCCGGATTCGAGGATGCCGGTATGACCAAGACGCTGAGATGGGCTCTGATTTCAGGCTTCATGGGCCTCGTGCCCTTGGTGGCCGCCTGTGACGCATGGACGTGTTGGCTGGCCAATGCACAGACGCAGCCTTCCAACCCCAACTTCGCCAGGCCGAGCGGTCCGGCGGCGAATGTGCCGCCCGAGCCCGTCTTCGTGGCGACGAGTCCCGACTCGCTCTACGCGGCGGTGACGAGCTACGATGACGAGCCCAACAATCTCGGCACGTTGTCGCTGGTGGACGCGAGCTTCCCGGCGGGCAGCACGGTCTCTCAGCTCACGGTGGGCACCCGCCCGTACGGCGTGTTGTGGGTGAGTGGCGCGCAGCTCCTCGTCTGCAACGAGGGGCTTGCGGGAACCGGAGGAACGGTTCCGCTGGAACTCGTGACGCTGTATCGGGGCTCGAACGATCCGAACGACCCGAACTACGACAAGCGTCGGTTCGGCGATCCCAACGACTCGGACAGCGTGAGGACCATTCTGCCGAGCGAGATCGTCGGTCCAAGCGTTGCGGCGCTGGTTCCGGGAACGAACGCCGTGGCGCTCGTGACGCTACGGTTCGCGGCCGGGCTGTACATGGTCAACCTCTCGGGGGATACCCCCTCGGCCGTTCGACTGCTACCCTCGACGGGCTCCATCGCCCAGGACCCGCTGGACGAGCCGCGGGGAATCGCGATCACGCCGGACGGGACACAGGCGTGGATCTGTAACTACGGCAAGGGCGCGAACCAGCCGGAGGCTCTGACGCTGAGCAAGGAGCTTGTGGCCGCCAAGCTGAACCTCTTGCGTGGCGTAACGCCGGACGATCCGACGGCGCTGCAGCAAACGGTCGCCGACGCCGACCAGTGGATCGCGGACAACCCCGACCCGGACGGACGACTCCCGTATCGCTGGCCGGAGCCGAACGACGGTCCGGACGCCGAGGCCCTGGTCGAGGCGATGGGTCTGGCGGCCGAGCTGTACGCGTTCAACGTCAATCCGGGCTGTACCGATGCGAACGACGCCAACTGCCCGTATTCGTCGGCCCAGTGGGCGACGGTCAACTCGCTGGCCTGGCCGACCGAGCCGAACGCCGACCCCAACTCCGCGCTCTATGCGACGATGGTTCTCGGCGAGCCGAACGATGCGAACGACCCGAACGAGCGGTATGAATACGAGACGCTGAGCGCACTCCTGAATCGGGAGACGTACGAGAACGGCACCATCACGGTCTACAGTCTGAGTCTGCAACAGGTGGTCGGCTCGGTCGTCGTGCCGCCTCGTCCCAATAGTATCCGTTTCACGTCGGACGGGACGCTGGCGGTGATCGCCTGCAGCGGAAACGACGGACAGACCGGCAGCGTCGTGGTCGCCAGCACCGCCGCCCAGCAGGTCGCCGTACAGCGCTTTCTGCCGTTCGTTCCGGCGCAGGTTCGCATCAACATCGTGGGCGGCCGGGCGTACGTCTCCGGCTGGACAGGAAACCAGATGGCCGTCCTCAATCTCAACGGACTGTGCACCAGCGTGCTGCCCGACCCATACGACACGCGTTTGTTCACCGTGCGAGAACGACAGGTGGCGATCGACACGGTTCCCTCCGACCTGGACACGTTGTGGACGGTCAGCTTCACGCTGAATCAGGCCTACACGATCGACGTGTTCGAGGGGACGATTCGCGTCACTCAGTAGAAGCGGAACCCAGCGCAACCGAAAACGACGGCCTCGTCGGGGCCCTCTTCAAGCGAGGGCCCGGGCGAGGCCGTTTTCGTGCGCGCATGGCGGGAAGCCGGACCTTGGGGAGCATTCGCGGTCTGTCCTCATGTGGTGAGTCACGCTCACGGGCGGGATGCCCATGCTACGGCGGCGGATCGAGGTCGATGCGATCGAGGAACTCGTCGGGCATGACGTCAGGGGCGGTGGCAGGCCGGATGGGGATCACGGCAAGTCCACGACGACGTCTCGCCCCAAGGCCTTGATCGGGATGGTGATCTGTTTTGATTGGCGCGGCGGGGCGAGCCGGTAGTGGTAGACGCGGAGCTCGACGTCGTCCCAGGCGGGGTCTTCGCACCGGAGGGGGTAGTGTCCGATCAACTCGAAACGGGTCTGATCGGCGAGCATCTGTCGAAAAACGCGCGAGGCGGGGTCCTGCCAATCGCTCCTCGCCTCCGCTGAGATGGCGGGCAACTGGGACTCGACGACGATGTACTTGATGCCGTACTGATTGAGGAGGGCGAGGATCTCCTCCGGATCCGCCAGGAGCGTCGCGTGCCGCCATCGTCCCCGCGCGGCTCGGGCGTAGAGCACCTTGCTGCCTCGCAGCGTGATGAGCCGCCCCGCCGTCTTGGGGTTCGTACGGACGTCGAAGACGAACTGTCCGTCTCGAACGCCGTCCATGAGGACGACGTCGGCGTCGGGTCGGTCGGCAAGCAGTTGGACGGCCGCCGCATAGCTCGGCAGTCGATTGGCGGGGGTGAGCAGTCCGCCGATGAATTGATACGCGATCAGCCCGCCCATGGGCGCCAGCCCGATCGGGAAGCGTCGCCACTTGGGCCAGAGCGTCCATCCTCGCCCGGCGATCAAGGCCGCCGCGGGCAGCGCGAGGAAAAAGTAGCGAGGCTCCTTCCATGCGATAACGGTCTGTTGGACCCATACAAGCACGATCCAGAGGAGGGGGATCCGCGTCCCTTTCCAATCCCATCGGAGTACGATCAGGGCCAGGCCGAGGAGCCAAGCGATCATGAGCGGCCAGCCGAAGATCTCATCGAACCAGCGGAAGTACTGCGTGTAGGTCGCGATATCGCGAAGGTGAACCCACGGCGGTCGGCCCGAGACGAGAAAGCGGCTGAATTCGGCGTATCGGCTGCTCATCAAGTCGTACAGGCCGAGGACCACCAGGACGATGATGGCGGCGACGGCGACGGTCATGCCCATCTTGAGGTCGCTCTCGTGGCGCCGATGCTGCGGGCCCGGCGGCCAGTCGCCCCGCGCCGCGGCCACGACCGCGACCGTGATGAGGTGGATGGGAAAGAGCGCCAAAAGGAAGACCGTCGTCTGCTTGGTGAGCAGGGCGGCGATGATGGCCAGCGCGCCGAGGACGGCCCACTTCCACGAGGGTCGGTCATACCACGCGCGATAGCAGCCGACGGCAAGGATGGCGAAAGCCACGGCGGGCCATTCGAGCATGACCTCCCTGAGCCATCGGAGCCCGAAGGGCGCCGTCGCCAGCAGACCGGCCGCGATGATCGCGGCGGGGCGACCGTAGAGCCGAACGCCGACCCAGTAGAGGCCCAGCACGGCGAGAACCCCCATGGCCACGATGGTGGCCCGAGCCACGCCCTCGGAGATGCCGAAGAGAAAATACGCCGCTGCCTCGAGGATCGGATGGAGCGGGGGATAGTAGACGATGAGCCCGAGGCAGGGATAGCGAGCATAAAAGCGGGCGGCCCAGCCCTGGACGTCGCCGTGGACGTCGTTGGCCACGACGAGATCATGCAGGAACACGCCGTCCATCGCGTGGAGCGGCGCATCGGACCAACTGAACCCGCCGACGCCGATCTCCTTGCCGCCGAGGGCGATCACCATGATCGACAGGCCGACGACGGCGCAGAGGTCGATCACGCGGTGGCGGAAACGATCGGGTTGGGGATCCGGCGGCGCCACGCGGACGTTGCGGAGTCGGCGTCGTTGATTGCCCTCGGGGTGCCTGTTCATCGGCTCCTGCCCCAGACGGCCAGATGAGCGAGCCTTCGGTCTGTCGTTCACGCGCCCGGCCACGCCCCGGCTCCGGATCACTTGGACATGTCGAGATCAGCATGCGTCGGGCGCCACCGGGCGTCGTCGAGTCACCTGGGCCACTGGAAATCGACGACCTGAAGCTCGACGCTCCGCTGTCCGTTGAACTCGTTGATGATCGGCTCAAACGCCAGGCTGCACCGGCGATGATCGCGCAGGGCCTGCTCGTGCCCGGCCTGGCCGAAGGCGATGCCCTTGCGAACGGTCTGTCCCTGGCGAACGGTCAACTGCAAGTGCTCGCCGCGTTTTCCGACGACCCTCGGCTCCCCGATCAGCTCGACCATCGGGGTGGCCCACTTGGGCCTGGCGTTGCCGGAGCCGAACGGTCCGAGCCGGTTCAAGTCGTTGACGACGGCCTCGGTGAGCGCGTCGAGGGAAACCTCGCCGTCCAGACGGACGCCGGGCTGCAGATCCACGGCGGTCAGGGTGGCGTTCGCGTGTGCGACGAAGGCCTCGGCGAAAGCGCCGACCGACTCGGACTGGATCCGAAGGCCGGCGGCCATGGCGTGCCCGCCGTACGTCATCAGGTGTTCGGCGCAGTGGCAAAGGGCGTCGTGCATGTGGAAGTGCCGAACGCTCCGGGCCGAGCCCTGTCCGCCGTCTTGGCCCAGCGCGATCAGGACCGCCGGGCGATGAAACTCGTCCACGAGTCGCGA
Organism: Phycisphaerae bacterium; assembly: GCA_016927755.1. GTDB lineage: Bacteria > Planctomycetota > Phycisphaerae > UBA1845 > JAFGLZ01 > JAFGLZ01. The sequence goes on from JAFGLZ010000100.1 coordinate 10,727, forward strand.
CGCGACGATGCCGATGACGCCGGCGTGCCAACCCTCCCTGGCCAGGACGATCGCCCGATGGTTGAGATCGTCCAAGCGCGCGTCGGCGACCATCTGCCTGGCCTCGGCGAGCAGCTTTCGTTCCAGCGACTGCCGCTGGCGGTTCTGCTGGTCGAGGTAGATGGCGATTTCCTGCGCCCGCATGTCGTCGGCGCGGGTGAGCAGCTCGACGGCCAGCCGGGCGTGTCCCATCCGTCCGATCGCGTTGAGTCGGGGCGCCAAGACGAAGCCCACGTGATAGGTGTCGAGCCGTTCGCCCTTCAGTCCGGTCGTCTCGATCAAGGCACGGATGCCCGGCAATTTGCAGTGCCGCAGTCCCAGCAGGCCGTAGCGAGCCAAAACACGATTCTCACCGACGAGGGGCACGACGTCGGCGATCGTTCCCAGGGCGGCCAGGCAGGTCGCGTCCAACAGGAACTCGCGGTACTCGTCGGAGACCTTTCCGGCGAAGCTCGGGGTCATTCGCTGGGCAAGGGCCCAGGCGAGCTTCATGGCCACGCCCGCCCCGGCCAGGTTGGGGTTAGCGTAGCCGTCCAGTTGTGGGTGAACGATAGCGGACGCCTCGGGCAGCTCGTCGGGCGGGGCGTGGTGGTCGGTAACGATCACGTCGACCCCGAGCTCGCGTGCCCGTCGGACCTGATCGCGGGCGGTAATGCCGCAATCGATGGTGACAATGAGGTCGGTGCCGTCGGCGGCGAGTCGCTCGATGGCCTCGTCGTTGACGCCATAGCCTTCTTCGAGCCGGTGGGGCACGTAGAAGTCGCACCGAGCCCCCGCAAGGCGGAGGCAATGCCATAGGATGGCGATGCCCGTCATGCCGTCGACGTCGTAGTCCCCGTAGAGGACGATCCGCTTACCGTCTCGGACGGCGCGGGCCAAGAGATCCGCCGCGGCCCCGGCCCCGCTGAGCGCCTCCGGCGGGCAGAGATCGCTGAGTTGTGGATCGAGGAATCTTCGGGCCTCGTCGACGTCCTCGAGCCCGCGATTGTGCAGGGCTTGAGCGAGCATCGGCGCGACGCCGAGGCGAGCCGACATCCGGTCGCACCCGTCCCAGGGGGGCGCAACAATCCACCGCTTGCTGGGCTGCACTCCTGCCATCCCCTGTCCGCACCTCCGTGTCCGTCAGGTGGGTATTGTACTGCGCGGCGGCGGGGGGACAAAAGAAAACGGCGTCGCGATTTCGCGACGCCGTTGTGAGTTACACCACAATCGCCGAGGCTACATCTTGTAGGTCTCGCCCTCGAAGTCCGCCTCGCTGAGCCCGACGTTGAGTTGGACGTCGGAATAGACGTACTTGCCGAGCAACTCTTTCTTGTCGTCGTCGGCGTAGCTGGCACAACTCAGCGGCAGAAGGGTCTCCTTATCAAGGTGGTAGACGAGCACGCGATCGGGATACTCGCCGCCCTCGCCCGTGTAGGGCAGGACGCGCTCGAAGACGTAGCTCGCCCGGCCGTCGACGGCGCCTTCGCCGACGAAGGTGAGCTTCAGCTCGCCTCGTTCCTGCGCGATAAGGGAGTACTTCAGGATGAGATTCAGGCCGTTGGCAAACCCGAACTGGTCGATTGAGCGTCGTGAGGCGGCCTTGGCCTCCGGGCCGTGGATGGCCATCTCGATCTTGGGCAACAACGCCCTGGCAATAGCGCCTTCGGGCTGACACAACGCCGCGGGCTTGCCGTCCTTGTTCCACTTGCCCTCGACGTAGATGACTCGGCGGGCCTTGCCGGGGTTCTCGACCCAGTGCATGAAGACGCTGTGATTCTTGTCGCGGAACTTGACCTTGGCGCCCTGGATCTCGGTGATCTTGCCGTCGAGCAACTCCTGCTTTCGGAAGCTGCAGGTGTAGTCAACGACCTCTTGCCCGTAGCGTCGCTTGGCTTCCTGCAGGAGCTTGATCGGGTCCTCGCGGGCCATGCGATCGATGGAGTCCTCGACCAGAAGAGCAGTGTCGACGGTGTCGACCTCCATCTTGGCCACGGCCGCGGTGACGCCGAAACCCGCCGTCCGCGTCGGCTGATTGAGCTTCGAGACCAAGCTGTGGCATTGGAGACAGAACGCAACGGCCAGGCAAGATCCCACCGCCCAGCGTACTCTCCCCCCGGAGATTCGGCGACGAATCGTCGTCATATGACTTCCCTTACCAAGGACGCGCTTTCCGGCGGCGGCGCTTTGGGCAGGTTTCGCCAAGAGGCCCGCCAGTGCGATGCAGGGAATCCTGTCTTGCCCCTGCGGGCCTACAACGGTTCTACCCACCCAGTTCGGTGCCTGCGTAAGTCAGACAAACCTTTCGGAAACGACGTTGCTCGCCCTTGTCTCGCTCCGCGGGTCGTGGGACCAGTACTAGTTATCGGCCAGTACTGACAAGGGTCTTGATGGAAAGCGTCGGCAGCGCGCCTCTGCCGTGCAATCGTCTCCGTGCCGCGCCAATAACCCGGACCTCGTCACAGATTCACAGCCCGTTTCTGCTGACGAGAATCCGCCAGTCGAGGCTATATGCTAGCCAACCCCCCAAAGGGGAGCAAGGCCTTTCCGTAAAATCTTGGCGCCCGAACTCCGTTTCACAGCACGCATGTCTGAAATAGTGTACCCCGACCTTTCGATCAGGGCGCACCGAATCCACGGATTCGCCAGTCTCCGTAAGTTCCGATAAAATAAAGTTTTGAAGCGGAAACGGACCCCGGTGGGTAGGAAGCTCCGGCCCATGGCTTTGAGCCAGACCCCCCCTGAACGAAGATGGGGCCCCCCCTCTCGGGCAAGCCCCACCTCCGTCGGAGTCAGGTATTCTCTATGGGATCGGGCTGGAGGTCGTCGTGGTGGTCGTCACGGAAAGCCGCTTGATCGTCTCGGTCTCCAGGTCCGCCAGAGCGCGATCGATAACCGTCATGTCCGCCCGACACGTCTCCAGGGCTTCCTGGATGGCCTGACGGGCCGACTCGACCGCCGCCTTGAGCTCGAGCTGCAGGCACGTCTCGTTGATCATGCACTTCTCGCGAGACCGAACCAACTCGGCCCGGAAGAGAAGATAGTCGGTAAGGACCTCACCGACGACGTCACTCTCGGGCGCCTCTGGCTCGACCGGCAAGGTCACCTCGACGACCGCGCGCCAGCGCCCGTCGGGAAGCTCATCGAGCTCCACGACACGGCTGGAGGCAGGTCGGCCCTGGATCTCGATCGTCCCGGTGCCGATCTGCTCAGGAGTGGGCGCACCGACCGCCTTGCCCACGGCGTCCCTTGCGGCTCGGACCTCGGCTGCCCGGCGCGCCATCAGGCGACGCTGGGCGGGACTCAGCCCGGGCCTTTGAGGTTGGAGTCCCTCGCCGACGCCCCGCGTCGGGACCGGACCCGATGCCAGGGCATGGCCCGAGAATATCAAGACCGCAAGCACCGAGAGCCATGCCTTGCCGGCCGCCGGCCTGAGCCAATGGGACAGACTTCGCACGTTCATATCGTCACCCCGCTTTCATCGAGGACGTCTTGCCCTCGGCTTTCAGGAGTTTAGACACGTAGAGCATCGTCTGGTTAGGGTCGGGGTCTGGACTTCCGGACCGGCGCGGCGGACACGTCGTTTTATGCCGCTACGATCCTTCGGAGCAAACGGGTTAGAGTTCGGGGTTTGGGGCTGAAGCGTCGGTCGGGCTCACCTTTGACGGGCCCGATTCCCCTGGGCTCAAAGTCTCGGTGTAAGGTGTACGGTCTGGGTTGAATCCCTATGGTAGGTCGGCGGCCGCGTCAGGTCGATTCGGGACGTCGGATCGGCAGGCGGATCTCCACCTGACAGCCCTCGCCGGGATTGCTCTTGAGCGAGATGGTCCCGTCCATCTCGCGGACCAGGCCGTACACGACGGCCAGGCCCAGGCCCTCGTCGTTGCTGACCTTGGCCTTCGAGCCGTCCTTGGTGGTGAAGAACGGCTCGAAGACGTGTCGTCGCGTCTGCTCGTCGATGCCGACGCCGGTGTCGGTCATCTCGATGGCCACCTCGTCCCCTTCGGTCCACAGGGCGAGCGTCAACTGGCCGCCTTCCGGCATGGCCTCCAGCGCGTTACAGGCGAGATTGTTCAGGACGGTCAGGAGCCGATGCCTGGGCACCTCGCAGACGGGAGCCGCGGTCAGGTCCAGGGCGAAGTCGACCCCTCGGTTTTGAAGCTCGGGCTCGGTCTCGTCGACGAAATAGAGCACCGTCTCGGTCAGGTCGCCGAGGTCGTCGGGGCGGCGATCACCCTCGGCGAACGCCAGCAGGTGGTGCGTGAGCTTCGTGGCGCGCTGCACGGCGTCCGCAGTGAGGCGAAGCGAACGACGCAGCGCGCTGGGATCGTCGAGCTTGAGCGCGAAATCGACGGAGGTGGCCACGCCTCCGAGGATGTTGTTGAAATGGTGCGCGACGCCCCCGGCCAACGCGCCCAGCGAGGCCATCTTGCCGTGCTCCTGGAGCCGCTGCTCCAGGTCGACGCGCCGCGTGATGTCCCGGACGCAGGCCGAAGCACCGATGCATCGGCCGTCCCCGGTGAAGATCGGCGAGACCGTGATGCCCAGGTGCTTCGGCGACGCCTGACGATACGTGTGGACGATCTCGAACTCGCTGACGACGTGGTCCTTGAGGGACCGTCTGAACATCTGCTCGGCCAGGTCGCGACGGTTTCGCGGCATGACGTCAACGAGGGGCCGACCGAGCATCTGCTCGGCGGACACGCCAAACATCTCGGCGGCCGCCTTGTTCCAGACTCGGATGCTCATCGTCTCGTCCGTGGCGATGATGGCGATGCCCGCGCAGTGGCAGAGCTGCTCGTAGAACTCGCCGGTGACGGCCTTGTCCTGGGTCGAATCTTCTGACAACGACAACCTCCTACCACACTTGATGGACGATGCCGCGGCGTCCGGCTCGCAAAGACCATCAAAGCCTGCTTGTTCTCGGCGCGTCGCTCTCGGGGCCCGGCGCCCTTACCGTTCGCCAAGGCCGCTCCGGATGACGCGCGGCGTCAGGACGAAGATCGACTCGTACCGCCTGCCCTCCACCTCCCGGGTAAGCAGGGCCCGCCCGACGACGGCATCGAGCTCGATCTCCTGGCCCGGTCCGATGACGATGAACCGGCCCGGAGATAGAGCGACCTCGACCGCCAGTTCGTAGAACGTCCTGCCTTCGTAAACCGGCACACGGACGTATCGCTCGCCTCTGCGCGACCACTCGAGCTTCCGCTCGTTCTGGCGGATCTCGGGGATGACCTTGAGAATCACCTCGCTCGGATCGTCCGGGTTGAGGCGGTGGACGATCTGAAAGAGGCTGTGGCTGGCGGGAAAGGACGATCCCGCCATCGTTCCGTCCTTCCGGAAGAAGAAAACACTTCGGTCGTCGGGCCCCTCGCTGATCGCGACGGTGCTCGCGCCCCCGGAGAGGTTGAAGCGATCGCGGTAAACGACCGTGTCGCTCAGGTCGTCGAGGAAGGACTTGATGGGCGGCCAAGCCTCCGGCCGACCCACGGCGACGCGGAACCCGTTGCGCTTGAGCATGACGACGCACTCGGCGCCGAGGCACTGCTCGTCCAGCTCGTCCCAGACCTTGTAGGAGCGGCTGACGGCGCCGAGCGGGACCTCGACGCGGAGGAGGTCGAGATACACCGCCACGCGGAGAAGGTTCTTGTCGTGAGTATCGACTGCCTCGAGCGGAGAGTCGAGGAGGTTCACGGGGGACGCCGCCGCCTGTGACGTCGGCGGCGCGAGGGGCAGCCCGGCCGAGACCCCCTCCTCGGCGGACGGAGAGGCATTCTTCTGGGAAGCCGAACCCCAGGATCCGTGTCCGTGCCCGTCCGTACAGCCGATCGCCAGCAGCACGGGGCATACGCCCGCCACCCAAGCCGACCACCTGTGGCGTCGTGTCCACATGTGGTGAAAGCTATTGCGACCGGGCGCAGGTGTCAACAAGGAGTATGCCCTGGAGGGCGATCCGCGTCAGGCCGGATCCGACGCGTGACTTGTCTCGGGCGCGGCTTGATCGAGGGACGCCCGCCGAATGTCCCACCGCATCGGCACGACGCCGACGGGGCGAAATCGGCAGACGCCTGGGAAGTCTTTCCAAGGATCGTCGTGGGTTCTCAAGCTGTTGGGGTAGGATCTCTTGTCGTCTGCGGTAGCCATCGTTTCGCGTCCGATAAGACCGGCCAGAGTCGCGTTTGGCCCTTGACCGAGGAAACCCAGCGCCCTGAGAATGGGGCAATTCGGTGGTGTACATTTCTTGGGGAGGTAGTCGTGGCGAGTCGAACGATGTTCCTGGCATGCGTTTGTGGGCTGGTCCTCGGGACGACAGGCGCCGCGTTGGCGGGCGAGAGGACGGACGATCCGCTGGGGGTGGCGGTGTCCCCTCTGACGCTGCTGCTGGGGGAAGATCAGGGCGGGACGGTGACGGTCCACACGGACATCCCGTATCGTAGCGTGGACACCTCGACGGTGGCGCTGAACGGGATACCGGCCGCCTGGACTCGCGTCGACATCCAGGGCGAGCTGGTCGGCGAGTTCCTCGAGGCCGACATCAAGGCCATCGTCACGCCGCCCGAGGAGGTCCTGACGCTGACGGGCAACTACACGGACGGGACGGCGTGGTCAGGCTCGGACACCGTCCGCGTGATCGGCGACGGCGAGACCACCTGCGGCGGGACCCTGATTCCGGCGATGATCATCACGCTCAGCGCGCTCGGTGTTACGGCCACGCGCAGGCGGATGAGATAGCGGGCCAACGGCCCGCAACGGCCAACGAGAAGGGCCCCCGCGGGGGGGCCACGCAAATGCTATCGACCACCCTTGCGTCGCGGCCGGTGGTGCTACGCAAAGTGACCGCAACGGGAGGCTACTCGACGATAGTGCCTAGGTCCCTAAGGGGCTTCACCTGTGCCTCAATGTAGTTTGTGAGTTGACCAGCCCACGCTTCAGAAATCGGAATCATCCTTGAAAAGACCTCCCGCACAGCACCTTGGATCTTCGATGGATCCTTTACCGCGCCAGGAGCAAACGTGAACCACCCGGTAGCGAGAAGAGGGTCGGGCTGAAAGCCCTTGTAGTTCGGCGTGACGTCACATTGATAGCAGTACCACAGCCAATAGTAGAAGCCAAAACGCTGTAGAACGAAAAAGACCCGAGTACTCGGCAACACCGCAGTTGAGGAAGACAGGTGCACACGCGTGCACACCGGTGGCTCCATGCACAGTTCGCCTAACCCGACACGAGCGAGATCGGCATGTAGCGCCTCGCGCACAGCGGGCACGAACTTCGAAATTCGTAGAGGTCCGCGCAACAAGACTTCGATTCTCGGATGAGCAACTAGCTGCAAAGACTCCTCGATGACCCCATGGATAAGTTCGTACGCCTCCCTTCGTTCTTCTTCGGTTGTCTCCCTCAGCTGTTGTGCATCTGCGGGTGCTCTTTGCAGGTGCAGTTCCACCATATTCTTGTATGCGGCAATTGGGTCAGCCGGGCTGTGGCTAGCAACCTGCGGCACTCGTGGAAGCGTGGTGAGCACGATAGGTCCGGACAGGTCGGACTGGAAGTGGGGCGTTTGACTAAGTGTCTGCCGGTCACACCAGTTGTCTACGGACGTTTTCACATAGTCTACGAGCCGCTCCAGAGTTACTCGCGAATTATCGTTCACTGCCTTCCCTTGGAGCCCTTCACAGACGTAGTAGCTGAACACTCCTTGTTCAAACTCATTTGATTCGTGAGCCATCTCGCCACTCGAGCAGGAACTAAAACTAGCCCAACCCTTAGCCGTCTTAAGGATGGCCTCTTCCAGGCCTCTCGACATCGTCTCCATTACTCCCCGCGCCTGTGCGAACGGGCGGCGACAGGCGTCGAACAGCCGGAGAATAAAACCTGCCTTGGATTCTTCGAATTTGGCGTTCAAGTCTGCGATCTTAATGGCCGTTTCTTTTACAACCTCCATCTTCGTATCGGCCGTTATGAGGTAGGGCGTCTGTGAGACTTCCACGCCGTGCCCGGCAAAGAACAGAAGCACTAGGTCCTCATGCCTAGCGCTCTGCAGAACGTGGTTTGTCACTTGGAGGATCTCTGGGCGCGTCGGAGGACGAATACCATCAGGCTCATTGTCCTCGAACCCATTAGCCAACAAGTAGACGTGGTTTGGCTCGAAGGCCCCATTCTGTAGGAGAACGTCCCTCAAACGAAGCGCATCCATCTTGGCATAGGGGAGCTCGGTGATCCGCTCTCCGTCACCGTAAGCAGAGATGCCGATGATGAGCGCATATCTCTCACTGTTTCCCATGATGACAGGAACTCCTCAGGGCGGTCTTGATTGTAGCAGGACGCTTTCGCTCCCGGCAATGGCGCGACTTCGCTCTATCGTGACAGCTTCCCGCCAAACGCCTACGGGACCCACATGCCGGCCAGCGGGGACTGGCCACTCCCGAGCTCGCTTGACCCAATCATTCAGTTGGAGGCGAAGCGCAAGTCGCCCGCCGAACCGGGTTCAGAACCGGGTATCGCAGCACGGCAATCAAGGCGACGAGTCCAAAGAGCCCCCCGATCGGGCCGACAAGGAGGACGCCAGTCGGGTTCTCGACTGAGTTCCCGAAGAAGCGGAGCGTGTTGGTGGCCACGAAGATGGCCGAGACGAGCGCCAGCTTGATGATCAGGCCGTGGAGGCCGTTGAAGAGGGCCTCACGCCGCCGGCCGAACCTCGCCTCGTCCAAATCGATGATCTCGCCCAGCAGCGGCGTAAGAAGCACGTAGACGAATCCCTGTCCCACCCCGGCCAGCGCGAAGAGACAGGCGCCCAAAACCATCTTGACGTCCGTCGACGCGTCGAGCTTCCCGATGACGTACATCATCGGCAGGCCGAACGTGATGATCCCCACGCTCAGCAGGAGCAGCCACTTCAGGTCGATCCGCTTGGTCAGGATCGGCGCGACGAGGGCGGCCCCGAGGCACGTGATCATGAACGGGATGGCCAGCCACGTCACGGTCGACTCGTCCCCGCCCAGGCCGAGCTCCGCCCAGTAGGGCAGCGCGCGCTGGACCGACCAGTATCCGATGTAGAAGAACAGCAGGATCACGAAATACAACCGGAATACCTTGTGGCGGAATCCCTGAATCATCTCGCCCATCGGCGTGGCGGTGCTGGCGGGCTGCGCCTTGGTCGCGCGCTCACGGATCGTCCAGACGAAGAACTGGAACATCACCAGCGCGGTCAGCGAAAAGAGAATCGCCACGCGCTGGTATCCCGCGGCGGTGAACGACGGTTGTCCGTTGGCGGCCGGCTGTTGTCTCGCGGGATCCAGCGCGGTGATGAGCACGCCGGGCAGGACGACGGCCATCGCCAAACCGATCGTCATGCCGACGGCGATCCAGGTGCCGAGTCGGACCCGTCCCTGCTGACTCCGTGCGATCTCCGGCGCGAGAGCCGTGAGCGGAATGTTGGCTAGCGTATAGAAGACCCAATGGAGCGACATCAGGCTCATGCCGTAGACGAGATTGGCCACGGACTCACCCGCCACGGGCGGATACCAGAAGAGGATGCCGGTACCCGTCATGAAAATGGATCCCCAGAAGATAAAGGGCCGACGCCGGCCGCGCAACGGGATGACGCGCCATCGCCGGGCGTTGGGATCGGTCCGGTCGGACCAGATGCCGATGAGCGGATCGGTCACGAAATCGAAGATCCGTCCGACGACGAAGATGAAGGCGACCATCCCGATCGAAACGTAGACGATGCGCCCACGTCCCTCGGACGGTGAATAGAAGTACGTTCCCCACTGGGCAAACAGCTCGCTCGAGAGCTGTATGCCGATCATCGCGGCGAGAAACGCGACGCCCTCGAGCGTTGAGAATTCCCTTTCGGGTCGATCGGACATAGTCCTACAATGCCTCGATGCGGAGCGGCCGGTGTTCCCTGGCTGAACCGCGCTGCGTTACCATATCCGCCGGTGCGACCGGGATGCAACCGAGATCGCGGCGGATCGAAAGGTCGAGGTGATGAAAATCAAGGTCGTCGAGGCGGAAGCATGTCAGGTCGTCGCCCGCGCCGACCGCGGACGACTCGAGCGATACCGCTCGTCACTGGGCGAGCTGGACGTCGTGCACGTCGTCGGCGATCGCCAGGAGATGGGGCGCCAGTACGGAACGTTCGTGGGAGAACGGATCCAGCGGATCCTCAACCGGACGCTCGAGTTCTTCGCCATCATGGGCGTGCCCGCCGAGGCGGGGCCGTTGATTCTGCTAAAGGCCTGGGAGCGGATGAAGCCCCACGTTCGCCACGAGTATCTCAGCGAAATGGATGCCATCGCCGAGGGCGCGACCAGGGCAGGGTCCAAGCTGACCGCAGTGGACGTCGCGCTGGCCACCGCCGCGACGAACTTGGATCTGTACAAGGCAGAGGAGCGCTTCGTCGAGCTGCTCGGGCCGGATATCCCCTCGATCGAGCCGCCGTTCGACGGTAAGCCGCCGATGTCCTGCACGATGCTGGCCGTATGGGGGTCTCGAACGGTGGACGGCAAGCTCTATGCGCACCGCAATCTGGACTGGTGGAGCCAGACGGGCATGCACGCCGAGCGACTGGTAACCGTTTATCACCCCGACGAGGGCCAACCGTTCGTGACGATCGGCTACGCCGGAGTCATGGGCGCCCTGGCCGGGATGAACGCCCACGGGATCACCCTCTCGGAGGTAGGCGCCTTCAGCATGGCCGAGGAGCTCGACGGGACGCCCTGGACGCTGACGGCGCGCCGCGTGCTCGAGCGGGCGACCTCGCTCGATGAAGGCGTGGACGTCGTTCGCGGCGCCAAACACACCCTCGGCTACAACTATCTGATCGCCGACGGCAACCCCGACGGCTTCGGCACGAGCGCCTATCGTCCCGGCGCGGCCGCGATCGAAACGAATCACCGCTGCTGCGAGGTCTTCGGCCAGAACGACCCGAAGGAGGCCCAGGCATGCTGGACCGCGCCCGACGGAACCGCGATCCCCTACGGACTGCCGCTGCCCGAGGCGATCATGCGGGCAGATACCGCCTTCGGCAAGCAGACCCGAGCGCTGCAAGCCACCGACAACGGCCCGGGCGAGCCGGCCAACACCGGAGACCCGCGCGCCGAGGGCAGCACGTACGTCACCTGCCACCGACCCATGCACGACATGGTTGTCGCTTACGAGCGAGGCAACGAGTACGTCTTTCCCGTGCGGCGCACAAAGGTCATCGAGGCAGGCGAGCCGCGCAAAATCGGACCGGCCGAGATGCTCACGATCGCCGCCACCGTCGCACACAACACGGAAAAACTCGACGTCAACGACTGGAACGTCATGAGCGTGGTCTACGGCGCGACCGACCGGGAGTTCTGGGTCGCGTACGAGGCACAGGACGAGAAAGGCAATTGGACCAACGCCCCGGACTCCGGCTACTGGCACTTCGATCTCGAATCGCTGCTCGACGAGTCGCCATAGGCCCGCGTTCCTGTCCAAACGTGCGACGCCACGCTACACTTGAGCTTTTCTCGAACTGGAACCTGTTATCGACGCGTATTGTGATGTCAAGAGTCCTGCTTCTTGTCACGTGGATGGGCATTGTCCTCTTGAGATGGGCAAGCGATAGTCCTGCCGATGAGACGCCCTTGCCGCAAGGCGACGCTCGGCCGTCCATCGTGAGCCGTCATTTCCCTGACCGCGTGCACGAGTTTGTTTGGCGAAACTGGAGCGCCGTCGAGCCGGTGGAGTTGGCGAGAATCCTGGGTGCTTCAGTGCAAGACATCACGGCGTTGGCCGAGTCGATGGGACTGCCGTCGGCGGGAACCATTCCGCCCGAGATGCGGACAAGAGGTTACGTCAGTCTGATCCGACGCAATTGGCACCTCCTGCCCTACGAGCAATTGCTGCAGCTTCTGGAGATGACGCCGGAGCGATTGGCCTTCATGCTGCGCGAGGAGGATTTTCTGTGGATCAAGCTGGGCGGCCTGAAACCGAAGTGCGAGCCGCTCCACTACCGCCCGCCGGAGGAGGCAGCGCGTCGCCGCGCGACCGAGATTCGTCGCGTGGTCGAGAACGATTTCGGCGAGGAAATCCGTCGCCCGGCTGAACCGCGTTTCCACTTCGTTCGACAACTCAGCACGCCACTCCCGGGCTTCCGCCCGGCGAAGCCCATGGATGATCGGCCCGTCTCCCTACGGTTTGTCTATTCGTACCTTGCCGTGTACGGCGATCCGCTGCTGAATCCCCGGTTGGATCCCTATCCTGACGGCTTTCTCGAACGACTCTCCGCCGTGGGAATCAACGGCGTCTGGCTGCACGTCGTCTTGCGCGACTTGGCGCCCGGCGGGACGGCCTTCTCCGAGTTTGGTGCCGACCACGAGCGGCGTCTGGCCAATCTCCGGGCTCTGGTGGCGCGGGCCGGGAAACACGGCATCGGCGTGTATCTCTACATGAATGAACCGCGGGCGATGCCCGCCTCCTTCTTCAAGAACCGCCCCGAGATGGCCGGCGTCCGGGAAGGCGAATTCAGGGCGATGTGCACCTCGCATCCGGCGGTGCGACAATGGATGCGCGAGGCCCTTGCGCACGTGTTTCGTCAAGTGCCGGACCTGGCCGGCGTCTACGCGATCACGGCGTCAGAGAACTTGACCAACTGCGCGTCCCACGGCAACTGGCGCTCCTGCGAGCACTGCAAGGCACGCAGCGACGCGGACATCATCGCTGAGGTCGCTGCCGTGATCGAAGAGGGAGTCCACCGCGGCAGCCCCAAGGCCAACGTCATCCTGTCCGACTGGGGGTGGAAGGGCCACGGCGATGCGCCGGACATCATCGCGCGTTTGCCGAAATCGGTTTGGCTGATGTCGGTCAGCGAATGGAACCTGCCCATCGAACGCGGCGGAATCAAGACCACGGTGGGCGAGTATTCCATCTCAGCCGTCGGCCCGGGGCCTCGGGCGCTGCGACACTGGAACGTAGCCCGGCAAGCAGGGCTGAAGACGGCGGCGGAGATCCAGTTCAACAACACATGCGAGATCGCCAGCGTGCCCTATCTTCCCGTAATGGACCTGGTGGCCGAGCACATCCACAGCCTGTCGTCGGCCAAACTTGACGGAATGCTGATTGGCTGGACGATGGGTGGGCATCCTTCACCCAACTTCCAACTCGCCAACCAATTGAACCGCACGCCCGCCCCCAACGTGGAAACGGCGTTGGATGAACTGGCGAAGGAGCGATTCGGCCCCGAGGGCGCCCTTCACGCGCGCAAAGCGTGGATCCTCATGAGCGACGCCTTTCGGCAGTATCCGTTTCACATCAGCGTGGTATACACGTCTCCGGTCCAGTACGGTCCGGCGAATGCACTGTATCCATCGAAGACCGACTACAAGGCGACCATGTGGGGATTTCCATACGACCATCTCGACGGGTGGCGTGGCCCGTACCCCCCGGACGTGTTCGCGGCACAGTTCGAGAAGATGGCCCAGGGCTGGGAACCGGGCATCGCCGAGCTGCGGGTGGCCGTCCAAAAGACGCCGCCGGATCGGCGCGGCGAGGCCCAAGCGGATCTGAGATTCGCCCGGGCCGCGGCCATTCATTTTCAATCCGTCGCCAACCAATCGCGCTTCGTTCTCGCCCGTGACGCGCTGGCCAAAGCCTCGAACACGCTATCGCCCGAACAGCGCCGCCGCTTTCAGGTCCAAATCAGACGATGCCTGGAATCCGAGATTGTCTTGGCCCGGCAACTCTTCACGCTCGCACGGGAGGACTCACGGATCGGCTTTGAACCCTCCTGTCAGTACTTCTACTTGCCGCTGGACCTGGTGGAAAAGGTCGTCAGTTGCCGCTGGCTGTTGAGGCACTTTGAAGAGAAAGGGCTTGGGCGGAAACATGGCGACCCGCCGAGCTAGCCTGTCCAAACACGCAAAACGCGGGTGACCTTGATCCAAAGCCGCTCCGGCATTAGCGTGGACAGTGGCAGCTACTTCGCAGCGGCCGAAGCCTGTCGCCATCCGCAACGCTTCGGCAGAGGGGAGCAACCCGATGGATACGCACAGATCGAGGAACGACGCACCAGACGACCTGACGCGCCGCCGGTTTCTCGGCGAGATCGGGCGCGGCGCCGTGGTTGGGAGCGTGGCCGCGTCGATCATCGACCGCGGCCAAACGGCGTCGGCGGCCGACGCCCAGCCGGGCCGAGTCAAGCACCGAATACTCGGCAAAACCGGACTGAAGGTCTCGGAGATCGGCTTCGGCGGACATAGCTGGGCCTATTCGAAGGTACCCGTCGGCGAGAAACGCTATCGCAGAGTCACCCTCGAAGAGGCCGTTGAAATGATTGCCGAGGGCCTCGATATGGGCGTCAACTACTTCGACTCCTGCACGCCGCTGCTGGAATGCAGCGTGCCCGGCGAGGCGCTCAAGCGGCTCAAGAAGCGCGACCAAGCCATCATCTGCGTCCGTCCGTCGCACAAGATGAAGGGCGTTCCGAACGACAAGAAAGAGGTCTTCGACTGGACCGAAGCCAGGCTCAAGCTCTGGCAGACGGACCACATCGACCTGCTGCTGCTGAGCAACGAGCAGCACGTCACCGACAAGTCCGGCTACTGGGACATGTCCTACTCGATCGAGGCCTGCGCCAAGCTCAAGAAGGAGGGTAAGATCCGATTCACGGGCTTCGGCAGCCACTTCACCCCGGAATGGTTCTATGAGGCGTTCGCGAAATTCGCCAAGGACTTCGACGTGTGCTCGATGCCCTACAACGTCCGGCATCGCGTGGCGGAGGACGTCATGCCCAAGGCCAAACAGGCCGGACTGGGCGTCGTCACGATCAAACCGCTCGCCCGAGGCTCCTTGCTGGCAAAGCGAAACCTCCAGGGAAAGGACGCCGGACTGGCAAGGGACATGATCGCCTTCGTGCTCGAGAACAAGCACGTCGACGTGTGCCTCTGCGGCGTGCACACGCGCGAGCAGATGCGGGAGAACTTCAGCGCCTCGTGGACGACGCTGTCGCCCGAGCGGCGGACGGCCCTCACGCAGCGCGCGGCCCAGCTTCCATGCAACGAATACCCCTGGCTGGAGCAAGGCTGGCGATATGTCTAAAGCATCGCGACGTCGATACCCTCGTACGCTGATCTGCTGCGCCGGACTCATGATGATCGCCGCATGCGCGTCGAATCGCGGCGGATCGGCGAATCCAGCGCCGGAAACCCGATCCGAGCCGGCAGCGGGCCCGGGGGTCAGCGCAACCGCCAAATTCGACGGATGCGATACGTGTCACGTCGACGTGGCCGACGAGGTCGTCGGCACGCGGCACCAGGCCAAGAGCGTCACCTGCGCCAAGTGTCACGGCAAGAGCATCGGCCACGTACGAGACGAAAACAACGAGGTCAAGCCGGATCGCGTCTTCACTCCCAAGACCATCGACGCCTTCTGCGGCACGTGCCACAAGTGCGACCGCCCCGACGCGGCCAAGCCGCCCGTCAAGCAGGGACCGACCTGCACGCACTGCCACGGTTCGCACAAGATCGTTCGGCACGGTAAACCCAAGCGGTCCTGACGCGAGGGGCCGAGCTTCGCCGTTGGGTCACCCGCCGTGCCCGTGCATCCCTTCGAGAACGACGATCCAGTCGTGGACCTCGGGCGGAAACGGGGGTCGCCACGTGCCCTGGGCGTCGGGATTGACCGGTCCGAGATCATGCTCGTCGCCAGTGCACGGGTCGAAGTAGCTCGCGCGGTAACCGACGCCGGGCTCGATCCCAGTGACCGTCGGCGGGTCCCAAAGCATCGGCACGTAGACGAGACGCAAACGCCTGGGAATGCCGATGCACCGAACGGCGTTCGGCGCCGCGTCGTCATATTGCTGCTCGATCCATTCCGGATGCTTGACGCACTGCCACCATGGAAACCTGGCCATGAACTCCCCCGCCAGCCCGATCTGTCGCGATCCGGGAAGGGCCATGACCTCCTGCCAGGACGTATTCGTATAGCATCGCCCGTGCGGCGACGGGCCGTAGGGTCGATCCGCCGTGCTCGCCTGCCACAGGCCGTTCGCCCCGTATGTGTGCCCGGCCGTCCCGTTGAAGACCGCGGTGTAAAAGGCCAACCGCTGAACGTCCTGCCATGAGCCGCCCAGGATCCCCTCGTAGTTGACCTCGGCGACGATGACCGGCATCCGAGGCTCGCGCTCGATCGAGGTCATGACGGACTGAGCGGTCGGGCCGATGCTCGCGTAGCCCCCGTGACCGGTCTGGAGCATCTCGAAGTGCAGGAGGGAAGGCTCCTCGACCTGCTCCCGGCCGAACTGCGTCGGATGGATCGTGATCAGATTGCCGAAGGGGTCGATCTGACGGACGTACCGCGTCACCTCCGTCCATCCTTGGAGCTGGGCGGCCGCGTCCTGCTCCCGCGTCTCCGAGAGGTAATAGGGCATCTTGCCCTCGCCGGCGATGCACCAGACGACCGGGTACGCGCCGTATCGCGCGACGAGGTACCGCCAGAATCGCTTGATCCGCTCGACACCGATCTGCGGCAGATAGTACCCCCACATGCCGACGATACACGGCACGAGCCCCGCGTGGACGAGGTGCCCGATCTTGAGGTCGGCGTGGTCGAAGTAGGCGGGGTTCACGCCGCCGAAGCCCTCGCGGAAAGGAAAACCCGCCTCGTTCCGGCCGCGAGGGTCCCAGGCGTCCATGTCCGGCAGCGGACCGGCGATGATCTGGATGACGCTGAAACCCTTTGCCGCGCGATCGGCAGCGAGCATCTTGAAGCCGCTCGGCCAGTCGACGCGGTCGGTCAGACCCATCCACCAGGTATCGCCGATCCAGAAGAAGGGGGTTCCGTCGGCATGCTCGAAGTGCCGCTGGTCGTCAGCAACGCGGAGCCGACCGCGACGATAGAGCGGGTTGCCACCGGCGTAATGCTCCACCGTGACCGCCCCGGTTTGGCCGTGAAGGCCGAAGTCTGACTCGCGCGAGCAGACGGACGCGTACTCGTAGCACCCCGGCCTATCCGCGGCAAACCGCACGCACCAGAGGTCGTCACCAGCCCAATAGGCGGGCACGCGAATCGAATCCCCGTCGGCGCCGCGGAACAGCACGTCGAGGGCGACGTCGTTGTACGGATCGGAGTGAGACCCCGTCGATCGAAAGTGGATCTCAGTGACGCGGTTCCGCTGGGCCGTGATCTTCATCCTCGCCGCTCTCCCTCGACTGGCTGACGTGTTGCCTGCGACGCCGCGCGACCGTTTGGACGATAGGGGATCGACGCAAACCAACCGGCGCGCGCTTCCGCTCATCGCCGAAACCTGGATTGATGTCAAGCGGTACGCAGTCTAAGCTGCTTCGAGGAATGCCTGACCAGAGAGAGCGGGTGGGGTGGCCCCCCTCTCTGGTGGTGGGGAACACGAACTCGACCGGGAATCCGCGTCCCCCACCGCTGAAACGATGAGGCGCCCACGCGTCTCTATCGGACGGCAAGCCGGTCATCCGCGTGAGCGAGGGACATCGAGTTGAGCGTTTCCGAGAAGTCAGCGCCCGTGCAGGGGCGCGTCATGTCAATCGATGCCCTGCGCGGCTTCGACATGTTTTGGATCACGGGCGGCAAGGGCGTGCTGCTCGCCCTGGCAGGGCTGGTGGCCAAACCGGTCCCCGAGTGGCTGAACCACCAGCTCGAGCACGTGCCCTGGCAGGGGTTCACGGCCTGGGACCTGATTATGCCGCTGTTCCTCTTCGTCGTGGGAACGTCGATGCCGTTCTCGTTCGCCAAGCGGATCGAGCGCGGCCAGGTCGGCCCGGGGCTCTACTGGAAGATCGTCCGACGGACGCTGATCCTCTTCGTGCTGGGCATGGTCGCGCAGGGCAACCTGCTGGCGTTCGACCTGTCGAAGCTTCATATCTACAGCAACACGCTGCAGGCCATCGCCTGCGGCTACTTCGTCGCGGCGATCGTCATGCTGAACGTGTCGATCACTGGTCAGGTGCTCGTGACCGCCGGGCTGCTGGCGGGATACTGGGCGCTGATGGCCCTCGTGCCCTTCGGCGGGCATGCGGCGGGAGTCATCGAGCCCCAGACCAACTTGGCCCTGGCCGTCGACAAGGCCATCCTCGGGCGGTTCGAGGACGGCACGACGTATACGTGGATCCTCAGCGGGATGGGTTTCGCCGCGTCGACGCTGCTCGGCGTGCTCTCGGGCCATGTGCTGCGATCGCCCCGAGCCCCGACGTCGAAGGTCGCGGTGCTCGTCGGGGCCGGCGTGGGGTGTCTGCTTCTGGGGAAGGCATGGGGCCATTGGTTCCCCATCATCAAGCACATCTGGTCCAGCTCGATGGTGCTGTACGCCGGTGGGTGGAGCTTCCTGCTGCTGGCGGCATTCTACGGAATCATCGACGTGATCGGGCTGCGGCGATGGGCGTTCCCGTTCGTGGTCATCGGCATGAACGCCATCTTCATCTACATGGCGGTTCGCTTCATCCCGTTCGGCCAGATCGGCGACAGGCTGGCCGGCGGGCTGGCCTCGCGCTTGGGCTCGTTCGGGGAGCCCGTCCGAGTGCTCACGGCACTGCTCATCATGTGGCTCATGCTGTACTATATGTATCGCAAGCGAACGTTCGTCCGAGTCTAAAGGCCGGCGGCGTCATGGCGCGCGCCGGTGAGAAGGAGAGTGTGATATGTCGACGCTGAGAACCTTGGTGGTGGCGGTGCTCGTCTGTCTCGGAGCCGTTCAGCTCACCGCCGTCGCCGCCCAGGCCAAGCCGAAGCTCAGGGCCATCTACTGGACCACCGGCACGCACCACGACTACGACGCCATGGAGAAGGTCTTCGTGCCCGTGTTGTCCAAGCACATGGACGTCCGCGTCTGCCGCGACGCGAGCTTCCTGGACGACATGGAGAAGAAGCCCTTCGACGTCATCGTCATGAACCACTGCTTCCAGACCACCGAGGGCATGCTGGACGCCGCCCGGCAGAAGAAGCTGCTGGACGTGATCCGAGGAGGCATCGGCGTGGTCGCCGTCCACGCGTCGTACTACTCGTTCCCGAAATGGGACGCGGTCCGCGAGGTCTACGGCGCCAAGTTCACGACGCACGCCAGCGCGAAGGCGAAAGTCACCGTCCGAACCGTCGATCCGAAACACCCGATCATGAAGCCGCAGCCCTCATCGTTCGTCATCGTGACCGAGCTCTATCAATCGACCCCCCTGGCCGAGGGATGTCACGTGCTGGCCCTCGCCAAGGAAGAGGGCAAAGACGGCGAGCATCCGTCGGTCTGGACGAACATGTACGGCAAGGGACGCGTCGTGACGATCCTGCCCGGCCACTGGCCGGAGTCATTCAAGCAGAAGGAGTTCCAGGACCTGATCATCCGCAGCGCCCTGTGGGCGGCGGACCGCCTGGATGATGACAAAGGAGAGTAACGCAGGCTTCCAGCCTGCACACGAAGCAGGCAAGGATGCCCGCCGTACGGAAAGGCCTCGGGCCGAAGAGGGCTGGTGGCAGCGGCACCGGGTCGGCCCGGTTTCGCGAACGCTCTTGGCCCGGTAGAATCTCCTGAGCCTGATTAACCAAACGGAGGTCTGTTCATGGCTGGCTCGAAGAAGGTGTCTCGACGTGACGTGCTAAAGGTGGGGGCTGGGGTCGCCGCGCCGTATCTCATCCCGTCCGGAGTCCTGGCGGCGCCCGGCAAGCCCGGAGCGAACGATCGCATCGGCATCGGATACATCGCCGTCGGCCGGCGGGCCGGCGGGCTCCGCGGCATGCTGGATAGGGCCATCCGCCAGGGCGGCGGCGCGGAGGTCGTCGCCGTCAGCGACGTCAATACCAAACGAATGGGCGAGTTCGCCGGCAAGGCCAACTGGAAGAAGTATCAAGACTACCGCAAGATGCTCGAGGACAAGGACGTCGACGGCGTGATCATCAGCACGCCCGACCACTGGCACGCCCTCAACTCCATCCACGCGATGCAGGCCGGCAAGGACGTCTACTGCGAAAAGCCCATGACGCTGACCATCCGAGAGGGGCGGATCATGGTCGAGGCCGCCAGGAAACACAAACGCGTGTTCCAAACCGGCAGCCAGCAGCGATCCATGCAGGAGTGCCGCTTCGGCTGCGAGCTCGTCCGCAACGGGCGGATCGGCAAGATCAAGCTCGTCCACGGGGCGAACTATCCGAGCCCGCTCGAAAAGCCCGAGCACCCCGCCGAGCCCGTGCCCGAGGGCCTCGACTGGGACATGTGGTGCGGACCCACGAAGCCCCGCCCGTTCAACGCAAAGCTCTACCTGCCCCGGCCGCACCCGACGGGGTGGATCAGCTACCGACCGTACTCCGGCGGCGAGATGACCGGATGGGGCGCGCACGGGCTCGACATCATCCAGTGGGCGCTCGGCATGGACGAGACCGGCCCAGTCGAGGTCTGGCCCGAGGGCACGGGGCTCGAGTGCAAGGTCAGCTTCCGGTACGCCAATGGCGTCGTCGTCCATCTCGACGGTCGGGCCGGCGGCGGCGGCGGTCTCTTCGAGGGCGAGAAGGGCACGGTGCTGATCGATCGCGGCAAGTGGCGGACGACCCCCGAGGAAATCGGCAAGGAGCCGATCAAGGCCGACGAGATCCATCTGTACAAGTCCGACGACCACATGCTCAACTGGCTCGAGTGCATGCGAACGCGGAAGACCCCCATCTGCGACGTCGAGACCGGGCACCGTTCGACGACGATGTGCCACCTCGGCAATATCGCGCGCTGGACGGGGCGCAAGCTCAGGTGGGACCCGAAAGCCGAGAAGTTCGTCGGCGACGATGAGGCCAACGCCCTCATAGACCGCCCGAGGCGGGCGCCTTACACGCTGCCAGAGACAGTGTAGACGGAGCAGCTCAAGCACGACGGCCCGGCAGGTGCGTCATGCCGTCCAGAAGATCCCCCAGCGCCGACAGGTGCGTCAGGAAGCCGGGCACGTCGGCCGGACCCTCTGATTCGAGCAGGTCTCGAACCTTCTCGTGCACGGCCCGGCTAACGAGGATCTTGCACGTCCGCGCGTCAAACGCGCCGGAGGCCTGGAGCTTGCCCAGCCCCGATTCGATGCGAGCCAGCGGCTTGTCGACCTGTAAAACCGCCGGCTTCTCGGCGTAGCTCGACCCCCGGCCTCCAGGCGGGTCGGGTAGCTTGTGGAGGGCGCCCTTCGGCGCGCCGACCTTGGTGCAGAAGAACCGCAGATCGCCCTGACCCATCAGGTCCATCTCGATCGATGAGGCATCGACCCGCCGCTGCGACGTGTCGTAGTGCACGCCGCGGCGCAGAACCTCGGCGTTGTCGTAGCCCAGCTCCCGGAGCCGGCTCGTGACGTCCTCGGCCGTGTAGGCGCGAAGGTAGGGCACGAACCAATCGTCGATCCACTCGGCAATCCGACGGATGGGCGCGCCCATGAGCCTGAGCAGAAGAATGCACTGCTGCAAATCGACCCCGGATAGGATGCCGCGAATCCAATACATCACGTGCCAGTACAGCCCGCCGGAACCGTAGAGATAGAGCCACAGATGCCCGCCGGGCTTGAGCACGCGCGTGATCTCGGCCAGGCCCTTGTCCGGGTCGGCGGTGTGGTGAAGCACGCC
>JAFGLZ010000101.1 GCA_016927755.1 Phycisphaerae bacterium
AGGTGGTCAGCGCCGGGCCGTATTTGCGCGTGGGCAGGAACGTGCTCGTCCTCCTTCATCACAACTGGGGCGACCTGATCACGTTTCAGCGGACGGGCAACAAGCACGCGGGGCTGTACGTCGACAGCTCGTTCGTCAGGACGGACGCGTCGTGGCGATGCATCAAGGCACCGCAGTTCGTGGAGCACGACAAGCAGGTCGTGGGGGTGATCGGCGATCGGCGGATACGCTATTCGCAAATCGTCGACGGTCGGAAGGTGCTGAGCGGCGATCCGAACGCGGTTGATTTCGACGACGGGGCGTGGCGGCAGGCGGTGATGGTGGAGAACGGTCCTTGGCCGGCCAGGCCGGAGCCCGTGGAGACGCCGGGGCAGCGGGAGTACGCGGTGGGGCCGATGACCGTGCTGAATGCGGGCGGACTCGAACCCGGCCAGCCGCTTTCGGACGAGCCGCTGTCGATGGCGGCGGGGATTCGTCTGGCGAAGTGTCGGCCGGACGCGGGGGCGGTGGCTCGTGCGGAGGGTCTGCTGAAGGGCAAGCCGGTGGTGATCGAGGGTGGGGCGGGTGAGTCGCGCTATATCACGTTCGACTTTGCCCGTCCGGTGCACGGGTATCCGTTCCTGCGGCTCGAGGACGCGACGGAGGGGGCGTTGGTCGACTTCGGCTACTGCGAGATCGCCCGCGCGTTGTACACCGGCGAGATGCACGCGCGTGAGGACGGCGGGATCAATCCGGAGGGCGTGGTCGGGCCCGGCTACGCCGATCGGTACATCGCCAGGTCCGGCGAGCAGCGCGTCGAGATGCCGGACGAGCGGACGGCCCGGTGGCTAGCGCTCCATATCCACTTCCGCAGCGCCGGCAAGGTGGTCATCAAGGACGTGGGCATCGTCAAGAGCCAGTACCCGATCGAGCCGGTTGGGAGCTTCTCGTGCGGGGACGAGCGGGTCGACCAGATCGTCAAGCTCTGCCTGATTCACGCGGAGGTGACGATGTCGGACGCGTACGTCGACACGCCGGGGCGGGAGGACGGGCAGTGGATCGAGGACGATCGGCCGCGGGCGCTGATCGCGGCGCGGTGGTTCGGCGACGACCGGCTGAGGAAGCTGCTGATCCGCACGCACGCGGAGGGGCAGGCGCCCGACGGCAATCTGCACCCGTTCAGCCCGAGCAACTATCCGGGTAAGCCCGGCTTCACGGCGTCGTACGACTGGAGCGTTCAGTGGGTGGCGGCGATTTACGATGACTATATGTGGACGGGCAAGACGGATACGATCCGCCGGTTCTGGCCGAACGTGTGCAAGTACTGGGACCACGTCTTGTCGCTCGTGGATGGGGAGGGTCTGTGGCGGACGGGGAAGGTTCTGGCGGACATTCGCGTGGGCGTCAGGCCGGGGGGCAGGCAGTCGAGCGGGCTGGTGACGCCGTGGATTATCGAGCGGCTGGAGTGGTCGGCGCGGATGGCCAAGGCCATCGGGGATGGTAAGAAGGCCGAGGCGTGGTCGGGTCTGGCCGAGAAGATGGCGCAGGCCTTCAAGAAGTATCACGTCGTGGCGGCCAAGGGGAGCGTTCCGGCGCACGTGGGCGACCGATACGCCCCGGACAAGCCGGGCGAGTCGCGGGGGTACAGTCAGGCGGGTCAGACGATCGCGATCTGGACGGGACTGCTGACGCGGGAGCAGGCGGTGGCGGATTTGGAGTATGCGTTTCCCGCGCCGGACGGTTCGCCGCCGGCGGGGGTGACGCGGTGGAACAACCCGTCGTACGGGTATCGGGTGCTCCGCGCGCTGTCGGATACGGGGTTGGCGGATCGCGCGGTGGCGCACCTGATCGAGCGGTATGCGCCGTATCTTCCGGGGAATCCTCGGAATCCGGTGCCGGCGCGGCTTCAGGGGCCTTACGGGGGGCCGCTGCCGGAGTATTGGGTCAGCCGGGAGGATCTCGGGCTCAAGGCGGGTCAGAAGAACTCGGCACAGCCGGCGGACGAGACCGGTTCGCACGGGTGGAACGCGGTGCCGTTGCTGTGGCTTCACGATTCGCTGTTGGGGGTGAGGATCGTGGAGCCGGGCGGGGCGAAGATTCGGGTCGCCCCGGAGGACGGCGGTTTGCCGTACGTGGCGGGCCACACGCTCACGCCGAAGGGGTGCGTGTGGGTGTACTGGGATCCGCAGCAGTGGCGGCTCGAGGTGACGATCCCGCGAGGGGCCACGGCGGAGGTGGTCATGCCTCGGGCGTGCGCGGGCAAGCGGGTTGAGGTGGTCGAGTCGCGTGGGGACGTCAGGCGGAACGAGGCGGGGACGTTCGAGATCGGGTCGTCGGGGAGGTATGTATTTCAGGTCAGGTAGTCGTTGATGAAGATAGCCCTCGGCATCTTGGTCATGGCGATCTCGGGATGTGCCCGCCCATTGTATGAGGGACCGGTGTCCGATCACTTCGACGGTACGGAGTTCTTCAATCAAGAGCGGGATAGGAAGCGGACGTTCTTCGATTTTCTGCGATGGCGCTTCACGAGGAAAGCGGGCGCGTGGCCGAAGTGGGTCGATGAGAAGCCGGGCGACCGGCCGCCCGGGAAGGTCGCGGGAGATGATCTCCGCGTCACGCTGGTGAATCATGCCACGTTCCTGATTCAGACGCAGGGGCTGAACATCCTGACCGATCCGGTATGGGCGGAGCGAATCGGACCGAGATCCCTGGCCCTCGGGCCGAAGCGCGTCCGGGCCCCCGGGCTTCGGTTCGAGGACCTGCCCCCGATCGACGTCGTGCTGGTGAGCCACAGTCATCACGATCACATGGATATGCCCACACTATCTCGCCTCAACGCGAGTCATCATCCGCTGTTCTTGGCGCCGCTGGGTAATGGACGACTACTGGAGCGGCATGGGTTGCCCGACGTCGTCGAGTTGGACTGGTGGCAGGAGCGCGCCGTTGGGGCCGGTGTTAACATCACGCTGGTTCCCGCTCGGCACACGTCGATGCGTGATGCCTGGGACTACAACAAGACGTTGTGGGGCGGGTTCGTGATCAGCGCGTCGGGCGGGGCGATCTACTTCTCGGGCGATACGGGCTTCGGGATGCACTTCGAGCAGATACGGGAGCGGTTCGGCCCGATGCGGCTGGCGATGCTGCCGATCGGCGCGTATGAGCCGAGGTGGCTCATGTCGACGGTCCACTGCTCGCCTGAGGAGGCCGTCAGGGCGCACAAGATATTGGAATCGAGGATGAGCGTGGCGCACCACTTCGGGACGTTCGCGCTGGCGGACGACGGGTTCGCGTGCCCGGCCGAGGGGTTGAGGCAGGCGGTGCTGAAGGCGGGCCTTCCGCCGGATGAGTTCATCGTGCCGCGGCATGGGGAGGGGATCGTGGTCCCGCCCGCGCCAGGGCGGGAGTCCGACGGGGAGGAGGAACAAGTCGCTCCATGACCCCCCGCTGATCCGTGGCCGCTTCCTCGCTCACGGACGTGGCGCCTACTTCAACTCCTTGACCTTGATGTTTCGGAACTCGACGCGCGAGCCGTGGCCGCAGAAGCCGAGGTAGCCCTTGGTTCGCTTCAGGCCGGGGTGGCTGTTTCCGTCGATGGTCTTGGGGGTGCTGGCCTTGTCGATGTCGGCATCGACGATGGTCACACCGTTGAGCTTGACGGTCACGTGCCGGCCGTTGGCGGTGATCTCCTCGGAGTTCCACTCGCCGACGGGCTTGAGGTGTCCGGTCTTGGCGGGGACGATGCCGTAGATTGAGCCGTGCCTCTGGTAAGGCTTGATGTTCTTGTAGCAGTCGGCGGTGTCGTCGAGGATCTGGATCTCCATTCCGACGTACGCGGAGGTGCCCTGAAGCGGGGAGCGGACGGAGACGCCGCTGTTGGCGCCCGGGGTCAGCTTGAAGTCGAACCGGAAGACGAAGTCGCCGTACTCCTTCTCGAGGAAGATGGTCGAGCCGCCGACGAGGATGCCGTTCTCGACGTGGTAGCCCGCGGTGTGGCCGATCCAGCCGCTGAGGTCCTTGCCGTTGAAGACGGGGATGAAGCCCTCGGCGTCGGGCTTGGGCGGGGGCGGGGGCTTGGGGCCGGCGCCCTCGGCGTAGACCTTCAGCTCGACGAGGTGGACGGCCTCGTTGACGCTGTTCTTTAGCACGTTGACGCGGACGTATCGCGCTTCGGTCGGGGCGAAGGTATGGATCACGCCGCTCGGCGTGGCGACGTGGACGTTCTGAGCCATGTCCACGACGGTCTTGAAGGACTTGCCGTCGAGCGAGACTTGCAGGTTGTACTGGTAGTACCGTCGGCCGTCCCAGTAGAAGATGACGTGGATCGTGTCGATCTTGACCGGTTTGCCGAGGTCGACCTGGAGCCACGACGGCCACTTGGCCCCGAACCAGGCGGCGTTGTTGTCGGTGTCGTTGCCGTCGACGGCCTTGTCGGGCGTGCGATCGCCCTGGTGCGGCACGGAGGTCTGGACGGGCTTGCCACGGGCCAGATTGAACTTGTCCGGCTTGGGCAGCTTGTCGAGATAGGCCTTCGTCTGATTGCGGAGCGTGGTGTCCTTGATCTGTGGCAGGGCCTTCTCGAGCGCGGCGACGACATCATCGCTGGTGATCTTCGTCGTCGCCCCGTGTGTGGCGAGCGTCACGAGCGTCTTCTCGGCCTCGGCTCGCTCGGCCGCGTCTTTCGCGGAAACCAGGAGCGCGACTGCCTTCGGCAGGTCTTGATCGGAGCAGAGGGGTACCATTGCGCGGATCACGGCCAGGCGGACGTCTCGCTGGGCGTCGCCGGCTTGGGCATAGACGACGGGCAGGTACTTTGCCGCGGCGCGTGCCGCGAGCACGTCGATCAGCGCAACCTTTGCGGTCCACGGCGCGTTGGGCAGGGCGGCCGCGACGGCGTCCGGGATGCCGTCGCCGGGCATGCAGAGCAGGCCTTGGCGAACGGCCTGGACGTCGTCCGGCGTGGCGGAGGCGAGCATCGCGAGCAGCGGCGAGAGGGCGTCCTTTCCACAGAGTTGGATCGCGGCCGGGACGGCGGAGAGTCGAACGGCCTGGTCCTTGTCCTTCAGGGCGTCCAGGACGGTCGCTCGCGCGGCGGCGTCACCGCGAAGTCCGAGCATGGCGACGATTCGCGCTCGGGCCGGCGGGGAGACGGCTTTGGCCTTGTCGATCCACTTGGCGGTGGCGGCCTGGCCGGGAATGTTGGACGCAAGCGCCAGGGCGGATGCCTGGAGCTGGGCGTCCTGTCCGTCCATCTTGGCGAGGAGATCGTCGAGGGCCTGCTCGCCGGTCGCGCCGACGAGGGCGCTCAGGGCGGCGGATCGGACGTTGGCGTCATCGGCGGCGGTTCGCGTCTTGATCAGCTCTCGGCAGAGGTTGGCGCAACGGGCCGGGTCTTTCCTGGCGATTTGCCGGGCGAGCAGGAGGTAGTAGGACGTCGCCTCGGCCCGCTCGTGGCGTAACGTGGTCTGGGCGGCCTTGGCCAATACGTCCACGGCGGACGGGCAGCCCATGTTCGCTAGTGCATAGAGCGCCGCCATCCGGACCTTGGCGTCCTGATCGGTCGCGTAGGGCATGATCGCCGCCGCCGCGGCTTCAGACCGCAGATCACCCATGGCCTTGATGACCGTGACGCGGTTCTCGGGAGGGGTCTTTGGCAGCGCGTCGAGCAGCAGCGGCGAGACCTTCGGCCCGCCGATGGCGAGCATCGCCTGGGTCGCCGGCTCGCACAGGCGCTTGTCGGTCAGGAAGGCGCTGAGTTGGGCCAGGTGGGTTTCCTGGCCGACGAGTTGGAGGCGGCGGATCAGGAAGGCCTTTACCTCGTCATCGGCGGCGGATTTCAGGGCATCGGCGATGGCGTCGGCGACCGTTCGGCGTTCCGCATCAGCGCCGGGCCGGCCCACGTATCTTGCCAGGCCGCTGAGGGCGTAGCGCGCCTTCGTATCGTCGCCCTTACCGGGCGGGACCAGACGATTGCAGACGTCGGCGACCCCCGGCGCGCCGAGTTTGATCAGCTCGGCACAGAGGCCGTTCTCCTGCGCCACGTTTTGAGCGGGCATCTTTGCGATCAGTGTGGCGACGGAGGAGGAGACGTCCGCGCCGAGCGACGCGGAAACCCACATGCATACGAAGCCGCACGCTATTGCGGGGGTCAGTTTAGGTCGACGTGTCATTCAACTGCTCTCCGAACACGGGTGCTCCCGTGGATGCCGTGTCTTTCCGCAGCGCCAGCGTGCTACAGGTGCCAGGGCGCGCGCATGGGCTGATCGACGAGCCGATTGGCCTGCTCGTCGTCGATGAATCGCTGCCCGACCGGATCGAACCGGAGCGGCCTGCGGACGCGCAGGGCGATCTTGCTCAGGTTGACGATCGTGCAGGAACGGTGGCCGTTCGACTCGTTCAGCGCGAAGGTCTGCCGGGTCCGGACGGCGTGGGCGAAGTCGGTCACCCGCGGCTCGGGGTCTGGGAACGCCGCGAGTTTCTTCTGTATGTTGGGGATGTCCGACTTGAAGCCGCGATAGAGCTTGCCGTTGGGGCCAGCGAGGAACGGGGCGTCCTTGTCCTTGTTCTCGCCGTCCAGGATGATCTTGCAGCCGTCGGCGTAGGTCAGCTCGATCCGCCGCCAGGCGCCGACGGCGTCGGGATGTTGCTGTGGCGTGTCGGCCTCGATGCGGACCGGGCTCGTGTCGTCCTTGCCGAGGATGTACTGGACGGGATCGAGATAGTGCTGGCCCATGTCGCCGAGGCCGCCGCCGTCGTAGTCCCAGTAGCCTCGGAACGTGCCGTGAACGCGGTGCGGGTTGTAGGGCTTGTAGGGGGCCGGTCCGAGCCAGAAGTCGTAGTCCAGCTCCTTGGGGACGGGCTGGGGCGGCAGGTTCGTCCTGCCGGACCATTGGAACTTCCAGTTGAAGCCCGTCACGCCGCTGACCGTCGCGGTCAGCGGCCAGCCGAGCATGCCGCCGGCGACGAGCTTCTTGATCGGCTCGACGGTCGTGCCGAAGCCGTAGAAGCCGTCGGCGAATCGGAACCACGTGTTGAGCCGGAAGATCCTGCCATTGCGCTGCACGGCCTCGACGACGCGCCGGCCCTCGCCGATCGTGCGGGTCATGGGCTTCTCGCACCAGATGTCCTTGCCCGCTTCCGCGGCGGCGATGGAGATCAGACCGTGCCAGTGCGGCGGCGTGGGGATGTGGACGATGTCGATGTCGGGCCGGTCGAGGACCTCGCGGAAGTCCCTGTAGCCTTTGACGTCCTTGCCGCCGAGCGTCATCGCCTGCTTCAGGTGGTTCTCGTCGACGTCACAAACCGCCAGAAGCCTCGTGCCACCGAGCTTCAAGTGGCCTCGCCCCATTCCGCCGACGCCGATGACGGCCTTGGTCAACTGCTCGCTCGGGGGTACGTGACCCGCCCCGCCGAGGACATGACGCGGCACGATCGTGAACGCGGCGGCGCCCGCGGCCGATCGGGCCAGGAACCTTCTTCGGGAGATAGTCTTCTGTGTCATTGCGCGGGAATCTCCTGCCTGGGTTACGCCAAAATGCTAGCGAAAGTCGAGCTAGATGGCTAGCCCCCCTGCGATCTTAGCATCCCAGGGAAGGTAATGATGGGTACCACTTGGACTTGGAGCCGTTGGCTTTCTCAGGCGCCGGCTTGATCCGGGTCGATTCTCTGTGGGGTACCCTCGATGCCCCTTCGGCGGATGCGTTTTGGTTTCGATTGCGCGCACGGCGCGCCGCGGATGGCGCGTTCTATGTTCGCTCTAGGGACCCATTGAGGCGATAGCGTTTGCCGGGCTCGGCCTCGAACTCGACGACCTTCTCGCCGTAGCGAAGCTTACAGGTTCCGCCGCACTTGGCGAGAAGGGTCACCGCGACCAGCTTGCCGTCCTTCCACTCAATGCCGACCTCGAAGCCTCCGCGCGCGCAGAGTCCCTTGACGCTCCCGGTCGGCCAGTCCTTCGGCAGGGCGGGCAGCAGATCGAGCCGGCCGGTATGGCTCTGCAGAAGCATCTCGGTGATGCCGGATGTGCCGCCGAAGTTGCCGTCGATCTGGAACGGCGGGTGCGTGTCGAACATGTTGGGCAGCGTGCTGCGACTGATCAGGTTCGTCAGCATCTTGTAGGCATGCTGGCCGTCGTGCAGGCGGGTCCAGAAGTTGACCTTCCACGCCATCGACCACCCGGTGCCGCCGTCGCCTCGGTGCCGCAGCGTCACCTTGCACGCCTCGGCCAGCTTGGGCGTGCCGCGCGGGGTGATCTCGCATCCGGGGTGGAGTGCCCAGAGGTGCGAGACGTGGCGGTGCGTGCTCTTGGGGTCGTCCTTGTCCTCGAGCCACTCCTGGAGCTGTCCGTACCGGCCGATCTGGTTCGGCGCGATTCGGGCGCGGATATCGGTGAGCTTTTGGCGGAGATCGTCGTCGACGCCCAAAACCGTGCCGGCCTCGATGCAGTGGCCGAGCAGGTTGCGGATGATCTGATGATCCATGGTCGGTCCGGCGACGAGGCCGCCGTTCTCGGGCGAGTTCGACGGCGTGCTGATGAGCCGACCGGTCTTGGGGTCCTCGATGAGGAAGTCCACGAAGAACAGGGCCGCTTCCTTCATCACGGGATAGGCGCGTTTGGCGAGGAAGTCCTTGTCGCCGGTGAAGGCATAGCGCCACCACAGGTGCTGGCAGAGCCAGGCCCCGCCCGTGACCCAGATGCCGTGGTTCGTCGCGTTGATCGGGGCCGTTCCGCGCCAGAGGTCGGTGTTGTGGTGGAACACCCAGCCGCGGCAGTTGTAGTGGACCTTGGCGGTCTTGCGTCCGGAGACGACCAGGTCGTCGATCATGTCGAACAGCGGCTCGTGACACTCCGACAGATTGCACATCTCGGCCGGCCAGTAGTTCATCTCGGTGTTGATATTGGTGGTCCACTTGCTGTCCCAGGGGGGTGAGAGCTTGTCATTCCAGATTCCCTGGAGGTTGGCCGGTTGGCAGCCGGGACGGCTGGCGGCGATCAGGAGGTATCGGCCGTACTGGAAGTAGAGCGCGGCGAGGGCGGGGTCGTCGCGCTCGGCGAATCGCTTGATACGGACGTCGGTCGGGTCCTCGGCCGCCTCGGTCTTACCCAAGTCGATGGCTACCCGACGAAACAGGCCTCGGTGGTCGGCCACGTGAGCTTGGCGAAGCGCGGCGTAGTCCTTGCCGGCAATCGCCGCGAGTGTTTTGTCACATCGCGCCGCCGGGTTGCCCGAGACGTCTTGGAAGTTCACGTAGCTCGTGGCGGCAGCCAGTGTCAGCGTGGCCGCGTCGGCGTTCTTGACCGTCACGCCGTCGTCGGTGACGATCGCCTCGCCGCCGTCAGTCCCTACCCTCAGACGTGCCTCGAACTTCAGGACATGCCCCTTGACCTTGCCGGTGAGGGCAAGCTGGTCCTTGCCCACCGCTCGCGTCCGCGCCTCGGTATGCGGGCTGTCCATGGTCGCGGTGAAGGCGACCGCGCCGGGCTTGTCGGCGGTGATTCGGACGACGATGACCTGATCGGGCGCGCTGGAAAAGACCTCCCGGCGAAACGTCGTATCGCCCACCCGATAGCTCACGCGTGCGATCGCGGCGTCGATGTCCAGGGATCGGCGGTAGTCGCCGACCTGCTCGTGCCCGGGGAAGTGGAGACGCAGGTCGCCGAAGGGCTGATACGCCATCTGCCGGATCGGCTTGCTCATGAGCCCCATGGCCACCTTCTCGGCCTCTTTCTGCTTGCCCTCGAAGAGGAGCTTGCGGACCTTCGGGAGGCACTCGGCCGCGCCGGGATTCAGATAGTCGCACGGCCTGCCGGTCCACAGCGTGTCCTCGTTGAACTGGAGTCGCTCCTTGTCCGGCGCGCCGAAGACCATCGCGCCCAGCCGGCCGTTGCCGACGGGCAAGGCCTCGACCCACTCCTTGGCGGGCTGGGTGTACCAGAGCTCCAGCGCGTCATCACTCGACGTGCCCCGATCCGATCCCATGCCGAGCTCCTTTGCCTGCGCGTTCGAGCAGCCGGCCACGAGGCCAAGGACGCAGATCAGCCCCGGCAGCGTCAGGTAGCCCGCGTAACGAATCGCCATCGTCCGATCCTCCTCTTGGCTCTTCTCTCGGCCGCGGAACGGCACTTGCGTGTCGCTCGTGGCTTACTTGCCTGCTTTGATCCAGTCCGGCGAGACGCGGAAGTGGCCGATCCAGTTCCGTTTGTGGGTGTAGGTGACGTGGAGCATGCCCTTGGAGTCCTGGATGATGGCCGGGTAGGAGAACTCGCAGCCACGTTCCTCGATGAGATTGCGTTTGTGGGGCCAGGTCTTGCCCTCGTCCTCGCTGAGGGCGAGGGTCAGGGGCGTTCGCGACTTGACCGAGTTATTGAAGGCGAGCACGACGCGGCCGTCGCGGAGCTTGACCATGTCGATCGCGGCGTAGGGATTGGGCAGCTTGGTGCACTTGGCCTTCGTCCACGTCCGGCCGCGATCTCTCGATTCTGCCCAGGGGATACATCCGCCGATGCCGGCGGGGCGGAGATAGGTCAGGAGCGAGCCGTCCTTTCGCTGGATGAGGGTGGGCTGCTCGTTCATGACGCCGTCGACGGGGCCGGTGATGTGCCAGGTCTTGCCGCGGTCGGAGGTGATCCAGAACCGGCTGTGCTGGTCCTTGTACTCGACGCCGAAGATGACGTCTCCGTTGTCCAAGACGATGGGCTTGTCTCGCACGACCATGCCGAGCTCTTTGCGGAGGATGCGGACGGGCGACCAGGTCTTTCCTTCATCGGTGGAGGTTCGGCATCGGACGTCGCAGGTCTCCCAGCGGACGCCCGGGCCGGGTGGGCCGTCGAGCTTGCCGTGCATCGTGCCCCAGATGACCCATAGCACGCCGTCGGGCATCATGAAGACGATGCCGTTTCCCTCGGGCTTGTCGGGAGTCTTTGCCAGGATCTCGGCGGGCGTCCACTTGTCGGCGCCTTTGGCTTTTCGGCTGGTCACGAGGGCCACGTCGGGTCGGGCCTCGTCCTGGCCGGCGTACCAGCAGACGAGCAGGTCGCCGCTGGGCAGCTCGACGATACTGGAGCAGTGGCACCGCGGGAACCGCTCGGTCGGCGGGTTGATCTGCTCGTGGAAGACGCCGGGGGCGATGCCGCCGAGGGCGGCGGCGGGAAGGCAACACGATGCGGCCAGGAGCAACAGACACTGCAGGGTCATGGTCGTTCGATCCTTTTACAGGGGCTCGACGTCGTCAAGCAGGCGAGCAAGACCCACGGCACGGACCTTGGCGGCCAGGGGGAAGGTCCGCTCGCCCGGGTAGATGACATCGAGCCGGTCCAGATTGAGATCTTTCAGGGCGGCATGGATGGATCGGTTGGCGGTGGGCGCGCTGGCGCGTTTGAACTCGAAGCCCAGCCGCCGCCTGCCCGATACCACGAGGAGGTCCAGCTCGGCGCCGGCGTAGGTCGCCCAGAAGAAGCATTGGTCGGGTCTGGCACCCAATCTTCGAATGATCTGATCGAGCCCAAAGCCTTCCCAGGAAGCGCCGACCTTGGGGTGCCCTTCGAGATCGGTTAGCTTCTCCAGGTCGAGGAGCGCGTGGAGGATACCGCTGTCCGATAGATACACCTTCGGCGCCTTGACCTGCCGTTTGGAGATGTTGGCGTGCCATGGCTGCAACTGACGGACCATGAGCGCCGAGGTCATCACGTCGAGGTAGGATCGGACGGTGGTATCCGATACGCCGAACGCCCGTGCGAACTCGGAGGCGTTCCACGTCTGGGCGTGGTAGTGGGCCAGCATCGTCCAGAAGCGGCGCATCGTCGTGGGCCGAGCGGTGATTCCGAGTTGCGGCAGTTCCCTCTCGAGGATCGTCCGGATCAGGCCGTGACGCCATTCACTGCTCTGTCGGTGAGTGCGGGCCAGGTACGCCCGGGGGAACCCACCGCGGAGCCATAGCTGCTTTTGGTTCTCGATCCCGACCTCGTCGAGGGCGAATCCGCCGAGTTGATGATAGATGATCCGCCCGGCGAGGCTCTCTGAGCCCTGGTGAAGGAGGCCCGGCGAGGCACTGCCCAGGACCAGGAAGCGAGTCCTTGGACGGGGGCGATCGACGAGGACGCGCAGGACGGGAAACAGGTCGGGACGCTGCTGGACCTCGTCGATGACCACCAGTCCGCGGAGGTCTTGAAGCGCGAGCATGGGGTCGTCGAGCCTGGCCAGGTCCCTGGGGTCCTCCAGGTCGAAGTAGGCACACGGGCCTTTGGTCGCGGCGGCGAGGCGTCGGGCCAGCGTGGTCTTTCCGACTTGGCGCGCGCCGATGATTCCGACGACCGGATGTCGTCGCAGGAGTCCGGTCAGCACGTCGAGTTCGCGATCGCGTCGAATCACGCCGGATATCTTACCTTGAAAATTCGGTTTGTAAAACCGAATTTTCAAGGTTGTCACGCGGGCCGGATCGGGCCGGTCGGTCTTGTCCGTGCCGCTTGTCGCCCCGTCTCCGCCTGGCCTCTACGCCGCCGCCGCAGGAGATGATGCCGCGGAGCTGGGACGGCGCGAGTCGAGCGTCGCCGCGTTCGATACGCGGCCGGGCGCGAGGTACAGGGCTCGCCCAAGCCGATCAGATTGACCCGTTGTAGACGGCGAGCTTCCGGATGATGGGCGTCGCGGCCGCCTTCAGGCATCGCAGTCGCACGCCGCCGACCGATACGGGTCGAAAGCGATCGATCTTCTTGTGACCGATCGCCGTCCCTTCGCAGAGCGTCCGCCAGGTATCGCCCACGCGTGCCTCGATGATGTACTGGCGGACGCGCTCGCCCTGGAGGATGTCCTCCATCGTGATGACGTGGTCGATGGTCGTGCCGGCGGGCACGGGCAGCTCGATCACATCCCCCTGCCCGCTGGTCTCGGCGATGCTCTTGCCGAACCGGCGTCTGATTTCCGCGCCGAACTCATCGCCGCGCTTCACGTCGGCCTCGGGGATCAGCCCGGAAGGATCGGGGGTGTGGTTGAGGAGCAGCACCGCGCCGTGTCCGACGGAGCGGTAGTACATCTTCATCAACTGATCGACCGTCTTGAGCGTGGCGGCGTTCTTGGTGTTCCAGAACCAGGTGCTTCGGATTCGGGCGTCGCACTCGTTCGGCAGCCAGGCCGATCCGTTGGGGTCTCCGTTCTTGGCCGTTGCGACGCCTGATTTGGCGTCGGCCCGTGAGACGGCGTTCCAGGCGGGATACGGTGCGACGCCGTCCTCGTTTCCGACCCATCGGATGGTGGCGTGGGGGCCTTGGAAGACCATGGCCTTGGGCGCGTGTTGCTCGAGGATGTCGCCGACGGGAACGATGTTGCTGCCGTCGAACCAGACCTCGAACATCTTGCCGTATCGGCTGAGCACCTCCGTGAGCTGCCGGCGGTAGAGCGCGTTGTATCGCTCCTGGGCCTGGTCGGTCTTGCAGCGCCCACCGACGACGGCGTCGTGCTTTCGGTCGCAGGGGGAGAGGTAGACGCCGAGCTTCATCCCGCGTTTGCGGCACGAGGCGGCCAGATCGCCCAAGACGTCGCCCTTGCCGTTCTTCCAGGGCGTATCCTTGATGCCGTAGTCGGTCGTATCCGTCCGCCACATGCAGAACCCGCCGACGTGCTTGGCGACGAAGACGATGTACCTCGCGCCCATCGCCTCGGCCGCGGCCACCCACTGATCGGTGTCGAGCTTCGTCGGGTTGAACTTCGCCGGCGGGAGCGAGAGGTCGTCGCCCTCCTTGTCCGTCATCGTGTTCGGCGCGAAGTGGATGAACATCCCGATCTCGCAGTCCTGCCAGGCCGCTTGTTGGGGCGTCGGCCTGGCGAGCTTGGCGGCGTCGTCTTGTTTCGATTCGGCCATGGCCGCGGTCACCTCGATCGCGATGCAGCAGACCAGTCCTTTTGCCATCCACGTGCCGGTTTGGGTCACTGGTACCATACGGATCGCTCCAATCTCTTCGAAGACTTCATGGGCAAGATGCCCATGCCACGTGCGCGCCGCATGCCCTTCGCATGACCTCACGCGGTCATTGGGACCGTCAAGGCGCGAGTCGGACCTCGCCGAGCACGTTCACGCCGTAACGTCCGTCTTTACCGGTCCACCAGGGGACGTCCCGATTCGCGACACGGACGGCGTAGCGGGAATCCATTCGGATGGATTCGTACGCGTCGGGCATCCACAGGCCGAGGCGATATGTTCCGGGCTTCAGGCCAATCGGCACGGGTCCTCGGGCGGTGAACTCGTGCGTCAACGGAGCGTATTCGGGATCGCCCGGGGCGAATGGCTGCCACTTTCTCGGATCGGCGTCTGCGGTGGACCATTCGCTGACCCGGCCCTGGCTATCGATGAGCACCAGTATGACGGGCCGGGGGTTGTGGATCACGGAGAATCCGCGGTTCACGAGGTCGATCTTGACGGACATCTCGGCGCCGGGCTTGATCTCCTTGGGGAAGGCGGCGCGGCGCAGCTCCAGCCGGTAGCCCAGGTGATCGCGGATATACTCGAAGGCCGTTCGGGCGACGTCCCTGCCCGCGGCGTCCTGGAAGTAGCCGTCCGAGACGGGCAGCTTGGCGGCGCGGATCTGCTGGGCCGTGAGCGGCGTCTTCATCCAATCGTCGATGGAATAGGGCTTGCCTTCTCGCTCCGAGAAGCTGTGGGCCAGGCTGAAGCTGCTGTAGTGGTGCAGGCGGAGCCGGATCGCGGCGCGGAGGCCCTCGGCCTTTCCGCCTTGATCCGCCCAGAACAGCTCGCCGTCGACGGCGACGTACGGGCTTTCGGCGGTCATGGTGTCGAACTCGGGGTTGCCCGGGTTGGCGTAGTGCGGGGGCTCCGGCCAGGTTCCGCCGCAGGTGTTGTGGGCGAGGAAGCCGTCGTTATTGAAACCGATCCGCGCGGCGGGGATGGTCGTGTGGGCGGTTTTGGCGTCGACGACCCGATGCCCGCCGAGGATGGGCCGGCTGAGCACCCACCGTTTGTACTTGGGCACGCGGACTTGCGTCATGCGATCGCTCGGGAGCACCTTCAGGACTCTGTCGACGATGGCGGCGAGGGCGGCATGGTCCTTCTCGAGCTGATGCGTCGAGCTGTGCCACTCGCCCCAGGCCCCGACGAAGCCGGCCTGCATGACGAAGATGACGTCGGCGTTCTTTCGGACGATCGGAGCGAGCTGGTCGATGTGCTGGAGGATGTTCGCCAGCTCAGGACCGCCTCGCCGGTCCATGTCCCTCTCGTAGGCGAATCGCAGGACGGCCTTGAGACCGTTTTCCCTGGCTCGGCCCAGGCTTCGGTGGAGCAGGGCCAGCTTCTCGTCGGAGATGGACTTGCCGACGAAGGGGTCGAGGTAGCAGTAGGTCTGCGCCAGCGTCAGGCCGTGCGGTTCGTAGTGCAGGGCGTCGCGGATCCACCAGTCGTCGCTGTAGCCGGGCGAGACCTTTCCGAGAAGGTGATGGGCGGGTCGGGACGTTTTGGCGCACGGGGGTTCGCCGATGAGCGTCTCGATGCGAAGCCCTCGCTCGGGGTTTCGCAGGCCGTTCCTGCCCTCCGAATCGCCTGGTCGAATGCCGTGATACGTGACTATTCGCCGATTCGTGGTTCCTTCCGCGGCGGAGGCCGGTAAGGGCCGGCCAAGACACAGGCCCACACAAGACAGAGCCAGCGCGCCTATGGCAATGGGTGGCATCGGCCGAATTCGCGCGTTCATATCGATAGATCCTCGGTCTACTCCCAGGTCATCTCGATGATGTCGGGGTTGTGCGGGACATCCTTCAACGCACCTTCCGGAGATGCTCGACACAGGCCTGATGACTGCCGGACTGGGCCATGAACTCCGCCACGTTCATCACCAACGGGATGGGTATCTTCCGCTGATCGTCAGGCATCACGCACCTCCTCATGAAAAGCGTAATACCTAATATATACCTAACTTGCAGACCGGAGTCAAGCAGAGACTCAGTAGTCGACTTTACTTGCATCCGTCCATGGAGTATCACTGGAACGATACCCTGGTATTCGGTTCGGGTACTGGATCAAGCCCAGTCGGGACGGTGTTGGGATGCCATTCTCACAATGAGATTCGAAAGCTTGAATTCAAGGAGTACCAGGATAGCGGTGGTCTGCTGGTGGTTCGCAGTCGCTCTCTTGGGGGCCTTCGACGCGTGGCTCGGCCGGAATACCTTCAATCCTGACGGGATCTCATACTTTGATGTGGCCGACTCGTACTATCGCGGCAACTGGGACCAGGCGATCAATGCCTACTGGAGCCCTTTGTACTCGTGGCTGGTTGGTCTGGCCTTCTGGATTCTTCGGCCCACCCCCGCTTGGGAGCTGAAGGTCGTCACGCTCGTTGACTTCTTGATCTTCCTGGCCGCCATGAGTTGCTTCCATTACTTCTTGAAAGGACTGATGTTATATCACAAGAAACGTTCGACCAATGAGGGTTCCGGCAGGTACGCGACATTTCCGGATTGGGGCTGGGTATCCCTCGGCTACGCTCAGTTCGCATGGTCCTCCATCTGCCTGATGGGGGTATCCGCGGACACTCCCGACATGTGCGTGGCTGCTATCGTCTACCTGGCGACGGGGCATCTCCTTCGGATCGGCTTGGGCGCTCACCGCCTTCGGACGTTTGTGTCCTTTGGCCTAGCACTAGGGTTGGGATACCTCGCGAAGACGGCTATGCTGCCCTTGGGCCTTGTCTTTCTCTGTATCGCTGCGGTCGTGGTTGACAATCTCCGGAAGCGGGCAGCCCCTATCATTGCCGCAGTCGTGACGTTCCTTCTCGTAGTCGGTCCGTTCATCTTCCTAATATCGTGGGCCAAGGGGCATTTCACGATTGGGGAGACGGCTAGGCTGAACTGCGCATGGCACATCAACAAGGTAGGCGGCTACGTCCTTTGGCAGGGAGGCCCCGGTCAACTAGGGACACCCATTCATCCACCGAGGAAGGTTGACAGCAAGGTTGAGGTCTATGAATTCGCTTCTCCTGTTCCGGGAACCTACCCGCTGTGGTATGACCCGTCGTACTGGTTTGAGGGATGTCAGCCGCACTTGGAGATGGTTGGACTCGTGAAACGCCTAGCCAGGAGCGCAGCGAGATTCGTTCTGACATTTGTGCTCACGACCTCGTCCATCGCTGTAATTGTTGCGCTGACTATCATCCTATGGTCTGGAGGCGGCAAGCGACCCAACTATGCTTTGGACAAGGTTCTGTCCGCCGTTCTCCTCATTCCGCCTGTGGTGGCCTTTGGCATGTTTTCTGCGGTCGTCCTGCTACCCCGATACGTCTTCGCATTTTACACCGTCTTCTGGATGGGACTTCTGTCCTGCGTGCGCTTGGAGGACCGTGGGGAGTCCAAGCGGCTGGCTGCCGCTGTCAGTCTTGCCGTGAGCGCGATTCTAGTCGTCTCGATTCTTGGGGCTTGGGGGCAGAGCATGGTCGAGAATCGGGCCAGCATGGCTGAATTGCTGCATGATCAGCCGCCGCACGCATGGTTCATCGCCGATGGCCTCAAGAAGCTTGGGATGCGGGAGGGCGACAAGGTGGGATGCATTGGAAACGGCTTCACGCATTCTTTCTGGGCCCGTCTCGGCCGGGTCCGGATTGTCGCGGAATTGAACGTCACCGGACACGGCCCATCCATCGAAATCGAGGAGGTTGATCGCGTACTCGAATCTATGTCCAATCCCGCAGTGATCGAGGCTTTCAGGAAGACCGGCGCCAGGGCAGTGGTGGCTTCGGCTATCCCTGACGCCGCTGCCCCTTCCGGTTGGCAGAAGGTGGGGCACACGGACTACTATGCGCTCTTCTTCGATGAGGCTCAGGCCGCCTCCCGCCCGACGACGCCGCGAGCAGACGCATTACGGCGCCAAAGGCGTACCTTGTCACGCGCCAACCGACGCGATCGCTTGGCGAACCCCGTTACTACCGCAAGTCGGCCCGTTGATGCACTGTCTCCAGTCCGCGCGGCAGATGCACCAGGCAATACTGCCGGTCCGCCACCTCCGCCAATCCGCACGCGGCCCAGGACCGGTTACGAGTCATCGAGATCGCTTGCCGTTGGCGATACTACTCGCCGATGACCTCGTAGCCCCCAACCCCTCTGCCCGAGAACGTGACGTTCCGCCGCGTGATGTCTTCGGTTTGGACTGCCAGCCCGCCGTGGCAGATCACCATCGGGCGGACCTTGAACGGGAGGGAGAAGGATACGGTCTGGCCGGCGGCGGCTTGGCCGATCAGGCGGCGCTCCAGCCGGCGGTTCGATCGGGAATCGTAAGTGAAGACGCCGAGCACGCCCACCGGGGCGCCGACGGCCTCGACGCGGATCACGTGCAGGCCGAAGCCCAGTCCGAGGATGCCCTTGCGGTTCTCCATGAAGTGCTCACCCTTGGCGACGTCCAGGAACGGGACGTTGGCGGGCTGGACGAGCCTCTCGACGCCGTCGACGGAGACCTTGAGCGTCCCGGCCTTGGGCGCGTCGACGTACGCGACGGAGACGTCCGTGCAGACGGCGTCGATTCCGATCGCCTTTCCGGGGGATAGCATGACCTGCCTGGCGCCGTAGGGCGCGCCCCACTCGGACTTGAACTCGACGACCTCCGCGCCGCCTAACCGCCAGCGCGGATCGTTCACGCCCAGGTAGCGTCGGTCTGGGCAGACCTTCGCATCGACACAGACCAGCTTCGCGCCCGGGTTGGCGATCTCCAGGACGTGCCGGTCGCCGAGGCGGCATCGGCCGTGGCGGAACGTCGAGTTGCGGATGTCTCGCGCCGCCATGCCGTAGCGGGTGTCGAACTTCACGCCGTCGACGTAGGGCTCGGGCTTGGCCTTGTCGCCCTGGCCGGCGTCCTTTCCGATCTTGGCCCAGCAGTTGACGGCGGTGTCCTCGAAGACGAACTTGCCGCCTTTCAGCCGGCCGCTCTTGGCGTCACACGTGATCACGTCGCCTTCCCAGCCATAGGTATTGGCGTGCGCGCGTTCGGGCAGTTGGCGTTGTGCCTGGCCGGGCAAGACGGGGTCCCAGCACTCGAAGGCCTTTTCGAGCTGCTTGAACCAGAGGTAGTGACAGGCGGCCTGCGGATGCCCGTCCGCCGGGACCAGCGCGAATCGGTTGCACCATCGCGTCACCTCGTCGGCGACCCTGCCGTAGTCGAGGAAGGGGATCTGGTATCGAAGCGAGAGCGCCTGCAGGTCGCCCGTGTTCGGCGTGTAGGCGCCGGCGTTCTGGAACATGCAGAAGAGAAACTCGCAATGAGGGTAGTGCCGCTGGATCCAGCGGATCGCGCCTTCGAAGACGGCGACCTCGTCGGGGGTGTCGGTCTTCTCGTTCGCGCCGCTGCCGAAGATCACGAGGTCGGGCCCCGGGCCTTCCGGCCTGGCGAAAAGCTCCGGGTAGAGCTCGTCCCATCGCTTGCCGTGCTGGTGACCGTTGCCGCCCGGGTCCGGCGGCAGTCTGAGCCCGCAGTAGTCGGCCAGCCCCGAGTGCGCCTCGCCCACGCATGAGCCGTCGCAGGCCATGACGTTCAGGCAGATCTTCTCGACGGGCAGGTTGAACTTCCGCATCAGCTCGAGTCGCAGACGTCCGGAGTAAGAGAAGTAGTGCTGCCACCAGCCCACGTAGCCCTCCAGGTCGGGTCGGTCGACGCGGCGCGGCTCGAAGGTTCGCTCGGAGAGGGGTTGCTTGAATTTGGGGGAGTCGGGGTCCTCGTCGTAAAGGTACATCGGCGGGTTGGCGCTGCCGCGATCGATGCTCGAGCCCATGACGAGGACGTGAATCGCCTGGCCCTTCCAGAGCTTCTGGATCGTCCGCGGGATGTGGCGGTAGTAGGCGACCTTCATGCGCCGCTCGGGCAATCGCGGCAGCGCCTTGTCCGCCCCGCGGAGGCACGGCGCATACACCCACACGGGGTCCTTGTCGGAGGCGTTCCGGAACTCGACGCGGACGCCGATCGTGTTGACGTCGTCGGAGCGCGAGGCGTTGCCTTCGTGGAACCGGCCGATGATTTCCGCGCCGTCGATCCTCAGCTCGACGGTTCCCGTCTTGTCGGAGGCGGCCTCATAGCGCTTGGCGACGACCAACTCGCCGCGGGCGTGTTTGGGGAACGTCCGCTTGTCGCCCATGCCGAAGTCGGCGGGGCGCCAAGTACCGTCCTCGCTGTCGAGCTTCATGATCTCGAGTCGCGCCCGCAACGCCTTGGGCGCGGTCTGGTGGCCAAAGGCGACAAGGCTGATTCGCTCGCCGTGGGCGAGCCCCGCCTCGGGCAGCGAGAAGAACTGCCAGAAACGCTTTCCCGGAGATATCGAGACGAGGTTGTGCGCGCAGAAGGCCGGGCGGATCTTCGCGTCGACGTGCGACTCGCGGACGACGGTGACGTCGCCCCAGGCGTCCGTGTTCCAGAACGCCACGTTGTTCGAGCTGAAGCACTCTCTCTCGCCGAGGCGGTGGTTGTTGAACGCGTGGAAGTCGAACGACGAGTTGACCAGAAGATTCTCGACGCCCGGCAACGCCGATGCGCGAGAAGACGCCCCTGCCAGAAGTGCGAGCAGTGCAACCGCCGAGACGTTTCTCATTCGTCTCCTCCAATGCGCGAGAGGGCAGGCTGGTCCGGCGAAGCTATGGAGGCCCGCGGGGCTTGTCAAGCAAGGTCCTTTCGGGACAGCCCTGACGAATGGCAGGAGCTTGCGAGGCGGCGGCGGCGGGACCACCGGGGACGAGCGAACAGCGGGGGGAGCGGGGGCGTGG
>JAFGLZ010000102.1 GCA_016927755.1 Phycisphaerae bacterium
CCATACACTGCCGACAACCCCCTGGCCCCATGGACTGCGGCCGTCCCATACACTGCCGACAACCCCCTGGCCCCATGGACTGCGGCCAACCCACTGGTCCCGTAGGGACCGTGTGATAATAGCCCAGGACTTCAGTCCTGGGAACCGAGCCGCCCGAGGACAAGTCAGTCGCGTAGCGACGGCTGAGGGTCTCGCGGAACCGTCCGAAGGAGCGCTTGCGGACTTCAGTTCAGCCGAAGGCCGCCGC
Source organism: Phycisphaerae bacterium (assembly GCA_016927755.1). Lineage (GTDB taxonomy): Bacteria > Planctomycetota > Phycisphaerae > UBA1845 > JAFGLZ01 > JAFGLZ01. Next base: position 248 of record JAFGLZ010000102.1, read on the forward strand.
CGTCAGGCGGTGCGGGTGCACTCGACTGTTCCGGTGCCGTCTTGCGTCCGCAAGCTGTAACGCAGGCCCCCAGCCTGTCCAGGGGGCAGGCAAGGGCGCCTGCGGGGCGCGAGACGGTCTGACCGAAACGAACGCTAGCCGCACTGCATCTGCACGTGCATGATTCTCGACCTCGGATGGAAGAAGACATAGAGGTGGCCGACGTCTCCGAAGCACAGGTAGTCGTTGTTGAACGGGGAGGTCCTATAGCCTGGCTTGACCTTGACCCTGCGGTCTGACTCTATGGACACGACGCAACGCATTGTCTCGCCCGTGGCGGGGCACTCGGGCACGTCGGCGCCTTGCTCCCAGAAAGGGACGCCGCAAATGTGCATGGTCTCCTCATCCGAGGGGCTTAGGGGGTCGCCGGGCGTCCCCGGGTACTTGCTCGGTGGGTTGAAGTCAATGTCCAGATCATCACTTGCGACAAAACGTGCTTCCTCGTGAACCAGTTCCCCCAGGCCCTCCATGCTTTCGACCCACCAGTCCTGCGAGATGGATTCCGGATTGAGCACCATGGGATGGTTTGGGTCGCTGCAGTCTAGGAAGACACCGAAGCATAGCTCAAACATCGGCCAGATGACGTGCAGCACGGGAACTCCGAGCCACTTGAAGAGAGGGTCGGTTCCGTCAATCGACCCAATGTAGTGAAAGGGCGTCTTCATCTGCTCGAGATGGGGAAGTACGAGCTCCGCCGGCCTTTCGCCCCCTAGACGGTGGGGCCCCTCAGGACTTGGCTTGAGCAGGAAGACTTTGTTTTCCCGCCACTCGGCCTTCGGCAGGTAGACTATCTCGCGCGACTCCGAGGCGAGATCGCCTCTGGCCGAGAGGAACCATCGCCGACACTCGACCCGACCGTCGTCGAGTCCCACCAACTCATCAGCGCACTGCAACCTGGCGAAGAACTCGAAACCTGCGCGGTCCACGGCCTGGGCCTCGATGATTCGTCTGGACTCATCGGCGTCTTCCCATGCGCATGTGTAGCTGGCTACGTACTTGTGCAAATTCGATGTGGTCACGATGCCCTCCTCTCCTTGACAGATCGAATCGTGCGAGAATAGACGCGCGGCGACGTTCCTCAACTGAATGGGATCCCCTACAGTCTCGGGAGATCCCAGGGGTTTCGATACGCCCGCCCCAGCAGCTCGCTCGCCTCCGCGTCGCCCACGATCTGCTCCTTCTCGCGGTCCCACGCGATCCGCCGCTTCACCTTGTACGCGATGTTCGCGAGCTGAACCGCCGTCGTCGTCCGGTGCGCGATCTCGATGTCCGACCGCGGACGCTCCCGGCTCGCCAGACAGTCGAGCCAGTGCGCCGCGTGATCGACGTACATCTGCTCGTTCGAGCCCTTCATCTTCGGCGCCTCGGGAATCAGGTCCTTGCCGCCCGCCTGCTCGGAATAAACCTGCCAGCCGTTGCGGTCCATCAGCATCGTGCCCTTCGTGCCGTGAAAACCGATGCCGTGACGGAGACGCTCCGGCGGAAACGCGTTGCCCTCACGATGCTCCCACGTGCACGTGAAGCCCGGGTACTCGAAGATCGCTATCTGCGTGTCCGGCGTCTCGCAGTTGTCGTCGCACATCGCCCGAGCGCCCGCGCTCGAAACCGACAGAGGCGCGTCCACGCCCATCGCCCAGTGAATCATGTCGATCAGGTGGATGCCCCAGTCCGTGCACTTGCCCCCGGCGTAGTCCCAGAACCACCGCCACTGATAGTGGAACCGGTTCGGGTTGAACGCACGCTTCGGAGCCGGGCCGAGCCACAGATCGTAGTCCACGCCCTTGGGCGGCGCGCCGTCCGCCGGGTGATCCAGTGGGCTGCGGTGATCCACCACCCACGCCTTGCACAGCCCCACCTTCCCGAGCTCGCCCTTGCCCACGTACTCGCACCCCGCCTTCATGTGCGGGCCGCTCCGCTGCTGAGTGCCCGCCTGCACGATCCGGTCGAACTTCCGAGCCGCCTGCACCATCCGACGACCCTCGATCACGTTGTGCGAAACGGGCTTCTCCACGAAAACGTCCTTGCCCGCCATGCACGCGTGAATCGTCACCAGCGCGTGCCAGTGATCGGGCGTGCTTACCCAGACCGCATCGACGTCCTTGCGGTCGAGCACCTTCCGGAAATCGCCGCAGGCCTCCGGCTTGTGCTTCTGACGCTTGCCGACCCACTCCACCCACTCCCCCGCCCGATTCGCGTCCGGGTCGCAGACCGCCACGTAATCGGCGCGATCCAGGCCGAGAACGATGTTGGCGTTGTGCCGACCGATGCTCCCGCAGCCGATCTGCGCGATCCGCGGCCGGCCGTTCGGCCCCGGCCGCTTCTCGGATTGCGCCTCACTGTGAACCCCCGTCGTCAGCGCCCCGACCAGCCCCGTCGCCCCGACGCCCTGAATGAACGCTCGCCGATTGAGATCTCCACGCATCCGTCGTTCCTCCCTGTCTCCGCCCCACACCGCCGAGATTCTAGACGGGCCCCCACCGACCGTGCAACGCGACCGCCCAGCCGCTCGATGCATCTTGACGCCTCCGGGCGATGGGAGCTAGTCTCTTGTCCTTCAGGATGAGATCTGCCGCGGGCGAGTGGGGAGGACGAGACGTGCGGAATCAAGCGGTATGCGTGTGCGGGGTCACGGCGATGGTCTGCCTCCTGGTCCTCTCCGTGACGAGCGTCGTCGCCGCCGATGACGTCTGCTTCACCTGCGGCGATGTCCAGCCCTGGGGCGGCAACGGACCCCCAACCTACTCCCCCGACGACAAGGGCGGATGCTCCGATGCCGGCGCCCTCGGAATCTTGGGGCTCTTCGCCGGAGCGGCCGCCATGATGGGCCTCC
>JAFGLZ010000103.1 GCA_016927755.1 Phycisphaerae bacterium
CCCACGCCTCGGCGGGGACGGCGTCGAGGAAGTCCTTGGGGCCGGCGGGGGCGGAAGCGGCCGTCGCCTTCTCGGCGGCGGGCTTTGTCGCCTTAGCGGCTTCGGCGGCAGTCAGTTTCGGCATCCACGCGAATACGAATCCGAGCGTAGCCGCGACCGTGATCCATCGTCTTGCGTAACCCATTCGATTTCTCCTTGACAGGTCTCTGTATGATGACAAGCGACAGTGTGTATAGCAGAGTCGCGCAGGGACCGTCAAGCATCGCGGCGATAGGTCGACAACTTTCGACATCCAGTGACAATCAGGGACTTACGGGCTTGGGGCGTTCTGATTGCCGGGGCGGATGCGGGTCGAGTGACGAAGGCATTGGCGGGCATGCGTGCCGAGTGGATGGGGGGGAAAATGAGCGGGCCTGCGACCCATGAGGTCGCAGGCCCGTAACGCTCATCCCCCCGGACGGGGACCCTCGAATGTTCGAGGCGAAAGCGACCGGTAAGGCCTACAGCAACTGGAGGACCTGCCCCGACTGCTGGCTGGCCACGCCGAGGAGCTGCATGCCGGCCGTCATGAGCACGTTCTGACGGTTCATCTCGGCCGTCTCGGTCGCGTAGTCCACATCGTTGATGACGCCCTTTGCGTCGGCCAGACCCTTGGCGGACGCTTCGAGGCTGTTGATAGACGTCTGGACCTGGTACTTCTGGAACCCACCGATACGCCCACGAGCCTCGGCGACGTCGGCCATCGCTTCCTTGACGATCGCGAGCGCCTTGGTTCCGGAGGCGTTGAGCTGGTGGGAGCCACCGCTCTTGACCTCGCTGAGGAAGCCGGTTCCCGACCTGCCCAGCGTGTGGCTGAACATGGAGTTGATACCCATGGTGGAGCGGGTTGAGGAATCCGTCCCGAGCTGGAACGTCGCCCCACCGCCGCTGACGGACAGGGTCATCGTCGCGGCATCCACGTCGCCGGTGGCTGTCAGGGTGAAGGAGCCGCTGACGCCATTGGCGCTGAAGCTGACCTTGTTGCCGTCGGCGGCAGCGCTCTGCCCATTGACGGTCACGACGGCGTCACTGCCGTTTTCGACATGCGTGTCGACCCAACCGGCCGAACCGCCACCGGAGATCATGTCGATGCTGACGAACTGGTCAGACCCGGTCTCGACGCTAGAGAAGTTGATGCCGTTGCCGGCACCGGCCGCCGCGCTGACGCCGGTCTGCGACGTGGCGGCATTGATCTTGGCAATTTCGTCGGCCAGGGCGTCGGTGTCCGAGATCTCGATCGTGGCACTTCCGAGCGAGCCCGTGACGGTGTAGGTCATCGCGCCGGTGGCGGAGTTCGTGGTGGACAGGGCCGCTGACGACGACGCGGTCGTGACGCTGACGCTCAGATCCTGAGAACTGGAGGAGGGATTCCTCGAATAGAGACGGAGGTCCTCGGCCTTTCCGGTAGCCTCTGACACCTGGATTCCGAGCTGGCCGTTGAGCATGTGCTTGCCGTTGAAGGTCGTGGTCCGGACGATTCGGTCGATGCTCTCGACGGCCATATCGATCTGGGCCTGGTTCGCAGCCTTCTCCGAATCGCTGATCTGGTCGCCGACGGAACCAGCCACCAGCGTCTCGATGTCGGTCAGGAGGCTCTCGACCTCCTTCAACGCGCCGTCGGCCACGTCGAGCATGGCATTGGTTCGCTGGTTATTGCTGATGGCGGCGTTCGTGGCGGTTGATTCCGCGTCGAGGGCTCTGAGGGCGATGAGTCCGGCGGGGTCGTCTTTTCCGGCGTTGATCCTCTGGCCGGTGGACATGCGGGTGAGGGTGGTGCTCTGGGCCTGGGCTGTCTTGTTAAGGATGCCCAGCAGGTTCAATGTGTTTGAATTGTTTACTGTGATAGCCATGTTTCGCGACCTTTCCTTCGATACGGCGATTAGGTTTAGGGGACAATGAAACCGATCGAAGGGAAGCTATGATATAACGCCGGCGCGTCCAAAGATTCGGGGGGAAAAGGACAAGATCGTTGCAAGCCGTGCCAGGACCCGGTATTAGAGGTGTCAAACTGGGCAAGGACCAAGGTCCGATTTCCGAGCGTACGGACGTGACGCAACGTGGCGGGCGCGATCATGACGGGAGAGTGAGATGATCAAGTCGATCAGTTACTGGGCGCTGCCGGGCGGACTTGCCGGGAGCATGGACATCGAGACGGCCATCGCGAAGGCAGCTTCCTCGGGGTTCGAGGGCATCGAGTTATGCATCGGCCGGTCGGGCGAGCTCACGCATCGGACGTCCGAGAAGCGGTGCCGAGAGATCGTGTCGGCGGCGCGGGCGCACAAGATCAAGATCGTGTCCACGTGCACGGGGGAGTTCTGGGGAACGTCCCTGACGGACCCGAAGGCGTCGACGCGTCGCAAGGCGCTGGCGTTCCTCAAGGACGCTCTGAAGGTCACGTCGCAGCTCAAGGCCGGGGCGATGTTGGTGGTACCGGGATGCGTGCATGCGGACTTTATCCCGGGTTGCGCGGAGGTTCCGTACGACGCGTGTTATCAGACGGCGCTCAAGCAGATCCGCGAGGCGGCGAAGACGGCTGAGAAGCTGAAGACCTTCATCTGTGTGGAGAACGTATGGAACAAGTTCCTGCTGAGCCCGCTGGAGTTTCGGCAGTTCATCAAGGAATGCCGGAGTCGATGGGTTGGGGCGTATTTCGACGTGGCCAACAACGTGCCTTACGGGGTACCGGCTCACTGGGTGGCGATCCTGGGCAAGGCGATCAAGCGGGTTCACTTCAAGGAGTACGCCAAACGCAAGAACGCGGACGGTTCAGTGACTTGGACGGGCTTTCCCGAGGGCTTCGAGGTTCCGCTCGGCAAGGGTCACGTGGACTATCCGGCGGTCCTGGCCGCTCTGGCGAAGATCGGGTACAAAGGCCCGGTCACCTACGAACTGCTGAACTTCAGCGGCGATCCGAGGGCGGTGGCGAGGTGCAGCCGGGAGATGGACAAGGTCCTCGGCCGCTAGACGGCAGGGAGTACATGGTGAACGGGAGACGGTCTGATGGAGATATCGCTTGCTGGATGGAGCATTCACCGTCGGTTCCAGTCCAAGGAACTGTCGATGGTGGGTTACCCGAAGGTCGCGGCGGAGGAGTTCGGCATCCATATGATCGAGCTGAACTCTCCCTTCTTCGAATATGAGGATGAGGACAATCAGGCGACGAGCGCGATCAAGTCGAGCCACATCGCGGACGTCAAGCGGGCGACCGCGGACTGTGGGGTGACGTGCTTGAGCATCGCGGTGGACGGGCACGGCAACCTCGCGGCGCTGGACGAGGGGGAGCGCACGGCGGCGGTGGAGAACCACCGGAAGTGGTTCGACATCAGCAACGAGCTCGGTTGCACGTCGTTTCGCGCGAACAGCGGCGGGCACGGGCCGGAAGGCACGGAAGCGCAGCAAATCGCCCAGTGCACGAAGAGCTTCGCCGAGCTGGCTGAGATCGGCAAGGCGAACGGTATCGTGGTGACGATGGAGAACCACGGCGGAATCAGCTACGACCCGGACGTGATCGTGCGGATCATGACGGAGATCGGCAGTAGCCACTGCCGCGTGCTGGCGGACTTCCTGAACTGGGCGCCTACGGACGACAAGCTGGCGAATCTCGAGAAGGTCGCGCCGTTCGCGTTCGCGACGCATGCGAAGTTTCTCTCGTTCGGCGCCGACGGCGAGTCGCCGGAGATCGACGCGGGTCGGGCGGTGACGATCCTCCGCGAGGCCGGCTACACGAACCCCTACGGCATCGAGTACGAGGGCAAGACGGACGATCACGAGGGGGTGCTCAAGAGCAAGGCGCTGCTTCTGAAATACGCCTGAGTCGAATCGGTCCGTCATGCTCGAGCCCAAACGATACCTGATCTGCGGGACCGGAGGTCGGGCGCTGGGGATGTTCGCCCGGCCACTGCTGAAGGATTTCCCCGACACCGCCCGGCTGGTCGGGTTGTTCGATCCGAATCCCGCACGTCTTGCGGCATTCGCGGAGTTGGCCGGGGCTTCGGGGCTGCCGATCTTCACCGACTTCGAGCGTGCCCTGCGCGAAACGGCCCCGGACGCGGTTGTCGTCTGCTCTCGAGACTGCACTCACGCGGAGTACCTCTGCCGGTCGCTGGCCGCCGGGAAGCGGACGATCAGCGAGAAGCCCGTCTGCACGACGGCGGAGCAGTGCCGGGAGATCCTCTCGGCGCGGGACGACTCGGGCTCGCGGGGGCTCGTCACGCACAACGTCCGGTACGATCCGGCGTACTGGCTCATCAAGCGGCTCGTCGAGGAGGGTCGGATCGGCGCGATCCGGTCGATGGATTTCCGGGAGACGCTCGATCGTCGCCACGGGGCGGACTACTTCCGGCGGTGGCATCGGATGAAGGCCAACAGCGGCGGTCTGCTGATTCACAAGGCGAGCCACCACTTCGACATCCTGAACTGGCTGGCCGGGTCGAGGCCCGTCTGGTTAAGCGCCCAGGGCTCGACGGTATTCTACGGGAAGAACGGGCCGTTTCGGTCCGAACGGTGCCTCGGCTGTCGGCACGCGGATCGGTGTGAGTTCCACGTGGACTTGTGGACCGACGAGACGAACGTGCGTCTCTACCGGGACGCGGAGGGCCACGACGGTTACTATCGTGACGGGTGCGTCTTCGACGAGCGCATCGACGCGGAGGATCAGGCGTCGGTGATCTACCGGTACGAGAACGGGGTTCAGGTGACGTTCTCTTTGACTGCATTCGCCGTGATCGAATCGCACCACTTGCGGATCCAGGGAACGAGGGGAGAGCTAGACTACCACGTCAGTTACGATACGAACTGGGCGGCGAGCAACATCACGATGCCCGGGCTGGAGACGTTCGTCGGGCAGCAGTTGAGGCTTTACATTCCCAACGAGGGCATTCGTCCCGTCGAGATCCCGTCGGTCGAGGGAGGCCATGGCGGGGCGGATCCTCAACTTCGCCGGGAGTTCTTCGGTCGGAGCTGGGATGCGGCCCCCACGGATCAGATGGCCTCGCTGGACGAGGCGGTGCAGGCGGTGCTGATCGGAGCGGCGGCCAGCGAGAGTATTGCCACGGGACGTCCGGTCGAAGACGTCCAGGATCTGTTGAGGAACCCGTAGGAAGCGGGCTCACCGCCCTCGAGTATCACGGACGGCGGAAGCGAAGCGCGGCGACGACGATCATCATGCCCATCGCCAGCGGGGGCGTCAACGAGCCAATTGGGCCGCACTTGAAGACGGCGGCGATCTGACGATCAGCGTCCATCGTGACGGTGATCGTCTGATTGGCGTCGATGACGGCGTGGTTAGAGTCGCCCGGGTAGTTGGGATCGTAGAGCACCCATGTATCGAACCGTCCGTTATCGTCCGGTATCGCGGACAGCGTCACGGTCGAGCCGGCTCGGAAGACGGGTTCGTTGGGATTGCCCGGCGGCGGATCGAGGTCGACGGATCCCAGGATGTCGTTCGTGATGTCGAGGTCCATCGTGTTGAATTCAGGGTCCAGGTGGAGAGAGGGGTCACCATAGATGTTGAAGACGGTGTAATTCATCCAGGTGCCGGAACTGGCCGGTGAGACGGTTTGCTTGATTTCGTGGAGGGCGTATCCGCAGGAGAGGCCGGAGGTGACAACCTTGGCGGCGTATCCGTAGCCCATTCCGGCATTGCTGGGCGAGTTGGCGAAGTAGGTCTGTCCGACGTAGTACCATGAGACGCGGGTTGCGCCGACGGTTGCGACGGCGGCGTGTGCCAGGAGCACCGCGGAGAGATTCGTGGACTCCGGATAGGAGTTGCCGCAGGACACCTGAAAGGTGAAGACGGGGTACGTGTCGTCCATTAGCGCGGCGTTATACACGTCCATGATGTCGGTGGCGCTCGTAGACGAGCCGTGCGTCCACCACACGACGAGTCCAAACGGGGCGCTGTTCCAGGCGGCCACGACGTTGGCCTTTGTGCAGGGCGTCGTCTCGGGGGGCGGCGTGAGCCCGTAGGTTTCCTCGTAGACTCGGTGATAGGTCCAGCCGGCGGGAACGACGGTGTCGTCCTTGATTCGCTCGCCGAGGTGGTAGCCCGGTGTGCTGTCGTCGCTGGGCTCCATCGGCAGGAGGACGTTCTTTCGCCAGGCGACGGCGTCGCCGCAGGCCCTGTCGTAGTCGATGGTCTTCTGGAGGACCCCGTCGATGGCCACCGTAGAGCCGTAATCGGGGATTCGTCCGACGATGACCTCCCAGTGACGATCGACGCCTCCGGAGCCGAAGTCATCGCTCCATTCGCCGCAGTAGCCGTCGCCATCGAGGTCCCAGTTGCCCGTGAGGTCGGCATAGTAGTAGTCCGAGGGCGCCTCCTTGTAGTCTGAGAAGTTGTGCCGCGGCCAAAGCATCTTCATGGGAACGGGGCCGGTGGTCGGATGGGGATTACCGATGAGCAGCACGTACTCGATGTTGTCGCCGACATAGTGCGTCTGGAGCCACGCGCGGATGTTCTCGGCGGCGGTGTTTCCGGCGCCTCCGCCGAAATCGGCTTCGGTGACGACTTGGACGTCGTAGCCGAGGGCCACCTTGTGCGTGACGAAGTCGGGCAGCTTGGTCAGGGCGGCTTGAAGGGCCGACGTCGTGATTATCACGTAGCCGGGCTTGGGCTCGTCTTGGGGGGCTTCCGGGGCCTCCCGATCGGGCTCCGGGGCGGCAGCTTGGTAGGCGTCCTGCTGTAACGGGAAGTTCACGGCGATTCGGCGGACGGTGTCTTCGCCGACGGAATCCGCCAGGGCGGCGGAGGCATCATCGGCCAGCAGCGCTTCCTCGTCGCGCGCGAAGGTCACGACGACCGCGCCGGCCGTAAGCCGCTGGACGAGGCCCGCGACGGGGTTGTACCTGACGAGGGGGACGGCCACCGTCGCCAGACGCCACTTGCGAAGCCTGCCGGTTGACACGAGGCGAACGTCGTCCTCCGGCCAGAGGGCGTCTCGATCGTAGATCTGGCGGTCGCAACCGTCCACGATCGTTTTGTCGGGCGGCCATGCGGTCACGACGCGGCCCTGTTCCCAAGTTGCCTCTGGCGGAGCGGGCCTGATCTTGGCGATCCCCTGCATCGCCTCGTACCGCGCGCCCTCGAGCGATGCGGAGACGGTCCGCAGCAGAACGTCGGGCGGCAAGAGGATCGTGACTACTTTCCACGGAAGGTCGGGTTCGCCGGGCTGGCCGAGGCGCTGACAGTCCGAGCCGGCAAGCAGGGCTGTTCCCTGATCACCCGGCTCGACAGCGATTGGTGGAACGTTGATCGGGGCTCGAATCGTCGCGGCTCTCGCCGCGTTGAAGCCCAGGCCCGTCGACACAACAAGCACGGCGGCCAGTCGAGTAATGCACATCGTCCTCAGCCCTCCCCGTGACATTGCATGACCACTCCGACGATCCCTCATCGGCGTCGTCTCTCGACGATAGGCTCAGGAACGCTCGAGTCCCGGCCCGATGTGAGGACATCCCCGCTACGTGTCATTCTACACGCTCGCGGACATGCAGGCTATCAGGAGATTTCATATACTTGACGCGTGCAAACCGGCCTCGCGGCGGGTTGGCCCACGGAGAGTTCGTCGCCGCGAGGCCTGGCCGATGATGATCAGCGATCCCTGCATCTGAACAGACCTGCAAGGATCAGCAGTGCCACGGGCATGATCGACACGAGCGGTAGTCCAGCGCCGCAGTTGAATGTGGCCTGGACGTGTTGGTCGTGGGTCATCGGGACGGAGAGGAGCGTATCGACGGCCAGCGTTGCGTAGTTGGCGTCGCCCGGAAAGTTGGGGTCGTAGACGCGCCAGGAGTCGAAGGTCCTGCCCTCATCGGGGATGGCCGTGAGCGTGACAATGCTGCCGGCGGGGTAGACGAGATGACTGGGGTCGTTGGGCTCCGGGTCGACCTGGACGGAGCCCCAGCGAGGAATGGCGACGTCGAGCGTTAGGGTGTAGGTGAGATTGGGCCAATACTCATCAGCGCCGACATCGACGACGCCGTAGGTTCTGCATTGGCCGTCCGCATCGGTGCATCCGGCGTAGTCGCCGTTCGGGTCGCCGGTATCGACACAGGGAGATTCAGACGAGAGGCATGCGCCAGAGATGCGGTAGGCGTCTCCGCTGTTGGCAATCGCAGAGGCATCCCCCCAGACGGTGAGCGTGTCTGGCGTGTTGGCCAGGATGACGAACGAGGCGTCCTGCGTGGTATCGGGATTGAGCTGTTTGCCGACGAGTTCTCCTTTCCACCAGGTCGCGGAGGCATCCGACAGGACGCTCTGGTGGGTTTGCGGGTCGTAGACGGGCTGTGCGGACCAGACACCGGCAGGACCTTGGGCGAAGTTGGGGTCCTGGGCGAAATTGCCCTCGGCCCAGATGAGGGAGGCGGTTTCGTCGATGAGGGCGTCGTCTTGACCGCCTTGGACATCGCTGTAGGCCACGGTGAGCTGGGCGTCGTTGCGAAGCGCGATCTGGGCGCCGAGGTCGTCGACGTTGGCCCAGAGGATGCAGTTGCGGATCGACGTGGTTCCTGCCTCCACCAGCAGGCCGCCGCCGTACTGCCAACCGTAGGACCGCACCCAGTTGTGGCGAATCGTGGTGTTGACGATCGACGAGGCGGCTTGGAGGCTCCACACGCCGCCGCCGCCATTTCGCTCGATGGTGCAGTTCTCGATCAGCGTGCTGCCGGCACCGGTCAGGTAGAGGCCTCCGGGGCCGGGGTCGGTCGCATAGTTCTCGACGATGGCGCAGTTGCGGATTCGCACGTCTCCGCCACTGACGTAGACACCGCCAGCGTAGTGATTGGAGACTGAGTTCCCGGCAATCGTTGTGCGAAAGACATCCGCGCTACAATCGAAGAGGGCCAAGCCGCCGGCATTGTCGTCGTTCCAGTTGTCGATCACGGAAGACTCGACGATCGTGATCCGGCTGGCTTGGGCGTAGACTCCCGCCCCGTAACCTTCAGCGAGGTTGTCTAGGATGATGCTGTTCTGAATGATCAGGACGCCACTGTCGCAGAAGACTCCGCATCCCTGACCGTTGCCATCGTTTCTTCTGATCAGACATGCATTGATCGTCAGCGTACCACCCGTGGCGTAGACGCCGCCGCCGTCGTCCGTTCGCCCGTACCTTCCGTTCTCGACGATGGCACAGTCCGTCAAGGACATCTCACTCTCTACTCCGCAGATCCCGGAGCCATCGCCGTAGCGAGAGCCGAAGATGCCGGCCATGTTGCCGATGAAGGTGCATCCGAGCAGTCGAGGGCTACTGACGTTGTTGTGCATGCCTCCGCCATGGCTGGCGGTGTTTTGGGCGAACTCGCAGTTGGTGAAGGTGGGATGGCTGCCGGAATTGTTGCGAACGCCTCCACCCAATTCGGCGGCGAGGTTGTCGCTGAACCGGCAACGGGTCAGCATCGGATTGCTCTGGAGATTGTAGAGTCCGGCACCGTAGGACGCGGTGTTCGCCTCGAAGCGACAGTCAACCAAGGCGGGGCCGCTGACGTTGCAGAACATTCCGCCGCCGGTGTCGAAGGCGGTGTTTTGCTCGAATCGGCAGCCGATCAGCGTCGGGTTTGCGTCGTGGCAGTAGACTCCCCCGCCCCAAGTGTCGCTGTAGTTGTCGACGAGAACGCAGTTTTGAATCGTTGGGCTCGCGCCATCACAGTAAATCGCGCCTCCGGCCGAGAGCATCTCCCCCTCCCACAGCTCGTCAGGACCATAGCCGTTCGTGATCGTCAGACCCGCCAGGACCGAGTTGGGCCCCTCGGCCGAGCGGAACGCCACGCCGCGATGGGGATCGCCGCCCGTGCCCTGACAGTCGATGATGGTGGCCTCAACCACGTTCGGATCATTGGGATCCGTGCCGCGAAGGGTGACGGCCCGTCCGCCGAAGTCCAAGTCACGGTTTCCGGGTCCGGAGTAGGCGCCTTGTGCGACGACGACCTCGTCCCCGGCCGAGGAGGCATCGATGGCGGACTGGATCGTCGGGTAGTTTGGGCAGGGGACGTTCAGGATTTCGCCCGCGGCGGTGGAGGCACGTCGGGCGCTTCCCAGACATACGAGTGCCGCAAGGACCAACACAGGTCGAGGACGCGCGCGTGTCATCGGTCGGTCTCCCGAAGGTTCTTCCCGGCAGATCCAGGGCCCCTCCGCCCGGCGCCTTCGATTCCCTCCGGGACCGCAGTTGGCGACCCCCTCGCGTGGCTTTCGGTTGACCAGTAAAAGTTACACCATTCCCAGCGAAAAACCAGCGTGTCCGAGTGTGATGAGGTGTCTTCCTGATGCGTGTTCCGGTCGCGCGGCGGGGTTTGGGAGCGGCTCGTCAGGCGCCGGTATGGAGGTTTGCCCGCCCGACGAGGTCGGTGGCGCCGGCCAGGCCGCGACGTACAAGGTAGGCCTGGAGGCCCTCGATGATCGGGATGGGAAGGGCCGGATCGCCGAAAAGGGCCGTCCCGACGGCCACGGCGCTCGCCCCTGCCAGCATGAACTCGACGGCGTCTTGCCAGCGGGTTACGCCGCCCATTCCGACAATGGGCACGCCGGCGTCTCGGCAGACGGTTCTGTAGACCTTGCTGATCAGATTAACGGCCATCGGCTTGATGGCGGGGCCGCTCATCCCACCGGTGTTGTTGGCCAGTTTGGGTCGCCAGGTCTCGATGTCGATGGCCATGCCCACGAATGTGTTGACCATGCTGATGACGTCGGCGCCGGCCTCGACAGCAGCTCGGGCGGTCGCGGTGATGTCGGTGACATTCGGGCTCAGCTTGACGATCAAGATGCAGCGCCGCACTTCAGCCCTGACGCGGGCCACGAGATCTCTGAGTCCGTCGGGGTCGGCGCCGAAGACCATACCGTCGGCGACGTTGGGACAACTGACGTTCAGCTCCAACCCGGCGATCTCCTCGATCGGATCGAGGCGGCGGCAGACGGTGAGGTAGTCGTCGGGGGAATGGCCGGCCACGTTGACGAAGACGGGGATTCCGAGCTTGGCCAGGTCTGGGACCTTCTCGGCCACGAAGCGCTCGAGGCCCACGTTGGCCAGGCCGATGGCGTTGAGCATGCCGGCGCTGGTCTCGACGACGCGCGGGGGCGGGTTGCCGAGGCGCTCCTCGACGGTGACGCTCTTCGTGGTGAAGGCACCTAGCCGGGTCAGGTCGAGGAAATCGGACAGCTCTGGCCCGTAGCCGCACGTTCCCGAGGCGGTCAGGATGGGGTTCGCCAGGCGCACACCCGCCAAGTCGACGGAGAGATCCACCTCATTGCCCGATTCGCGTGTCATGGTGGGCGCAAGCTTCGGGCCATCGACGGAATCTGTCAAGCGGACGGGCGTCGCCATTACCCGACGGTGTCGGCCATGTCGCCGGCGAAGCCCTTTGCCTTCTTGACCACGGAGTTGAGGAAGGCGGAGCGTAGCGGCTTGATGGCCATGGCGACCTTGAAAGGCGGACTCTTCTCGATGACGCCGAGGACCCTGCCCAGCGCGCGGTGGCTCAGCCGCTCGGGGGTATCAAAGATGAGATCGGCGAGCTTGCCGCGCTCGATGGCCATCGCGACGCGCTGATCGAAGACGGTTTCGGGGGTGTAGACGCGTTGGGGTCGCGGCTCCATGCGAATGGCGCCGGACTTGCAGGCCGAGTAGCAGACGCCGCATCCGAGACAGAGCCCTTCGTCGCGGACGGCCTTGCGTTTCTTCTTGCCGTCGTGGCGGACTTCGTCGTAGTCGATTGCCTTGACGGGACAGGCTTTGGCGCACTTGCCGCAGCCGGTGCATTTGTCGCGATCGATGACCATGAGCCAATTGGAGGTGACGATGGCGCCGCGGATGTCGAAATCGCGGATGGCCTGCATCATACCGCAGCAGCAGCCGCAGCAGTTGCAGATGTAGGTCACCTTGCGTTGGATGTTGTCGCCGGTCTGGGCGAGGCCGGCCTTTTTGGCTTTCTCAAGCAGGGCCATACCTTCGCTGTTGCTGATGGGCCTAGCCAAACCGCTACGGACCATCGTCGTCGCGCCGTAGTTGAAGGTCATGCAGACTTCCTGGGGCGCCTCGCATTGCTTGCCCAAGTGCTCGGCCTTGTGACGGCAGGCACAGAGCGAGACGCCCACGGCGGTTGCGGTCTTGACGATATGGCTGGCGCGCTCCCAGTCGAGGATCTCGGTGTGGTCGCCGTCGGGCAGGGCCTCCTCGCGGACGAGGGACCGGCCGATCTGGGTCTGGCCCCCGAAGATCGCATGTGAGAACCTGTCGTCCTGGCTCATGTACTGCTCGAAGAGCCTGGCGAGCTCGGCCATTGGCAGCTCGTCGCGAGTTCGCATGAAGGTGAACTCGAAGAAGCCGATCACGACCGGCGTGAGACAAACAAGCCGCTTGCCCTTGTACTCCAGGTCGAGGACGATTCCGCGACGCCCCAGGTCGGTGATCTTGTCGCCGAGCTCGTCCCGGGGGATCTTCAGCCGCCGCGAGAGGGCGTTCAGGGAGATGGGCTGGCTTGGGATCTGCCGCGCCATCTCGGCGTCCTCTGGGGAGAAGAGCAGCTTGAGTATCTTCATGAAGACGGGCGAGTCCGGCGCGCCGGTCACGTTGCGGTCGAGGCGTTTCTGCAGGAGCCGGTATTCCCGATCGGCATTGACGATGTGTCCCACGGTCTCCTCCCAACCAAGCTCGCGTGCCCGTATTCTAGCAGGAAGACGCGGTTCCAGGCCACCTGCCGAGGTCAAGACGGATTCAGCGGTCGGTAGAGGCGATCGCGAAAGGCCTGCTCGCGGAGCAGGACGGCTTGGAGGAACCTGAAGCTGTCGGCCAGATAGCCCTCGTAGCCGCTGGGCTTTCCGTCCCAGGTCGTCCAGTCGATGCCCTTGGGATAGGCGTCGGTCACGCCGTTTTGAAACTCGCCGCGCTGCTGCCGCTCGAGCATGGCGCGGAGGATCTTGTCGGCCGGTTCCGGATCGCCAGCGACGTAGTGTGCGGCGAGGAAGTGCAGGACCTGGCCGGCGGTAATTCCGCCATTCATGTAATAGCCAAAGGTGTCGGCGCCGTCCTCTTTCTGGGGAATCCCGCAGGCATTGGGCAGGAGGTAGTCCGCTCGGCGGACGGGGATCAGCATGGGGGGGACACCCAAGTCGAAGCGCGTGAACCCGACGGTGGCCATCTTGGCGCGGAGGCGGGCGAGAATCTCCTTGCCTTCGGCGGGGGGGAGGAGGCCGTACTCGATGGCGATGCCGTTCCATACCGGCGAGGCGTAGTCGTGTAGCTCGCCATCGGCACTGCGCCACATGCCCAGCCATCCCGTCTTGGGGTTGAACAGCACGTCGCGATAGGCCGCCTGGAGCCGATCGGCGAGCTTTGTGTATCTCGTGCGTTGCTCGGCGCGACCGAGACGATGCTCCAAGTCGGCCAGGCATCGCCACGCACGGTAGGCGATGGCGTTGGTGAGGCCGTCCTTGTGCCCCACGTTGAGGGCGTCGAACCAACTGCAGGAGCGATTGGGCTGGACGAGTGTTCCCAGGTTGCCGCTCTGGGTGGCCTCGATCATGCCGTCGGCGTCCACATCGCGCTTGGCGAGGAAGTCGGCGATGATCTCGAGGCGGTCGATCCGCCGGGCAAGCCACGACCGGTCGCCCGTGGCCTCGAAGTAGGTCCAGGCCGCGATGAGCGGACTGCTGTTGGCGTCCAGGAAGCCGCCGTAGCTCCAGTAGGCGATCATCTCGCCGGTGGGACGGACCTTGTGATCGAGCCACCAGTCGAACGTGCGTCGAACGAGGGGGGCCAGTGAGATCTCGGGGGCAATCCGCGGCATCCAGAAGGCCTGATCGGCGTAGAACCAGAGGCTGCAGCTTGCGGGATCGCTGACCACGTTGTTGCCGAGCATTCCCGGCGGGGCGCTGTGGGGATTTCCCTTGTCGCCCCATTCGGCGGTCGGCTGGAGGCAATTGAGCCATCCCCGTCTGGCCTGGCGCCAAAGGTCCGTCGAGCGTAGTCCCTCTGGGGGCGGGAGCAGGACCGGCGTCAGGTCGAGCGTGAACGACGTGCCGGGTCCGAGGGGTTCCAGGTGGAGGGTCAGATCGACCGTCTTGTTCTTGCGGCTGCCCAGGAGGCGACCGGCGACCGGCCGGCCGGCTGTTTCTCTCAGCAGCATCTGTCCGAAGTCAGGGGCGCTGACGACGGCGGGGAGATGAAGCGTGCCGTCGGCGTGCCACTTGGCCGGCAGGACCGTCGTCGGCGTCACGCGGGGGTCGAAAGGGAAGAGGATCTCCGCGGCCTTGATTCGGCCGGCGGCGGCGCCTCGGACCGTCAGGCAGAGGGAGAGTGTCCCTCCGCGGCGGGTCAGCTCCCATGTTGCCGTAGCGTCGTCGATGATGCCCACGTCATAGAGGGTGGAGCTGCTCCGAGATTCGGCCGGCGCCGACGGGGCCTCGCGCCATTGCTGGTCGACGAGGAAACGAAGGCTGACGCCGGCTTGTTTGCGTAGCAGGTTCGTGCGGACTCGAGGGCCGCCTTCGGTATCCCAGCTCAGGAAGGTGATGCTCGGCTTCTGGGGGTCGGCGCGAAGTTCCGCCACGGGCGCTGGACCTGATGAGGCGGCGGCAATGATTGGCGGCAGCGAAACGGACGCGAGCAGCGCCAACACGATTCCGATCACACGATTCATGGGATTGTCGTCCTTGCCATGGCGTTCAGTTCGGTTGCCCCGCGTCGCCGGAGGGCAGCCTGGATGGATCCAAGCGTCCCGCAACAACGAATGAACAGTATGCTTCTCGAAAACCGTAGATGGGTGATTCATGACTTCATCCGTCGGGGACCTGAATCCCGGCCTGAATTCGAGTCCCCCACCGCTGAAGCGATGGGCCACCCACCTCGGGCGTGCTGGTCGAAGCAAGCCGATACGGTAACCTACGAGAACCCGATCGGACAACCGACGGCAGCCGACGCTATAATCAGGGCGGCATTTCCGGGCGCCATCTGAATCGAGAGGACACTCAGATGATCGAAGCAATGCTGACCGAAGAGCAGAAACGGCTCCGCGAGGAGGTCCGTGGGTTCGTCAAGTCGATTCCGCGGCAACTCCTGTTGGACATGGACGCGGACAAGGCGCGGTATCCGCGCGAGTATCTCGAGGCGGCGGCCGAGCGGAGGCTGCTGGGACTGCGGTTCGCCCCTGAGCACGGGGGTCGCGGGCTGTCGTGGCAGGACGAAATCATCGCGTTGGAGGAGGTGGGGACGCTGCCGCTGTCGCTCGGATGCCTGTACTCGCTGGCGAGCATCTGCGGCGAGGCGTTGGAGGTGTTCGGCACGGAGGAGCAGAAGCGCCGTTACCTTCGTCCGACGCTGGATGCCAAGCTGACATGCGCCGAGGCGCTGACCGAGCCCCGAGGGGGCTCGGACTTCTTCGGCGCCACGACGGTGGCCCGCCGGGAGGGGGACCGTTACGTACTGAACGGTCAGAAGCGATTCGTCGTTGGGGCCGAGGGGGCGGACTACTTCCTTGTATACGCCAAGACCGACGCGGACGCGCCCAGCCACGAATCGCTCAGCATGTTTATTGTGGACAAGGCCATGGGCGTGGAGGTCAAGCACCTGTATGGACTGATGGGAACGCGAGGGGGCGGGGCCGGGCGAATCCTGTTCAAGGACGTCGAGGCGCCGGCGGCGAACCTCGTCGGTCGGGAAGGTCAGGGCGGCGAGATCTTCTATCGCATGATGATCCCGGAACGGATGACGAGCGCCGCGGGGGTTCTGGGCATCGCGCGGAGCGCCCTGGAGATCGCGGCGCGGTACAGCAATCGGCGGAAGGCCTTCGACCGGAGGATACGAGATTTCCAGGCCGTCAGCTTCAAGGTCGCTGACTGCATCACGAAGCTCGACGCAGCGAGTTCACTCGTGCACACGACAGCGGTGACGATCGACCGGGGCGCCGATCCGGCCGTTGCCCGGCGCATGGTCTCCGAATGCAAGCGGTTCTGCACGGATGTGGGTTGGGAGGTCGTCAACGACGCGATGCAGATCCTCGGCGGCATCGGGTACACGAACGTCTATCCGATCGAGCGGATGCTCCGGGATGCGAGGCTGGCGATGATCTGGACGGGGACGAACGAGATCATGAACTTGATCATCCAGCACGAGTACTACCGGGAGGTGCTCGGCCGGCAGGACGAGACCCGTGACGTGGAGGCAGACGCCCCCGAGGCCGATCAGGTCGACGAGAAGGTGTACGAGTAGGCCGAGCATGGTCGGCACCGGTGACGGGTGGAATGCTCGCGGTGTGAAACCGAGGCGTCGTTTCGGAAGCGAGGCAGCGGCATGAGGAGTCAACGATACCTGACCGCGGGCCGCATGACGGTGGTCGCCTGGGGGTTGCTGCTCTCGAGCGTCGGGGCGGCAGCAGCCCCGACGACGAGCACGAGTCGACCGGGCGCGGAGCGGCCGAACATCATTTTCATCCTGGCTGATGATTTGGGTTACGGGGACTTGGGTTGCTACGGCCAGAAGAAGATCAAGACGCCCTGTCTGGACCGGATGGCGTCCGAAGGAGTCCGGTTCACTCAGGCCTATGCGGGGGGCAACGTCTGCGCGCCATCGCGATGCTGCCTGATGACGGGGCTGCACACGGGACACGCGAGGATCCGCGACAACGACCGGGGGCCGCTGCTGCCTGGGGACGTGACGGTGGCCGAAGTGCTCAAGTCGGCGGGGTACGCAACGGGATGCGTGGGCAAGTGGGGGTTGGGGGAGGCGGGAACGACCGGGATCCCGACTCGGCAGGGCTTCGACGAATGGTTCGGCTTCTTGAACCAGACGCAGGCCCACGACTACTACCCCGAGTCTCTGTGGCGCGGGGAGCAGAGGGTGGGACTGGCGGGGAACAAGGGGGGGCGCCAGGGGCAGTACGTGCAGGACGTGTTCACGTCCGAGGCCCTGGACTTCATCCGCCGACACCAGCACGCGCCGTTCTTTCTCTACCTGGCCTACACGATACCGCATGCGAACAATGAGCTTGGGCGGACAACGGGCAACGGGCTGGTCGTCCCCGACGACGTTCCCTACTCGGATCGGCCCTGGCCGCAGCCGCTGAGGAACTACGCCGCGATGATCACGCGGCTGGATCACGACGTCGGCAAGTTGCTGGCGCTCCTTGGGGAGTTGGGCATCGAGAGGAAGACGGTCGTCTTCTTCTCCGGCGACAACGGTCCCCATCGCGAGGGCGGGGCCGATCCGGACTTCTTCGAGAGCGCCGGGCCGCTGCGGGGGCACAAGAAGACGTTTCATGAGGGGGGGATCCGTATACCGCTGATCGTGCGTTGGCCCGACCACATCGCGTCCGGGGCAGTGAGCGATGCGGTCTGCGCGTTCTGGGACTTCCTGCCGACGGCCGCGGCCCTGGCGGGGGCGAAGGCCCCGAAGGGTATTGACGGCGTCTCGATCCTGCCAGCCCTTGGCGGCGAGCCGCAACCCCGCCGCGAGTATCTCTACTGGGAGCGTCCGGGATACCTGTTCGACCAGGCAGCCCGGATTGGGGACTTCAAGGCAGTGCGGCGCGGCGCGAACGGCCCCATCGAGCTCTATGACCTCGAGACGGACATCGGTGAGAAGAGGGACATCGCGTCCCAGCACCCGCAACTCGTCGCGCAAGCGGAGGACATCTTCCGGTCGGCCCGGACGGCGTCAAAGGATTATCCGTTCAGCGACCACCTACCGACGCGGAGGCGCGTCTACGGTTTCGCGGCCATTGGCGCCGTGGTGCTCGGGGTCTTCGTGGTTCTCGACCGACGGCGACGCAAAGGTCTGCATCGGGGAGAATCCGGCAAGGTCCGATAATTCGCCCGCCTTTTGCGCCGCCGGGCCTTCTGGCGTCCGGGTCCGCGAGAGTCTCCCCAGGGGGGCTAAGCTCGGTGCCGCACTTTGACGATAGTGAGAATGCCGCCCGAGCCCGGGCCGGCCGCGATACCGCTTGTCGAGACGAGCCGCCCATGACCCTGTCGACGCTGACATGCATTCTGACCGTCCTGGTGGGATGCTACGTGTTCCTCTATCTAGCCGGCAAACAGGAGGAGGTCGAGGCGAAAGACCGGAAGATCGGCCAATGGAGCTACGAGCAGGCCATGGAGAAGGAAGAGCGAAGGAGAGGCAAGGGCAACTCTCGCGGCGGGCGCACCGCTTCGCCACCCCCCACATCCGCACGACAACCCCTGGGGAATGACGCGACCAACCTGAACTGAAGCTGAAGCTTGCGGCCGTGGCGGCTAGGTCAGGCCTTGCCGTAGGATCGGTCGAGTGAGGCGAGGGCCTCGTTCAGGCGCGCGCTATCGAGCCCGCCGTAGTGCCACTCGGCCTTGTTCTCCATG
The DNA here is from genome assembly GCA_016927755.1 of Phycisphaerae bacterium. Lineage (GTDB taxonomy): Bacteria > Planctomycetota > Phycisphaerae > UBA1845 > JAFGLZ01 > JAFGLZ01. The sequence goes on from JAFGLZ010000103.1 coordinate 18,356, forward strand.
AAGTCGACGCCCTTACCCTTGACGGTTCGGCAGATGACGATCGAGGGTCGGTCGGTCTCGGCATGGGCGTTCTCCACGGCGCCGCAAATGGCTCGCATGTCGTGGCCGTCGATCTCCTGGACGTACCAGCCGAACGCCTCCCACCGCTTGGCCAGGGGTTCGAGGGACATGATGTCCTCGGTGAAGCCGTCGATCATCAACATGTTGCGGTCGAGCATGACCGTGAGGTTGGTGACCTTGAACTGATTGCCGGACATGGCGCCTTCCCAGATCGTGCCCTCGCACTGCTCACCGTCGCTGCAGACGCAATAGGTATGCCAGGTCTTGCCCTGGTGTCGGGCGCCCATGGCCATCCCGAGAGCGATGCCGAGCCCATGTCCGAGCGAGCCGGTCGAGGCGTCGACGCCGGGCACCTTCAAGGCGTCCAGGTGCATCCCGAAGGCCGAGCCGGTCTTGTTGAAGTCCTTGAGAAGCTCCTTGTCGAAGAACCCGAGGTCGCCCAGGACGGCAGCGTGTCCGATGCCGCCGTGGCCCTTGCTGAGGACGAACCGGTCTCGGTCGTCCCACTGAGGGTTCTTGGGATCGACCCGCATGAACTTGTGGTAGATCGCGACAAGGATATCGGTCTGGCTGAGGGATCCGCCGATGTGGCTGCCGCCGGCCCAGCTCGTGATCTGCAGGCAGAGCCGGCGGACCTCGTAGGCCTTTTCCTCCAACCTCATGACCTCTTCGTCGGTGATGGGCATCGAATGTTTCCTCTGCTCGCGAGAAGGCGAGGACCTCTTGTCCGGGCGGGTCGCCCCGAACTACGAACCGAAACGTTCCTTGACGACGGCGAAGGCCGGCTCGGCGGCATCGAGCGTTCGCTTGATATCCTCCTGCGTGTGGGCCGTGGAGACAAACCAGTTGTGATGCGGATGCACGTACGCTCCGCGGCGCGTGACCTCGGCGCACCAGACCTGGGTCCTGTACATATCATCGTCGCCCGCGAACTTGACCATGGGCATCGAGGGATGTCCGGTGCAGGCGAGCTGCAGGCCGTGAGAGGCGGCCGCCTCAGTCAGTGCGTTGCAGAGCGTGGTGCCGAGTTCGTAGATCCTTGCGATGCCGTCACAGGCCTCCATCTCGTCGAGCGTGGCCATGGCGGCGGCCATAGGCACGGCGCTGAACCAGTAGCTACCGGTGAGGAAGACCTTGCTCGCGGCGGTCTTCAGTTCCTGGCGTCCGCCGCAGGCGCTGAGGGCGTAGCCGTTGGCGATGGCCTTGCAGTAGGCCGACAGGTCGGGCTTGACGCCGAAGTACTCGCCGCTGCCGCCCATGTGGAGGCGGAAGCAGGTTCGAACGTCGTCGAGGATGAGCACGATCCCCTCGTCGTCGCAGAGCTTTCGGAGGCCCTGCCAGAAGGCCTCGACGGGCATCTCGCTGTCCTGCCAGTTGGTGAAGTGGTACGGGGTGAGGATGACGGCGGCGATCTTGCCCCGATGACGGTCGGCGAGCTGCCTTATGCCGGCCAGGTCGTTGTAGCGAAAACTCAGCATGTCCTCGCGATCGCCCGGGACGAGACCGGCGTGCCCGGGGGTACACCAGGGGTCCTTGCCATGATAGGCCCCCTGTGCCATCAGGATCTTGTTCCGTCCCGTGTGGGCGCGGGCGACCTGGACCGCCCACGTTGTCATGTCGGAGCCGTTTTTGGCAAAGACGAACCAATCGGCGAACGGGGTCATCTGGACGAGGCGCTCGGCCAACTCGACCATGAGGGGACTGGGGCCGCTGAGACAGTCGCCCTTTTCGCGCTGGGCGGCGGCGGCGGCCTCGACCTTGGGGTGGTTGTAGCCGACGAGCATGGGCCCGTAGGCGCAGATCCAATCGACGTACTCATTGCCGTCGACGTCCCAGATGCGGCTGCCCTGGCCCCGCTGGAAGTAGTAGGGCGTGGCGCCCGGGGTCCGAATCGCGGGTGAGTGGTGGCCGTAGATTCCGCACGGGATGACCTTGGTTGCCCGTTCGAACAGCTCCACGGAGCGATCGAACGTATACAGGGCCGCATCGGCTCGCTGATCGGTCTTGGTTTCGGCCATAACGGCGTCCTCCTCCTAACGTCAGATCGCTCACATCCGGGACTACTTCAGGTAGTCCTCCAAGTACTCCAACATCGCGTTCAATTGATCCGCGAGGGGCAAGAAGCCCGTGATGACGACGTCCCCCCGCCCCAGGGCCGCGAAGGCGTCCATCCTGCCGTTGAGCAGGTCATTGCAGACCTTGGTGTCGCGGAAGTACATCTTGACGTTGGGCGTTCCGGCGGGGCCCTTCGAGGCGGTGAAGTCCCCGTTGCGGTGGGTCACATGAACGGTGGGTCCGTCGGGGAGGATCTTGAATTCAGCGGTCCCGTTGGGCGTCCGAGCGGCCAGCCCCGCGACGGCCGGGTCCAACTCGGCCAGTTCCGCGACCCCGAACACGGCGGTGTACAGCATGCATCGCGTCACGAAATCGACGACGCGCGGGTCCCGCAGTACGTCGTCCGAGCCGCGAAGGTAGTGCGTCAGGCGGTCGGTCAGCTTGGGGAACTCGCTGGACATGAACCCCAGCCGTGAGAATCCCTTGACCGGGAGAGGCTTGGCTTTTCCGTCGAACATGGCGTTGAGGTGTTCGGGGGACTTGAACCAGAGCTTGACGTCGGGTCGATCGGCCGGTCCGGGACCGACCTTGCATCGGCCGTTGCGGATGACGACGTGGGCGCGCGGCCCGGCGCGGACGGCGAACTCGATCGCGATGTCCCAGGTTCCGATGAGTCGCGTCATCTCCGGATCGAACTCAACCAACTCTTCGAGATTGGGCAAGATCGCGTGGAGATTGAGATGCGCCATGACGAGCTGATTCCGCATAGAGTGCTCCGCCACCCCGTCTGCCCCCGGATTCATCGAGGATTCGTCCCGCTCGGACGAAGAAGTGTGTCCACCTTACCTGCAGGATAATGGAGCCGACCGATGCGGGTCAACATGCGGCCTCGGACACGGCGCGGCGTTTTTGTGGGTTGACTCGGCGCGCCCGGCCGATATACAGTAATGAGACGTAAGGAGCCCGATGCCGATGAGCGGTACGCACCGAAGCAGCCTAGTTGCCCCAGGCCTCGGCCTGCTGCTACGGTTGCGCCTGCACTCAGGCGCATAGGGCTCCGAAAGATCGCAAAAGAACCGACCGACCCCCCAGGAGCCCTACGCAGCGATGCGAGGGCTCCTCTTTTTTTGGGGACACCGATGACGAAGGATCAGACCAGGAAGACCCGCCTGTTACTGCGTCGGGTCGGACCGCGCCCGGGCGTGGTCTGGCCCTGAACCCGATCGGCCGCGACGAGCCAACCGGGCCAGGTCGCGCGGCCAAGGGGAAGCGGCCCCACAGACCCACAGGAACATTTTCCGCTGACAAGGCAGTGCGGAGCATGACCATGACTGATGTGCAGCAGACGGACAGCGATCAACCGATCGTACGGATATTTGACACCACGCTTCGAGACGGGGAGCAATCGCCGGGCGCGTCTCTGAACCGGGCGGCGAAGCTGGAGATCGCTCGGAAGCTGGAGCGGCTCGGGGTGGACATCATCGAGGCGGGTTTTCCGATCACGAGCAACGACGACTTCGAGGCGGTCAAGGCCATCTCGGGCGAAGTCTCGGAGTGCACGGTGGCAGGGCTGGCGCGATGCGTCGAGAAGGACATCCTTCGGGCAGCGGAGGCGGTTCGGGAGGCGCGGCATCCTCGGATCCACGTGTTCTGCGCGACGAGCAAGATCCACCGGGAACACAAACTGAAGCGAGCGCGAGAAGAGATTCTCAAGATGAGCGTGGAGGGGGTGAAGCTTGCCAAGCGTTTTGTCGAGGACGTGGAGTTCAGCCCCGAGGACGCCAGCCGAACGGAGATCGATTTCCTGGCCGAGGTGGTCGAGGCCACGATCGCGGCGGGCGCGACGACGGTGAACATCCCTGACACCGTCGGGTACACGACGCCCGAGCGGTTCCATCAGATCATCACGGAGCTGCGCGAGCGGGTTGCGAACATCGACCAAGCGGTCATCAGCGTTCACTGTCATAACGACCTGGGGTTGGCGGTGGCCAACTCGCTGTCGGCGATTCTGGCCGGGGCGCGGCAGGTGGAATGCACGATCAACGGGATCGGCGAACGGGCGGGCAACGCCGCGCTGGAGGAGATCGTCATGGCGCTCAAGGTGCGCAACGATCACTACGGGGCGACGACCCGGATCGAGACGGCACGTTTGTACCCCCTGTCGCGGACGGTGGCCAGTCTGACCGGCATCTCGGTGCAGCGGAACAAGGCGATCGTCGGGCGAAACGCGTTCGCCCACGAGGCGGGCATCCACCAACACGGGGTGATGCAGCACGCCGAGACGTACGAGATCATGAGGCCGGAGGACGTCGGCGTCCCGGCCAGCGAGCTGGTGCTGGGCAAGCACTCCGGGCGGCATGCGTTCAGGGACCGGCTCGAGCAGCTCGGTCACCGTCTGAACGACGAGCAGATCGACGAGGCCTTCGTCCAATTCAAGGAACTCGCGGACAAGAAGAAGGAAGTCTTCGACGAGGACATCGACGCCATCGTGGAAGGCATGATCACGGAGGTGCCGGTGAGCTGGGAGATCGTGTCGCTTCAGACGACGGCGGGCGGCGGGGTCATCGCCACGGCGACCATCCGCCTGCGAGACGTGAAGCAGGACCGGATCGTTCAGGATGCGGCCACGGGCGACGGCCCGGTGGACGCCGTGTACTCGGTGATCCAGCGGATCACGGGCGTGACGGTCAAGCTCAAGGAATACGAGCTTCGGGCGATCACCGGCGGGAAGGAGGCCCAAGCCGAGGTGCTGATCAAGGTTCAGCAGAACGGGCGGACGGTTCGCGGCCGAGCGTACTCGGTGGACATCGTCGAGGCCTCGGCAAAGGCGTATCTGAACGCGATCAACACGATGATCGCCCTGGAGGGCGTCTCGACCGAGGCGCCCGAGGGGGTGTAATCCGACCTCGGTTGAGACTAAGCTAGATGCAGCGGCGGATTCGCGGCCCACGTCCCTCGACGGCGTGGGCCGCTTGCTCTGGCGCGTTGCGGGAACGCGCCGTTTCGGGGCGACGCCGGCCTGGCCGGCGGTTCCCGCGGCCGTATGGGGTACGACGCCATGCCGATCCGTGCGATCACGTTCGACTTCTGGGGAACGCTGTACGACGACGTCGGCGACATGTCGGAGCGGCGGGAACGGCTTCGGTATCGGCACGCCCTGACATTCTTCCAGATGCTCGGCGCCGACATCGATCCGGCTCGGCTCAAGCAGGTCATGGACGAGGCCCCGAACCACGCCATGCACTTGTGGCGTCACGAATGCCGGACCATGGGCAAGCGGGAGCTGGGCGAGTACGTCGCCGAGCAGATGGGCTATCGTCTAGAGGCCAATTCGGCCGAGGCCCTGGGCGAAGCGATGGCGATGGCGGGGGCTCAGGTTCCGCCCGCGTTGAGGGTGGGCGCGAGCGGGGTTCTGGACCGCTTCCACGGTCGGTACCGGCTGGCGGTTATCTGCGACACGGGGCTGACGCTGGGGTGCGCCCTTCGCGAGGTGATGAAGAGCGATCAGGTCATCGACTACTTCGACCACCTGACGTTCAGCGACGAGACGTGCACGACGAAGCCGATGCCGCGCCAGTTCTTGTACACGTGTCACAGCCTGGGCGTGCCGCCGGAGCACACGATCCATGTCGGCGACCTGGAGGAGACCGACATCGTCGGGGCTCGCGAGGCGGGTCTGCGATGCGTTCGGGTCATGAACGGGCAGACGGACGGCAAGACGGCCGCGGATGCCACGATCAATCTGCTCGAGGAATTGGTGGACGTCATCGAGGACTGGGAGGACGGCGCATGACCCTGCTGGCGGTGCCGATCACGCGTGGAACGACCGACGAGGCGATGGCGGACATCCGACGCGCCGTCGGTGGAGGCGGCGCCGACGCGGTGGAGTTGAGGCTGGATTACATGACAGGCGTCGACGTGGCCGAGGCGGTAGCGGTCATTCGAGAGGTCGGCGGCGCAAAGACCACGGTCATCATGACCGCCCGCGACCCGGCCGAAGGCGGTCAGTGGCGGCTCGACGACGCGCAGCGGATCGCGATGCTCGTGAAGGCAGCCCCGACTGGTCCGGACTACGTCGATGTGGAACTGGCGACGTGGCGAAGATGCCCGGAAGCCCGGCGCGAGCTGACGCCGCTGCTTGGCGACGGGCGGGGGCGGTTCCGCCTGATCCTGAGCAGCCACGACTTCGACGGAAGGCCCGCCGACGTCGAGGCGATCGTTGCGGCGACGGAGGCCGAGCCGTGCCACGTAGTCAAGATCGTCTGGCGGGCGGAGTCTGTCTGCGACAACTTCACGTGTTTCGAGCTGATGCGGGGCAGACAAGGCCGAGCGCCCGAGAAGCCGGTCATCGCGATCGCGATGGGTGAGGCGGGGCTGCCCTCGCGCGTGCTGGCGAAGAAGTTCGGGGCGTTCCTTTCGTTCGCGTCGATCGAGGCCGACGCCGGATCGGCTCCGGGGCAGGTCACGCTCGGCGAGATGAAGCATCTGTACCGCTGGGACGCGATCCGGCCCACCACGGGCGTCTACGGGGTGATCGGGTGCCCGATCATGCACTCGATGAGCCCGGCGATTCACAATGCGGCGATGTCGGAGTGCGACGTGGACGGCGTCTACGTACCGCTACGGATCGAGCCGGGCTACGAGCCCTTTGCGGCGTTCGTGCGCGGGGCGATGGACCGGCCGTGGATGGACGTTCGCGGGCTGAGCGTGACCATCCCGCACAAGGAAAACGCGCTGCGATTCCTGGACGAGGTGGGGGGCGAGGTGGAGCCGCTGGCCCGCAAGATCGGGGCGGTTAACACGCTGGTCTTCGACGGGGCGGACACCGTCGGCGGTCTGAACACCGACTACGCGGGCGCGCGCGACGCCCTGCTCGAGGCGATGGGGTGTGATCGGTCGGAGCTGACAGGCGTGCCGGTAGCGATTCTCGGGGCCGGCGGGGCCAGTCGGGCGCTGGTGGCGGGACTGCGGGATTGCGGCTGCGACGTAACGATCTACAACCGGACGTTCAGCCGAGCCGAGACGTTGGCCGCGGAGTTCGGTTGCCGGGCCGAGCCGTTGGATCGGGCCGGATCGCTCAAGGCCAAGATCGTCGTGAACACGACGAGCATCGGCATGCACCCGAACGTCGAGGCCACGCCGCTGCCGGGTGAGGCCTTGCGTCGTGACATGGTGGTGTTCGACAACGTCTATAACCCTATGGAGACGCGTCTGCTGCGGGAGGCCGGCGCGATCGGCTGTCTGACCGTCAGCGGCGTGGACATGTTCGTCCGGCAGGCGGTGGCCCAGTTCGAGTCGTGGACGGGTCGCCAGGCACCCCGCGAGGTGATGCGTCGGGTCGTGGTCGACCGGCTGACGAGGCATTGAGCATCGAAGCGAAGGGATTGAGCATGCGGATTCTGGCCTTCAACGCGAGCCCGAGGAAGGCGTCGGGCAACACACATCGGATTCTGTCTCCGTTTCTCGAGGGCGCGGCGGAGGCGGGCGCGAGCATCGAGACGGTCATGGCGCGCGACCTGACGGTCAAGCCCTGCACGGCCTGCATGTCTTGCTGGTTCCGCACGCCGGGGCAGTGCGTTCAGGACGACGATATGGCGGAGGTCCTGGCCAAGCTCCGGCGTGCCGACGTGATGGTCCTGGCCACGCCGGTGTACGTTGACGGGATGGTCGGCACGCTGAAGGTGATACTCGATCGGATGATCCCGCTGATCCACCCGGAGATGGAACTTCGTGACGGGCACATGCGACACCCGCCGGTGGAGGGCCGCACGAGGCCGAAGATCGTGCTCGTTTCGGTTTGCGGGCTGCACGAGATGGACAACTTCGACCCGCTGGTGGCGCACGTCCAGGCGATCTGTCGGAACATGGGCGGCGAATACGTGGGCGCGCTGCTGCGCCCTCACGCGCACGGGATGGAGGCGTTGGAGAAGTTCGGCATGCCGGCCACGCACGTCCTCGACGCCTGTCGAGAGGCCGGGCGGGAGCTCGTCGTCGATGGGACGATTCGTGCCGAGACGCTGGCGCGCGTGAGCGAAACGCTGATGCCTCTCGACATGTACCTCAACGGAGCCAACGACGCGATGCGGCAGCTCAAGGCCAAGCACGGGGCGGCGTGAGGCCGGGAGCATGGTTTCAAGGCACTGGCACTTTCCCCGCAGGCTTCACGGGCAGGATGCCCGTGCCACGCAGCCGACGTCCCCCCTTTTCAGAGAACGTGAGCAGGGCTATGCTCCCAGACAGTCACAACAGGGGAGACGGCGATGAAGTACAGCGTCACCAGCGTGATCCTACCGGATTTGGACGTTGTCGAGACGTGCGAGCTGTTGCGGGAGCTGGGGTATGACGGGGTGGAGTGGCGGGTTCGCCATACGCCGCCAGAGGCGGTGGGAAAGGGCTATAGTTGCTGGGGGGAGCACAAGACGGACCTGTCGCCGGCGAACTTGATCGAGCGGGCCGAGGAGGTGGCACGGATCACGGCCGATCACGGGCTGGGGATCGCCGGCATCGCGGCGAACCTGACGGCGGACGATCTGGAGGACCTCAGGCGACTGGCGGACGGGGTAGCTCGGATGGGCAGGATCCCGATCCGGGTGGGCGCCCGCTGCCGCTACGACCGGACGGTGCCGTACCTGCAGCTCTATGACCGGGCGGTCGAGTCCTACGGGGATGTGATCGAGCTGCTGAGACCTTACGGCATCAAGACCATCATCGAGATCCACGGCGGGACGATCATGGTCAGCGCGTCGCTGGCGTATCGGATCGCGTCGAACTTCTCTTCGGACGAGATGGGCGTCATCTACGACGTCAACAACATGACGATGGACGGGTTCGAGACGTTCCGGATCGGGCTGGAGCTGCTGGGCGATTATGTGGCGCACGTGCACGCCGGGGGCTGGCGGCCCGTGGAGAAGTCGCGACGTGAGGACGGCACGCTCGACTGGGGCTATGAAGGGTGCGACCTGGCCGAGAGCCTGCTGGACATTCCGCAGTTCATGGATGACCTGAAGGCGGTCGGATATCAGGGCTTCATCTCGATCGAGGACTTCCGCGCCATGGATCACCGCGAGAAGCTGGGGCGGCAGATCGAGTATCTTCGGTCGTGCGAATGAGGCGTCACCTCAACGGGAATCTTCTGAGATAGCGAGGGCAACATGCACTTCGTATTCACCTCGGTACTGGGTTTGACTTGTCTGGCAACGTTTGCCGCCGGGGCCGAGACGGCGACGGGCGATGCGCTCGGACGCAGGCCGACGGTCGAGCGGGGATTGATTCACAACGAGGACTGCTCGCACTTCTTCATCACGCGCGACCCCGACACGCTGGACATGAAGGAGCTGCACGCCTTCATCGACCAGTACGCGGGGACGCAGCTCACGCACTTCTTCATGAACCCGAACGCAATGCGGACGAGCTTTCGCAGCAAGGTGTGGGACAACATCTGGCGGTCGGGGGATCCCGCGCCGGGAATCGCCAACGGGCTCTTCCCCGGGGCTGCCCGCAACTGGGCCCTCAATACGTACCGCCTGGACAAGAAGGGCATCGACCCGTACGCGGTGTGGATCGAACGCTGCCGCAAGTGGGGCATCTCGCCGTGGATCTCCATGCGGATGAACGACTGTCACGAGAACGACAACGTCAAGAGCTATCTGCACAGCACGTTCTGGGTCAAGCATCCGGAGTACTGGCGCGGGGGGACGGGGTACTTCGCCCGATGCTTCAACTTCGGCATCAAGGAGGTGTATGACTACCACATGGCGCTCGTCCGGGAATACCTTGAGCGATATGACCTCGACGGTCTGGAGCTCGACTGGATGCGCGAGTGCTTCTGCTTCAAGCCCGGCGAGGAGGCCAAGGGGCGAGGCGTTCTGACGGACTTCATGAAAGAAACACGCCGGCTGGCTAATGAGCGGGGGGCCAAACGCGGGCGCCCGATCAAGATCGCCGCCCGGGTACCGGCGGCGCCCGAGGCGTCGATCGGGATGGGGCTCGACGGGGTCGGGTGGGCCAAGGAGGGGCTGGTGGACATGCTGATCCCCACAGCGAGGTGGGCGACGGCGGACTTCGACATTCCGATCGACCAGTGGCGGAAGCTCCTCGGTGACGCCGCCAAGCGCGTCATGCTGGCGGCAGGCATGGAGATTCGGATCCAGCCGTATCCCGGCGCGACGGCCATCATGAGCACTCGCGAGACGCTGCGGGGTTTCTCGGCGGCGATGCTGGAGCGGGGCGCGGACCAGGTCTATCTTTTCAACCATATGGACCGCGACCCGAGCGTCCCGAGCGAGGAATACCTGGCCCAGTTTCGCGAGGCCGGGCGTCTGGAGACGGTCGTCGACAAGCCGCGCCGGCACGTCGTGACGTATCGAGACATCTCACCGCCCGAGAAGCCGTTTCCGAGCGCGTTGCCGGCCGGGGTGAAGGCGGGGAGCCCCGCGCGGTTCTCCATTTACATCGGACCCCAGCCGAAGAGCGGGAAGGTCGTCGTCCGGGTCGGATTGGCTCAGGGCACGGGGGTCGGTGAGGCCCAACTCGCAGCCCGCGTCAACGATGCCGAGTGTAAGGTCATCGCGGACCACGCGAAGCCAGGTGAGTTCTGTGGCGCGATACGCGTGGCACAGTTCGACGTGCCTCTTTCGGCCGTGCGAGGCGGGTACAATCAGATTGAGGTGGTCCTGGTCAAGGGCGAGCCGCAGCGAATCGTGTGGATGGAGACGTACATCGTGCCGTAGCGAGCGATTCCGGCCTCAACCGGCGGTCGTTGCGATTGGCAAGATGTGTCGAGATACCCCCTACATGAGGTGGCCCCATGGTGACATCGAGGGAACCAGGTGAGATCAGTCGGCGAGCGTTCGTGGGCACGGCGGCGGCCGCAGCGGTGGTTGGCGCGGCGTCGGACGGCGCGCAGCGGAAGGCAGTTAGCGGCCCGCTCCGTGTGGCGCAGATCGGCGTGGAGGGCCACTTCGGCGACGTCATGAGCGGCATCCCGAAGATCGAGGACTGCCGGCTCGTAGCGGCGGCCCGATCGTGGCCGGAGGACAACATCAAGCGGCTCGGCAAGACTCCGGCCTGGACGCGCGAGACCAAGCTCTACGACGACTACCGCAAGATGCTGGACGAGGTCAAACCGGACATCGTGGCGGTCTTCGCGCCCTTCGCCCGCAACGGCGAGGTGAACGTCGAGGCGGCCCGTCGCGGCTGTCACGTGTTCAGCGAGAAGCCGATCGCCACGTCGATGGCGGACCTGGACGCCCTGCGAGCCGAGCGAGACAAGCACAAGATCCGCGTGACGGCGATGCTTCCGATGCGAACGGCTCCGGCATTCGTGGCGGCGTACGAAGCGGTCAAGAAGGGGCGGATCGGCGAGCCGATTCTCATCAGTGCTCAGAAGTCGTACCGGTTCGGCACGAGCCGGCCGTGGTACTACAAGCATCGAAAGGACTACGGCGGGTCGATTCCGTGGGTGAGCATCCACGCCATTGACTTCATCCGGTACGTGAGCGGGCTGGACTACGCCAGCGTCACGGCGCGGCAGGCGGTCAAGGGGCACCCGGACTACCCGGAGTGCGAGGACTGCGGCGCGCTGCTTTTCGAGATGAAGAACGGAGGGCAGGCCACGCTGACGTTCGACTACTTTCGCCCGGCGAAGGCGCCGAGTCACGGCGACGATCGTCTGCGCGTCGTGGGGACTGAGGGGATCGTCGAGGTGCGCCTGACGGACAAGACGTTCTGCGAGCTGATCACGAACAGCGCCGGGCCAGAGCAGCTCGCGCAGCCCGACTCACAGGTCAACATGTTCGTGGATTTCGTGACGGAGCTGCGCGGCGGCAAGCCTCACGTGCTGAGTCCGGAGGACCCGTTCCGGGCCACCGAGGTCGCGATCAAGGGACGGGAATCCGCGGACGGCAAGTCGACTATCCAACTCTGAGCGTCAGGAAGACATCGGAAAGGCCCGCCGCCGGGGGGTAACAGAAACCCGGAAGGCGCGGGCTACTTGCCCCCGAAGAGGCGGGACCACAGCCCCTTGCGGGTCGAGCCGCGGAGTTGTTGCCGGGTTCGCGTGACGGCGAGCTGCTCGTGCAACATCGCCTTGTGGCCGTGCTCCTCATCGATCAGCGCGTCGAGCCTGTCGCCGCCGAACTCGGCGGGGACGATATCCTTGAGGGCGTTGAGAAGGATGATCGCGTTCTCCTCGAACGCGATGGCGATGTGAAGGACGTCCTCGAGCGACTCGGCTCCGGTCAATCGGGTGGTGGGGTCGATCCTGAAGGGCAGGAACGGTCCGGTGCTGAGGGTCGACAGTCTCAGGTAAGCGTCGGTGGCCTGGTCTGGGGAGGACCGCTCGCAGTTCGGCAGTTCCTTCAGGATCCTTCGAAGCAACTGTTCGTGCCCCACCTCCATTTCGCTGAGCGCCTCAAGCAGCCTACCGCATGCCTCGTCGGCGGTCTTCAGAGCCGCTTCGGCATAGAGACTGGCGGCGTTGCGTTCCTGGGCGATGCCAACGGCCAACACATCTTCCACGCTGAGCGCCATGTTCCGATAACTCCCGGCCCGACGAAGTCACTTTGTCAGTCTATCTTCGGATACCGGGGGGCGCTCCTGTAGCGTGATTTCGGGGTTCTCTTCGTCTGATTCACACGTCCGGCTCCGCGGTAACCGTCAGCCGGCAACTTGCGAACTGCTCGACGTAGAGTTCCGCCCGTTCCTTATGCGTCACGAGGAGTAGGGCGTATCCGGTGTGATGGGCCTCGAGCATCCGCTCGATGGCCTCCTCGGGGCCCAGAGGGGTCAGGTTGCAGATGACCTGCACGACGCGGAGCATGTCATTGACGTCGTCGTTGTGCAGGATGACCCTGTATGGCGGGAGGACGTGGGTATCGGTTCCCGCCAGCGTATCGGACTTGACGTCGGGTGTGGACTGGGACATCGGTCCGGGCCTCTTGCCTCGTTGCCACGGGTTCCCAATCCACTATACACGGCCCCCCGCCGTTGACAACCTGAAAGGTTTGGTCCGATCAGGAGGCGACCTGTGAGGCCGCCGCGGCAGGCGGCGACCATGGCTTACTGACAGCCCATTTGCGGGTCACGGCGGTCCTGATGGCAAGGGCCAGGACACCGGTAGCCAGAACGGTCACGACGACGTCGGCTATCAGGAGAGAGGCCGTCTTGGGCCACCTCGGCCCGTAGTCGGTCACGAGGCTCCAAACAAGCATGTAGTAGGTTGTGACGAGCATGGCGAGGCACGGGAGCAGCGTGAACCAGACGTTCTGTCCGCGCCGCAGGATCCACAGGGACCCGATGAGCAGGCCCAGGGCGGCGAGGAGCTGGTTGCTGGCGGCGAAGATACCCCAGAGGGCCTTATAGCCGGTGCCCCAACCGAGCGCGAGCATGAGCGCGACGGCGCAGGCCGAGTTGAACCAGTAGTGCCGGGACAATTTGAGGATGAGACGGAAGCCTCCTTGGGTGGGCATGGCGTGTCGCCCCGTTGGCGTGGGGCGTCCGATGGGGGCGGCGATGCCGCCGGCGCCCACGGCGGTAATCTCATCCTCGTCCATGGCGGCGACAGAGACTTCGCCCTTGGCGGCCGGGGCGGCGTAGACGTCGTAGCGATCGAAGATGGTGGCCCATCCTTCTTCGAGCAGATAGCGCGTCAGCCTGACGGCCGTATCGAGCGTGGTGACCAGGAATCCCTCGAGGAGCAGCATTGCGCCGATCGCTCCGACGGCGATCGAGATGCCCAGCCCGCGGTCGACCGTGTGACCGACGCCCATAGCGAAGGTGAGCACGGCGTTGCCCTTGGCCCCAGGCGTCGTGGGATAGAGGAGGGCCTCGTAGTCGACGAACTTGAGGCCGACGAGCAAGACGCAGACGACGAGCAGGGCCCAGAAGCTCTCGAGGAGCATGGCGTAGAAGCCGACCTGACGGACGGCCCGTTCGCTAGACAGTTGCTTGCAGGTCGTTCCGCCGGCGCAGAGGGAGTGGAAGCCGCTGACGGCTCCGCATGCGATGGTGATGAAGAGGACGGGCCAGACCGGGCCAAGGCCCGATTTCGTCTCGGCCAGGGCGATGTTGCTTGCGGGGAGGGAGGCCGAATCGCCGAGGATGTTCCCGTGACCGGTGGCGATGGCGCCGACGAGGGCGGCGACGATCATCGCCATGCCGACGTACAGGATGTGAACGTTGATGAAGTCCCGGCTCTGCAGCAGCAGCCAGACGGGCAGGCCGGAGGCGATGAGCACGTAGGCGGCAATCAGCAGCTTCCAATGATCCGGCTGAAGCCGGACGGGGAAGTAGAGGCCGATCGCCAGGGATACGGAGCAGATTCCGATTGCCAGGATGGAGCAGATCCACACGGGCAGCTTCCGCTTTAGGTAGAGGAAGCCGATCAGGGGAGAGCATGCCGTGATGACGATGACGCTCATGCTGGCGATGCCGCCGATCTGGGCGAGTTGTGTGGGCTGTCCGGTGACGGGATCGTTATCCTCCACGACGCTGAAGAGGGTCTGCTCAGGAGGCATCTTCAGCATGTGGAGGGGCACGGTACTGGTGAGGGCCATGGCCGACAAGTTGAGGAAGGCGGCGCAGACAAGCGTCAGGACGGCCACGAGGAGGAAGGTGAGCATGATGAAGGCGCCGCGTCCCATGAGCCGGCGTCCGACGACGGCGATGCTGCGACCGCCCTCGCGAACGGCCACGTACGTCGCGGCGTAGTCGTGGACGGCGCCGATGAAGACGCCGCCGAGGATGATCCACAGGACGGCAGGCAGCCAGCCGTAGTACAAAGCCAGGACCGGTCCGACGATGGGGCCGGCGCCGGCGATGCTGGCGAAGTGGTGGGCGAAGACCACAGGCGTCCGCGTCGGGACGTAGTCGCGCCCGTCGGCCAGCGCGACGGCAGGCGTGGGACGGCTGACGTCCTCGCCGAATGCCCGTCCCACCCAGTTGGCGTAGATTTTGATGCCGAAGAGGTAGACGGCGACGGCGACGACTAGGATGGTTAGGATCGTCATTTGATGCCCTCTCGATTTGATCTCATGGCTTCAGACATCATCGTCGCCTGAGCCTGAAAGAATTAGGGAACCCTTACCGCCAAGTACGCCTCGGGCCTGTTGCGGTTTGGGGGTCATTGACGCCGTTGGCCCGCCGCCGCAGTACTGAGCTCGAACGGGCGTGTGGCTTCCCAGTATAGCCCGACCGTCCGGAGGTCAATAGGAGGCCGGGGCCTCAGGTGCCCATGACCCGTCGCTTCGTTCGACGATCGATCTCGCCGATAAACGTGTTCATTATCAGAATCGCCCAGTAACACGAGCCCGGCACGGGGCCGTACAAGCGCAAGGCGACGGTCAGGGCCCCGATGCCAATTCCGAAGATGATCTGTCCTCGGGCGGTTCGGGGCGAGGCGACCATGTCCGTGGCGAAGAAGAACGCGCCGAGGAGCAGCTCGCCGCTGCTCAGATGGTACAGGACGTAGATCATTCCGACGTGGAGCCCGCAGTCGGTGTGGAAGCCGGGCATCCAGTCGAAACCCGCATCCGGGGCGATCCTTATCGGCAGGATCGCCGCGGCCAGGGCGGCGGCCAGGAGGACGCTCAGCGGCTGGAACCATCGGACGTATCCCCGGTAGATGAGGTACAGGCCAGCGATGATCACGAGAATCGCGCAGGTCTCACCGATCCCGCCGCCGATGCCGCCCAGGAGCGTGTCTTCCCAAGGGGGGAGGTGATCGCGCATCAGGACGGTGAGGGGGTTCTCCCGTCCGGTCGGCAGTCCATCGGCCAGGTCGCGGAGTTGCTCGACCGGTCTGCGCATGGCCCAGGCATTGAATTCCGCAGGCAAGGTGGTGGCATGCCATCCGGCATACTCCGCGGGATCGACGGGCTTGGGAACCGTGGCGAAGAGATGGTCGCGAGCCAGGACGACCCATTGCTTGGGATGCATGTCCTCCTGATAGAGGAGTTCGACGGCCGCGCGCCCCACCAGGGCGGGATGCCACATGTAGTTGCCCATCCCGCCCATCAGCCCCTTGCCCACGACGATGGCGACGATCCCGGCGATCAGCGGCACGATCCAGGCCAACAGGTGGAATCCGGCCGAATCGAACCGTCCGACCGGCAAGGCCAGCCCGACCAGCATGCCCATCAGGGCGGCATGAGTATAGGTGGGAGTAATCCGTCCCCCGGTTAGTCGGACGTAGCCCCACTCGGCCGCGACCGCCGCGGCCACGCCGATGGCCAACCATACGGCGGCGAGGAGTCCGAACAGGGCGACGCCCCCCAGTCCGACGAGAGCGGCCAGCGCCAGTCTGGTACGAGTGATCTGCGCATAGGTGTCTCCGCCCAAGAGGTGTGGCGGGGAGCCCACGTCGAGCCACAGGAAGCCTTCATCTTGGGACTTGCGTCTACTCATGGCTCACGGAAACCAGCGTACGAGCTCTGGCAAGCCCCTCGGCCAGGGGCAGGCAGGCCGGACAGACATAGGTGCAGATCCCGCAGCCCAGGCAGGCATGGGGGTAGAGCCCGGCCATTTCCTCGATGTATCCGCTCGGCTTGGTCGGCCCCGGGCGCTGGCGGATCTCGGCGTAGTGCGCCTCGACAGCGGCGAGGACCGACGGCGGATCCAGACCGACGGGGCAGTCTTCCAGGCACCACCCGCACCTTATGCAAGGCCCTGGGGCGCGATGCCCGACCTGCTCGTCGGTCAGGAGGAGCAGTGCGCCGACCTGCTTGGTGGTCACGACGTCAAGGCCGGACACCGCAGTGCCCGTCATAGGGCCTCCGATGACCGCGCGACGAATCGTGTCCTTCAAACCGACGTGCTCGACGATCCGATGGAGCGGCGTGCCGACGGGCACGAGATAGTTGCCCGGCTTGCTGGCGGCATCCCCGGCGACGGTTACGACCCGGGCGGTCAGGGGCCTACCCTCGTGGATCGCGTGGCCGATCGCCTGGATCGTCGCGACGTCGAGGACCAGGGCGCCAACGTCGAGCGCGGCGCCAGCGTAGGGGATCTCACGTCCAACGACGGTATTGACCAGGAGCGGTTCGGCCCCCTGGGGATACTTGTTGGGCAGGGGCAAGACCCGTACCGGGGTGCCGTGGGCGATCCGCCGCAGTTGCTCGGCGAGATACCGATTGCCTCGATCGAGAGCCAGCCACAGGCGCTGTACGCCGAGGAGCCTGCCGACGAGATTCGCCGTGCTGACGATCCTATGGCCGTGCTCGAAGAGGATCCGATACTCGGCGGTGAGATAGGGCTCGGACTCCAAGGCGTTGATGATGAGGTGTCGAACGCCCCGTCGGGCCGCCGAGGCCAGGAGGTCGCCTGCCGGAGCCGCGCCGTTGCCCATGCGAACGATGCCCGCCTGACGGACGCACTCGATCAGGGCCT
This sequence comes from Phycisphaerae bacterium, assembly GCA_016927755.1. GTDB lineage: Bacteria > Planctomycetota > Phycisphaerae > UBA1845 > JAFGLZ01 > JAFGLZ01. Next base: position 35,855 of record JAFGLZ010000103.1, read on the forward strand.
CGACGTCCAGGGACTCGACGGGCGTTCCGGACAGAGGGACCCACTCGTCGCGATCGTCCGGCTCGATTCCGACGGCGAGGACGTCGCAGGCCCACGGCGTGTCGGCTCGCACGATGCCGGTGACGTGGCCTGACGCTGGCGAGTGGACGGCGACGGACTTCGCTCCCGCCTCGGGGTGACCGATGAGTTGCCCGGCAAGCACTCGCTGTCCCGCGGCGACGCGGAACGTGGCCTCGGAGCCCTCGTGCTGAAGCATCGGGACGCGCAGGGGCCCGGTGACCGGCAAGGGCTGGATGTCGCGGTCGCCTGTCGAGGCCTTCTCCTCCGGGAGAAAGACTCCGCCGAAGAACGTACCACTGCGTCTGCTTTGGGTGAGCAAGGTGACCGCCTGACTTTCCTGACGTAACCACTCGGTGAATACGGAGAGCGTATTATACGTCCGTCGCGGCGGCTTGAAAGCGTGGGGACGGCAGAGAGGCCCCGGGCACATGCGGCAGGCGTCGGCGGACGGCTTGGCCTACCCGAATCGCGGCGGTCGCCGCGAGGAGAATAAGGATCGGATCGATGGTCAGGCGAAACCGTGGCGCGCCCCAGAAGACGACGACGACGGCCGTGTAGTAGCCGAGGACCGTCATGAGGGTCCACACGGCGAAACGGTCTTGGATCCAACGATGCCGCCATGTCCCCCACGTCGCGGCGCCGATGAAGGGCAGCAGCGCGCCGTACGAGAACAGGTAAAGCAGGCCGATCGGCGATCGCCAGTCATTCAGGAAGGGCCCGTAGAATCGGAGCAGCTTGAACGCCACCAAGCGCGGCCAGTAGCCGGGGTGATCGAGAAGCCACCGCCGAGCCCACTGCCCGAACATCCGGGATCGAACCATCTCGTCGCGGACATGGCCGATCTCCTGGCGGACCCCCGGCACCTCCCATTCCCCGATCCAGTAGCCGTGGTAGCTGGGATCGGTGGCTGTTACGACGTTATTGGCGCCGAGGAACGTCGAGCCCCCCAAGGAGGAGAGGGCAAACGACCCGACCGCGAACCGGTTGCGCAGCCCCCACCCGCCGACGAAGGTCGCGGCCACCAGCAGCGTCGCCGTCGAGATGCCGATCGTGGCGCGACGGAAGACGATCGCGCGAGCGCACAGTCCGCCCGACAAGACCAGCACGAGTCCGGCCATGATCGGGTGAACCAGAGCGACGAGTCCGCCGGTCAGGCCCGCCACGACACAACGACCCAGCGTGGGCACGCGTCGGGCTCTGTCCAGCGACAGCATTACCGCGAGGAGCCCGGGCACCAGGACGTTCTCGGAAAGCAGCTCGCCGGCGAGCCATATGTGCATGGGATAGACGCACAGTATGCCGGCCGCCAGCAGGCCGACGCGGGCGGACGTCCATCTGTTCGCCAGGAGGTACAAGAGCAGGCAGCTCACGCCGCCGAAGACGCATTGAACCAGCCGGACCGCCAGATACGACTTTCCGAAGACGGCATAGATGACCGCCAGGAAAAGCGGGTACCCTGGCGTGCGTTGCGCGCTGGCGGCGCCGGCCTCGTTGGCCATTCCCCGGCCTTCGAGGAGCGTTGTGGCGAACCAGTCGTACTGCCAGTCATCGTTGCCCCCCACCGTCGGGCCTTGGCGGGGGTCGATGCATGTTGCGCAGTAGACGGCCCTGAGGCCGATGGCCAGCATGACGAGGGCCAGGACCCACCTGAGAAGCGGGTCGGCCTGTCGATGACGTCCTTCGAGCGTGATGAGCGATCCGGCCATTGAGGGGGTCGTCCCGGACAGGGCATCTCCGTCGCGCGCATGCGGTTCCCGGGTTATATCGGACGTTGGGAGGAGGCACTTTCGGCCGGCCTTGGCGCGGTTACCCCTTCCCGTGATCACGCCTCGGCGAGCCCAGTGTAAATGCCTGTATTCAAGACAGTTAGAGAGGAAGCCCGGCCTGGCGAAGGGTTCGAGAA
>JAFGLZ010000104.1 GCA_016927755.1 Phycisphaerae bacterium
GGGCGATGAGGCTTCGGGGGGGGCGGGCACCATTCCCATTACGTATGTTCCGGCGCGGAACACGATCTTCCTTTCCTATTCGCTGGCGTATGCGGAGGTCATCGGGGCTTGGGACGTGTTTATCGGGGTGAACGCGGTGGACTATAGCGGGTATCCCGATTGCAGGCCGGAGTATATCGAGGCGTTTGAGCGGATGGCGAACCTGGCGACGAAGGCGGGGGTGGAGGGCGATCGAAGGATCAGGATCCACACGCCGCTGATTTCGATGACGAAGGGGCAGATCATTCGGCGCGGGGTCGAGCTGGGCGTGGACTACACCCAGACGCATAGTTGTTACGATCCGGGGACGGACGGTCGGGCGTGTGGGCGATGCGATTCGTGCCGGATTCGTCGGGCGGGGTTTGCGGAGGCGGGGGTGGCGGATCCGACGCGCTATCTGGAGGTGTAGGCGGGGGATGGGCGGGGTGGACTAGGGCCAGCCGGGAGGGGTCGGATGGGAGCCGGTTGCCCGCGATTCCTCTTGCGGTTCGTCGTTTTTGCCAGCGTAGCGCAGCACATCTCCTCTTGACTCCGATGACTACCGTGTTGCCGCGAAGGGTGGCTGCATGCTGATCGCGCTGGATGTGGTCTGGACGTATTACCGGCCGAGCATCGTGGGACAGCCCGAGTTCGCGTCCCCCGCCGCTGAAGCGACGGGGCACCCTTCCTAGCGAGCTGTCTGGGCGCTCTTGCAGGTGGTTTGCGTGCGCACCGATCCGGATGGCAGAGACGCTAGCTTCTCTTCGTGCTTGGGGGGAGGAACATGTTTGCGGGGGTTAGGTGGAGGGATTTGGCCATTTGGACGGCGTAGTCGAGCTTGCCCATGTTTGGGTATCGGCCGTTGGAGCCGAAGGTGAGTTTTGCGCCGGCGTCTTTGGCCATTGTGAGGAACGGGGGTTTGGGGAGGCGCATGCTCGCGCTGATCTCGAGGGCGACTTCGTGCTTTCGGGCGGTGTCGATGACCTTTTGCATTCGGGCGGGGGTCCAGAGGGCGTCGTAGTCGGCGGCGACCTGGGCGGGGAGCCAGGTGAGGTTGGCCAGGATGTCGATGGGTTCGGTCCGCATGATGTGGACGTACCAGTCGACGTAGCGGTCCATGAAGGTTCGCGGGTCGCCGAGGTCGGCGTCCTTCTCCCAGAGCTTTCTGGGCCGGCCGTTCTTGTCGGGGAAGGTCATTGCGTCGGTGAGGACGTAGTCGAGTCCGGCCAGGGCTTGTTTGGAGAAGCAGGTCATCCAGTCGGTCCATTCGGCCTGGACGCCCTTGTAGACGGGTTTTCCGTCGAGCATCTTCAGGTAGCGTCGGAGCTCGTCGTCGTTGCCGAGGACGACGGGGTATTTGTTTTCCTTGGTGCCGGCGTGCTCGACGATGCCGAACTTGACGCCGCGCTCGGCGCTGAGCTTCAGGACGTCGTCGATGGTGCTGTTGTCGAGGTGGACGTGGAGGTCGACGAGGGGGAAGGGGAGGCGGGTGGCGGTCGCGGCGCGCGCTGGGGAGGGGATGGTTGCGGCGCATGCGGCGGTTGCGGTGCTCAGGATGAAGGCTCGGCGGGTGATGGGCGGGGGGGCGGGGGTCGGGTTGGGCGTCTTGATTGGGTCATGCGTCGTTCGCACGGGGGAGCTCCTCATCCGCGGGCTCTGTCGCCCCTGACGGGGCTCATTGCGCGATACGGGATCGCCTTGTTCCCACGGCTCGCGCCGTGGGCTATTGCCTATCGCCCCTGACGGGGCTTTGCGCGACTCCTGGATTCCACACCTACAGCAGCTTTGTCTTTCCGGGGATGCAGACGGGGTATTGGCCGTTGGGTCCTAGTTTGACGGGGGGTTCCATGTCCCATCGGCAGTCCTCGGGTTTTGGGGCGTAGTAGAAGTCGCTCTTGACGGCCTGGTCCCAGGTGACCTCGAGGCCGGTGTAGCAGCTTAGCTGGCCCATGACGGTCGCGAGGGTGCTGTTGGCCATGTGGTAGCCGCTGTTGATGGGCTTGCCGCTTCGGACGGAATCCAGCAGGGCCTTGATCTCGAGGTCGTAGGGGTTGGCCTTGGGGCCTTCGTATTTCCACTTGGTCTGGCCTTCGATCACGCAGGACAGGAGGTTGGCCCGGCCTTTCGTGCCGTAGATGAGGCTGGAGACTTCGTTGTAGCAGCCGGCGGTCGTCCGGCAGAAGGCGTAGAGCTTCACGCCGTTTGCGAATTCATAGATGACCGAGTGATGATCGAAGACGTTTCCGTAGATCTCCCCGAACATGGCGGACCGTCCGGCGAGGCCGTGACACTTGACGGGCGTCTGCTCGCGCATGGCCCAGAGCGAGCGATCGACGTTGTGGATGAGCGACTGGGGGACGTCGTCGCCGCTGAGCCAGTTGAAGTGGTACTGGGTGCTGCACTGGAACTGGAGCTCGGTCAGGCCGGGGGCGCGGCGGATGACGCCGTAGGGGGCCCGGAGGAAGTTCTCCTCGATGGTCACGACGTCGCCGATGACGCCGTCGTGGATGCGTTTCATGGTCTCCTGGTATCCGGGGTCGAAGCGGCTCTGCAGGCCCGAGACGACGCTGAGCTTCTTCTGTTTGGCCAGCTCGCACGCTTGGATGATGACCTTGACGCCGGCGGGGTCGATGGCGTGGGGCTTTTCGACGAAGACGTGCTTTCCCGCCTCGATGGCGGTCTTTGCGTGGAGGGGGTGGAACTTGGCGGCGTTGGCGATCAGGACGACGTCGCAGCAGTCGATGACCTTTCGGAATCCGTCGAAGTCGGTGAAGCATCGGTCGTCGGGGACGTCGACCTGGTCTGGCTTGGCGTCCTTGATGGCCTTGCGTTTGGCGTGGATGCGGTCGAGGAAGAGGTCGCACATGGCGACGAGCTTGGCGCCGCGGTCGACGCTGAGGGCGTTGACGACGGCGCCTGCACCGCGTCCACCGCAGCCGACGACGCCGATCTTGATGACGTCGTTGCCGGCGGCGTGGGCGCCGACGTTCATGGCGAGGGTGCCGAGGGCGGCTCCGGAGGCGGAGGTCTTGAGGAAGTCGCGTCGCGAGACGGCGGACGTCGAGTGCGCGGTTGATCGCTTCATTTCGAGATTCTCCTTTGTGGTGGCGCCGGAATGGCGCACTCAGTCTAGTTTCGGGGGGTTGCTTGTCAATTGGGGGGAGGGGTAGCAGGGCCTAGGGTCTAGGGCATAGGGCATAGGGTCTGCTCGTTGGTTGGACGGACGCTGTGAGGTCGATAGCGCACTTTCTGCCCGAACCGCGGGATGCACCAGGGGTGGGTCATTGGGGGTTTCTTGCTGTTGCCGGGGATCGCCGGTCAGTAGGATACGGCGTGCGATCATTACAGGAGTGACTCTGATGATTAGGGCGATACGCGATGTGGCGAGATGGGCGTCGGTCGTGCTGGCAGGCGGAGTTGTTTCGACGTGCGCGGCGGGGCAGGCGCCGCTATCGTCGTTGGACCTGACCAAGATGTCCTGCGGGTGGGGCAAGGCGCTCGCGGACAAATCGGTCGAGGGCAAGCCGATGTCGATCGGGGGGCGGAAGTTCGAGCGGGGCGTGGGCGCGCATGCGCCGGGGGCGTTGTGGATTCGCGTGAACGGGGCGCGGCGGTTCTCGAGTTGGGTCGGCGTGGACGATGAGACGGCTGGTAAGGGAACGGTCCGCTTCATGGTCTACGGCGACGGCAGGCGGCTCTTTGACAGCGGCATCATGAAGGGCGGGGATTCGGCCAAGCGGATCGACGTCGAGGTTGGCGGGCTTCGGTATCTGCTGCTGGCGACCACTTCGGCGGGGGACGGGCGGAGCTACGATCACACGGACTGGGCGGAGGCGAGTTTTGCGGTCGAGGGCGCGGCGCCCACGGCGAGCGAGGCGCCGGCGGAGGAGAAGGTCATCCTGACGCCTGCCCCCGGGCCGAAGCCTCGGGTCAACGGCCCGAGGGTTTACGGGGTTCGGCCGGGGCGGCCGTTGTTGTATCGGATTCCGTGCACGGGCGAGCGGCCGATGCGATTCGGCGTCGACGGTTTGCCGGCGGGGCTGGAGGTGGATCGGGACTCGGGGATCATCCGCGGGAAGGCGCCCGAACGGCCGGGCGAGTATCCGATGGCGCTCAAGGCCGTCAATCGGCACGGATCGACCTCGCGCATGTTTACGATCGTCGTGGGCGAGACGCTGGCGCTGGCGCCTCCGATGGGGTGGAACAGTTGGTACATTCACTACAACCGAGTGACGGACGCGGACATGCGGGCGGCGGCCGACGCGATGATCGGCACGGGCATGGCCGAGTTTGGCTATCAGTACGTCAACATCGACGACTGCTGGATGAAGAAGAAGGGGGACGAGCCCTACCGCGACAAGGGCGGCGCGGTTCTGCCCAACGCGAAGTTCCCCGACATGACGGCGATGTGTGATTACATTCACGACAAGGGGCTGAAGGCGGGGCTGTATACCTCGCCGGGGCCGTGGACGTGCGCGGGGTACGTGGGGGCGTACAAGCACGAGGAGACGGACGCCAGGAAATTCGCGGAGTGGGGGTTCGATTTTCTGAAGTATGACTGGTGCTCTTACAGCGGGGTGGCCAAGCGGAGGGATCTCGAGCAGTTGAAGAGGCCTTATCAGCAGATGGGCGACATTCTCAAGACGCTCGATCGGGACATCGTGCTGAACTTGTGTCAGTACGGGATGGGCGAGGTGTGGAAGTGGGGGGGGCAGGTGGGCGGGAATTGCTGGCGAACGACGGGCGACCTTGGGTTGGAGGCGGGCGGGCGATTGCCGGGGTGCTACAGCATCGGGTTGAGCAACGCGCGGCATTACGAGTACGCCAAGCCGGGGCAGTGGAACGATCCGGACTATATCCTGATCGGCTGGGTCGGCAACGCGCGGGGCATGGGCGAGGGGAAGCCCACGACGCTGACGGGCAGCGAGCAATACGGGTACATGTCGATGTGGTCTCTGATGGCGGCGCCGCTGATCTTCTCGGGGGACATGACGAAGCTGGACGCCTTCACGCTCAACGTGCTGTGCAACGCCGAGGTGATCGAGGTGAACCAGGACACGTTGGGCAAGCAGGCGCGGATCGTCAAGCAGACGGACGAGGTGTTGATCCTGGCCAAGCCGCTGGACGACGGGAGCGTGGCGGTGGGGGTGTTCAACCTCGACGAGTTCGAGCAGGAGCTTTGCGTTACGTGGTCGGAGCTGGGTATTGAGGGGCCGCGGATCGCGCGGGACTTGTGGCGCCAGAAGGATCTGGGGCGGGTCGAGGGGAAGTTCTCGGCGAAGGCGCCGAGGCACGGGGTGGCGATGGTTCGGTTGCGGGCATTGCGATGAGGTGTGGCGACGCGTAGGCCCGGGAGGCCAGGTGACGCCCAAGGCTCGTAGCCTACGCACGCCAAAGGAGACGTCGCATGTCAAGCGTGACCGTCGCGGAGGCCAGGAAGCGGCTGTATCGGCTCCTGGACGAGGTCAACGAGTCGCACGAGCCGCTTCAGATTCTCGGGAAGCGTGGAAACGCGGTTCTGGTGTCAGAGGAGGATTGGCGAAGCATCCAGGAGGCGCTGTACCTGCTCTCGATCCAGGGCATGAGAGAGTCGATCGTCCGGGGCATCAGGACGCCTGTCGAGAAGTGCGCTGAAGTGCTCCGCTGGCGAGTTGCACGTTGGCCCACCAAGCCCTGGAGGGTATCAAGACGGTGAAGGTCATTCGCATGTGGACGCACTACGATTAGTCCGTGGGCGCGTTCGCGGGGCTGGTCATCTCCTGATCGCACATCTTGCTGATCTCAGGTCGTGGCGCTGAATGCCTCGCGTTCGGCGTGGCTTCACGTCAGCCCGGGCGGCGCGCGGGGCGGGTCTTTGTCTTGACGAATCGTCCTGCGAGTCGGGCGAAGGTCAGGAGCATCAGCACGGTGGCCAGGGGCAGGGCGGCTCCGGCGCCGCCGCACTTGAAGACGGCCACGACGGACTTGTCGGCGTCCATGGTGATCGTCAGTGGGTTGTCGGTGCTGACCCCGCCGGGCACGTCGCCTTCCCAATGGTCGAAGGTTCTTCCGTCGACCGGTGTGGCGGTCAACTGAACGGTCCGGCCTTCGAAGTACTCCGGGCCTTCGACGTCGGTCGTGACGGATCCCCAGAGGCCATTGACGTATCCGATCGTGAGGACCTTTGCGTTTCGGGGGACCTCACCGGAGTCACCGGTCAGGGCATCTCCGTAGACGAGATTCATGGACAGGTAGAAGGCGTTGCAGCTCAGGCCCTCGATCCGGCCGTCGCCGTCGTTGTCGACGAAGCGATCGTTGTTGAGGATGGCGGTCAGCTCCGACTCGGTCGGCTCGGGGATGCTCGTTCCGTAGAACGCGTTGATGGCCCGGATGAAGGCCATGGCGGTCAGCGCGTGGCCGATGTCGCTCATGTGCACGGTGTCGGTGCTCATGATGCTGGCCCGCGGCTTGCCGAGGTTGTTGACGAAGACCTCGGCGTTGATGCGCCAGCCGTTGACGCGAAACGCCCCCGAGGTGATCTCGGGCATTTGGATGGGGCTTTCGGCGACGGCGAAGGGGTGATTGGGGTCGGCGGCCAGCGAGCGGATGGTGTTGTTGTAGCCGGCGATCTGATCGTTGATGTACTGGATCTCGGCGGGGGTGTAGTAGTTTCGGTCGTCCGTAAGCATTTCCGGGGTCCACTCGGGCAGGAGCCCGGTGTAGATGGCGGCCGCGATGATGTAGTCGGTGTAGCAGCCGTCGGGCATCGGATTCGGCCCGATGAAGTCGGTGAGCTGCTGTTTGCTCAGGAGTCCGGGGACGTCGGGCAGGACCGGCATGGTGCCGAAGCAGATCCCCCGGCCGGGCTGGTAGAGCGCGTGGATGACGACTTCGTAGTCGCGGAGGAAGAGGTCCTGCGGTCTCATGCCGCTGCCGTCGAGCGGCTCGACCTCTTCGACGAAGGGGATGTTTTCCATGACGGTGCCCTTGGCCATGACCTTGTTCATGTAGTCGTTGGCCCCGAGATAGCCCACGACGAAGGTCGGATTGTCGGACACCACGGCCGACAGCAGCGACTCGCCCCACCTCGGGGCGAGGACGAGGTTGATGTGGTTCCAGTCCCAGCCGAAGACGTACCAGGGGAGCTCCTCGCACGTCTTCATGTAGGTGTCGTCGACGCTCACGCCGTTGAAGGCCATGACGTGCGCATACTGGTAGTCGGGGTAGTCGACGCGGCGCTGGTTGCCGATGAGGGTCATTTCCTCCAATAGCGGCAGGTAGAGCGTCGTGCCCATCTGGCGGGCCAGGATCGCCGGCCAGGATCTAGGTTGGTTTCGTTCGTCCGAGATCATCCCGCCCTGCGTGCCGATGGTCAGGCTGTCGCCGAGCGCTCGAAGACGCTCGAAGCTGACCGGCTGGGCGAGGGCGATCTGACCCATGGACGCCGATGCGACAAGAGCTCCCGTAATCGTGCGAATGTAACTCATCGTCATGCCCTCCTCGCGCTGAGTTCGTGAAATCATTGGCCATATGAAGCCGCCTGGGAATGCACCTTTATCAATAACCTATTTCCGCGCAAGAGGTCAAGGCCGTGGGGCACAAGGGAGTCTCCGACCATCTCGAACGGCGAGCCGGCGCGGCCGCGGCGCGCGGGCGCCTCTAGGTTGCCGACGAGCGGGGCTGTGTGACGTGCTTCGGCAGGCGACCGGTTCGTGAGGGGGCAAGTGCGAACCGTGCGAGATCAGGTTCCGGGCATGCGGCGGGGGGCGTAGCATGGGCATCTTGTCCATGAACGATCACGGGCGAGAGGCCCGTGCCACGACGGCGCGAGTATACGCACGGTCGTTGGGGCTTGCGCGGCGGATGGTCGGGCGCGGTTACTTCTCTTTGAGCCAGGTATCGATCGCGGCGGCGGCGAGGCGGCCGTCGTTGATGGCGCGAACCACGAGCGATGCGCCTTTGACGGTGTCGCCGGCGGCGAAGACGCCTGTCTCGCTGGTCATGTAGTCCTTCACCACGACGTTGCCGCGCGGGTCGAGCTGGAGGCCGAGCTGTTCGACGAAGCCCTTGTGTACGACGTGCACGAACCCCATGGCCAGCAGGACGAGGTCGACCTTCATGCTGAATTCGGAGCCGGGCCGCTCGCGCATCTCCATGCCGTTTGGTCCGGCCACCCAGTCGACCTCGCAGGCGTGGAGCTCGGTGGCCAGATCGCCCTCGCCGGCGAGATGCTTCGTGAGCACGCTCCATCGGCGCCGGCAGCCCTCTTCTTGCGAGGACGAGGTCCGCAGGATTTGCGGCCACATCGGCCACGGGGTGTTAGGGTTGGCGCCTTCCGGCGGCATGGGGAGGATCTCGAACTGGTGGACTTCCTTTGCGCCCTGTCGCAGGGACGTGCCGATGCAGTCGCTGCCCGTGTCGCCGCCGCCGATGACGACGACGATCTTGTCTTTTGCGACGATGGGCTCGGCGAGCGGTGACTCGTCGAAGTCGCCGGCCACACGATGATTTTGCCGCGACAGGAAATTCATGGCATAGACGACGTTCTTGAACTCGGCGCCTGGAACCGTCAGCGGCCGGGGGGCGCCGGCCCCCATGGTCAGGCAGATCGCGTCGAACATCTTACGGAGGTAGCGTCCGGAGATGTCATCGCCGACGAGGACGCCGGTCTCGAACTTGACGCCCTCGGCCGAGAGTTGAGCCAGGCGGCGGTCGAGGATGCGTTTGTCCAGCTTGAAGTCGGGGATGCCGTATCGCAGGAGCCCGCCGACCCGATCGTCCTTCTCGAAGACGGTGACCTTGTGCCCCGCGCGGGCGAGCTGCTGGGCGGCGGCCAGGCCTGCCGGTCCTGATCCGACGACGGCGGCCCTGCGACCCGTCTGGCGCGGCGCCGGCATCGGTTTGACCCAGCCCTCGGCAAAGGCGCGCTCGGCGATTTGGTACTCGATGTGCTTGATCAGGACGGGATCGCGATTGATGCTCAGCGTGCATGCGGGCTCGCATGGGGCGGGGCAGACGCGCCCGGTGATCTCCGGGAAGTTGTTCGTGGAGTGCAGGTTCTCGGACGCCTCGCGCCATTTGCCCCGGTAGACCAGGTCGTTGAACTCCGGGATGCGGTTCATCACGGGGCATCCGGCGCTGTGACAGAACGGGACGCCACAATCCATGCATCGAGCCGCTTGGCGGATGAGCGTCTCCAGCGGGTGCGGCAGATCGAGTTCGCCGTAGTCGCCAAGACGCTCGGTCACCGAGCGATGCCCGATGTCCTCGCGTTCGAATTCCATAAACCCCGTCGGCTTAGCCACGGAACACCTCCTCCGTGGCGGGCGTGAAGTCGGTCTGCGCTTCCTCTCGATCTCGCAGACGTTCGAGCGCCCGGCGGTAATCGATGGGCATGACCTTGACGAACCGGTTGGACATCTCGACCCACTTTCCGAGAATGCGACTCGCCTGCTCGCTGCCGGTCCACCGGTGATGGCGCTCGATGAGATCGCGCAATCGTTGCTGGTCCTTCTCTTGCCAGATGGGCTCCAGGTCGACCATATCGAGGTTGCACAGCGTGTCGAAGAGCTGATGCTCGTCGAGCACGTAGGCGACGCCGCCGCTCATTCCGGCGGCGAAGTTCTGCCCGGTGGCGCCAAGCACGACGACGGTCCCGCCGGTCATGTACTCGCAGCCGTGATCGCCGAGGCCCTCGACGACGGCGACCACGCCGCTGTTCCGTACGCCGAACCGTTCGCCGGCCACGCCGTTGATGAACACCTCGCCGCTCGTGGCGCCATACAGCAGGGTATTGCCCACGATGATGTTCTCGTGCGCGGCGAAGCTCGAACCGGGCGGTATCTGAACGACGATCCGTCCGCCGGAGAGCCCCTTGCCGACGTAATCGTTCGCGTCGCCGATCAGCCTGAGCGTGACGCCCGGGGCGAGGAAGGCGCCGAAGCTCTGACCGGCGGAGCCTCGCAGCGTCACCTCCAGCGTGCCGTCGGGAAGCCCCTTGGCCCCGTGACGCTTGACGATCCGATTACTGACGATGGCCCCTACCGTGCGATGGACGTTTCGGATCGGCAGGTCGATCTTGACGTGCCGGCCGCTCTCGATCGCCTCGTCCGCCTGCTCGAGGATCTTCCAGTCGAGATGATCTTCGAGCGTGCCGGGTTGCGGGCGCACGCAGCGCACGGCCTGGCCCTCGCTCCCGGGTGGCTTGGCGAAGAGGGCGGAGAAATCCAGGCCGCGTGATTTCCAGTGCTCGATGCCCTTGCGGACGCCGAGGCGGTCGACGCGTCCGATCATGTCGTCCATCTTTCGGAATCCGAGCTCGGCCATGATCCGTCGGATGTCCTCGGCGACGAAGTGCATGAACCGCTGAACGTGTTCGGGTTTACCGGCGAAACGGTGACGCAGTTCCGGGTCTTGGGTGGCGATGCCGACGGGGCACGTGCCGAGGTGGCACTTGCGCATCAGGATGCACCCGAGGCTGACCAGCGAGGCCGTGCCGAAACCGAACCGCTCGGCGCCCATGAGCGCGGCGATGACGATGTCTCGTCCGGTTTTCATCTGGCCGTCGGCCTGGACGACGATCCGGTCGCGGAGCCCGTTGAGGACGAGCGTCTGTTGGGTCTCGGCCAGGCCGAGCTCCCAGGGGACGCCGGCGTGCTTGATGGAAGAGAGGGGGCTTGCGCCCGTGCCGCCGTCGTGACCGCTGATGAGGACTTCGTCGGCGTTGGCCTTGGCCACGCCCGCGGCGATGGTTCCGACGCCGACCTCGGCGACGAGCTTTACGGAGACCTTGACGCCGGGGTTGCCGCACTTCAGGTCGTAGATGAGCTGCTTGAGGTCCTCGATCGAATAGATGTCGTGGTGCGGGGGCGGGGAGATGAGCGAGACGCCGGGCGTTGAGTGGCGGAGCCGGGCGATCTCCTCGGTGACCTTGTGGCCTGGAAGCTGGCCGCCCTCGCCGGGCTTGGCGCCCTGTGCCATCTTGATCTGGAGGATCTTGGCGTTGGCCAGGTACTCGATGGTGACGCCGAATCGCGCGCTGGCCACCTGCTTGATGCCCGAGTTGAGCGAATCGCCGTTGGCGAGCGGCTTGTAGCGGATGGGGTCCTCGCCGCCCTCGCCGGTGTTGTTCATCGTTCCGAGGCGGTTCATCGCGATGGCGAGGGTTTCGTGCGTCTCCTTGCTGATCGAGCCGTGCGACATCGCGCCGGTGTAGAATCGTTTGATGATGTCGGCGGCCGGTTCGACCTCCTCGATCGGAACGGGCTGGTCGGGAACCAGCTCGAAGAGTCCTCGGAGCGTGTACAGCCGTCGCGACTGGTCGTTAACGGCCTGTGCGTAGTCGGCATAGGCCTTGGCGTCGTCGTTCCGCACGGCGTGTTGAAGGCGGGCGATCGTCCACGGATTCCACAGATGGTCCTCGCCGTCGAGTCGATGGTGATACTCTCCGCCGAAGTCCAGATCGAGCATCCCCGGGGGTCTGGGCTCGTACGCGTCTTGATGCCGCGTGAGCGCCTCGCGTGCGATGACGTCCAGCCCGATGCCCTGGACGCGGGAGGCGGCGCCCTTGAAGTAGGCATCGACCACTTGTCGGTTCAGCCCGATCGCCTCGAAGAGCTGCGCGCCGTGATAGCTCCGCAGCGTGGAGGTTCCCATTTTTGACATCGTTTTGAGAATGCCCTTCTTGACGGCGGTGACGTAGTGATCGGTGAGGGCTTCCGGACCCTCGTCGGACGTGAATTCTCCGCGCTGCCAGGCGTCATGGATGGCCTCGAGGGCCAGGTAGGGGTTAACGGCGTTGGCGCCGTAGCCGCAGAGCAGGCAGAAGTGCATCACCTCACGGGGCTCGCCGCTTTCGATGACGAGCCCTACCTCGCCGCGGAGGCCCAAGTCGAGCAGCCCGTGGTGGAGCGCCGCGGTGGCCAACAAAGCGGGGATCGGCGCTCGCTCCGCCGAGATGCCCCGGTCGCTGACGATGAGCAGGGCCGCTCCGGCGCGGATGGCCTCGGCCGCGGAACGGATCAGGTCCTCGATGCCGCGCTGGATGGCGCCGCTTGGGTCGGCGTGGTCCGCGTCGAATAGCGCCGCGACGGTAGCCACCTTGAAATCGTCCCGCCGGACGGCGCGAAGGCAATCGACGTCGCCGTTCGTGAGGATCGGGTGAGGCAGCTTGAGCTGCCGGCAGTGTTCGGGCGTTTCGTCCAGCAAGTTCCGCTGCTTGCCGGTGAACTGCATCAGCGACATGACCAGCCCTTCGCGGAGCGGGTCGATGGGCGGGTTGGTCACCTGGGCGAAGAGTTGCTTGAAGTAGCTGAACAGCGGCTTGGGCCGCGACGAGAGCACGGCGAGCGGCGTGTCGGTGCCCATCGAGCCGACGGGCTCCTGTGCGTTTGCGGCCATCGGCACGAGGATGAACTCGAGATCTTCCCGCGTGTACCCGAAGGCCCGGAGACGCCGCGCCAAGGTGGCCTGATCGATCTCGACGGGCTTGGTGGGGTTGAACAGGCCTCGCAGCTCGATGCGGTTCTGCTCGAGCCACCGGCGGTAGGGTTTCTGCCGGGCGATCTTACCCTTGATCTCGTTGTCCACGACGATCCGGCCCTGCTCCGTGTCGACGAGGAACATCTTTCCCGGGCGGAGACGCCCGCGAGCAAGGACTCGCTCGGCGGGCAGGTCGATCACCCCGGTCTCGCTGGCCAGGACCATCATGCCGTCGGTGGTGACGACGTATCGCGCTGGGCGCAGGCCGTTTCGGTCGAGGGTTCCACCGACGAGCCTGCCGTCGGTGAAGACCATGGCCGCCGGGCCGTCCCACGGTTCCATGATGGAGGAGTGATACTCGTAGAAGGCGCGTTTGTCGGTGCTGATGTAGTAGCTGGGTCCGAAGGCCTCGGGGATGAGCATCATCATCGCGTGCGGGAGCGAACGTCCCGCGCGGACGAGGAGCTCCAAGGCGTTGTCGAAGCAGGCCGAGTCGCTTCCGTCCGGGGCCAGCACGGGCAAGAGGTCTTCCGGATCGCCGCTGAGCAGGTTGCTGGCCAGTTGCCGTTCTCGGGCCCGCATACGGTTTCGGTTGCCGCTGAGCGTGTTGATCTCGCCGTTGTGGGCGCAGAGTCGAAACGGCTGGGCCAGCCGCCAGCTTGGGAAGGTGTTCGTGCTGTATCGCTGGTGGACGATCGCCAGGGACGAGCTCATCCGGCGGTCCGCCAGATCGGGGTAGTACGCGAACAGTTGCGGCGCGAGGAACATACCCTTGTAGATCAGCGTCCGGCAGGACATCGAGGGGATGTAGAAATCCTCCGCCGCCCGACCGAACCGGTCGATCGCGCGTCGTTCGGCGCGTCTTCGCGCCATGAAGAGCCGCCGCTCGAACTCCTCGGTCTCGAGGCCCGCTCCGTCGATGAAAACTTGCCGGACCATCGGCTCGCACGATTTGGCCAGGTCGCCGAGGCAGCCGTTGTCCGTGGGAACGTCCCTCCAACCGAGCGTGGATAGCCCGTGGTGGGCGATTGCCTCCCGCAGCAGGCCGTCGCATTCGGCTCGAAGCTCGGCGTCGCGCGGGGCGAACACCATGGCCACGGCGTAGGCGTTCGGCTTGGGCAGGTCGAGGCCGATGCGGGCCGCCTCGACGGCGAGGAACTCGTGCGGAAGCTGTATGAGGATGCCGGCTCCGTCGCCGGTGGACTCGTCGGCCCCGGCGGCGCCGCGGTGGATCAGGTTCATCAGCACCTGGCGGCCGTAGTCGATGATCGCGTGATCGGCCCGTCCCGAGATGTTGGCAACGGCACCGATGCCACAGGCGTCGTGTTCGTAGGCCGGATCGTAGAGACCTTGCGCAGGCGTTCTCGCCGGTCGTGTCGATTCGTTCATGCTCATCCTGTTCATGGCTCGGCGGCGACGGCTGCCGGGCCCCGCGCTCGCCCCGGCCCGCTTCTAATGATCATAGCACTTTCGCCGGCGGTGTCTTCCCTTGTGGGATGATTCGGGGGGTTCTTCTCTTTCCGGCTGACTGACAGCAATGCGCGTGCCGGCGGACGCGGCACGCCCCTGGCCGTCAGGGCGCCGGCTCCCGCAAGGAAGCGACAAGGCGCTTGCATGCCTGGTAGTAGATGGCCGTGTCGACGGACAGGGCGACGAATTGGACCCCGAGTCGGATCCACTTGCGGGCGGTCTCGACGTCGTCGGCGTAGATGCCGACGTGGCGGTCGGCGCTTCTGACCTTCTCGACGATGCGCTCCACCGCGCTGATGACCTCGGGATGATTGATCTCGCCGGGGACGCCCAGCGATTGGGACAGGTCGTACGGCCCGACGAAGATGACGTCGCTGCCGGGCACGGCCAGGATCTCGTCCAGGTTGCGTATCCCCTCGGCCCCTTCGATCTGCAGGGCCAGCAGCGTGGTCTCATTGGCCTTTTTCAGGTACTCCTGTTTCGGCATGTGTCCGAATTGCGCGGCGCGGGCGTAGATGTCCATGCCGCGCTGGCCCTGTGGGCCGAAGCGCGAGAACCGGATCACGCTCTGAGCCATTTCCGCGGAGTCCACGTGGGGCACCACCAGCCCGGCCGCGCCCTTGTCCAGCGGACGGATGATGGAGTGCTCGGTGATCGCCTCGACGCGGACGATGGGCGCCAGCCCGACGTGGTCGGCGGCGAGGACGTGGTGCTCGAGGGCCTCGTACGAGAGAGGCCCATGCTCCATGTCGAGGATCACGAAGTCGAGTCCGGCGTGCCCCGTCACCTCGATGATGGCCGAGCTGCCGGTCTTGAGGAACGGTCCGACACAGAAGTCGCCCGCTCGCATTTTGTCCTTGAGATTCATCGATTACTCCTCAGGGTGTAGTAGGACCTTGAGCTCTTTCCTGGCGATCACGCCCTCGAACGCCTCCTCCCACCGGCTCAGCGGCAGTCGGTTCGTGATGAGCGGACGGAGGTCGACCAGGTCCTGCTCGAGAAACCGTAGGGTACGCTCCCAGGTCTGCCAGGTGTGGCACATGGACCCCTGCAGGTGGATCTGCTTGACCACCACCTTGTCGAGGTCCATCTGAAGCGGCTTGCCGAAGAGGCCCACCTGCGTGTAGCGTCCCATCTTCCTGACGATATCCAGACACAGCTCCGCCGAGGCGGGCGCGCCGGAGCACTCGAACACGACGTCCGGCCCGTAGCCTTGCGTGAGATCCTGGATTGCCCGCCGCGGGTCGTCGGTTTCGACGTTCACGACGTTGTCCGCCCCGAGCCGTTTGGCGACGGCCATTCGGTCGGCGTCGCCGGAGGTGCCCAGAAGGACGACTCGGGCGCCGCGGCTCTTGGCGAGCATGGCGCACATGATGCCGATCGGGCCCGGCCCGGAGACGACGACGATCTCGCCGGGCTCGATCAGGGTAAGCTCGACGACGGCCTGCAGGGCGCACGCGAACGGCTCGCAGAGCGCGCCGGTCTCGAAATCGAGGTTCTCCGGGAGACGGAAGACGATCTCCTGGCGGACCCGGCAGTACTTGGCGAAGCCGCCGTTCATCCCGCTGCCGACGGCCGAGCGGTCGATGCAGAAGAAGGGCGCGCCGATTCGGCAGTATCGGCAGTTCCCGCAGAGCTGCCCCGCCGAGGGGTTCACCGTCACGCGATCTCCGACCGCACAGCGCGTTACGCCGGGCCCCACCTCGACGATGGTGCCGCAGAGCTCGTGGCCGAGGATCACCGGCGGCTTGATCACGTATTCGCTCTTGTAGATGTGGATGTCCGTTCCGCAGACGCCCGCGTTGTGGACCTCGATGACCACGTGGCCGGGTCCGGCTTGGGGCTCCGGCACGTCGATGAGCTCGACGTTGCCGGGTTCGGGACGGGTCTTGACGACTGCTTTCACAGATTCAGCTCCTTCTTGGGCCGCGACGGACCGTTCTCGCCAACCGCGACAGGCAACTCCAAGCCGGCACGCGGAACGAGGGCACTCCAGGAGAACACTTCCGGCAGATCGTTCTCAGCATTCGGGGAGGCAAGATCAGGGCCGCACCAACAGCGAGACGCGTTTCCGATCACGCCGGCATCCCGGCAGTCGCGTATTGTGGATGGGCAAGGGCCAAAGCTGATCCTACGACTTGCCCGAACGCGCCGCGCGGGGCTTTCCGGTCCGGAGACTCTCGAGACGCGCCATCGCAGCGCAATCGAACAGGACTTCGCCGCAGTCGGGGCATTCCTGGCGTTCCAGTTCGGGCACGACCACTGTTCGCCCCTGGATCTCGGTCGTGTAGTCCGAGCGCACGACTTTTATCCCACGGCTCCCACAGGTCGGACATTTGGTCAGCACGGGACTCATCGTCTTGCTCTGATCTAGAGAGATCGCTTACAGGACATCAACACGTAGAACACTTCCCGTTCCGGTTCCCTCACGAGTCTGCCCTTGGTGTAGATCACCACGTTGTCGAGGGTCATCCCTTTTATCACGTACAACCGTTCGCGAGAGCTGGTTCGTAGTGAGCTTCGCGAACGAACAACCTTGTGGATGCGATGAGCGCCGACGATGGCCTCGATAACGTCGTCCTGCGTAATGCCGTCGGCATCCATTTCGCGCTCAGCCTTGAGGGTGAAGACGAGGCTGCGCCGCAACGCCAACCGCTTGATCGTCAACAAGACGTCCACGTAACACCATCCTACAGCAATCGCCGAGCGAGTTGAAGCTAGCCCATGCCAGAGCTGCTTCAGCCGGTTCCGAATCGGCTATCCAGCTCGCGGAAGCGATCCAGGCGAACGACTTCCGAGAATTCGGCGTAGGTCAACATGCCATCCGCCAGCGCATTCGTCGTACCGCTCTCCTTCAGCGCGGCAAGGACGTCGCGGATCGCGCCGGCCGCGGTTAGCAGGGCCGACAGCGGATACAGGGCGAGCGCGAAGCCCATCTGCTCGATCGCGTCGGGCGTCAGCGTGGCGGTCTCGTTTCCCTCGACGACGCTCATCATCAGCGGACCTTCGACGGCCTGGGCCACGGCGCGGGCGTCGTCGATCCGCTTGATGGCGTCGACGAACACCAGGTCGACGCCGGCCTCACGATAGCGCCGGGCGCGGCGGATCGCCTCCTCCAGTCCGACGGCGGCAAGGGCGTCGGTTCGGCCGATGATCACGAGGTCGTCGTCGCCTCGAGCGGCGAGCGCGCATTCGAGTCGGCGGAGCATGTCGTCGTCGGGCACGAGCTTGATGCCCGCCATGTGCCCGCAGCGCTTGGGCAGGATCTGATCCTCGAGGTGGATCGCCGCGACGCCCGCCTGTAGATACTCCTTCACCGTTCGCTCGACGTTTGCCGGTCCGCCGTAGCCGGTATCGGCGTCGGCGATCACGGGAATACTGACGGCCCGGACGATGTTCCGCGCGTGCGTGGTCATCTCGGTCTGCGTCAGCAGGCCGACGTCGGGGCAGCCGATCAGCGTGGCCGTGGCGCCGAAGCCGGTCATGTATGCCGCTGGGAAGCCGGCTTGCTCGATGAGTCGAGCGGTCAGGGCGTCCGGTGCGCCCGGCGCCATGATGAGCTTCGGTCCTT
Organism: Phycisphaerae bacterium; assembly: GCA_016927755.1. Taxonomy (GTDB): domain Bacteria; phylum Planctomycetota; class Phycisphaerae; order UBA1845; family JAFGLZ01; genus JAFGLZ01. The sequence goes on from JAFGLZ010000104.1 coordinate 17,519, forward strand.
CCAGCAGCCTGCGCAATGCCGTTGCGGAACTCATCGTGCTCATACCTCCGGGGGGACCATCACACACGCCCTGACAGGGCCTATCGGGACATACACCGTCGTCGCCAGCAGATAGGTAGTAGTCGTCCGGAACGAACAATGCAAGACGCCCTGGCGTCCTTTCGGGTCGGGACGCTTCGCGACGTGTCACAGGTAGCATCCGCCGCTGATTCATGCCGCCGCGCCCTGAGCCATGTGACGCGGCAACGCACGGCAGCGTTCGTTAAGGGGGGTCACTTCCTGGCCAGCTTGGCGGCGATCTGGGCCACGTGGCGGCCCTGGAATTGGGCTATGGCCAGCTCGTTGGCGCTTGGCTGCCGTGAGCCGTCCGCGTCGGCCAGCGTGGTCGCGCCATAGGGCGTCCCGCCGGTAATCTCCTTCATGTCTAGCAGGCGTGTCTCGGAGTACGGCACGCCGACGACGATCATGCCCAGATGAATGAGGGTGTTGTAGAAGCTGGTGATCGTGGTCTCCTGGCCGCCGTGTTGCGAGGCGGTGGAGACGAAGACACTGCCGACTTTGCCGATCAATGATCCCGCCAGCCACAATTTGGTGGCGCGATCCAGGAAGTTGCGCATCTGCGCGCACATGTTCCCGAATCGCGTGGGAGTGCCGAAGATGATGGCGTCGGCCTCGGCAAGTCTGTCGACCTCGGCAAGGGGTACGTGCGCGAAGGCCTGGCGTGCCTGCTTGGCGCCCGATTGTGCCAGCGCTTCGTCCGGCACGAGCTCGGGCACCTGGTAGATCGCCACCTCGGCCCCGGCAACTTCCCCGGCACCGGCGGCAACCGCCTCCGCCATTCGATAGACGTGTCCGTACATGCTGTAGAAGACGATTTGGATGTTCATCGCGTCGTCCTTTCTCGGCTCGTTGAAATCTTGGATGCCCCGAGGGGCCGGGGTCGCATGGCGTGTCCGGATTTCCAGCGGCCTTTGGGGCGTGTTTGATCGATGATGGCGATCCGGACGATCCGTGGCACGGGCACGGCGGGGACCGCTCAGGTCAATCGTTAGAGAATCGGCACGGCGTTCCTCGCTTCGTAAACTAATACGGTGTTCGCCGATTCGCCCACTCGCATCGAGCATCCAAATGGGTGTATGACGAGACCTCTTGTGGTCTGGCCTCGGGCGGGAGTCTTCGATGAAGAATAATCCCGAAGTCCTTGCGGCCCTGCAACACCTGGCCGAGGAAGGGGCCACCGAGTCCAAAGGCGGCCGTTGGTCGCTGGGGCGGCTCTGCGACCACTTGGCCAAGACGATGCGGGGCTCATTGCCTGGCGGAGATCTGGGGTCGCCGGTGATCTCCATGTGGTTGCGCCCTCTCGTCAAACGGGCCGTCTTGTGGACCGGATGGATGCCGACGGGGGCGCCCGCGCCCTCGTCGCTCGTCCCCGAGCACGAGGTTTCGGCGCAGGAGGGTGTCGACCGACTCGCCGAAGCCGTCGAGGCCTTCGATGCCCTGCCGGAAGGCGAGCGGAATCGGATGACGCCGAGCCCCGCGATGGGTCCGATGTCCTACGACGACTGGCGAAAGCTGCACCTGATCCACGCCAGGCATCACCTCAGGAGGTTCACCGGAGAGAAGTAGGTGCCGGGCACCAAGCGAAACGTGCCAAAGGACAGGGCCGGCGACTCGCGCCGGCCCTGTAGTACCGTTTCTCGGTGAAGCTCGGACTTGCCTACTGACGCTCTCGCACGACCAGGCATTGAGGCGTGCTCATGGTCACGTCGAACAGGGCGACGTCGGGCGGCTGATTCGTCGTGATGGAGGCCGCGTTACGATAGGCGAAGATGGCGTCGTATTCCTCGCTGATCGCCCACAGCGTTCCGAAGAGGATCTCGATCTCCGGGCAATCCTCGATGCCGACGGCGTCGGTCAGGATCACGTCGGGAAGGTTGCCGCTCACCAACGTGTTCGGGTCGTCGAACCCGAGGATACCGGTCTCGCCTTGCCGATTACTCACGTACAGACGACCCGAGACCTGAGCAACCGCCGCGGGGCTGTCGATCAGGGACGGACCTCCCAGGACGAAGTCGGGCGGCTGGTTGTCGGTCAGGGCGTCGGCGGGGCTGTAGGCCGTCACCTGGTCGCTAATCTGATTACAGACATACAGCACGTTGGCAATCACGAAGATCCGAATCGGATCGTCAAGTAGCGATCCCGCGGCATCCAACGTCACGTCCGGGGGATCGCCGCTGGCCAGGGCACCGGGGTCGTTGTAGATCGTCACGGTGTCCGTGCCTTTGTTGGCCACGTACACGGCCGAGGCGGTCACGACCAAGCCCACGGGTTGAGAGATCGCGGATCCCGCGTTGTCCAGGATCACGTCCGGTGCGTCGCCGCTGGCAAGTGAGTTCGCGTTGCGGAAGATCCGAACCGTGTCATTGTCCTGGCTGCACACGTAGAGATCGTTGTCGTACACCTGCAGATCGCTCGGCTTGTCGATCCCTGAGCCGACGTTGTCCAGGACGGCGTCCGGTGCCTGATTGTCCGTCAGATTCAGGAAGTCCCGGAAGATCCGAACCGTGTCATTGGCCAGGCTCCCCACATAGAGGCTCGTGCTGTTCCCGCTTCCGGCGATGTCCAGCGTCCGAGGATCGTTGATGCCCGACCCCACGGTATCCAGTATGACGTTCGGCTCCGCCCCGGTGGCCTTGGCCTGCACGTCGTAGTAGATGTAGACCTGATCGGGACCCCGATCGCCCATCGCCAGATCGACGACCTCGCAGACGTCCCCGACGCCGTCGCCGTCCTCGTCCGCCTGGTCCGCGTTCGAGACGTTCGGACAGTTGTCACAGTCGTCGCCCACCCCGTCGCCGTCTGTATCTGTCTGCGCGGCGTTCGCCAGGTTCGGGCAGTTGTCGCAGTCGTCGCCCACTCCGTCACCATCGGTGTCGGTTTGCGTCGCGTTCGCCGCGTTGGGGCAGTTGTCGCAGGCGTCCCCGAACCCGTCGCCGTCGGTGTCGGTCTGGGCGGCATTGGCTACGTTTGGACAGTTGTCGCAGACGTCGCCGACCCCGTCCCCGTCGACATCGGACTGGTTCGCGTTGGCCACCGTGGGACAGTTGTCACTGTCGTTGGCGACACCGTCCCCGTCCCCGTCGGGCGGGGGGCAACCCGTCATCGTAATGCTCAAAGCGATTGTCAGAAGCGTGACCCATACGGCTCCGTTGGTTGATCCGCAAGACATGGCAACCTCCCTACTGTCCTTTCAAGCACGCCGACTGGAATCGGCTTGTAGACGTTGACCTTACGAACCCGCGTTACGGCCGCTGGCGAACGACAAGGCATTGCGGGGCCCTCATCGTCGGGTCGAACAGAATCACGCTTGCTGGCTGATTGCTGACAATCGACGCCGCATTCGCGTAACGATAGACTCCCGTGAAGGTCCGACTGATGACCCAAAGCGAGCCGAGCAGGGCCTCGGCCTCCGGACAATCCCCGATTCCCACGAAATCGGTCAGAATCAGGTCCGCGACCGCGCCGCTGGACAACGTATTGGGGTCGTCGAAGCCGAGAAGGCCGCTGTCGCCAATGTCCGCGACGAAGAGGCGCCCACTCGTGTGAGCGACGGCGGAGGGCAGGCTCAACCCTGAGGGGCCGCCCAGGACGAAGTCGGGCGCCTGGATGTCGGTCAGCGCGTCGGCCGGGCTGTAGGCCGTTACTCTGCCGCTGTTCTCGTTGCAGACGTACAGCACGTTGGCAATCACGAAGAGCCGGATCGGATCGGCGAGCAGGGAACCCGCGGCGTCCAACGTGACGTCAGGAGGATCGCCGCTGGCCAGCGCCCCGGGGTCGTTGTAGATCGTGACGGTATCCGCGTCCTTGTTGGCCACGTAGAGGGCCGACGCCGTGACGGCCAGGCCCACGGGCCGGTCTATGCCCGAGCCGGCGTTGTCCAAGACCACGTCCGGCGCGTCGCCGGTGGCCAGTGAGTTCACGTTGCGGAAGATCCGGACGGTATCGTTGTCCTGGCAGCAGACGTACAGATCATTGTCGTGCACCCGCAGGTCGCTCGGCTTGTCGATCCCCGAGCCGGCGTTGTCCAGGATCGCGTCCGGGGCCTGATTGTCCGTCAGATTCAGGAAGTCCCGGAAGAGCCGAACGGTATTGTTGCCGAGGTTCCCGATGCAGAGCGTGGTGCTGTTCCCGCTCCCACTGATGTCTAGCGTGCGAGGGTCGTCGATACCCGAAGCGGCATTGTCGAGGATCACGTTCGGCTCGGCCCCGTTCGTCTTGGCCTGCACATCGTAGTAGATGTAGACCTGATCCGAGCCCTGGTCGCCCATCGCCAGATCGACGACCTCGCAGACGTCCCCGATGTTGTCCCCGTCCTCGTCCGCCTGGTCAGGGTTGGGCACGTTCGGGCAATTGTCGCAGTCGTCGCCGACCCCGTCGCCGTCGGTGTCGGTCTGCGCGGCGTTGGCCAGGCTGGGGCAATTGTCACAGTCGTCGCCGATCCCGTCGCCGTCGGTGTCGGTCTGCGCGGCGTTGGCCACGTTGGGACAGTTGTCGCAGTCGTCACCCACCCCATCGCCGTCGGTGTCGGTCTGATTGCCGTTGACTGTGTTAGGGCAGTTGTCGCAAGCGTCCCCGAGCCCGTCTCCATCCGTGTCCGTCTGCGCCGCGTTGGCCACGTTCGGGCAGTTGTCGCAGACGTCTCCAACGCCGTCTCCGTCGACGTCGGACTGATTGGCGTTCGCTACCGTCGGACAGTTGTCACTGTCGTTGGCCACGCCGTCGCCGTCTCCGTCGGGCGGAGGGCAACCGGTGATCGTAATGCTCAGCGCAATCGTCAGCAGCGCAGCCCAAACGACTCGATTCGGCAGTTCCCGAAACATGACGGCCTCCTCCAATGACAGGGCCCACCGGCTCGGCGGTCCACAAATCGATGACTCGGGCAAGTGACAAGCCCCGCGCCTTGAATCCGCTTGTCCCCGCCCGCCGGATGACTCGAGATCTCGCGGAAGGCGGATCCATCCGCTCGATCAGTTGACTACCAGCTAGGCTCAGGCCGGGGGGAGACTCGAGGAGGCCAGATCAGGTTGATACCCGGACGGCCGCGCCGCCAAACGCGTAGGGTGGTAAGGCTAGTATGCTAAGTGTGCTACGAAGACTCGAATAAGGCAAGCGAGACGACCAAAGAAAACGTTCGACGAGACCCGTGGCAACGTCTGCCGCCCGGACCAAGTCCGTCCGGGAACGCCCAGCGCGATTCCACCTGTCGGTCCATCGCAGTGCGTCCCAGGGCCATGACGTCACGCGTCCCCGGCGCATCGTCACTAGATGAACGCTAAGGTCGGCTCTTCTCTTTCGCTTCACCCAGCACTTCATTCTTCTGCCGGAATCCGCGAATCGGGGGACCCACCAGGATCAGTACCCGACCGCCTTCAACCGCGCCTCGAAGTCCGCCGGCAGGTCGGCTAGCGGCTTGGTCGCTTCGCGGCCGGCGAAGCGGAGCATGTTCCTCAGCAGCCGCTCGGCCTGGGGGACCTTGCCCAGGTTATCGCGGATGGGCAGCGTGCTTAGGATGAACTCACCGGCTCCGAGCTTGTAGACCGCCACCGCCAGCCCTGACTGATAGCCCCACGACGCATTGATCCCGCCGGCGACGGGGTCGGCGGGGGGTTCGATGTCCATGAACACGACGTCCGGGATCAGCTCGCGATAGTAGCCGTAGTCCATGACGCCGCCGGCCTGCATTCCGTCGAAGATCGGATGCCGCTTGCACCACTCGTCGGAGTGATACAGCCACCGCGCGATGCCCGCGACCTTGCCCTTGGTCTTGAGCGGCAGCCAGCCGGTCGAGTCGTTGCCTTTGGCGTAGGTGTCCGTCGTCAGGAAGATCACCGTCGAGCCTCGCGCGATTCGCTGGGCGAGGTCCTTGAAGACCACCGCGGCGTCGGCCGTCGGCTTGCCCGAGCATAGGATCACCTCTCGGGCGGTCTGCGCTCCGGGCGCGTAGGGACGATGCTTGATGCCGCGCTCGGTGAGCCACTTGGCCAGTGCGTCGTCATGGCTCATCAGGACGACCTCGCTGTCGACCTTAGGCATCTCGGCCGGCGTCACGTCGACGTTGAACTCGACCTCCTCGCCGCAGGCCGCGGCGCCCTTTTCGAAGGTGGCGATGAAGCGGTACTTGCCTGGGGGGCCATCGATTACGACGTCCTCGGCGAAGGCCGTAAACGCCAGCGGAGGCTCGGGCTTGCCTTTCGGGTCGGCGATCGTGACCGTGATGGTCTTCTCGAAGACCCGCGCGAGGTTCGGCCCGACGACCTGCAGACGGACCGGGTACTCGCCGGGCGCGAGGACATCCTCGTTGGCCAGGACCGCTTCGAGTCGCACGGGCGTCTTGTTGTAGACGTTCATCGGCTCGACGAAGAGGCACCAGCGCAGCGGGGCCCAGACGTCGAAGATGGCGTCGGTGGTCCCGGGCTTGAGCTCGCGGAAGGTGGTCCATATGCCCTCGGCGGTCATGCCCTGATCGAGCGTGCCGGTGATGCTGTGGCCGATGCAGTTCGGATTCGCGCGGACGGCATTGACGCTGAGCAGGCGCTGACCGGCCATTCGGGCGACGCTCTGTTTGAAGAAGTCCTCGGGCCGATCGAAGACCTCGGCCAGACGGTACCGCTGCCAATCGGCCATGTACTGGTCGTACCAGCTCCGGTAGAGTTGGGCGTCCTCGACCTCGGTCTTGCCGACCTGTTCGTACCATCGAACCGTTCGCGGCAGGTCGATGGCGCTGCCGATGCCGCACTCCGACATGAACACGGGCTTGCCATTGCCGCTGATGGTACGGAGCGCTTGGATGACGTTGGCCGTATGCGGCACTCGCTGGTACGGGTGTATGTCGCTCAGAATGTCCTCCCAGACGTCCGAGCCCGGGTTGCTGACGCTGCCGAAGTTTTCCTCGGTCTTGCCGAACGGAAACAGCGCGAACGTTCCGGCATCGGGCTTGTCGCCCGGTTTCAGCATGCCGTAGCTCCAGGCGCCGTTGGGATTCTGCTTGATGGAGAAGTCCTTCTCGGCGTCCCAGGTCTTGCCCGAGGCGGATTTGACGATCACCGAGAGTGCCGTCGTGTCGGCGCCGTAGTCCTTGTTGCCCCAGCCGCAGACGGAGTCGAGCGTATCGCCCGCCTTGACGTCGATCGCGGCGGAGAACTTCGCCTCGGGCCCCTTGCCCTCGACGTTGATCGCGCCGTCGAACAGCGGTTTGCCGTTGTGCATGACGTGGAGATCGGTGGTGGCGCGTTCGGCGATGGTCTTGTACACGGCCGACAGCTCGACTTTGTCGTCGGCCGGCGCGGTCCAGCGGACGACGGCGTATTCGCCGTACTGTCCGGGGTGGAAGGCGATCTGCCCGGGTTGCCACGTGATCCCGAGCGCCTTGATCACATGGTCCGTGCCGTTGAAGGTGACGCAGGGGTTGTCGCGGTCATTGTTGCGCCAGACTCGGATGCCCGCTGTCCCGCCCCCTTGCGCGTGCCAGTTGCCGCTGTTCAGCATCACCATCCGAGAGTCGTCCAGCTTGCGGACCTCGGGCAGGACGCTCACCGCGTGCCGGAACACCGGTCCGTCCGACGTCTCGTTCAGCAGCCCCCACATCGTGATGCACGGGTGGTTGCGGTCGCGCCGGATCATGCCGAGGACGGACTCGTTGAATCGTTCCTTCATCTTCGGGGAATCGGCCAGACACCAGCCGGCATACGCCTCCGGGTAGACCATGAGCCCGATCTCGTCGGCCAGGTCGAGCTGGTACCGTTTGGGGACGCCGGCGATGAAGCGAATGGCGTTATACCGCATCATCTTCTGATTGATGAGATCGCGGCGGAGATAGTCCGGGTCGTGCGGCATCTCCAGGCCGATGGGGCAGCAGTTTCCGGTGTGCGAGCATCGCAAGAAGATGCGTTTGCCGTTCAGGCGGAAGTAGCCGTCCTGCAGGCGGAAGTCGCGGAAGCCGCAGCGGACGGAGTGCTCGTGGACGCCTGCCTGTGGTTGGTCTTGTGAGGGACGGGCCGAGAACACCTTGGCCGTTACGCGGTAGAGATACGGGTCGTCAAGGTTCCAGAGGCGCGGGTCGTCTACCTTCAATGTGGTTTCAACGAGGGTGTCGCCGGCCTTGAGCTCGGGCGACAGCATACTGACCGATAGGGCCTGACCCTCCCGAGCCGACGCGACGGTGAGCTGAAGATGTCCCTTGATGGGCTCCGCGCCGGCGTTGCGTATGTTCGTCTGCACGCGGATCTGTCCGGTCTTCCAGTCGGGTCGGACGAAGAGGTCTTCGATCCACACCGCCGGGACGATCAGCAGCTCGACGGAATCCCAGATGCCGCCCTGGTCCCAAGCGCTGCCGGATCTGTAGGGCAGGGCCTTGTTCCTGTGCGGCGTCTGACTCAGGACGATCCCGTCGATGGGTTCGTTCGTCGGGTTCAGCACCCGAACGGCCAGGCGGTTCTTCTGGCCCGGTTTGATGACGCCGGTGACGTCGAAGACGAAGGGGGACTCGCCGCCTTCGTGTGAGCCGATGGGCGTGTCGTTCAGCCAGACGTCGGCCTTGTAGTCGACTTGCCAGAAGCGGAGCAGCGTGCGTCCGTCGGGATTGGGGTTCGCCGGCGCGTCGAACTCCTTGTAGTACCAAGCGAGGCCGTGGTAGCCGGGGAAGGCGTCCTGGATGATCCAGGGCACCTTCGTCTGTTTGGCGTCGGGCCTGGGTGAGGTCCACCACTTCTCGTCGCGGCCGACGTTCTTGGGGTCGGTCGCGAGCAGCCATTGGCCGTCGAGCGAGATAATCGAATCGGCCAAGGCTGCGCCGCCGTACGACAGTTGAGTGATCATGACTGCCACCAATGTCCTTGGGGATCGAAGTTGGTTTCGCACGTTCATGTCCTCGCTAGAGATAGTGACCTCAGACTACGTACACAGATCGGAACGGATCCGGCGGCCAATGCCACTGAGCGCTGGGAAGCGATCAGTGGTTTCGACCGCGTATTCCACAATGGGCGCGACATCGGCGATCTCCCGTCAATAGCCCATCGCCTCGAGTCGCGCCTCGAAATCGGCCGGCACGTCGGCGGGCGGCTTGACCGCCTCGCGTTCGGCGTGGCGGAGCATGTTTCGCAGCAATCGCTCGGCCACGGGATCGCCTCCGAGGTTCTCCCGAATCCGCAGCGTGTTGAGCGTGAACCGGCCGGCGCCGAGCTCGTATACGGCAATCGACAGGCCGGAGGCGTACCCCAAGCTCGTGTCGATTGAACCGGCAACCACCTCGACGGGGGGGTCCTGCCCGGACCAGGCGCGGTTCGAGACGACCTCGCGATAGAACGAATGATCGAGGACGCGGCCCGCGGGCAGACCCTCGAAGATCGGATGGTTCTTCGCCCAATCGTCCTTGTGGTAGAGCCAGGTGTTCATCGTCTTCAGGCTTGGCTTATTCGCCAGGGGCAGCCATTTCGTCGCGTCGTCGCCGTTTCTGAAGACCTCGGGGCAGAGGAACACGGCGACGGAGCCTCGGGCGATGTGCCGGGCCAGTTCCCTGAAGGCTTTGGCCTGGCCGGTGGCGGGGCGATTGCCCACGAGAATCACTTCCCGTTTGCCCGGCGCGCCCGGCGTGAACGCGCGCGTCTTGATACCGCTCAGATTCAGCCATTTGCCGAGGTCGGCGTCATCGCCCCACAGCACGATCTCGGTTTGCACTTTGGGCATCTCGGCGGAGTCGGCCACGTGGAATTCCACGCTTCCTCCGGCCGCGGCCGCGCCTTTCTGGAACGTAGCCAGAAAGCGGTACTTGCCCGCGGGTCCGTCGATCGGGACGTCCTCGGTGAACGTCGGCAGCGCGAAGGGCGGCTCGGGATTGCTCTTCGGATCGGGAATCCTCACGGTGATCGTTCGGTCAAACACGGACACGTTGCGAGGCCCGACCACTTGGATTCGGACGGGATAGTCGCCCGGCGTCAGCACGTCTTCGTTGGCCAAGACGGCCTCCAGCCGTACCTTTCGACCGCGATAGACCTGCACGGGCTCGACGAACAAGCACCAGCGGAGCGGCGCGAAGGCGTCGAACATCGCGTCGATCGCGCCGGGCTTCAACTCGCGGAAGGTGTCGGCGAGCATGCCCTCGCCCGTCGTGCTCGGGTCCACCAGTCCGGTGATGTTGCAGGCGACCAGATTGGGGTTGGCGCGGAGCGCGTTGGTGCTCAGTTTGCGCAGATCGGCCATCCAGGCCACACACTGCCGGAAGTAGTCCTCAGGGTTGGCGAAGGTGTCGTCCATGTTCCAGCGGCGCCAGTCGGCCATGAATCGGTCGAGGAGACCGCGACAGACGGTCGCGTCCTCGCACGACGTGCAGCCCAGTTGCTCGAACCCGCGGGCGAGTCGCGCCAAGTCGACGGCGCTTCCGATGCCGCCCTCCGAGTGGAATACGGCCTTTCCGCCGCCGAGGGTTCTCAAGGCGTTGATTACGCCGGCATCGTGCGGCAGTTGCTGGTAGGGGTGCAGGTCGTCGAGCACGTCCTGCCAGGAGGTTGTTCCGGGATTGCTCAGGCTGCCCACCTGCTCGAGTCGGGAGCCGCGGGGGAACGGCTTGAACGTCTCGGACTTTGGGGTCGGTCCGGGCGGGAGCCAGCCGTAGATCCACGGACCGTTCGGATTGCGGGCCACCGAGTAGTCGGCCGCCGAGTCGCAGACATTGCCGCCGGGCGACTTGACGACCACGGCCAGGGCGGTTGCATCGGCCGCGTGGCTGCCGTTTCCATAGCCGCAGGCACAATCGATCAGGTCGCCCTTGCGCACGGCGACCCTCTGCCGAAATCGCGTCCGCGGGCTACCCCCCTTTGCGTTGACGGCGCCGTCGAAGAGCGTCTTGCCGTTGTGGAGCACGTGGACGTCGGTGGTGGCCAGCTCATGGGTCGCCGCGAAGTCCGCGGAGAACTCGATGGTTTCGTCGGCCGGCGCCGTCCAGCGGACGACGGCGTATTCGCCTGACGGGCCGGGGTGGAAGGACATCTGGCCCGGGGTCCATGTTTCTCCCTCGCGGCGGATGGTCCGCTTGGTACCGTTGCGGGCGACGGAGGGCAGGTCGCGGTCAGCGGGTTGCCACAACTCCAAGCCGGCCGGACCGCCGCCGCGCGTATGCCAGTTACCGCTGTTGAGCAACACGACACGCGTATCGTCGAGCTCGCGGACCAACGGCAGCGCGTCGACGCCCTGGTCGAAGACGGGCCCTCTGGTTGTCTCGTTGAGCACGCCCCACATGACAATGCTGGGATGGTTTCTGTCGCGCTTGACCATTGCCCGGACGGCTCGCCGGAATCGCTCGGACAGCTTCGGCGAGGGTTCCATCCTCCAGGCGGCGCAGCTCTCTTGATATACCAGCAGGCCGATCTCGTCGCACAATTCGAGCTGATAGCGCGGCGTCTGCCCGCCGAAGGAGCGGATCATGTTATGCCTGGTGACCTTGCAGTTCAGCAGGTCGCGCCGAGGCAAGTCGGGATCATGCGCGACGAAGATGCCGATCGGGGCGCGGGCATCGGTCTGGGAGCTCTTGAGGAAGATCCGCCGGCCGTTGAGCCGGAAGTAGCCGTCTTGAAAGCGGAAGTCGCGGAATCCGCAGCGTGCGGACTGCTCGTCGAATGAGGATGAGGAATCCGTGCCTGCCCGCACCGTTACGCGATACAGATAGGGATCGTTGAGCTCCCAGAGATGGGGATTCTCCACGTTCAGGTCGGCTTCGATCAGCGTGTCGCCGGGCGGCAGTTCGCGATCGACCCGGACTGCGCTTAGAGTCTCTCCTCCGACGGCGGGGGAGACGGCAAAGGCGACGCGTCCTTTGGCCGGTTCGTTGCCCGCGTTGCGGAGGTTGGCCTCAATGCGGATCCGTCCGGTTTTGGGGTCGGGTCGAACGTACAGGTCTTCGATTCGGACCGCGGGAGCGATGAGCAGTTCGACGGAATCGGTGATGCCGCCGTAGTTGAGGGCAAGGCCTGGGGAGCAGGGGATGCCCCTGGCCCACATGGGCGTCTCCCGCAACCGGATCCCGTCGATCGGATCATTCGTTGGGTTGAGCACCCTTACGGCGACGCGGTTAACCGCGCGGGGCCTGATTGCGTCGGTTACGTCCAGGACAAACGGCTCTCCGGCGCCTTCGTGTTGACCCGCGTGCACGCCGTTGAGCCACACGTCGGCCAGGTAATCGACCTGCCAGAATCGCAGCAGATAGCGACCTTGGGGATGGGGGTTGGCCGGCGGGGTGAAGTCGCGCCAGTACCATGCGACGCCGTGGTAGCCGGGGAAGACGGCTTGGATGATCCAGGGCACCTTGGTCGGCCTGGCGTCGGGCCTTGGCGCGGTCCACCACTTGCCATCGCGTCCGGCGTTCTGGGAGTCCGTCGCCAGCAGCCACTGCCGGTCGAGGGAAATGACGGCGTCGGCCGATGCGCCGCTGCCATAGGACAGTTGGGAGATCATGACTGCCACCAATGCCTTGGCGCACGGCAATTGGTTTCGCACTCTCATGTCCTCCGTTAGGATGTTGCCTGCCGTCCGTGCCCGGATCGTGTCTGAAGAGGCAAGGGCGCTGGCCGAGGCGCGACCCGGCGGCTGAGAACATGCCGCTTGACACGCGGCGGGACGATATTATCATATAATATGTTTATATCCGTCAACAGGCGAGTTGCCGAAAGTGAGTGGGATACGGCCAGGGGCGATCGGATGGGCGGCGAGAGCGGCCTGAAGTAGGTCTTAAGTGGCTACTTAGAAAACACTTATGCCCTAGGTTGGGAGCCGGACTCTGGGGCTGTGGTCTGTCACGGCTCCGTTTTCTGAACCCATGTGAGGTGCTACGGACATGATCAAGGTCGCGGTGACGGACTACACGTTCGATTCGCTGGACATCGAGAGCGGCATCCTCGCCCCGCTCGGGTGTGAGGTCGTTGGCCGCCGGTGCAAGACGCCGGCCGAGCTGATCGAGCTCGTCGCCGACGCAGACCACGTCATCACGCAGTTCGCTCCGGTCAGTGCCGACGTCATCAAGGCGATGCAGAAGGCGCATGTCATTGTGCGATACGGCATCGGCGTCGACAACGTCGATCTCGACGCGGCGCGGGCCAAGGGCATCCCGGTCTGCAACGTGCCGGACTACTGCATTGATGAGGTGGCGGATCACACGCTGGCGTTCATTCTGGCCCTGACGCGCCAAGTCGTGGTGAACTGCGTTGACGTGCGGGCCGGCAACTGGCGGTTGTCCGTGCCGCTGCCCGCCATGAAGACGCTGCGGGACATGATCGTCGGCGTGGTCGGGTTCGGGCGGATCGGTAGGGAGGTCTGTCGGCGGCTCTCGGCTTTTAAGTGCCGGGTGCTGGTGTCCGACCCGTTCGTACCGGCCGGTGAAATTGAGAGTCTCGGCTACGTCCCCGCGGGTCGGGAGCGCATCTTCGTCGAGAGCGACATCGTCACGCTCCACTGTCCGTCGACGCCCGAGACCGTGAAGATGATCAACGCCGAGTCCATCGCGAAGATGAAGCAGGGCGCCCTTCTGGTCAACGTCGGACGTGGGAACCTCGTGGTGACGTCCGCTCTTGTTGATGCCCTGCGGCGAGGCCATCTCGCCGGCGCGGCCCTGGACGTATGCGATCCGGAGCCGATCCCCGCGGACAGCCCGCTTCGGCAGATGGACAACGTCGTCGTGGCCGCTCACGTTGCGTCGACCAGCGTCAAGGCCGTTCGGATACTGCGGGAATCCGCCGCCGGCATTGTCGCGCGTGCGGTCCGGGGCGAGCCGTTGCCCAACATTGTCAACGGCGTGGGGAGAAACGCATCGTGACAGCGACCACGCGGGTATCCCAAGAGAGTCTGGAGACCTTCTGCGTCGATGCCCTGCTGAAGACCGGCATGCGCGAGGGCGACGCGAGGATCGCGGTCGACGTCCTGGTCACCACCGACCTGATGGGCGTCTTCACGCACGGGACGAAGAATCTCCAGAAGTACGTCAGACGCCTCCGCGCGGGCGGTCTGGACCCCAAGGCCACGCCGGAGGTGGTCAAGCAAGGTCCGTCCTGGGCCGTGATCGACGGTCACGCCGCGCTGGCCATGGTCACCGCCTGCTTGGCGATGAAGACCGCCATCGCCAAGGCCGAGGCGACGGGCGTGGCCTACGTCGGCGCGCGCAACAGCGGTCACTTCGGCGCGGCGGGGTATTACCCGCTGATGGCGGCCCGTGCCGACATGATCGGGCTGTCGATGTGCAACGACGTGCCCAGCATGACGGTGCCGGGCGCGCGGGGTCACATCCTGGGCACGAACCCCCTGGCCATCGGCATCCCGGCGGGGCAGGAGAACCCGATCCTGCTGGACATCGCGATGAGCACCGTGGCGGGCAGCAAGGTGTATCAGGCCATCAGCCAGGGCAGGCCCATCCCGAATACGTGGATCGTGGACGGCGACGGCCTGCCGACCACCGACGGAAGCGTCTATCCGCACAGCGCGTCGATGCTGCCCATGGCGGGGCACAAGGGATACGGAATCGCCCTGTTCATTGAGATCCTCTCGGGCCTGGTGAGCGGGGCGTGCTGCCGAAGCGAGGTCGGAAGCTGGATCTTCGGCGACCCCTCGATCCCGACCGGGCACGGGCACGCGTTCGTCGTGATCAACGTTGGGGCCATCGAGCCGATCGAGCGTTTCAAGGACCGCGTCGATCACATGATCCGCGAGATCCGTGAATCGCCGAAGGCCAAGGGGTCCGAGCGGATCTTTATGCCCGGGGAGATGGAGTTCGGGCGCATGGAGCAGGCCAAGGCGCAGGGGATCCCCTTACCGTCCGACGTCATGGAGAGCCTGTTCGCCCTCGCCGAGGAACTGGGGTTGGATGCGTCCGTCCTGTCCGGATCGAAGACGTAAGAGCGGTCCGCGACCGCGAATTGTCTCGTGACGGATCGGTACACGACGTTTTGCCTGGCATGCCAGGAGTGGTGCGATGACTTCACGCAAGAAGGCCGTCTTCTTCGGCGAGCTGCTGATGCGGCTGGCGACCAAGCGGCATGAGCGCTTCGTCCAGGCCGAGGAGCTCACCGTCGGCTACACCGGCGCCGAGGCGAACGCCGCCGTCTCGCTGGTGAACTTCGGCATGGATGCCCACGTGGTCTCGAGCGTTCCCGACAACGAGATCGGCCAGGCTTGTGTTAACTGGATTCGCCGCTTCGGTGTGAATACGGATTACGTCAAGCGGGGCGGGCGGCGGTTGGGTACGTTCTATCTAGAGACCGGCGCTTCGCAGCGCCCCTCGAAGGTCATCTATGACCGGGCCGGCAGCAGCATCACCGAGTTGCAGGTCGGCGAGATCGACTGGGATACCGTCTTTCAGGGCAAGGACTGGTTCCACTTTTGCGGGACCGCGCCGGCCCTGGGCGAGAACGTCGCCGAGGTCGTCAAAGAGGGCTGCGAGCGGGCCAAGGAACACGGCCTGACCGTCAGTTGCGACCTGAACTACCGCAAGACGCTATGGCCGCCGGACCGGGCCGGGCGCGTGATGACGGGGTTGATGGAGTTCGTCGACGTCCTGATCGCCAACGAGGAGCACAGCCGGGAGCTCTTCGGCATCACAAGAAGGTGTCAGGAACCTTCTACGAAAAAGGTTCCTGACACCTTTTTTTGGGACGAAGACGTTGCGCGGCAGCTTTGCGCGCGGTTCGGGCTGAGGTGCGGCGCGATCACGCGTCGGCAGGGGGATTCCGCGTCAGACACGGTCTGGTCGGCGGTGCTGTGTGACGGGACCTCCTGTTATCGCGGCAAGGAGTATCGGATCCACGTCGTGGATCGCGTTGGGGGCGGCGACGCCTTCTCCGGGGCGCTGATCTACGGACTGCTGTCGGGCATGGCGCCTCAGGAGACGGTCGATTTCGCCGTCGCGGCGTCGTGTTTGAAGCACTCCGTTCACGGCGACTTCAATCTCGTTTCGCTGGACGAGGTCCGGGCCTTGATGGCGGGGGATGCGGCCGGGCGCGTGCAGAGATAGGAGGGATACGTTTGATGACGGCTGGCTCGAACATCACGGATCGGATCTGCGACATCGGCGTCGTGCCGGTCTTTCGGACCGATCGAACGGACCGGCTCCTCCCGGCGGCCAAGGCGTATCATGAGGGCGGCATGCACGTCATCGAGTTCACGATGACGATGCCCGAGGCGCTCGCGTCGATCGAGAAGGGGCGATCCGAGCTGCCCGACGACGCGACGCTCGGCGCGGGGACCGTGCTGGACGCCGAGACGGCCCGCCTCGCGATCCTGGCCGGGGCCCAGTTCATCGTTTCGCCGGGCCTGGCGCCGAAGGTCGTCGAGATGTGCCACCGATACGGCGTCCCCGTCGTTCCGGGGGCGATGACGCCGTCGGAGATCATGCAGGCGCTGGAGCTTGGCGTCGACGTCATCAAGGTCTTCCCCGCGAACATCGGCCTGCCGTACTTCGCCGATCTGGTCGCGCCGTTCCCCCAAGTGCGGTTTATGGCCGCCGGGGGACCCATCCCGCCGGAGCTGGCCAAGCAGTATTACGCCGCCGGGGCGAGCGTCGTGACCGTCGCGGGCCAGGGATTGGACAAGGAGGCGTTCGAGACGGGCGACTTCGGCAAGCTGACGGCGGTCGTCCGCAAGTATCTTGCGGACTTGCGCGCCTGAGTTGCTTTCATGGGAGATTGAACGGTAGGTGGGAAGGGACCTCCATCCGGGTGGCCCTTGGCTTCAGGCTTGGCAGATGCGAATTCCCGATCGAATTCGTGTCCCCCACCTCTGAAGAGGTGGGCCACCCAAGGTTCGTTAGCTGTCCGGACGCTTTCGCAGGCAGCTCAGTGGTCCCATCGCAAGGAGCGGAACCCGTCATGGCAAACATCGAGAAGACATCCGGAGCAGCCGACTTCCTTCGGCTGCCGATCGAGGAGATGGAGTCGATCTCCGCGCGGTTCGAGCAGCGCCTCAACGACGCGCAGAAGGCCGCCCCGCCGAGCAAGGACTGGGTCCGAAAGGCCTTTCGACGACAGGGCGCGCCCCGATGCCCGGTCCGACTCAAGCGCCTTTCGCTCGACGTCGTCGTTCGTTACGGCGACGCGCTGGCCGACCTCTTCTGCGAGTATCCCGACGACGTGGTCTGCGTCGCGCCCTACGACATCACGATCGGCTATCAGCCGCCCGACAAGGCCGATCGCATCAATCCCGTTCGCGTCATGATGACCGACGCTCAGTGGACGGACGAATGGGGTACGCGTTGGGGCCACGCCTACGGCGGCGTCGGCGCGACGCCCGTCGACCACCCCATCAAGGACTGGTCGCAGTTGGACGATTACCTCGCCCACCGCGTGCCCGATCCGAACGCTCCCGGACGGCTTGACGACGCCCGGCGAGTCATCGAGATGCACCGCGACTCGAAGTACTGCGTGGGCATGATCCACCTGACGCTCTTCGAGCGCATGCACGCGTTGCGTGGCATGGAGCCGCTCTTCATGGACTTCTACACGAGCGAGCCGGAGGTTCGCCGCCTGTCGGAAACGCTCACCGATTACGTCGTCCAACTCGTCCACCAGTGGGCCAAGATCGGCGTCGACGCCCTGCTCTTCACCGACGACTGGGGCACGCAGACCTCGATGATGATCGCCGTGGACATGTGGAAGGAGTATTTCGAAGCTCCGTACCGCAGGACGTTCGACGAGGTTCACCGCCACGGCATGGACGTGATCTTCCACAGTTGCGGAAACGTCACCGACATTGTGGCGAACCTTGCGGACGTCGGCGTCGACGTGGTCGACCCCATCCAGCCCGGGGCCATGGACCCGCAGGAGGTCGCCCGGCGATTTGGCGGCAAGGTGGCGTTCTCCGGCGGCATCGACGACCAGCGGCTCGTTTCGCATACGCCGCAACGGCTCAAGGACGAGGTCCGGCGAACGATCGACACGCTCGGATCGCCCTTCGGCGGAGCCTACCTCGTCGGGCCCGCCAACGTCATGACGCCCGAGATCCCGATCGAGAACCTCCGGGCGTTGTTCGAGGCCTGCCACAACCAGTAGGATCTGAATCGACCGGGAGGACGGCTCTTGGCGAGCCCTTACCGAGAATGGAACACGATGTGATGAACAGTCTCAATCATGACCAGCTCCTGGCGCTCTACCGTCAGATGCAGGTCATCCGACAATGCGAGGAGGCGCTGGCGAAATCGCACCAGCGGGCCCTGATTCCAGGCGCGTGTCACCTCTACATCGGGCAGGAGGCGGTGGCCGCCGGCGTCTGCGCGCATCTGCGCGACGACGACGTCGTCTTCAGCACGCATCGCGGCCACGGCCACGCACTGGCCAAGGGCGTGCCGCCTCGTCAACTGGTCGCCGAGGTCTTCGGCCGGGCCACCGGGTGCTCGCGCGGTCGAGGCGGGAGCATGCACCTCTTCGCGCCCGAGTTCGGCATGATGGGCACCAGCGGCATCGTCGGCCCCTGCATCATCCAAGGCACGGGGGCGGGGTACAGCTTCAAGCTCATGAAGACGGATCGCGTCTCGGTGGTCTTCTTCGGCGACGGCGCGGCGAACAACGGCGCTTTCCACGAAGCGCTGAACATGGCGAGCATCTGGAAGCTGCCGGTCTTGTTTGTTTGTGAGAACAACCACTACGCCACCGAGGTGGCCTTCACCTATGCCTGCGGCAGCCCCACCGTTGCCCAGAGGGCCGGCGGCTATGGGATGCCCGGCGTGCAGGTCGACGGCAACGACGTGCTGGCCGTCCATGCGGCCGCCGATGAGGCCGTCCAACGGGCGCGGACCGGCGGCGGGCCCACGCTGATCGAATGCCTGACGTACCGCATCCGCCCGCATTGCGAGGGGATGCAGGACTTCGGCTATCGAACGCGGGAGGAGGTCGAGCAGTGGAAGGCTCGGTGCCCGATTGCCGGCTTCAGGCAGTCCCTGTTGTCCAGTGGTGGAGCGACGGAGGCCGAGCTGGCATCGATCGACGCGGAGGTCAAAGAGCTGATCACCGACGCCGTCCAGTTCGCCGAGGCCAGCCCCTGGCCCGACCCGGCAACGGCCGCCGAGCACGTCTTCGCCGAGGCCTGAGAGAGACAACCCATGCGCGACATCACCTATATGCAAGCGACGCTCGAGGCCCTGTCGGAGGAGATGGCCAGAAACCCGGCGATCTTCGTCATGGGCGAAGGCATCGGTAAACGCGGCGGGAACTTCAACACGACCAAGGGCCTGTACGATCTCTACGGCCCCGAGCGACTGTGCGATACGCCTATCTGCGAACGCGGCTTCGTCGGGCTGGCGGCCGGAGCGGCCATGGCCGGCGCGCGACCCGTGATCGACTTCATGTTCGCCGACTTCGTCCTCGACGGCGTGGGCGAGATCATCAACCAGATCGCCAAGATCCAGTACATGAGCAGCGGACGGCTCAAGATGCCCGTCTTGCTGCGAGGCTGCGTGGGGATCGGACACTCCGCCGCCACGCACCATTCGGGGAACCACTACCCGATGTACGCTCACTTCCCGGGCCTTCGCGTCGTGGTCCCGTCGACGCCGTATGATGCCAAGGGGTTGCTCAAACGGGCCTTGACCTGCGACGATCCGGTGATGTTCCTGGAGCACCGATCGCTGCTGACGGTCAAGGGTCCGGTGCCCGAGGAGGAGTATCAGGTCGACTTCGGAAAGGCATCGGTGGTCCGCGAGGGCTCCGACGTCACGGTTGTGGCGATCGCCTACATGGTGCACCAGACGCTCGCGGTCCGCGAGCAGTTGGCGGCCGAGGGCGTGTCGGTGGAGATCGTCGACCCGCGGACCGTCGCGCCGCTGGACGTCGACACGATCCTGCAATCGGTCCGAAAGACCG
Source organism: Phycisphaerae bacterium (assembly GCA_016927755.1). Classification (GTDB taxonomy): domain Bacteria; phylum Planctomycetota; class Phycisphaerae; order UBA1845; family JAFGLZ01; genus JAFGLZ01. The sequence goes on from JAFGLZ010000104.1 coordinate 37,399, forward strand.
GGCGGCTGCTGATCATCGACGAGGCCTTCGCGCCGTGCGGCATCGGCGCCGAGATCGCCGCCCAGGTGGTCGATCGGGGGTTCGACGACCTCGACGCGCCGATCCGACGGCTGAACGGCACGCACACGCCGACGCCCTACAGCCCCCCGCTGGAGGCCGCCGTCGTGCCGAATCCGGAAAGGATCGCGCAAGCGATCCGCGATCTGTTGGAAGAGTAGAGAGATAGGGTTTAGGGGCTAGGGTTTAGGGTCTAGTGCACGGGGACCGACCGGGATGATGCTGTCCGAAAGATGCACGTTGACGAAGAACGTGACGCCGCTGCCACACCCTAGACCCTGAACCCTAGACCCTGTTGTTCTCCATGAGGAAGTCCGCAATGGCATACCCGATCACTGTTCCCCGTCTGGGCTGGGAAATGGAAGAGGCCGTCTTCGTCGAGTGGCTCAAGAAGGAGGGCGAGCCGGTCAAGGAGGGCGAGCCGCTTTTCGTCCTGGAAGGCGACAAGGCGGTTCAAGAGGTGGAGGCAATCGACAGCGGCATCCTTCGGATCCCGCCCGACGCTCCGAACCCGGGCGACACGGTCGTCGTCGGCGCCATTCTGGGCTATCTCGTGGAACCGGGCGAGGAAGCGCCGCTCGAGACATCAGGAGCAGCCGTGGCCCCCAACACCCGGCCGACCTCGGCGGGCTCGCCCGCGCCTGCATCGCCGACAATCGCTCCGTCCGTCGCCACTGAGCCCCTACGCGCAATCTCCGCAACGACCCGCCGCGGGCCGACCATCAGCCCCCGAGCCGCGCGACTCGCCGCCGAGCTCGGCGTCGAGTGGTCGCGTCTCCACGGCACCGGCAAGACCGGACGCATTCGCGAGCGGGATGTCCGCGCGGCCGCTGCCACGGCGACGAAGGTCGCGCCCGCCGCGGGACCCGCCGGACTCGCCCCCGACCTGGCCTTCTCGGGTCGCGCGATACCCGTCGGCCCGGTCCGAAGACGAATCGCCGACCGCATGGCCGCCAGCGCCCACACGACGGCTCCCGTCACGCTGACGACCACCGCCGACGTGACCCGCCTCGTCGCCCTCCGCGCTCAACTCAAGGGCGAGCAGCGAGCCGACGACGAGCCCGTCCCCAGCTACACCGACATGATCGTCAAGTTGACCGCCGCGACGCTCGGCGATCACCCGATGCTCAACGCCCGCTGGGCCGACGACAAGATCGTCCTGCCCGACGGAGTCCACGTCGGCGTCGCCGTCGACACCGACGCCGGGCTGCTCGTGCCCGTCGTCCGCGACACCCCCGGGCTGAGCCTGCGCCAGCTCGCGGTCCGGTCGCGCGATCTGATCGATCGCGCCCGAAGGCGCCGCCTAGCGCCCGACGAGATGCAGGGCGGCACGTTCACCGTCAGCAACCTGGGCTCGTTCGGCGTCGAGGCCTTCACGCCGATCATCAACCTGCCGGAGTGCGCCATCCTCGGCCTGGGGCGCATCCGCCGCGAGCCCGTCCTCGTCGACGATCGCGTCGAGCCCCGCGACACGATGGCGCTCAGCCTTACGTTCGATCACCGCGTCGTCGACGGCGGACCGGCCGCTCGCTTCCTCGACGCCGTCCGCTCCGCGATCGAACAGCCGGACCTCCTCGAGGAGGACGAGTCGGACGCCGCCGCCGCGCCGGCCTCTCAGAGTCACGCCATTGCCGCGTCGACCGAGCCACGCGAAGCGGTCATCATCGGCGCCGGCCCCGGCGGATACGTCGCCGCCCTCCGCATCGCCGCGATGGGCGGCAAGGCGACGCTCATCGAACGAAGCTGCGTCGGCGGCGTCTGTCTCAACACGGGCTGCATCCCCACCAAGGCCATGCTGCATGTGGCCAAGCTGTACTCCGACTTGAAGACCGCCGCGTCCGTGGGCATCGAGGCCGGCGACGTCCGCCTCGACTTCGCCAAGGTCGTCGCCCACAAGGACAAGGTCGTCGCCGGGTTGACCAAGGGGCTGGGCGCGCTGCTCAAGGGACGAAACGTCAACGTGGTCGCCGGCCGGGGACGATTGATCGAGCCGCACACGGTTGGCGTCGATTCGCCCGACGGCGTCCTGCGGATCCCCGCGCCGAACGTCATTCTGGCCACCGGCACGATCCCGGCGCCTCTGCCCGGCCTCGATATCGACGGGGAGCGGATCCTCAACACCGATCAGGCGCTGGCCATGCAAGCGCTGCCCGAATCGGCGCTGATCATCGGCGCGGGCCCCAACGGGGTGGAGTTCGCCACGATGCTGGCCGAGTTCGGCAGCAGCGTCACCCTCGTCGAGGCGATGGACCGCGTCCTGCCCACGGTCGACGCCGACGCGGCGAAGGAAGTGGCCAAGTCGCTCAAGAAACGCCGCGTCACCGTCCACTGCGGCACGAAGGTCGACGGCGTCAACCGGCGCGACGACGGTTTGGCGATCCGGCTCGACAACGGCCAGACGGTCGAGGCGGCGATCGTGATCGTCGCGATCGGCCGTCGCACGCGGATTGACGACCTCGGCCTCGACGAGGCAGGGGTTCGCCACGACGGGCGGTTCATCCAGATCGACGAGCGATGCGCCACCACCGCCCCCGGCGTCTACGCCATCGGCGACATCACCGGCAAGGGCCCATACGCCCACGTTGCCTATCGCCAGGGCACCGTGGCCGCGAGCAATATCATGGGCGTGGCGATGACCGAGGACTACCGGGTCGTGCCGACGGTCGTGTTCTCGCACCCGGAACTGGCGCAGGTGGGTCTCGGCGAGGACGCCGCCCGCGCGGCCGGAGTAGAGATCGAGACGGGCCGGTTCCGCTATCAGGCCAGCGGCGCCGCCCAGGCCTTCGGTCAACCCGAGGGGTTCTGTAAACTGGTAGCGGAGGCCGGTTCGAGGCGCGTTCTCGGGGCGACGATGGTCGGCTTCCGCGCCGCGGAGGTCATCCATGAGGTGGCCGTCGCGATCCGCGCCGGCATGACCGTCGGCGAGATCGCCGAGACGATTCACGCGCACCCGTCGCTGGCTGAGCCGGTGGTCGAGGCCGCCGACGCGCTATTGGGGATGCCGCTGCACTCGCTATGAGCAAGACGACCGGACAAGACGACCGCGCCGCGGACCTCGAGCCTTCGCCCGCGCCGACCGATCGACCCGGGCGGCGGCTACCGCCGTGGCTGAAGAAGCGTCTGCCGGCCGGCAAGACGCTCGCCGAGACGACGCGCTCGGTTCGATCAGCCGGTCTGGCGACCGTGTGCGAGGCGGCTCGATGCCCCAATCACGCCGAGTGCTGGTCGCGCCGCGTCGTGACGTTCATGATCATGGGGCGGCATTGCACTCGGCGCTGCGCGTTCTGCGCCGTGGACCACGGGGCGCCGGGGCCCTTGGATCCGGACGAGCCGCGTCGCGTGGCCGAGGCCGCCGCGGAGCTAGGCGTGCGGCACGTCGTGGTCACGTCGGTGACGCGGGACGACCTGTCGGACGAGGGCGCGGGCGCGTTCGCCCGGACGGTCGAAGCGCTCAGAGCCCGCCTCGATAGCGTCACCGTCGAGGTGTTGCCGCCCGACATGCACGCCCGCATCGACTGCATCGACCGCGTGTGCGCGGCCGGGCCCGCCGTGTTCAATCACAATCTAGAGACGGTCGCGTCGCTGGCGCCTCGGATCCGGCCGCAGGCCGACTACGCCCGATCGCTCGAGGTCCTGCGAATCGTCAAGCGCCGCCACCCGGACATCGTGACTAAGACCGGATTGATGGTGGGCCTCGGTGAGACGGTTGACGAGATCCACGCCGCGCTGGCCGACGCCCGAGCCGCCGGCTGCGACGTCGTCACCATCGGCCAGTACCTCCAACCCACGCGCACGCACCTGCCCGTCGTCCGGTACTACCGGCCCGAGGAATTCGACGCCCTGGCCGATCGGGCCCGGGATCTGGGTTTCGCCTCCGTGATGTCCGGTCCGTTCGTTCGGTCGAGCTATCGGGCTGGTGAGGCGATGGTTGACGCCCAATGCGTCGGAGGGGCCGGATCAACGAGCGTTCGAGAGTAGAGCAGGGACGCCCCATTCCCACATCTCACGAACGTCAAGAGGCATGCGCCATGCCACTTCCAATAGGGGTCGAACGGCACATTCCTTTCCGGGGGTGCGAGCAGGTGACGGGGGACTAGAAAGCGCGACGGCGAATCCGTGAACGATCTCTTGACCTCACGGCCCAAGCATCCACCGCGAGCCCGATCAGGCAGGCGAGGAAACCGCTGACGCTGAGGGAGGAGGCACCACTTCAGGTCTCAGTCCCCCGGGAACATCCCCACGCGCAAGAACGCTGCCAACAGCGGATAGTCCGGAAGCCGGCGAGCGACTATGCAACCTGCTCCAAGGGTCGCGGCCGCTCACATGTCATCCAAGGCAAGGCGACTCAACGCCGATCCAGGAAGAGCTAACGGTGTCCCGTCCCCGCCCGTTGCGTTTCTACCCGGTATTCTTCTTCCGGGGCCTTCGGGGAGTGGGTCGCCGCTTCTCGAAGTCCTGCTTTGCACGATAGATCGAATCCACAAGCCTCGTGCACGCGGAGGTTATGCGGGCCAGAACCTTCAGCTGCTCTCTGCAAGCCGTGCTCTTCGTAGGCTTCGGATAATCGACCGTGTGCGACACCTCGCCCCACAGCTCATCCGCAAGCGTCCGTACCTGCAGCTCGCATCGTACCCGGCTCGCGGTGCTGAGTTCAATGACGTAGTGAACACTACTGTACATCGTGTCACGAAGTTGCGTCTTGATCCCACGCTCCCTGAAATACTGTTCGCTCTCATGATCCCAGATGTGCGCAACCGGCCCCTCCACTAGCTTGTACTTCTGCTCCCGAAGTATTTCAAGGATGAGTCCGTTCATGTTGGCTATTTGATCCGTGTACAGATGAAGAATCCGAATACCGGCCAGGTCCGTAATCCTCTCAAAGAGATTCGGTACATTAGTTGCCGGCTTCCGCCCAGCCCTCTTCTCCTCAACTGCGCCTCTTTGGAGCTTGTCCCGAAGATGTCGCGGGTCCTTCACACGGTGTTTTATGAAGTGAATGTACTTCCTAAGTTCCGGATGGCTAGTGCACGCTGACATCACTGCCTCAGCCGCGATCTGAAAGAGGTGCATGTTGTCCCGAAAGTGCTTCACGCACTTCTCGATGCCCTTCTTTTCAGCACTGGTGAGAGTGATGTTGACGACCGATTTCCTTCGCCGTGGGTTGCGCATGGGTGCTTCATCAGCCTCTCGACTGCGCGACAATAGCTTTCGCAATGCTTCTGAACGCATGCAATGCCTGGGTCTTGTGGCTTTCATTACCTCCTTCTACGCGTGAGATGGGGACCCCCTGCAGCTGTGCTCTTTGCGCCGTCGTCGAGAAGTCCTTCACTTGCCCAAGACGACGTTCTGACCCGGTTCCCTGGGCAAGCGGCGGCCTTAGCTCTTTTAACACCGCAATCACATCCGCATAGATTCTCTTCTCCACGCGACGGAAGAAGCCTGCTGGGACGCTGGCCATTGCCTGTCCGTAGGTCTTGAAGCGCTGCGGAATGTGGCCCATGAAGTGCGGCTTTCCTCGCAGCAAATACACGCCGTCCGGCGCCAGTGCCTCTATGGTAGCCCAATCGAGAACCCATCGCTTAAGCGTCTGACCCAGCGTGCTTAGGGCGCGAGTGGAAAAAAGGTCGCAGGCAACCGGCACAATGAAGAAGTCGGAGTCAAGTATGAGGACGCGATTCAGTGGGCCAATGTTGGGCCCCGCATCGTAGAATACGAAGTCATAGGCTTCCTGGCTATGCCGCGCGATATCTTCCACAAGTGCGCTGATGGCTGTAATTGCACGGAAGCCACCGAGTTTTCGCTTGAAGCACGAAGTCCAGGAATCACCGAGCGACTCCTCGAATTGCGACAGGCGAATGTCGCCGGGCACCAGGTCAACATTGTCGATTGAAGTAGGCAGAGGATCGAGGTGTGCGACCTCTCCGATTTCCTCGTAGACGTTCCTTATCGCTGTCCAAACAGTCTGCCCTTCCGGATCTCCCGAGTGGTCAAGCAGGTCATCCACGACGTCGTCGGAGAGAAGATAGGAGGTCAGATTGCATTGGGGGTCGGTATCAACAAGGAGAACGTGCTTGCCTTGCTCACCCAGCGCCGCAGCAATGTTGACGGTCAGCGTTGTCTTGCCGACCCCGCCCTTATGGTTGAAGATTGTCAGCCGGAGCGGCCTGGAAGTCACGTGTGACACCTCCGGTTACTTGCTAGTAACGGTCTTTCCTTTAGCTGGCGACTTCTTCCGGGTGCGGCGCGGCCGAGAGTGACGCAGGAGTGACTTGGCCGCATCCCGGTCAGGCAAGGCGTCAACGAATCGCTCACCGATAGCGCTGATTTGCTTTCTGCCCTTGCCTGCAGATGCAAGCAACCCAGCATTGGTGGCGTTCACGACAGCATAGGCGGGATTTGAGAACTTCAGTTGCGCTGCTTCTGTGTTCAACTTGCTGATATCGAGTGTCTTGAAATACGGGGCATTGTGGTAGTGGGATAGGTAGTAGGCCAGGCACGCCACGCGCTCGATGTCTGTCTGGGGCTGTTTCTCATGGAGGAACTCCTTGGGAGATAGGGTCGCCCGATCCGCGAAAGTCATCTCTCGAGTGTTAGGTTGGCTACTCAGGACAGCACGCGGCACGCCTGCAACTCGTGTTGGCTCCCGGCGAGGATCTAGGTCATATATCTCTGAGACATACTTCAGAATGCGCCCGCGCGCTTCTGGGCCCACCCGGGCGAGTGCATCTTTGACCGTGCGTAGTACCTCTACCTCGTCGACGGCGCCTTCTTCATTCATCACCTTCTCCCGAGTCTTGATGCCCTCTCCGCCGAATACCGCAATCGCGATGTCGCCATGATACACTCAACGGTGCCAAGCCCCTCCTGGACGGTTCCGTCATTCGGACGACGCCAGTGAGGTCGCCTGTTGGCGTCCGCTGTGTAGCGACAACAAAGCGGTCGCAATCGGGCGTGACGTTGTTTCGCGGATAGGACGTAGACGCAATGCATCTCTACGGGCTCCTGAAACGCGTACCCGCGATTATAGCATGGGGGCATCCTGGGACAACCCTGCCGCGATCCAGGAAGGGGCTCAGGAGAACACTGTTGGGAGGGTAAAGGTGAGAGGAGAAATGGGGGCAGGCCTTCTCGCGTGAAGTGCCAGAGGGCGCGGACGCTCGACTTCGATTTCAGCGGGCCGCCCTGCACCGAAAGAGGGGGCAGGCTTGCTTGTCGGAACGCCGCCCTACTCAGCACGCCAGGAGTAGCGCAGGCTCGATTCCAATGTCAGGGCGACTCCCCCCGCCCCGGGCCCGGGGGCAATAAGCGTCTTCGTCACGGCTTGCGCTTTGGTCGATAGTCGTTCTGGTCGATGCAGCCGTCGTAGAGGGCGCGGTTGATCTTGACCCAGTGGGTGTTGTTGATTCCGCGCGTGTTTGTGTAGGTCGGACTCACGGGGAATGCGCAGGCGATCTTGATCCATCGATCCTGCGCCATCGAGACGCTCTTGACCTCGTCGGCGGCCTCGGAGAGGTCCTGGTCCTGGCTGAAGATCAGGGCCACGTCGTACACCCCTTCCCGCGCCATTCGCACGACGTCGAGCGCGATGCGGATGTCGATGCCCTTTTCCTGTCCAACCAGAACGGTGGTGGCCTGACCGTTCGGCAGGCGGACTGTCTGATTCCGGTACTTCAAAGGGCGAGAGAACGTGGTGACCCCCCGCGTGCCCATGAGGGCCAGCTTGGCCGTCCAGAAATGGTTCCAGAACGGGTTGTCCGTCGCATTCGGAACGCCGGTGTAGAATCGAGTCGCCGTGGCACTCCACCCCTTGGCTCGGCAGGCCGCCTCGACCAGAGCGAGGGCGTTGTAGTTGGGATAGCCATACCCGAACGCCCGCTTGACCGCATAGAACAGGTTCTGCCCATCGATGAAGGCAATCGTACGCTTGACGGTGGGCTCAGCGGGCATCGAGCGCCCCCTTGCCCACTTGGGTGTGCCCCAAAAAAGCAGTACCCCGCCGGAGGCCTTTCGGCTGATCCGACGGGGTGTAGATCAATACCAAATTATCGACCACGTTTCGGCCCTTGTCAAATGACTTGCCGGGATCCGCGACTGGAACGCGAGACCGCAACTTAGGCTCTCCGAGCGGATTGCGTTCATGAGCGACTATGATAACCCCATGTTCGGCATGGGGAAAGAGGCACGAGAAGCAGAGCCTGCTCTGTTGCGGTGCGGGGCTTGGCGCTGATTTCAGGGGATCGGCTGGTCATCTCAAATTGCCTCGAATCAATAACTTACATCCCTGCCCCTTTCCCACGCGCCTGCCATGGCGGGACTCGATTTCACTCTCCAACGCCTGGACCCTACGCCACATCGACAGGGTCAGTTGATGGGCCCCGAAACTCGAGACGTCGACGATGAATGTGCCGAGAGCTTTGGGAGGCGAGTGGGTTCACGGGGCGCTCTCAGCGCTGGACCACTTCGAATGGGATGGCCGGTATGACGCCGAGGGAGACGCGTCTCTTTTGCTTGGCGCCTTTGCCGCCTCGCTGTCCGCCGGGCATTTCGGTGAAGACCTCGACGATCAGGTTGTCCGACAGGCCGACCTTTGTTGCCTTCTCGTCGGCCTTTAGGGCGAACGCCAGGCCCTCGGGCACGACCTTCACGTCCTGGAGGCTCATGCCGTCGGGCGGGTCGTTGAGTTCGAGCTGGACGTTGCGGAGCATGGGATGCTTCGGCGCCCGGATCCGCACTTGGGTCGCCCCGCCCTGGGGGACCCGAATCGGGCCGCTACCGGCCAGCTCGACGGGCGGGCCTCGGCGCCCTTGGCCCCTGACGACGACCATGAGCTCTTGCGACGGCACCAAGTGCCGGTAGAGAAATGCCTGCATCATGTCTTCCGCCGGGACGACGGGCCGGCTGATGGTCGTGCCGCCGACGCGAGCCCGGCCCTCGAGATTCAGGACGATCGGCTCGTCGGACCCGCGCCAGGGCGCCGCGAGCGTCATGCGGACGCGGTCGCGCCCGCTGGGAATCTGGCCGCCGCTCAGCTTGAAGCCGGAGGGCGCGTCCTTGAGGACCACGTCGATGTCGCCGTTGAACCCGTCCTTCCGAAACGCGTAGACGCAGATGGCAGCGGCACGACCGGCGGGAACGCTGATGCTCGACGGCGTCATGCGGAGCTCGAAGTCGGGCCGTGGAGGTCCGATGCGGAGGCGATAGGCGTACGTCTTGCCGCCGTGGCGCTGTGAATCGGCCAGGCGCACGTAGTAGGTTCCATCCGCCGGCAGCCGGAAGCGGCAGTAGGAATCGGCGTGGTGCGTGAGCAGGCCCGAGGCCTTGTCCTCCTGGTCGTCGTTCCATGCCAGCACGCGTCCCGACGCATCGGTCAACTGCAGCAGGGAATCGAGCGGGGACCCGAGCCTTCGAGCGAGCACCTCGGCCACCACTTCGTCGCCGCCACGGCCGTCGAACCGGAACACGTCGACGTCGCCGGGCTTGTCGATGCGGCCGTTGACGACGCGCGGCAGGTCGACGCGCTGCGCCTTCTGCGTCGTGTCGTCGGGTTCGGCTTCGTCGCATTCGGGAAGCCTTTCGACGGCGTAGGTGACGGGGTTGGAGAGCCATTTGTCCTGGCGCAGCGCCGTTTCTCGGATGCGGTCGCCGCCGGGTTGGGTTCTCAGGGTCACCTGGTCTCGGGCGAGGTTCCAGCCCTCGACGGAGGCGACGGCCTTGCTGCCCGTGCGCGCGCCCAACGGGAACGCCTGCGTGATGAAGGGTTGCTCGCCCACGGCGATTCGGTAGACGAAGTCCTCGCGACCTCGATAGATGGCGTCGCGGATCTCGAGCTCGAACACGCCGTCCGAGGGGATCTTGTAGAAGAGGACCGGGTCGGGGTCGAAGCGGTAGTCGTCCTCGAACGCCACCTCGTTGCCGGCGGCGTCGTAGAGGGCCAGTGTCGCCTGGAACCAGCCGGGGACTGCGTCGGCCAGATACGGAACGAGCCGTCGGGCGTAGGCCTCGATCACGAGCCGCTGTCCGGCCTTGGCCCGGAAGCGGAACCGATCGACGTCACCGGGTTTGATCTGCCCGTTCAGCAGCACGGGCAGGTCGACCGGCGGATCGGGCGGTCGTTGTGAGTATGCCTTGGGATCGTTGCTCTCGAGCTCGCGGGTTTCCGGCATCGCTCCCACCTGGAAGCACATGGGGTTCGTCAGACCGGCGCGGGTCAGCAGCCGGAGCTCCCTGTCGCCAAGCGCTGCGCCGGGATCGATCGTGACCTTGACCACCACCGTCTCGGCGATCTGGGCGTTCTGCTGGCGCTTCTTGATGTTGAGGAGCTCGTGCCTGAGATGCTCGAGTTCCCTGAGACTCATGTCATCGATGTCGCGGAGCAGCGGGTGGTTGGGCAGGTTGGCGGTGTCGGCCTTGTTCGTGCTGGGCTTGCTTGCGCGCCGCCGGACAAACCGATTCCTGGGTCCGGCCGGTCCTTTGCCCTTTTCGGACGCCTCGGCCAGGCGTTTGTCCCGGACCTCCTTCATCTTTCTCTGGAGGGCGTCGCGCTGTTCCTTGTCGATGTTCTTGAGGGGCCTGTAGTGCTGGATGATCGAGGCGTGAACGCCCTTGCCCGAAACGTATGCGTCGGTGACCCCCTGGAGGAACTGGCCGCCGACCCAGATCTCGAACGTAGCGCCTCGCTGTCCCCCGGCGGGGTAGATGTAGCCGATGTGCGGCTCCCTGCTGTTCGACTGGCCCCACGCGGTCGATGCGCACAAGGCCGCCGCCAGAAGCATCAGTCGTGGGCGTACTGTCATGGGTCGGGATCCTCGGATCACATGATCTCCGTAAGGCGGCTGTCGTTCTCTTGGTCGTCCTTGGAGGACGGCAGGACTTGGAGGTCCAGTCCTTTCGGGTTCGGCAGCGGCCCGTCCGGGTCGATTCCAAGCAGCTCGTACATACTGCGTATCAGCCCTCGCGGATGCACGGGTCGCTGGGCGACTTCCTCGCCCTTGGCGTCGGAGGCGCCGACGACGCGTCCGCCCTTGAACCCGCCGCCGGCGACGACGGTGGAGAAGCATTTGCCGTAGTGCGATCGGCCGCCGTTCCACGGCGGATTCCACTGGACCTTCGGACCTCGGCCGAACTCGCCGCCCCACCAGACGATGGTGCTATCGAGTAGTGCCCGGTCGGTGAGGTCCTGCAATAGCGTGGCGAAGCCGGCGTCCATCTCGGGCAACTTCCGGCGCATCGCCTCGAAGTGCTGCTTGTGGGTGTCCCATCCCTTGTAGTTGATGGTGACGTAGGGCACGCCGCTTTCGACGAGGCGGCGCGCCATCAGGCACGACTGGCCGAACGTGTTTCGGCCGTAGCGATCGCGTATCTCGTCCTTCTCATCCGACAGATCGAACAGCTTCCTCGCCTGGCCGAACATCATGTCGTAGGCGCTCTTCTCGCAGCGGTCGAGCTGTTCGAACCGCGAGTCGCCCGGCATGGCGGACCCGAGCGAGTCGAGCTTGTGGAGCAGCTCGCGCCGGGCGCGTTGACGTTCGTCGGAGATGCCCTCCGCGACGATGCCCTCGACCACGAAGCGCTTCTGACCGGGATTACCGCCGGTGGCGAACGGCTTGTATCGCTGTCCGAGGAACCCGGCCTCTGAGAAGCGTCCCTGCGTCTCCGTCAGCACGATGTACGGCGGCACCAGCCCCTTGTAGCCGTGGTCGTAGCCCTTGAAGAGCGACACGACCGCCCCGACACAGGGGTAGACCAGCCTGCCGGGCTTGCGCCCGGTTTGCACGATGTAGGACGCCGTCTCGTGAGCGTTCACGCCGTGCGTCATGCTACGGATGATCGAGTACTTGTCCGCCTGCTTGGCGAGCAACGGAAGCAGCTCGCCGATCCGTATTCCGTCGACGTTGGTGGCGATCGTCTTGTTCAGGGGGCCGCAGTAGTCGTGGCCGGCGTCCGGCTTCGGGTCGAAGGTGTCGATATGCGACGGGCCGCCCCACATCCAGATCTGGATGACCGCCTTGGCGCTCGCCGGTCGGCTCGTCGCTTTCGCCAGGACGGGGCGCCGATCGAGCAGCGCCAGTCCCGCCGCGCCGAGAAGCCCCTGCTTCAGCGCGGCCCGCCTGGTTATGAGGCCTCTGGTCGTCTGGTCGTTCATGCCGCTATCCTCGATGGCCGCCGAGCACTCGTCGCGGCGGCGCGTGTTTGGCTCAATGCCGATAGAGGAATTCCTTGGTGTTGATCAACGCCCATGCCAGATCACCGGCGGCCTGTTGCGGGCTGAGCTTGTTCGCCTTGGCGTATCCCTCGGCGGCGGTCAGTTCGGCCGGCGTCGGCTGACGCGACAGGATGGTCAGGTAGATCGCGCCAACGACGAACCGAGGGTTCCTCCTGTTGTTCTGGACCAGGTTGCGCAGTCGCCAGCTCCGTTCGATCTTGAGCTGGATGTGGCTCGAGTTGAGCAAATGTAGCCGCTGGGCGTCCGTGGGCTGGTTGTTGCGCTCGGACTCCAGACCGGTGTCGCGAGCGGGACGGCCAAACATCTCGAGGAACGAGCTCGTGATGCTGCCGTCAGCCAGCGCGATCGTCCGCTGGTACGTCGGAATGAACGTGAAAGGCTCGGGGATGGGGCTCGAGTAGCTCTCGCCGTCCCCGAAGATCCAGCACAGGGCGTCGACGAGGACTTCCGCGTCCAGCCGGCGGACCGCGTAGTGGGCGAACAGCGCCTCCGCGTCGGGATGAGTGCTTCGAGGGATCGGTGACTGCTGATAGGTGCGCGAATTGAGGATCAGGCGATACATCCGCCTCAGGTCGTAGTTGCCCCGGGTGAGCTCCTTGGCCAGATAGGCCAGCAGCTCCGGATTGACGGGCGCGTTGTCGGGCCGGATGTCGTCCGGCTCGTGGATGATGCCGCGGCCCAGCAGCCACGCCCAGATGCGGTTCACGACACTTCGGGCGAACCACGGGTTGTCCGGGGTGAGGAGCCAATCGGCAAACACCATGCGAGGGTCCTTGCCTGGTGGGATCTTCACGGTGCGCCCGTCCGGCAAGACCGCCTGCAACTCGCCGGCGGGCGCCGGATCGAGGCACACGATCTCTTCTTTCCACTCGGCCGTCTTCTTGTAGGCGATCCGCGAGAAGAACGCCGACATGTTCGCGCGCTGCGCCTCCGGCCAGCTCTTGAGCCTCGTCCCCATGAACGTCAGGGCCACCGCCTCGGCGATCGCCGGCGGTTCCCGGCCCTGGACGGCGCGGTAGAAGTTGACCGGCGGCACGCGGAAGTTGCTGCCGCTCGAGGTCAGCAGCTCGCGGGCGATTCGATCGCAGGGCCAGTTCTCGCGGATGGCGTCGCGTATCCAGCGGTGATAGGTCTGAACGGCGTTAGGCCAAAGGTTGATGGGGAACTCGGCCTTGACCCGCAGCAGGTCGCACCACTTCATGGCCCAGTAGTCGGCGAACTCCTTCCGTGCCAGGAGGGTGTCGATCAGCACGGCCCGCTTGTTGGGCCGTCGGTCCTGGAGGAAGCCGCGGACCTCCTTTGGCTCGGGCAGCGTGCCGATGGCGTCCAGATACACGCGCCGGACGAAGACCTCATCGGAACACAGGTTGGCGGGCTCGATGCCGCGGGCCTTGAGTGTCGTAAGGACCAAGGCGTCGATCTGATTGATGGCCGAGAACGCGCCGCTGCTTTCGTAGGGTCGCACGATCCTCGGTTCCGCGGCCAGCCCGGTTTGTGCCGCGGCCAAGACGGCAACGGCGAGTAGAGATCTGTGCATTGCGCTCCCCGCGAGTCGACGTCCTCCGCCCGGTTAGCATGCGGCGGTCTGGCTCTGGTGCGTGCTCGGTCCGACTCCTCCCGGGCCCCACATGGGTCGGGGACCGGTCAGAGGCACCGGGGGGCCGTGCGGACGCCCCACACCCCGACCCTAGAGGTCCAACGAACCGCGGACGGAGCTATTGCACCGCTCCCCCATAACTGTAACCCAGATCTTCACGGGCAGTAACGACAGAATTGGCCGGGCCGGGCGCCCGGGGCCACTCCTCCAATGACACTCCTTTGGACCTCGTTGCAGGAAGGATGCTCGCTTCCGATCACGAAAACCGCTTGAAGACCCCCCACTCCGCCGCTTGGGCCCGCAGAATCGCCCGCTCGACGAAAGTCGGTGAAAGGCGGTACGCGAGCCAACCCGCGACGCCCGCCGGCGTCATGATGAGTTGTCTCTTACGTTTCCTGAGCAGCCTGACAATGAGGGCCGCGGCGTGGGCCTGACTGTGATGCGCGGGGCGTCCGGGCGGTTCCAGAGAGCCGTCCGCCATGATGATGCGCTTCTCGGGATCGTGCTCGGTGAACCCGAGGTAGACCACGCCGACGTGGACGCCTTTCGGGATGAGTTCGATGCGGAGCGATTCGGCAAGTCCCGTCAGCGCCTTCTTCGTGGCGCAGTAGACCGACGCGCCGGGCAGGCCGAACAGGCCAGCGATGCTTGATATGAAGACGAGCTGACCCTTTGAGTCGATGAGGTGGCCGATGGACGCCTGAGACACGTTGAGACATCCGATGAGATTCGTCGCGGTCACCTGGCGGCATACTTCGGGGCAGAGCTCGGCGAACTGTCCACGCATGGACAGACCGGCGTTGTTGATGACAATGTCCAGGCGCCCGAAGTGGTCCACAGCGCTTCGGATCATCCTTTCGGCGTCCGGCGCGCTGGCGACGTCGCCCGCGACCGCCACCACCGCGCCTCCCAGCCGCTCGATGCGGTCTTTCGCTTCCTGAAGGCGTGTCTCGCCGCGCGCCGTGATCACGACCTTGGCGCCGGCAAGAGCCAGTGCCCGCGCGGTGGCGAAGCCCACTCCCCGGCTTCCTCCCGTTACCAGCGCGACCTTGCCATCGAAGTAGCCGCCTTCCAGCCGGAGATGACGGTACATGCTGAGCGAGCGAATCGAGTCCTCGGTTCCGGTCTCGATCGGGCTTTGGGACGCTCCGAGTTCGTCCGTCGCCTTGGTAGAGCTGTAATAAGCGCCGAGAAGAGAGAACCGGGCTACGGACCGGTTGAGTTTCGGTCGTTTCCGCACGATGTGCCCGAAGAACGACGCCATCGTTCCGGCCAGAAGAACAGCGGAGCCGGGAAGCGTGCGTCTCGGCGAGCGGAGCCCGGCGATCTTGGCGACTTGCGAGAAGAAGTCGCGGTAGCACAGGTTGTGCCCGCCCAGGATGTAGGTCTGGCCGGTCCTGCCCTTGTCCATGGCCGAGAGCATCGCCCTCGCCACGTCCGGCGCATACGCGAAGCTGCGTCCGCCGGGCGGGACGAACGCCATGGGACGCCGGATGAACTGCCGGACTAGTTCGCCGCCGCTGGGTCGCGCGTCGTAAGGTCCCAGCAGAAAGGTCGGGGCGACGATGACGGCGTCGAGACCGCGCGCGTTTGCGTACTCGCGGACGAGCTCCGTTGCTCGATGCTTGGATTCCACGTACGGCGTGCCCCGGTACGCCGCGGGGAACGCGCCGGTCTCATCCCCCGGCGCGCAAATGGGCCCGGGCTCAAAGCACGAAGCGGAACTGACGAAGACCAGCCGTTTGATCGAAGCCGCCAGACACGCATTCAGGACGCGGCGGGTCCCTTCGAAGTTCACTTTCCACACCAGATCCGCATCGGCCCAGAGATCCGTGATGGCCGCACAGTGGAAGACGCCGTCGCACCCCGCCATGGCATCCGAGAGCGAGAAGCCTTCGTCACAGACGTCTCCCTCGACCTTCTCCACCGGCAAGCCATCCAGGGTGGCCGAACGGCTTCCAGGGAGGATGAGACATCGCACGGAATGATCGTCGGCAAGGAGTTCCCGAACCAGGTTGCTTCCCAGGAGGCCGTCCGCGCCGGTAACCAGAACTCTCATTTCGGGATGCTCTTCGTTGTTGTCCGTTCGATGATGTTCACGCGTCCGCCTTGGCACAAGGCTTTCGGTCCGGACGCGATCCGCATCTCCCGTCCGTCCTCACTCTCGTGTCGCTACGTCTCGAGGACTGTACCTGGCACGCACGCGCATTGTCGTAACCGGGGCCGGGGCTTCAAATGGTGGGCCCCCCTATGTGTGCTCGGTTCGGGCAATGACCTCGTCCTGAATCGCACGACCCAAATCGACGAAGTACGTGCTGTAGCCTCCGACCTTGACGATCAAGTCCCGGTATTCCTCCGGCTTCATCCTGGCCGAGCGGAGCATTTCGGCGCTGGCCACGGTCGGCTGTATCTGTGAGCCACCCAATTGGAAGTAGGTGCGAATCAGCGAAATCCACTTCCGCCTCGTCTCGGCGTCCCGGCCGATCGCGGTGGGATGGAACCGCACGTTCACCGCGCAGCCCGTCACGTCCTCGAACGGCAGCGCGGCCACGGAGCGCAAGGCCGCGGTCACGCCGCGGCGCTCGACGTTGTACGGGTTGCAGCTTGCGGCGTAGGGAGTGGCGGCCTTGCGCCCGTCCAGGGAGGCAATCGACAGGCGCCCGTCAATCGTATGCGTCGTCATGCTGATGACGTAGACCACGAACGGGCCACCACGAGCGTTGCGGTACTGGTACGTGTCTTCGAAAAGATCCTTCATCACACGCCTTGCCAGCACATCCGTTGCCGGGTCTCCGTTGCCCCATTTCCCCTCGACGCCGCACACAGCCCGGTGGATCTCCTCGCATCCGATGTAGTTGCGGTTCGCCGCCTCGACGAGTTCCCGGAGAGTGTACTTTCGCTGCTCGAAGACCAGCGTGCGAATCACGTGCAGCGAATCGATCGCGTTGGCGATCGAGTTGATCATGGAGATGCCGGACAGGGCATAACGGCCCCCTCCTTCGGTCACGTCCTTTCGGGCGTCGAGGCATCCATCGATGAAGGCCGAGATGTAGGGCGCCGGCAGTCGCTCGGCAAAGACCCGGTCTCGCAGGTTGGAGGCGTCCACGATCTTACTGATTTGGTGCTTGCCCTGCTTGACGAACGCCTGGACCAACTCTTCGAAGTCCGCGAACGAATCGGGATCCCCCGTCGACAACCCCTCGTTTCTCAAGGGGCCGGCGAGCGTTCGGGCGTCGCCGTTGCGAAGCGTGATATCGAGCACCTTGCAGAGCTGCACCGCACCGGCGCTCATGCTGCCCGTCTTGCCCGGACACGTCAGGTCGACGCAGCCCATGACCGCGTAATCCCGCGCGTCCGCCTCGGCGAAGCCTCTGCGTTTCATGGCCTCGATGTTGATCTCGTCATTGAACAAGGAGAACGTCGATGTTCCCGCTTCAAGATGCGCGGCGATTCGATCGAGCAGTTCGTTCGGCGTATCGCGGTGGATTCTCACGGACACGTTCGTGATGGCCTTGCAGCGGCTGGCGGCATCCACGAAGAGGTAGGTCAGCGCGTTCGTGCAGTCCGCGCCTTCCCGCGACACGCCACCCAAGGTTACCGGCGAGGAGCCGAGGAATCGGTGATAGAAGTTCGAGAGCAGGTTCGATTCGGGCCGGATGTTCTGCGACATCGTCTTGAGCAACAACTCCTCGAGTAGCTCGCGGGCCTGCTCCGCGTCGATCGCGCGACTCTCGGTATCGCGCTCGTAGTAGGGATAGAGGATCTGGTCCAAGCGGCCGAAGCAATGCAGGTTCACGGGATGAGCGAGCTCGACCGCGGTCTTGACGGTCCAGAGGGCCTGCAGCGCTTCGCGGAATGTGCGGGCGGGATTCAGTGGAGCCCGGCGGCAGACGTCGAGCATCTCCTCGCGCGCCGCGCGCTGCCCGGGATCGGTCGTTTCCTCGAGTGCCGCTTCGAGTCTCTCAACCAGCCTGCGGGCGAAGATGATGATCCCGTCGAGCGCGATCACGATGGACTCGTGGAAGTCGCGCCGCGGCCCTTCCAGGCCGGTCCGCGCGAGCATCTCGCGCGCTTGCGAGCGCATGTCGAGCAGCCCGCGCTCGAGGACCGGGCGATAGTCCAGGATCACGTGCCCCTGATAGCTGGCGATGCTGGCCGCGGCGCCGATCATGATCACTTGGCGCGACGTGTTGCCGGGGATGGCCGTCACGAAATCGTGCATGTCCTTCGAGTACAGCCCCGACTTCACCAGGGCCGCCTGGACGTGATCGACGGTCGTCTTGCCTTTCCAGAACGGCAGCAGCGAACCCAGGAGCAACGTCCGATCGTCGTTGCGTATCTGATAGGGGTTGATCGAGCGCTCGGACATGGTCTTGAAGTCCATGTTCAACGGCGCCTCGCCGCTCTGTCGTACGATCCGCTGGTTCCTCAGGAACTCGAGCAGGAGGCGCTTGCGGAGCATGTACGAGAGGCCCTTGAGCATCGATCCGCATCGAAAGCGAATCATCGAACGCTTGGTCAGCTCCGTTTCGAGCACCGTGTTGAAGACGCCGCGCTCGATGTCAATGGGGATTCCCAGGAAGTGTTCGGTCCAGTAACCGGCGATCCGGTCGTCGGGGTCCACGTAGTGCGTCATCTTCTCGTAGACGTTCTTCATCGCCAGCGCCACGCGCACGGGCAGCGCGATGCCCTTGGCCTCGGTGTCCTTCCAACTGTCGGTGTAATACTTCGCGCGCTGGACCGAGATGAAGGCGGGGCCCGTCTGGTAGCGGCGCCTCATTCGCGCGATGCGTTCGCTGCCTTGGGAATCGACACGGGCGACAGGCTCTTCGAGGACCGCCACTGTGGCCTCCCGCATCATCGTCGACCTCCTCCCGTGGGCCCGGGGCCCAAGTACCGGGCTCGGCGCAAAGCAGACGCGAGGCACGCCCCCTTCCGATCATCACGATAGACCTGGGGCGCCCAATCTCATGGTATCAGGTTGAATGCCGATCCGGCAATCACGACGGCTCCTTCCGAGGCGGAAGGCCCCAGGCGGTTAGTGCCCGGCCGTTGAAGAGCGCGATGTCTCTGGCTACACTGACTGTCATCTGAACGTCGTGGAGGGAAGGACAACACGATGCGGCGGAAGCGGCGTGCGAAGGTCGTATGGGCAATCGTAATCGTCGCGGGCGCCGGCGCGCTCTACATCGCACTTGCACCCGACCGCGACGGGTTCTTTCCGACGACTCCGCCCTCCAGCTCGAAAGCGAATCCCCAGAGCCAACCCGCACGGACGTCGCTGACCGTCGTTAACGAATTCATCAGGTGGTATGAGCTACAGTTCGTTCAGAGAATGCGTTGGGTGGGAAGCTTCTCCACGGACGTCAACGAGCTCGTCAACGAGCTCGGCCTGGAGAAGACGCTCGACCGGTACGTCGCACTGCGAGAAGTCAACCTGGAGTATGCCCTGGGGCACCCCAACTGCCGGACCATACCCGCGGAGGACCTCGAACGACTCGCGCGGTTGCAGCTCGAGCATATTCTGTCGAATACCCGCAGGAGCAGGACGTGGATCGACTACAGCTCGCCCAAGCTCAGAGAAGGGGCTATCGAGTCTCTGAAGGATACGTCTCTCGCCTGGATACCGTTCTATCAGAAGCTGCTCGCGGGTCCGCCTCCCTCCGGAGGCGATCTCAAGGCCAACATCAGGGCGCGTGTCTCGAGGGACGAATACGTTCAGACCATGGAGCGCGTTACTCGGACGAAGGCGTCGCTTCACGCGTCCATGAAGGATGGAATCGTCTGGTACGCCTCCTGGTTGTCTTGGGCGAGGACGATGGTGGACAAGGTCGGCAAGCAAGACCTCGCCGCGTGCTGGGCAACCGTGGACGACATCTACGGCGATGCCACGGGAACCGACAAGGGGGTCGGCCAGGAGCCAGAAGCCGCCGACGCCGGTGCTGCCGCGCCGTCGACGACGCGGAGCCTTCGGCGGATGTGAGGCGACCTGGAGTTCGTCCGCCGGTATGCCCGATCCCTCATGCAGGTCGAGGGGGGAGCGGGACGTGCCGCCGGATGGACGAAAAGGGGCGAGCGGACGCCTGGCTGTGATAGGGTCATCGGGAGGTCCGTTGGCAAGGCGCTGGGGGACGAAGCCCCACCTTGAACGTCTTGATCTCGAAGGCGCGCAGGTCAAACCGCAGCGTGTCGTCCTGAATACCCAGCTTGCGGACGGGATCCTCCATGAGATTCACCTCATCCGCCGAAGCGACCTTCGCACCTAGCATGGCCCTGACGTCCGGGGTAGCTTGCCCCGAGGCCTCATAGAGCCGGACCACGATCGTGCCTCCCTGTCCCGGCTTGAGCGTCGAGACCACGACGTTGGGGTGCGACAGTCTCAGCAAGCCCCACCGATCGGGCAGCGTCCCGGCGTGGATGGCCACTGGCCGAACCAAGAGAGGATTGTTGAACTCCAGCCCGTGTCGGTAGACACCCGCCTGGCGCCAATCGCCGGCATGGGGGACCAGGGCGTAATCGAAGCTCATCTCGTTGCCAAGCTCAAACCCGGAATCGGATGACATGCCGGGCTCGTAACCGCCGCCGAAGCCGTACGCCACGATCCTTGTGGAACGCATCAGCGAGAGCATCATCGTGGAGTTCGTCACGACATTGCCGGGCAGGCCGCGGTTCAGCACGGCGACGCCCTTCTGGCCGTCACCGTAATCGACCCAGTTCTGCGCCGGGAACTCGATGCCCAAGGGCCGCCCCATCGCCCCGAAGGGAATCTCATGCACGCTCGTGCCGGCCTTGATCGACGTTGGCAGGAGCATCTGATAGCGAACGAACTTGTCCTGATTGCGGATCCGCGTGTGGATGTCGATGCGAGGCAGGCCGGCGTACAGCCGAACCCGCGTGGCAAGCAGGCCGTCCTTGCCGAACGGATGCGAAACGCTGAACTCGGAAACGACGGGCCCGGTCCGCGCGGACCCCGGCTGACCCTTGAACTCGCTGCTGAATTGTGCCTTGCCGGGCCGCGGCACGGGTTGCTGTCGCTTCATCGCGATTCGACTTCCGCCGTCAAGCGGCCGGTAGAGCTCCCACAAATCGCCATGATCCGGCTCGCGCGAGACGACGTTGGCCGGGCCGCTCAGGGCTTCCCAGTTCTCCGGCTTGACCAGGAGGCCGGTCATCGCGCCCGTGGTCGGCTCAAAGCTCAGTCGGTAGTACTCGTTCTCGATGCAGTCGGCGCTCTTGACCGGCCTGGCGCCAGAGGTGGCATTCGCCGACGATGGCAGCGGAACGAGCCGATAGACGGCGTATCCCAACCCAGGAACGTCGCTGGCGACGAACGCGATCTTTGCTTGCACGAGTCCGCCGTCAGGGCACCGTTGGCACGCCATGATTTGGACGGGAACCGCTTTCCCAGCCCGGTCGAGCAGTTTCAGGCCCATGACGCCGCCCTCGGAGAAGCCGACGTCGGTGACGGCAACGTCCGTGCGAGGCCAGCCCAGCGCGTTGAAGACCATAAGCGGCATGCCCTCGCCTCGCGTGTCCACCTTCGATGCGAGGTCCTCCAGTCCCGTGTCAACGAGTTCCCGCGCCAGCCGCTTCGAGAATTCGTAACCCCGAAGGGTGTCTTCGTAGACCCTGTCCGTCATGACGCCCGACATCAAATCGTGCGCGTGATTGAAGAGGGTCGGCTCCCACGCTCGCCAGAGCGCCTCCTCGTCGGGCTTGCGACCCAACAACAGAAGGCTCAACGCCCCCAGCTTCTCCGCGGTCGTGAGGAGTCGCTCGTTGTCTCTTGTCGCCTGTTTGAGCTCGATTCGGCTGCTGTACGCCCCCTGGAAGATCGGATTGAGTTCCCCCGCGATCACGGGGCGATCGGTCCGCTTGCTCACCGCGGCCTCGAAATCGGTCGGCACGCCGATCCGCAACGCAAACGGCTTGTTCGTACCGCGGTTGAACTCCTCGACCAGGGCGGGGACGTGAGCCTCCGGTTCGCAGACGTCCGCCCCGGCCAGGCCGACGCGGTCGACCCCACGCGAGAACGGCGCCAGCAACGCAAACCGTTTCTTGAAGAAGCTCGTGAAGTCAGGCAGCTTGGTTGGCGAGCCGTAGGTAACGGCGTAGCCGTGGGGCAGCCAGAACGCGGGGATTCGCGATCCGTCGATGCCCTCCCACAAGAACTCCGACGGGACCTCCCAGCCCGACACGCCGCGGAAGAACCAGAACGACCCGTAACCGGCCAGCTTCAGGAGTTGTGGCATCTGGGCGTGATGCCCGAACGTGTCCAGTTGCCAGCCGACCGTCACTTCCACGCCCAGCTTCTGCCGGTAGTATCTCTTCCCGTACAGCACCTGGCGGACGAGCGATTCGCCACCGGGCATGTTGACGTCCGGCATTACGTCCATGCCGCCGACGACCTGGAGCCGACCGTCGGCCACCATCTTTCGAAACGTCGCCTCTTCATGCGGATATCGCTCCAAGAAGGGCTTCACGTAGCAAACCTGGTCCAGCACGAAGCGGTAGTTGGGATAGTCCTTCAGCAGCTTGAGCGCTCGGAGGATATTGGAGAGTCCTATCTCCAGGTATTCCTCACGGGTCTTGAAGACCGCGCCCTCCCAGTGCGTGTGAGGGATGAACCAGAACGTGGCCTCGTCTCCATCCCCAGGGGTTTGGCGGGACGGTTCGGCCCCTGTGGAGGGCGATGAGAACAGGAGTACTGACACAATCGTAGCCCACCGCATTTCTATCCCGACCTTTGCGCTTGGTTGCCGCGACCATGCTATCACACGAACACCAGGTATGGGCACGCGAAAAGCCGCCTTCGCAACGCTGCCGCGGTAGACAACGCGGATTGTGACGGGTCGGAAGGGATGGCACAGGATCGCAGGCAAAACGCGAGCTGGAACGCCGCTCCCTCCGGCACCGCCTCGCGAAATCAGCCATTCGATGGGCCGATCTCGCCACGGCGAGCGGAGTCGGAGAGGTCGTGACGATGGCTGTCGAAGTCATGGTCGCAAGAGTCGTTGTCGTTGAACGCTCATATCACGATCTCGATCCGGCATTTGGAGGATGTGGCGACGCACATATCGTCCCCCACGTTCGGGCTTAGCGCGGGTGGACGGCAGCCGATACACCCTCGAGCGGGGAATCACGTAAGCCCTTTGTCATCAAGGAGGACGCAGTTTTCGGGAGGGACACCCGTCGTCCATCCAGGGAGACGAGTCTCTACCCGCCGCGGACGTTGGCAGTAGGCCCGATGGAATCACGGACAGCGGCGGGCCGATGCCACAATGAACGCCAATACGCCCGGTCCATCTCGTACGGGTTGATGGGGTCTTGGGCCGGGTCGAAGCTCTCGGGCAGAACGCCGAAACGCTTCATCCAGCGGACATAGTGCTCGTTGGGTCGGAAGCCCGGCATGTCGTAGCGCCCGGCCTCCTTCTGCCGTGCCTTGGCCGCCCGGATCGCCCGCAGGATGGCTTGGTAGGCGGGGTCTTGGGTGTCACGGAAGACGACGGACTGGCCGTACTGATCCTTGCACCATTCATACCCGCCCGCCTCTTTGGCCAACGGCGCCAGGAGGATCATCGACTTTTCCGGATACGAGAGGTTATACAGGTTCCAGCAGTGCTTGGGCGTGTTCATCCTGCCTTTCCGAACGCGCCGCCCCATCGACGCAGCCGAGTCGTGACACCAGAGGCAACGGTCCTGGACGATCCGATCGAGGGGTTCTCTTATCTCGACCCTGGGATTGTTCGTCAGCGCCCCGGCAACCGCGTTCTCGCCATGGTTATATACCGCGTACGTCCCCGCGAAGTGGGCGCTCGCCTCAACCCACAGACGGACTGTGTCGTATTCCTGCTTGGTCAGCTTCACGTCATGATGGCTGCCGTTGATCTTCTGAATCAAGGGGCTCGCCCCGGTGCCGAAGTCATAGGGACTATGATTCCTGAACTCGGTGTTATAGCGCCCCAACATGTCGCTGATCTGATTGTAGGCGAACAACGCGTAGTAGCTCTGCGTGAACCACTCGTTGTAGTCGCCCGTCAACACCACGCGTCCTGATGGTTTCTCGGCGCTATGGCAGCCCACGCAATGCCTGTCCCAGATCGGCTGGATGTCACGTGGGTAGTCGAACACCTCGGGCACGCCGGCAGCAGGCTCGATTCGGCTCGGGGGGCGCTTCGACGCCATCAGGACACCGCTTCCCGCCAAGCTGGGAGGTTCCGTGCGGGGTTCGTGGCAGCCCACGCATCCTTGCGTTTCGCCCGGCATCACCATCGTGTAGCTCTGCATCCGTTTCACGGCCAGCCCCTTCTCGTCGAGCGCCACGAAATAGAGACCTCTAAGAGGCGGGACCTCGAACGAGGCCGACCCGTCGGCCTCGACTGGAACGGTGCCCAGGACCCGGCGCAGGGTGTGCGTGCCGTCCATGCTGATGAGCCCCGGTAGCGAGAAGTAGCTGATTGGCTTGGGCAGGTCTTCAAGCACCAGGAGCCTCTTGATGGCGCCTGGCTTGACTCGCGCCGCCTGCATGTTGCGGCCTTCGTAGACGTTGGTCAGGACCAGCCTCCCGGTAATCTTTCGCAGGTCGATGCGGGAGGGGGTCACCGGTTCGCGCGGTCGAGGGCGGATGACGCGCGGATCATGGACCATCTTCTCGGCCCGAAAGAACTCCTGGAGCGTTCCCCGGCCATCCAAGACCAGCAGGCTCTTGTCCTCCGCGACCAGGAAGCAGTTCTCGGACAGCGGGTACGGGTCTCGGAACCCCGTCCGGCCACCGCCGAACCACGGAATGCCGGACGGCCACCAGTAGTGATACCGCAAGTCCCTCTCGGGGCTGATCTGCCTGGCTGCCCAGGCCTCGTCCGGCCCGGCTTTGGTATCGACGACCATCACGTGACCGGCGTTTTCACGCAGGCCGACCGGCGGAGAGAAGACCGACACCACCTTGCCGTCCGCACCGGGAATCGGCAGGGCGTCGCACTTCGAGTAGACCAGGTCGGGTGGTCGTACCGTGCCGCCGAAGAGAATCATCTGGCCGGTGCCGTCGGGGTTCATCACCCACAGGTCGCGGAACGACCCGATGGCCGAGTCGACGTATTCCCACCGCGTGTAGATCACTCGCCCGTCCGGCAGCACCGCCGGTCGGTCATCGCGGACGTTGTTCGCCGAAAGGCACAGCATGTTGCCGCCGTCCGCGTTCATCCGGTAGAGGATCGCCGCCTCGGTGTGATTGCAGGGGACGAACCGGCGGCATCGGCTCGACACGAAGACAATGCCGCCGTCGGGCAGGTAGGCCGGATCCATGTCGTCCCATTCCCCGAAGGTCAGTTGCCTGAGCCCGCTCCGGTCCGTGTTGATCTCATAGAGGTTGTAATGCCTCGTGCCGCCCTTGCGATATGCGAACAGGATCTTGCCGCCGTCGTAGTGCACGCGCGGGTCGCGGATGTTGCCCTTGGGGTCGTCCAACAGGACGGTAACCTGCTTGGTTCGCAGGTTGAGTTTGCACAGCCGGGATCCATCCGGGGGATACAAGAACTTGCTCGGGTCGTCCGACCATCCGCCGAAGTTGGCATAGTAGTGGCCATCTGAATACAGCGCGCGGACAACGAAGATGATCTCCTCGGCGCCGCCCATCAACTCCAGGGCCTTCTCGACCAGGTTGGGTTCGGGAGGCGGCGCGGGCTGAGGCTCGAAGGATAGGTTGTCGACCAGGTAGTCGGCGGAAGACCCGGCCGAGTAAAGACCGACGTCCTTCACCGCCGAGTTCGTACCGACGTAGCAGAGACGGCGCGTGTACGACCCCGACGTCTCTCCGCCAGTAAGCGTGATCGTCATTGCCTGGCTCGCGCCACCGTATCCCGTCCCGACGATTCTCAGGTGATTGACCACCGGCGTCTCGCCGTCATCAAAGCGCCCGTCGCGATGGACGTCGGGCGTCGGCTTGACGAACAGGCCGGTATCCTGGAACCCGCCGCGGCTGTAGATCTGAATCTGGTGCTTGCCGCCGGCGGTCGTATAGACGCGAATGCTGTCGATGTTGTCAGACCCGCCGTGCGAGCCGCCCGCCGTCGAATACGTCACCACACCCAACGATCTGACGCCGGTCGAAACGGTGTCCAAGACGGCGAAGTCCATTTCCATTGCGAAGTGACGAATGCCGTCGGTACTGACCGTCTGCGACAGGAGGCCACCGCCAGCCACCATCTTCGCACTGTAGTTCCCGCCAACAACGGTCGGTGTCGCCGACGCGGAGGCGACCCCAGATCCAGGACTGGACGTCCACGAATCAAATACCCCCGTGGTGACCGCTTCGAAACCACCGTTCGCAAGCCGTTGAGCCATGAGCGGCGAACCGATGGACGCCGCCACGAATCCGGACAACGCCAAGGCAACCGAAATCGTTGCATCCCGCTTCATAGGTTGCTCCTTCGGCGGCCTGCAGTGTAACGGAACGTTGCAGGCCGACGCGAACAATCACTTCTCCGACGCCCGCGCATGCCTCCCCTTCTCTTGCAGCCACCTCAGCATCGGTGAGATGGCCGGCGCGACCATGCCGTGACCATGGCCTTGAAGCTCATACAAGGTGACGTCCTTGTGGCCGACCACTTTGAGCATCCGCATGAAGTAGGCGTTTTCCTCGTAGCGGCCGAGCATCTCCATCTCGCGGTCCCCGGTGATCAGGAGGATCGGCGGCGCATCGGGGCGGACATGGTAGAGCGGCGCGAACGAGTCGACCAGTGGCTGCGTCTTGGGGAGTCCCTTTTCCTTTCGCACGGTCATGTGGGTAATCGTGTGGCCGCTGAGCGGGATGAGGCCGGCGATCCGATCGGCGTCGATGTCGTACTCGGCAAGCCAGCGTTTGTCGATGCCGATCATGCTGGTCAGATACCCGCCGGCGGAATGGCCCGACACGAAGATCTTCGTGGGATCGCCGCCGTGCTTTTCAATGTTCCGGAACGTCCACGCGACGGCGGCGGCCGCGTCTTGCAGGTACGCCGGGCAAGTGACCTTCGGGTGCAGCCGGTAGTTGGCGGCGACGACGGCAATGCCTTGGTCTTTCAGGCCCTCAGGGATGTGCCGGTTGCCTCCAGTAAGTCCTCCGCCATGAAACCAGACCACAGTCGCGAAGCCGGTCTTGTTCTTGGGATAGTAGAGATCGAGACGGCAACGTTCGAGCTGATATGGTGTCGCCTTGCCGTGTTTCGTCAAGTACGAGATGTTCTTGTCGATGCCATACTGTATCTCGCTTCGCTTCGTCTCATCACCGTGTGTACTGCCGATAACGGTGACCGCGGCTACGACTGCCAGGCATGAGCGTAGCATTGGGAGGTTCCTTTTCGAGCACATGCCGCGTTTGAAGGCGTGAAGCCTTCCTCCAATAGCTTGAACCGAGACTTCCCCCGCGGCGGCGCCTTCGCTGTCGTTCTCGATGAAACCCTCGAGACCCGTTTCCTCCGCGGTAGGCGGATGCTCCGAAGCGCCGCCAATCCTGCCTTCCGCCGAGCGTTTTCCTTGACTACGGGAGTGTCATTCTACTCTTCTTCCTTCCGCGGGACGATGGTCCGTACCGAAAAGGTCGTCCGGCGTCGTGGAGGCCATGGGCACCACACCGCACGGGTTGGCTGATGATGGGACACCACGACGATCCCCGATGTGAAACGCTCCGAACAGGCGTCTTCGACCAACGCGGGACGCTGCCGCCTCGGTCAAGCGCATTGGCACTCTGGTCAGCAGCCACCGGAACCACAGGCCAGATCACGCAACTCGGGAATATCGATGATGCAGGCCGCCGGCTTGCGTGATGGCGATCGCGTGTCCCGCGCCTGGACGCTGGATTCCGCGCGGTGTCGGAGCATTGCGGTCGAGCGACAGGTGCGTTCGATGTCAATTCTCGTGCGTTGTCGTGAAGGTGTAGAGGCCGGCGCCCACTTCGAACGACGTGTTGCCCGCGGAATCGACCACTTTCCTGTCACCGGGGCCCAGATTCCCCGCACAGGGCTCCGGAGTCCTGATCAGGGCGGTCGTGTTCGCTGGGATCGAGACGTTCATCGTGAACGTCTTGTCTTTGGACCATGCACATCGAATGGGGCCGTACATGGAATGGAACGAGGCTTCGGCCGACCGGATGCCGCTGGGATGGGGCTCGATGAGGATACGCTTGAAACCGGGTTCGAGTGGCCGAATGCCCGCCAGGTACTCGTAGTACCACTGGCCGACGGTTCCGAAGGCATAGTGGTTGAACGAGTTCATGCCGGAGCGGAGCTCTTCGACCTTGTCGCTGTTCCATCGCTCCCAGATGGTCGTGGCGCCCGCGTCGACCATATACCCCCACGACGGATACGAGCGTTGCACGGCGAGCTTGCCGGCAAGATCGTCCCGGCCGAACGTGCTCAAGGCGGGCATCAGATAGGCCGTCCCGATGAAGCCCGTTGTCAGATGATTATCGTGGGCGATGATATCCTCGGCGATGTTGCGGACGACGGCGGCACGTTTGTCTTTGGGGGTGATGCCAAACCAGAGGGGCACAAGGTTGGCGGTCTGCGTGCGGCCTTCGTACTGGTTGTCAGCGGCATTGAAGTAGCGCCGATTGTAGAGGTCGGCGATGGCAGCGGCCTGGCGGCGGAGTTCGGCCGCTTCGTCGGCTTTTCCAATGGCCTCGGCCATGTCGGCAAGGTA
>JAFGLZ010000013.1 GCA_016927755.1 Phycisphaerae bacterium
ACACCCGCCGAACGTCGGCAAGCGCAAGGCATGCTCGGACGCTTCGTCGGCAACATCGAGTCGGAAGCTCGACAGGCCCGCGACCGGCAGCTCGCGAGCCTCGCCACCCCCGACCACTGGCGAGCCCGGCAGCAACAGATCCGAAAACGCCTGCCCGGAATCTTCGGCGACTTCGCCCCCAAGTGCCCCCTCGAGCCGCGAATCGTCGGTAAGCTCGACCGCCCCGACTACGTGATCGAGAAGCTCATCTTCGAATCCCAGCCGGGCTACCACGTCACCGCCAACGTCTACGTCCCCAAGCGCCGCGCGTTCCCCCGGCCCGCCGTCCTCTTCACCTGCGGACACGCCGCCGACGGAAAGGCCTATCACCTCTACCACGACGCCTGTCTCGGCTTCGTCCTCAAGGGATACGTCGTCCTCGCCCTCGACCCGACGGGCCAGGGCGAGCGTAGCGAATACTTCGATCCCAAGACCGGCCGGCCAACCGTCCCCCTCTGCGTACCGCACCACCACTACCTCGCACGACCCTCCTGGCTCGTCGGCAGAACCCTCGCCGGCTGCCGAACCTGGGACTGCATCCGAGCCCTCGACTACCTCGCCGCCCGTCCCGAAATCGATCCCGACCGAATCGCCGCCGTCGGAAACTCCGGCGGCGGCATCATGGCCCTCCTCATCACCGCCGTCGACGAGCGAATCAAGGTCTGCGCCGCCGCCCACCCCGGCGGCAGCATGGAACAGACTTTCCTCACCGGACGCTGGCTCACCGAGTGCGACGTCCTCGGCCTGATCGCGCCGCGCCCCTGCCTCATCATCGTCGGTCGGGATTCCGGCGAAGAGACCGGCCACAGGAACAAGCTGATCGAAATGCACCGCTTCTACGCCGGATTGGGCGCCGACAAGGATCGCGCCCAACTGGCCCTCGTCGACGGCGTGCACAACATGGAAAAGCCCAAGCGCGAGCCCGCCTACGCCTGGGTCAACAAGTGGTTCGACCAGAAGGGCGAAAACGCCACCGAGCCCCCCCTGAAGACCGAGACCGTCGAGGACCTCCGCTGCTCCAAGACCGGCCTCATCATCCGCGATCTCAACGGCCAGTCCGGCTGGACCCTCAACGCAAGGCTCGCCGACAAGCTTCGTCCCCCGCGCGATGTCCCACAAGACGTCGCGTCCCTCGAGACCGAACGCGCCAAGCTCAAGCGCACAATCGCCCGCCGAATCGGCCTGAAGCTACCCCCAAGCCGCACCGCACCGAAGTGCACGACCCGCGGACGATTCGACGCGGACGACCTCTCCGCCGAGAAGCTCGTCATCGAGAGTGCTCCCGGCATCGAGCTGCCCGCCCTCCTGCTCACCTCCAAAACAGCAAGAGGAGCATCGCGCGTCGTCCTCCACGTCGCCGAAGCCGGAAAGCCCACCACCGATAGCGCCCCATCAATCGCTCTGGCACTGGCTCGAAAAGGCCTCACCGTCCTCAGCGTGGACGTCCGCGGCGCCGGAGAGACCGACCCGCGCGACCGATCCGGTCTGAAACCACTCATCAGTGGCTACGATCCCGCCCAGTTTCGAGTCGATGCTTGTGCCGTGGATTGCGCTCTCGCTGATACGACCGTGCTCGCGGGACAAGCGTATGACGTGATCCGCTCGCTCGACTACCTCGCCGCGCGGAAGGATATGACGAACCGACCGATCATGCTCGTCGGCGAAGGCCTCGGTGGCGTCTGGGCCCTCACCGCCGCGGCGTTCGACGACCGACCCGCCGCCGTCGTCTGCGCCGGAACTACCCCCTCCTACAAGCTCATCGTCGGCTCGCAGTACTACAAGACCCGTGACTACTTCTGGGTGCCCGGCGCCCTTCGCGACTTCGACCTGCCCGACCTCGTCGCACTGATCGCCCCCCGCCCCGTAACCCTGATCGATCCGGTCGACGCAATGCTCGATCCGTTGCCGGCGGACAAAGCCTCGAACCTGCTAACCTGGCCCCGCCAACTCTTCGAGAAACTGGGCCGCCCAACCGCCCTCCGCATCGCCCAAACCCGAAACCGCGAGGCGGAAGAAATCGCCCACCTCATCACGCCCTAATCGCACCGACAGCGCGTGCCCCATCGCCCGCGTAGCACGGGCATCTTGCCCGTGACCCCGCCACCTGCAGCAGGCACACATCCTACTCCCGAACCAACCACATCCGATCGACCCAGATCGCCTGAACGTTCTCCTTGTTCACCACCGGCGCCACCCAGATGTACATCTCGGGCGTCAGCTTGCAGACGCCCAGGTCGTACGTGTGATACGCGTCGTCGACGATCTGACTCGCCTGAACGCCCAGGTTCGCCACCGATCGGCGGTTCTTCATGTCCCAGATCCCGCACGTAAACGCGCCGCCTTCCTTACCGGTTGCCTCCACGCGAATCGACAGCTTCACGCGCACGCCCTTCTCATCGGCGTCCGAAATCGGTTTCAGCTTGCCCAGCGGCCGCGACACCGCCCACTCGTGATGCGTCGTCGGCATCCGAGCCGCCGCCCCGTCCGACGCCTTCGCGTCCTCGGCCAGCTTCGCCCAGTCCTCCCGCGCCAGACGGAACCCCGAGTCCTGCAGGTCCACCCAACGATCCTTCGACAGGCTCTCGCACCCAGGAGGCGGCCCACAACGCTTCCGTCGCGGACGATCCAGAACCGTCTTCAGCCAGTCGATCCCGCGCCCCTCCGATACCATCGTCATGTTCGCCGCCTTCGCCACGCGCATGAACTCGTCGTAGACCGGCTGCATCTCATCCGCCACCGGCCACGCCTCGCCAAGATCCTCAGCCTCGGCCCGCAGCGCGTCCCACTGAACCATGAACGCGTACAGAACTGGAAGCTGTGCCACCTGCACACGATGCCGCAGCGCTGCGTCGCCCCCCGCCGCCGCTTCCGCCTCCTTCAAGATCTTCAGTCCATCCCGCAGCGTCCTGAACGACAGGAACCCCGCCGTCGGCGCCGAGAAGCAGCCGAGATGATCGCCGCTCTTGTCCACCGCATTGTGCATCAGCTCGAGATACGCCCGAACCTGCTTGCCCGCCGGGCCGTAATACCCGTCCGTGAACGCCACGATCAGCTTGGCCGCATCCAGTGACGGATCCCACAACAGCTTGGCCAGAACCCACGCCTTCAACTCCGCCATCTCCGAGCCGTACGACTGATACGCCCCCTGCTCGAAGATGCCCTTGACCCCGTGCTCGACGAAGAACCGGATGTTCGGCGCCAGCACCCGAAGGTTCGGATGCGGCAAGACGTAGTGCGCGAAGTTCGTCGTGTAGTCCCAAATGTACAGCCGGTTGCAGATCTTCGACCAACCCACGATGTCGTCGCGGAACGCCTTGTTCCGCTCGTCCGCCAACGGTTTGCTGAACGAGCACTCGATGCTGCACAACCGCACGATCACGTTCGGCCGCGGCTTCACCAGCTTCGGCGGCTTCCGCGTGTACTGGTACGCCAACGTGCTGATCGCCACCTGCGGGAACTCCTTCTCGATGTCCTCCGCCACCTTGTTCACGAACCGAAGAAGCGACCCCGCCGGGCTGCCCTCCTCCTTGTCGATCGCCGCGCACTTGGCGCACTGACAGTTCCCGTGCCAGTCGTTCTGAGACACCGACGCGATCGTAGCCGCCGGGTTCGCCCGCAACTGCGCCTTCAGGTTCTTCACCAACTCTTGACGCATCTCCTCGTTCGTCAAACAGAGTTGCTTGTGATCGTACTGTCGCTTTCCGCCGATCTCGCTGTACCACTCCGGATGGTCCTTGAAGTACTTCTCCGGCGGGATCAGCGGATAGAACGTGTGCACGAAGCCCTGATACGAATGCTTCCCGCCCCGCTTGGCGTCCAGACGCTCCGAATTCCCGTTGCTCTTGTTCCGAACCGCCCAGTCCCCATCGAACCCATCGAACCAGAACGACTCGCGATACTCCAGCCGGGGGATGAACCTTACGTTCAACTCCCCGATCTTCAGCGTCGCCTTCTTCGGAATCGTGCTGACCTTCGACGACCACCAGCGACACCCCACGTGGTCCTCGAGAAACGTGTACACGGCATAAAGCGTCCCCCGCGGCCGACCGCCCGCCAGAATCAGGTCAGACCCCACCGTCCGAATGACCAAACCCTCCTGCCCCAACCCCTCGACGGAAGACCCGCCCTCCACCACCTTCGCCGCGCCGGCACCCACCAGCAGCCTCGGCCTGCCGCCCTCCGCCTTCGCCACGACCTCGAACGTCCCGCCCGTGACCTCCTTCAGGATGCTCGCCAACTCCGCCGCCGCGTGCTTCTCCGCCACCGTGGCGTCGTCGGCCACCACGATCACCGCCCGCGCCGCCCCGTTCTCGGCGATCAACACCTCGCCACGCGACGACACTGCCGAAAGACTGACCGCCGCGAAGGCACATAGGACGTACGTTCTCATCGGATGGGTCTCCTCAGGCTCCTGGAATACAGCGACTTTCTTCCGAGCGCTTCAACGAGACCCGCCCGCGGGTTCCCGTCGCCCCGAGACTATACCACACTTGCCGGACGTTGATGAATCACGCCATGGAGGTCAACATAGTCTCCACGTACCGCGACCACGGGGGCTATGGAAGGGATACAGTCCGATGCGCGACCGTTCGAACGACGCCAGATCCATGCTAAGTCTCATCATCCTGGTGATCGCCTCCCTCGCCGGAGATCCTTCCGTCGCCGGAGAAAGCCGGGATCCAGCCGCGCCGAACATCATCTGGATCTGGGCCGACAATCTGGCCTATGCTGATCTCGGCTGCTACGGCAGCAAGACCATCAAGACGCCCGTGATCGACCGGCTCGCCGAGCGAGGAGCACGCTTCACCCAATACTACGTCGCCCACACGGTCTGCAGCCCGTCGAGGGCTGCCCTACTTACGGGCCGGCAGCCCTTCCGCGCGGGCGTCGTCGACGTGCTCCGTCCCGACGGCCCCTCGGGCCTCCCCGCCGAAGAGATCACGCTCGCCGCCGCGATCCGAAAGCAAGGATACGCCACGATGGCCGTCGGAAAGTGGCACCTCGGCGATCGACGAGAGTACCTTCCCCTCCAACGCGGGTTCGACCGCTACCTCGGCCTGCCCTACAGCATGGACATGCTGCCCACCGTCCTATACCGCGACAACGAAATCGCCGAAGAGCTGCCCGGCGACAAGGTCCAGGACGTCACCGAGAAGTTCACCGACGCCGCCATCGATTTCATCAAGACCAACAAACACCGGCCCTTCTTCATCTACTTCAACCACACCATCCCCCATCCCCCGCTCAACCTCCCCCCGAAACGCCGAACCCCCGGCCGAAGCATCTACGACGACGCCATCGAGTACATGGATGACGAGGTGGGACGCCTGCTCAAGACCCTCGATGAGCTCGCCCTCACCGACAACACGCTCGTCCTCTTCTCCAGCGACAACGGCCCGATGGTCAAGGAAGGAGACACCGGCGGCCTGCGCGGCGGCATCCGCGATTCCTACGAGGGCGGGCTCCGCGTGCCGCTCGTGGCCTGCTGGCCCGGCAAGATCCCCGCCGGGCGCACTATCGATACCCCCGCGATCGCCTACGACGTCTTCCCCACGCTGGTCGACTTGTCGGGTGGGCAGGTGCCCAACGACCGTGTCTATGATGGACAGAACATCTGGCCGCTGCTTTCAGGCAAAGGCGACTTCAAACGCCAGAGACCCTTCTTCTGGGTCTATCTCGACAACGTCACCGCTATTCGAGACGGCAAGTGGAAGCTGCACGTCGGCAATCGCGCCAAGCGGCTCGATACGCCCGAGCTCTACGACCTCGACGCCGATCCGGGTGAGCGCCACAACCTGAACAAGAAGCACACCGACGTCGTCAAGCGGCTCCAAGAGGCCGTTCGCGCCTTCCAGTCCGACGTGCCGATGGTGTGGGACCTCAAATACCCCGTCCGCGATCCCGCCAAACGCCCCAGCGGCATACGCAGAAAGTAGTCGCTCGCGCGTGGCAGCGGAACCGCGGACAAGACGAGCGATCTGAACTGCTCGGCCGAACGTCTCCGGTCCCCGAGGGATGGCGCGGAAGTCTTTCGGTCCCGTAGGGACCGTGTGAGAATAGCCCAGGACTTCAGTCCTTGTCGTTACCCACATTTTGTCTCCCTCGACAGAGCCAACGAAGCGCCGAGCGTCATTGCGTCGAGTC
>JAFGLZ010000105.1 GCA_016927755.1 Phycisphaerae bacterium
GGGGGAGAGGGGGGAACTTCGCGCTTGGTGCCCCATGATGTCCCACAATGTCGCGGAATGCAGCAGAATCCCGCGGAATCTCGCAGTTTTCGGGGTACTGGGGAGGGAGGGGACGGGG
This sequence comes from Phycisphaerae bacterium, assembly GCA_016927755.1. Classification (GTDB taxonomy): domain Bacteria; phylum Planctomycetota; class Phycisphaerae; order UBA1845; family JAFGLZ01; genus JAFGLZ01. The sequence goes on from JAFGLZ010000105.1 coordinate 119, forward strand.
TGGACGATGTCGCACAATGTCCCGGAATGTCTCGGAATGCGCCGAGATGCGCCGGAATGCACGGTTCTGCCGAGTTGGGGGCGTGTGTGCTTCGGGTTCGAGCATCTCGTAGATACCTCTCCTGGCGATGGCGGACGGGGCGCGGCGCTCGCTTGGTCGCGTCGTATGGATATGGGGGTCGGCGCTCGGTTTGGTGGGGGTGGAATCGGATCGCTTGCATTCAGACTACAGACTACAGGCTTCAGACCTCAGGCCTCGGGTTTCTGGCTGGGTTTCGGCTGCCTGCCGATCATTCGCGGTTGAGTACGCTTAGCGGATGAGTGAAAGCGGCGTCAAGCCCCAACGGGGCAGGCCTCCCGCGGTCCGTGAGTACTTGTGGTGGGTTGTGGGCGGGCTTAGGATGGCCTCGTTTTCTGCTGTGAGAGACTGACCCATCTGGAGACATGAAACCATGCTAACGAAGAAGGTGAAGCTCGGACTGATCCCGGCGAACCGCGGGTTCTTCAGCGACAAGCTGGCGGCGAAGATGCGTGGGCAGACGATCAAGGCGCTGGAGGCGGGGGGCGCGGAGGTCGTGGCGCCGGACACATCGATGACGAAGGTCGGGTGCGTGGAGACGCTGGATGAGGCCGAGAAGGTCGGCAAGATGTTTCGGCAGGCCGGCGTGGACGGGATCGTGATCGGGGCGATGAATTTCGGCGACGAGCAGGGGGTGGCGTACACGCTTCGTCACGCAGGGCTGAACGTTCCGATTCTGGTGTTCGGTTGTCAGGAGGAGGGGCCTTTGAGGCCGAAGCTGGATCGGCGGGACTCGTTTTGCGGGCTGTTGTCGATCGGGGACGCGCTGCGGCAGATCGACGTGAAGTATACGGTGGCGCAGGCGCCGATCTGCTATCCGACGGACGCGAGCTTCAAGAAGGACGTGGCGTGGTTTCTGGGGGTTTGCCGTGTGGTGCAGGGGGTACGCAGCGCTCGCTATGGGCAGGTGGGCACGCGGCCGGAGGCGTTTTGGACTTGCCGGATGGACGAGCGGCAGTTGCAGCGGATCGGCGTGACGACGGTGACGATGGACTTCTCCGAGGTCGTGACGACGGTGTCCAAGATGAAGACGGACGCCGCGGTCAAGAAGATCGTGTCCGAGATGAAGCGAGGGATCGACACGCGATCGATTCCGGAGAAGCGTCTGGTGACGATGGCGAAGTTCGAGCTTGCGATGGAGCGGTTCGTGGAGGAGGAGAAGCTCGACGGGTTGGCGATTCAGTGTTGGCTGAACGTTCAGGACACGCTGGAGATCTCGACGTGCGCGGCGATGGGGCGGCTGGGTGAGCGGGGGATTCCGTGCGCGTGCGAGGTGGACGTTTTGGGCACGCTGACGATGCACTCGCTGATCCTGGCGGGCGAGTCGCCGGCGGCTTTGGCGGACTGGAACAACCTGCACCACAAGGATCCGGAGGTGGTGAACCTTTGGCACTGCGGGGTGTATCCCGCGAGCTTTGCGTGCACGAAGCCGAAGATGGGCACGCATGCGATTCTGTCGACGGTTCGCAGCCCGGAGGTGTGCACGGGGTGCGTGGCGTTCGAGGTGAAGCCCGGGCCGCTGACGGTGGCGCGGGTGGCGCAGTGCGAGGAGGGCGGGTACAAGGCGGTGGTGGCGCAGGGTCAGGTGGTTCGGACGAACGAGAAGACGTTCGGGGCGTATGCGTGGACGCGACTGAAGAATCTGCCGCGGTTGTATCGGGACGTGTTGATGCGTCATTTTCCGCATCACGCGGGGATCTCGCGGGGGCATTGCGGGAACGTGCTGTGGGAGGCGTGGGGGAACTACCTGGGGTTCGACGTGTTCAGCAACGTTGAGACGGCGATGGACGGGCGGTATTCGACGGTGTTGCCGTTTTGATTGGGGTTTGGGGGTTTGGGGTTTGGAGAAGACGAACAGGGGCGGGCTTTTTGCCCGCCCCTGTGTCGTGTGGTACTTCTTGGAAACGGTGGGTTGTTTGGCCTATTGGCGTCTTCGGATTCGCCATCGGACGACGAAGAGGCCGACCGTCGTGGCCAGCATCATCGGGATGGCCATGAAGCCCATTCCGGAGCCGCAGGACTGGGTGGAGAAGAGGGCCCAGACTTGGCGGTCCTTGTCCAGCGTGATGGTGATCTGGGGATCGCATGGATCCACGTCTGTCAACAGATTCATGTTCTGATCGTACCAGGCGATGAAGTAGTGATTGGGCTCCGGCACGGCGTCGAGGGTGACCTGCGTGCCGTCGGCATAGGTATGCGGCAGGTCGTTCGGATCGACCTCGTTTCCGTCGATGTACACGCGTCCCCAATTGGCGAGTACGACGTTGGGGTCGTTGGGATCTTGGTCCGGGTAGTGGTGGACGTAGAGGTCCCGATCCCGCGGCCACCAGTAGGCGCCGGCGGGGGTGCCGACGTAGAGGTCGCCGGTGGTGGGGTGGAACGTCAGGCAGTAGTAGCTGCTGATGACGTTGCAGAGGGCGTAGTTGGGGTCATCGGGGCTGTTCGCGTCCGGATCGCCGAGCATCCGCCACGTATCGCCAGCATCGAAGCTCACGTACAAGCCAGGCATTGGAGTGGTTGGTTCTGAGCCGTCTTTAGACCGGTTCGTCACGTAGATGTGATTCGGGTCCTTCGGGTCGATTGCCACGGCGCGGCAGTAGGCCCTTAGCTGGTTCGGATCCCTCGGGAAGACCTTCTTCCAACACTCCCCGCCGTCGTCCGTCTTCCAGATGCCGAACTGCTGCGGCCTTGCGTTGGTGTAGGCATACCAGTCGTAGCAAGCCACGTAGGCGATGTTCGAGTCGCTCGGATGGACGACGAGCTTTCGGATCGGACCGGAGTAGTCGGGGTCGCTGACGGCGTTGGGATCGCCGCTGTTGGGGTCGTAGCCGAGGGGACACATTCGCCTCCAGGACGTTCCGGCGTCGGTTGACTTGTAGACGTAGCCGCCGGGCGACACGGCGAACCCCTCGGGATTGCCGGTCGCACAATAGACGATGTTTGGATCCGAATCGGCGACGTCGACGCTGACGAAGAAGGGCGCCTGGGCGTAGTTGGGGTCGTTCGGGAAACTGGTGGGATCCGGGTTCTGGAACCAGGAGTCATCGTAATCGTCGTTGTCGACGACCGCGCAGGGGTCGAGGCAGGTTGACCACGTGTCGCCGAGCGTGTTGGGATCGGTGCTCGCCGACTTCAGGATCCCCTCGATCCCCGCGGCGAGGAAGAGGGTGGTACCGTTCGGATCCACAGCAAGTTCGGTGAAGAGTCGGTGGACCCTGGGCTTCGTCCAGTAGTTGGGATCGTTGGGATCGTCCGGGTCGCAGTCGTTGGGGTCGGATGGGTCGAAATCCGACCACTTGGCGTTGTCAGGCTGGACGATGGTGAGGCTCTCGGCGCCATCGGTCGTCTTGATCACGAGACTGCAGTCGACACTCGGACTCTCGAACGTGGCGAACCATGCGAAGTTCGGGTCGGTCGGGTGAACGACCCCTGAGCGGAAGTCGGCCTCTATGCGCTTGGTCCACCAGTTCGGGTCATTAGGTGGAGACGTGCTCGTGGCGAGACAGAACCAGAGTGGCGTCTGCACGTAGTTGGCGTCGCCTGCACAATACCGCATTTCGGTCGGTGCGACGTGGGCGATCTCGTTGGAGAAGTTGAGGAACTTCCGGTAGGTCTTGCCCCGATCCTCGGTCTTGAAACACCCGAAGTTGTCGTTGTGGGAAAGGTAGAAGATGTTCGGGTCACTCGGCGCGACGGCGACAGATTGGACGTGCACCGGGAAGAGCCCACGGTTCTTCCAGAGGGCGTTGCGTGTGTCGTTGGGATCCTTCGTTTCGTTCGGGTCGTCGATGTTCACGAAGTCGTCGCTGCTCGTGTAGACCTGGGTCCATGTGGCACCGCAGTCGACGGACTTCGCGAGGACGCTGGCTTCTGAGTACCAGATGATGTTGGGATCGCAGGCCGCGAGGCTGATGCTCCAGCCGCAGCCGAGCCACTTACGATTGCTGTGACCCTTGGCGATATTGACCGGGTAATTGGAGTCCTCGTCTTCCTTCTCGTAGTTCGGCTGGATCAACTCGCGCCAAGTCGTGTTGTAGGGATCGTTGGGCTCCCACAAGTTGTTCGTGCCGATGACGCCGGCCCAGAAGCCGAGGTTGCCCCGCGGCGCGGTAACGTAGCAGTTGTTCGGGTTGATAGGATCGACGACGAGGCCAGAGAAGACCGGTCTGTTCGGGTCAAAGATAGTGTAGCTGATGCTGTAGCGTCTGGCCCAGGGGCTGGCGCTAAAGATGCTCTGTGTGAAGATGGACCCCAAGGCCGAAGACGAGTTGTCGGCCGCCAGGACAACGGGGTAGCTCGTCTGGTTCAGGATCCGTATCCCGTTCGAACCGGCGCTGAAGTAGTCCTTGTCGTTTTCGTCGATGATGTTGGGGTCAATGAGCAACTCAGGATCGAACGAATCCCAGAAGACGTCGGGGTCGGGGTCATTGTAGTTGGCGTCATCGGGATGTATCTGATCGTGAAAGGCCCAAGCGTACATGTACTCATCGGGGCGAGGGACCATAATGACACGGTTCTGCCGTCCGAAGAACGTCGGGGGGTAGACTGCAAGCAGGGGATTGTCCTGACCTTTGAAGAGATCACATTGGCCGCCGGTAAAGGACGGATTACGGGCAACGTTGTAGATGTTGCGGCCGCCGTCATCGGTGAAGCCGATGTAGCCGAACCGGTTGATGAGATAGAAGTACTGGGCTCCGACATGAGTGGGGTCGTCGTTCCAATTGGGGTCGGTGGGCACCGGGTCGAAGATGATGCTCTGCCCGCCCCACTGCGTTCCCGATGGAATGCTGTCCAGGTACTCCCACGAGATCCTACCGGGGCTGCCTTTGCTGAGCGTGCCCAGCCAGAGCGTATCCCCATGGTAGCTATAGACGTAGTTGGAGTCGACAGGGTCCCACTCGATGGCACCCTCGGGCCTGCTGTTGACGTACTGCAGACTTACCTGGCCCTCGTAACGACCGTAGATGAGTCCGTGGTTGACGATCGACCACGTCCGACCGGCATCACAGGTGAGTTGGAGGCCGGATGCATCGCTGCTGACGAGGACGACGTTGGCATCGTCGGGGTTGATGCGGACGAACTCGATGTCGGTTCCGTGTCCGGGTCCGACGGGGATCCATCGGCCGTAGTGATAGGGGGCGTAGTCGCTGGCGGTTGCGGGGGGGCCGGTTACCAGGGCGATGCCTAGGATTGCCAGAACTGCCGTTCGCTTGATCATGCTGTTTTTCCTCCTTCTCGACGTGTTTACCCCCTATTGAACGATCCATGGGGACGACGTCGGCGTCGGAGGTCTCGCAGCCGCGCAGAGGCGCGCGGTGCGTGAGCGCTTCGGGGCGATGTGTCCCCACGTTTCTGTTAATCTCCTGGAGGGCGGTGCGTCTTTCAGCAATCCGAGGATTTTTCTTGCGGAGCGAAGACGATCGTGCGTCATTGGCGCTGCGGGGCGCGCGCCGGAGGCGCCGGTGCGTTCGAGCAACTCGTCCGGGAGGGGTCACCTCCTTTCCGCCGCGAGATTTTGACTGCTGAGTGAGGCGCCAATCCCTCGATGTGCCACACGTCCTATAGCTCGTATTGCCGAGGTAGCCAAGCAGAAACTTGTAGATAACACATTATGGCCGTTGTACATGGGTACCCGTTGATACATATTAACAGGGTACTAAAGAGGGCGTTGGCCTCAGACCTCAGACTTCAGGCCTCAGACTTCAGGGCTCAGGCTTTGGGCGGTGGTCCGGTTGTGATGTCTTGCTTGGGATCGTTGTGGGCGGGGCTGCCTGCTCTTCCGTGCCCTCTGAAGGGATTGCCGTTCGCAGTCGGTGCAGGCAGGGATGCCTGCGTTACAGGTCGGATGTTTGCGTTGCGGTTTTGTGTGCGGGTACGGGGAAAGACAGCAGGGGCGGGTCTGGGCCCGCCCCTGCTGTCGAGGGTACGTGGTGGAAGGGGTGATGGTTTGCGCTAGTCCCCGCCGGTAGGCTCCGCCAGCACCACGATACCGACGCGCACTTTGGTGGGGGCGTTCACAGGGTGGGGGGCCACTCCGTGAGCGGTCCGCACCTCCTTGACGGCTCGCGCGTCCGTGCGGCCACGGGCGCGAGTTCGGATTCCGAGGGGCTTGCCGCCTGCTCCACGCGGGCGGGCGGCAGAGACCCTCGGCAGTGACTTCTCCCCTCGCTAGATGAATCCGGAGTGAGCGATCATGTCTTTCAGCAGTTGTGGAAAAAACGTTTCCGGCTGGAGGGACGGGGGTGCGTTTTCGAGTCTTGGGACTCGGGGTTTGGGGTTCTTGATGGGGGCAGGTTCTTGCTGACGTCTCGAGCGAGTTGGGGGTTGCCCGTATGGTCAAGGGAGGCGTAGAATTAGCTTCGGTGGACGTGGGGGGGAAGGGGCCGGGCTCGGAGGGGGCGGGTTGTTTCTCGCGGGGCCTTGGGCTGTAACCCTTAGTTCCCGAACCCTATCGGCACTTCAATTCGGCTCGAGGCAGACTGGGCGGAAGGCGGGTTGTGGCCTTGGGGATGTTCGGCGGGGTCGCTATGATTGGGGATCGAGGTCGGTCATCGCCAGGCGCTTGGGGACACGGTCTTGGTGTGGTGGCCGTGGGTGAATGATGCCGTATCGAACGAGCAGCACGCTGTTGATTGATCTGCGGGACCCGCGCAACTCGAAGGCGTGGGGTGTGTTTCTCGATCGATATCGGCCGCTGCTGGCGTCGTATGCGTTGCGGCGGGGCTTGCAGCAGGCCGACGCGGACGACGTGTCTCAGGAGGTGTTGATGGCGTTCGTGCGGGCGTTGCGGGACGGGAAATACGAGCGGGCCAAGGGTCGATTCAGGAGTTGGCTGGGCACGATCGCGTCTCGCAAGACGGCGGATGCTCTGGCCCGGCAGGGGCGGCAGGGGCGGCAGGTACCGGATGTATCGGGGACGAACCTGTTGCATCTGCAGGAGTTGAGTCGGGCGGAGGGGCATGAGCAGCTTTGGGAGCAGGAGTGGGAGGCGTTTGTGCTGACGACGTGCACACGGGTCGCCGCGGCCGAGTTTGACTCTAAGACGCTTGCCGCCTTTGAGATGGTTGGGATGGAGGGGCGGCATGCCGAGGAGGTGGGGCAGGAGTTGGGGATTTCGCGGAACGCGGTTTACATCGCCAAGAGCCGGGTGCTGGGGCGAATGCGAGAGATTCGCGAGGAGTTGGAGCTGGAGATGTAGGCTGTCGGATCATTCGCATTAGGGTTTAGGGTCTAGGGTCTTGGGTCTAGGGTCTTGGGTTTAGGGAGGAGTCTGGGGGCGGCTTCGCCGGACCCGAGCCCCGGGATCCTGCATGCGATAGCGGGCAGTTCTTCGTTGGCGCGGGCGAATCGGTCTTGGTAACATAATCTACAGTTCCGCCGTAATTTCCTATCTTTAGGGGAGGCCGCTAGTCGTTCGCGGCATTCGGGAACGGGGAGAAGCCCTTCCATGGGGCGCCAGCTTCCTGACAGATTCGCCGCCATCGGGCGGATTAGTGTTGAGGGAGACATCCAGTCGACACGGAGCGGGCAGTGGAACCATGAGCGCTTGCCCTGACGAGACGACCGTCGTGCGATACGTGGAGGGGGCGTGCGCGCCGGATGAGCTACGGGACGTTGAGGCGCATTTTTCCGACTGTAGCGCATGCAGGGAGCGGATCCGACATCAGCGCGCCAACGAGGATTTCCTCGGGGAGCTGCGGGGGATGGTGGTGAGGCAGCGCCATCGGTCGAGCGGATCGGATCTCGTTGGCGACGGACAGGGAGACGGTTCGGGGACGCCGGGGCGTCAGGGCAGCTCCGGCGGCGGGTCGGCGTTGTTCGACACGTCGATGCATGACGGGGAGATCAAGTGCTATCAACTGCTGGAGGAGATCCAGCGAGGCGCGCAGGGGGTGGTCTACAAGGCCGTTCAAAAGGCCACCAAGCGGACCGTGGCGCTGAAGGTCTTGCTGTACGGCCCGTATGCGTCGGAGCGTGATCAGCGGCGGTTCGAGCGGGAGATCGAGCTTGCCGCGAGCCTGCGGCACCCGAACATCGTGACCGTGTACGAGAGCGGCGTAGCGCAGGGGCGATGTTACCTGGCGATGGAGTACGTCGACGGGGTGCCGTTGGATCGGTACGTTCGGGGGCAGGGGCTGGATCATCGAGGGATCATGGCGCTGTTCGCCAAGGTCTGTCGCGCGGTGGCGTACGCTCACCAGCAGGGGGTCATCCATCGCGACCTGAAGCCCGGGAACATCCTGGTCGATGTCGGGGGCGAGCCGCACGTGTTGGATTTCGGCCTGGCCAAGGCCGCCGATCGCGAGCGGCATGCGTTGGGTGGCGGGACGATGGCGTCCGTGACGGGCCAGGTTTTGGGGACGCCGGCCTACATGTCTCCGGAGCAGGCGTCGGGTCGGCCGAGCGCGGTGGACGTTCGTAGCGACGTCTATTCGCTGGGGGTGATTCTGTATCGGCTGATGACGGGTGAGCTGCCGTACGACGTGAGCGGCCCGATCCAGGAGGTGCTCCGTCGGATCGAGGAGGACGAGCCGACGAGGCCGGCGAAGATCGCGGACGGACTCGACGGGGACATCCAGACGATCATGCTGAAGGCGTTGGAAAAGGATCCGAGCCGGCGGTACCAATCGGCGACGGAATTGCATCATGATATCGTTTGCTGGCTGGAAGGGATGCCGATCGTGGCGAGGTCGGCGAGCTCGCTTTACGTTCTGCGGAAGCTGATGCGCCGTCATCGCTACACGAGCACGGTGGTGGGTCTTGTGTTCGTGATCCTGGTGAGCACGAGCGTGGTGAGTCTGGACTCGCTTCTTCAGGCGAAGCAGTCGAGGCTTCGCGAGGCCGATGGCAAGCAAGCGCTGGAGCGGAACGCGGCGCGTCTGGGCGAGATCTCGGAGGTTGCGCTGAGCCAGAGCGCGTTTGCCCGGCGGCAGATGGCGCTGGCCTGGATCCTGAGCGCGTGGCGTGAAGGAGGGTCGGTGGAGGCGGCGCGGGTTAGTCGGGAGGAGCTGCCGGAGGGTTGCCGGGAGCGGGCGGCGGCGCGGTTTCTGCTGGATCCGATGCCGGTGGCCCTAAAGATCGACGCGTTCCGAAGCTCGCTGGGGCGGGGGGATCTCGGGTTCGTCGAGTTCATCGTGGGCGAGCATCATTTGAGGGACGGAGACCGCAGCGCGGCGATGGAGGCTTTCCGTCGTTGCGTTCGGTTGGGCCCGAACGACTGGTTTGCCGATCGGGCACGGTCTCGGCTGGAGTCGGCGCGGAGCGCGGACGCCTCGCCGAACCCCACGACGCGCAACGCGAGGGGGACGTGAGATGGCGCGTGGGAGGGAGCAGACACTCGGGGGGAGGGCATCTGTCTTCGGGGACGGGCGTCGGGCGAATGGGCTGGGCGTGGGGGCGTTCACGCTGATCGAGCTGCTGGTGGTGGTGGCGATCGTTTGCGTGCTCATGTCGATTCTGTTGCCGGGGCTTCGTCTGGCGAGGGCGTCGGCTCGGCGGACGGTCTGCCAGGCGAATCTGAGGGAGTTGGCTCGGGGCTGGGACGCGTACCTCGACGACTACGATGGACGATTCTACCAATGGGTCAATGCACAGATCACGTATGGGGGGCGACAGGGCACGGGTGATCGGCTTTGGGGGAAGAACCCGAATCAGCCGGTGGCCAAGCCGCTGAACAAGTACGTGCGTTTTCCGGCGGTACTACGGGAGGGCGGGGAGCTTTTCTGTTGTCCGTCGGATCGGGGGAACGGGGAGATTGCGCAGCACTTCACCTGGTATGGGACGAGCTACGTGATGAATCACATGCTCGTTGGGCAGGGTGGTCTGCGGGTCTTCGGCGACGATCCGGCCGAGGAGGTGATGGAGCAGGTGAGTGCTCGGCTGAAGGGCCTGCGGCGCGGGGCCGTTGCGAACCACTCCCGGTTGCTGTTGATGGGCGACGCGGGCTGGTACGACTCGTGGTACTACCGCACGAAGGATGAGGGCAAGTTCTGGTGGCACGAGCGGAAGGACCACCACAACATGGCGTTCTTCGACGGGCACGCGGGTCTGACGCACATCCGGCGAGGGCTGAGCACGACGGGGGAGCATACGGTGATTCCGTTTGGGGATCTGGCCGAGGCGGTGGTGGACGTGCAGGTGGAGGTGCCTTAGGGGGGAGCGGGCGCTCAGTCGTTTGATGGGCGCGTGGAGGAGGATTGGCGGTTGGGAGGGGCTGACTGAGCATGGCGAGCCTAGCGCGGATGAGGTTGAGCGTTGCCCTCCTCGTTGTGACGGCGGGGGTGGGCTTTTTCTGTGCGCCGGTGTTGGCTCAGACGACGTTGTATGTGGACGACGATGCGGCGGGCGATGCTGCGCCTGGGGATCCGAACGTCGGTGATCCGCTGGAGGACGGGTCGTCGGGTCATCCGTTCGATGCGATTCAGGAGGCGCTGGATCGGACGTCGGACGGGGACGAGGTGGTGGTCCTGCCCGGGCGGTACACGGGGGTGGGCAACCGGGGGGTGGTGTTTCCGAATCGGGCGGTGACGGTTCGGAGCGTGGATCCGAACGATCCGAACGTGGTGGCGGGGACGGTGGTGGACTGTGAGGGGGCGGATCGGGGGTTCTCGATCGTTGGGGGCCAGGGGCGGGAGACCGTTGTTGCCGGATTGACCATTGCGAACGGTAGCGGAGATGGCGGGGGCGCCATTCTGTGTGTGGACTCGAGCCCGACGATCGATCGGTGCGTGATGACTCGCTGCAACTCTTCGCTGAGTCGTGGGGGCGGTGTCAAAGCGGTGGGAGGGTCAGCGAAGATCATGCGCTGCCGGATCAGCAGTACCAGAACCGGGGGTGGCATGGAGCTCGACGGGGGCGAGCCGCTGGTGATCGGGTGCGAGCTCGTCGAGAACATGAACAGCCTGCCCTGGGAGGGCGTGCTGTGCAAGAATGGGTGCCATGCGACGATCGTCAACACGATCATCGCGAAAAGCGGCCTTGGCTTCACGCTACTTCGAGTCATGGGTGATGGGAGCACCGTGGTGGCCATCAATTGCGCGTTGATCGGTTGCCGGCTGTACGCCGCTGACAGCCTCAGCGGCGCCGACCTGACGTTACGCAACTGCATCGCCTGGGGAGCGGGACGGGCATGCGCCGATAGGTTTTTCGTGGAGGGCGGCAGCAGCCTCTCAGTTTCCTATTGCGTGATCATGGGGGGCGAAGGGGCGGTGACGGCTGAGCCTGGATCGAGTTTCGTCTGGGGTCCGGGCAACGTTGACGTGGATCCGATGTGGACGCCGGGCGGTCGACTTCGTCCCGGCTCGCCGTGCATCAACGCGGGGGACCCATCCACGGTGGCGGATCCGAACTTCCCGACGGACATCGATGGTGATGAACGCGTGTTGGCTGGGCGTGTGGACATCGGTCCGGACGAGTTCCTGGACAGTGACGGCGACGATCTGCCGGATGTCTGGGAGCGTTTCTACTTCGGCTCCGCCACAGGAGCGGATCCCAATGGCGATCCGGACGGCGACGGCCTTACGAATCGCCAAGAGTGCTTACAGTTCGGCGGCGATCCGAAGAGTGTACCCGTCTATGTGGCCGTCGGCAGTGCCGCGGGTCCGCTTGCCGACGGGTCGGCACAGTACCCGTTCGAGACGATCCAGCAGGGGATTGACGCCGCACCCGACGGGGGAACGGTGCTCGTGCAGGCAGGCACTTACCGAGGGGCTGAGAACAAGCAGCTCTTCCTGCAGTATACCGACTATCCGAGGTCGGTGATCGTCCGGGCGGTCAATGGGCCGGCGGCAACGGCGATCGACTGCGAGGACGAGGGGCCGGGGATATCTCCGCTTTGGACCGGGCGTCAATCCTTGCCCGCCCTGGTGGGATTCACGATCACGGGAGGGCGGGGGACGTTTTGGCGCGGAGGGGCTGGCGGTGTCGATGTCGTCGACGCTCGCATGATGTTGAAGGAGTGTGTGCTCGAGGGCAATGTGGGCGTGTACTTCTTTGGCTGGGGTCCTGTCGGGCCGACGGGGGGCGGAATCAGTGTCGTGAAAGGCGAGGTTAGCATCGACGGTGTGACGTTCCGTGACAACGAAGGCACCGGTGGCGCCGACGCCGGCAATATCGGCGGAGCCATCATACAGTTGCTGGGGGATCTGACGATTGAGAACGGCGCGTTCGTGATGGAGGGTTCCCGGGTCTGCGGTCCTGGGCGGATCGTGCTGCTGTCGGAGGCGACGCTGGAGTCGCGGGGTGCGGAGACGATTATCACGTCGGTGGTGTCGGGTTCCGGTCGGGTCGTGGTGGCATCGTCGGGGACGCTTACGTTCGGGGGCCAGGCGGTGTTGGATCTGTCGGGGAGCGGTAGCGCGCCCGACGGTCGGATCTTGGTTGAGGGGACGTTGATCGCTCGAGATCGTGCGACGATTCAGCACGCGCGGCTGGACGTGAAGGACGTTTACTTCGCGGACTGCCGGAGCATTTCGTACAACGACATTCGGTTGCATGATCGGGCGACGGAGGGGGGTCAGTTCTTCGTGGCGGGGAGTCCGACGATCGCGGGGAACCGGATCGTGTCTGAGGGGGATCGGTATCTGGACCTGTGGCCTGATCCGGGGGCGACGGACGGCCCGACGATCACGAACAACGCGATCACGGTCTTGATCAAGGCGAACATCCCGGGGGCGCAGGGGACGCTGCTGGAGCTTCGGGCGTTGGACTACGATGCGGGGACGGCGACGAACCCTGAGGGTCGGTCTGGGGTGTTCCACGCGCCGTCGAGCGCGGGGTTTACGTCGGACCCGTCGGCGAACTGGGTTTTGGAGTCTCTTCGGGTGGAGCCCGGGGCGAAGGTGACGCTGACGAACCGTCAGGGGTTCGTGTACCAGTCGGACGTGACGCACCCGGAGACGGTGTACGTCAAGGAGTTGGTGCTGTTCCCGAACTCGGTTCTGAACACGGGTCTGCAGACGCTGTACTACCGGGACCTGAAGCTGGTGGCGCCGCAGGACGGGAACGACCCGAACCACGTGGAGGACCCGAACTACTGGACGGTGTTGGCGGAGAACCCGGACCCGCAGGACGCGAACTCGTTTTTGGTGAACGGGAGCCGGATCGTTGACGTTCCGCTGCTGGGGTTTTCGCTGGGGATCATCCGGATGGAGGACGACTACGAGTTCAGTGTTCGGGTCGCCCAGCGCATCACCGATCCCGCCGATGCGGACCCGAACGACCCGAACGAACCACTCCCCGAAGGGTCGATTCTGCGTCGTGAGGGGTTGGTTGCGAATCGTCCGCAGGAGGGGGTGATGGAGATGCGGACGGGGTCGTCGCCCTCGGTTCGAGCCAAGGGTGCGTTCGCGCGTGCGGCAGAGGACTGGCTGACGGTGCTGTTCCAGTACAAGTTCGCGGAGGACGCGTATGGTCAGGCGGAGTTGGTGGTGTCTCTGAGCGACGATCCGCGGGTGGGTGTGGGTAACCGGGAGGTGGCCCGGATCCGCCCTCCTCGTGTGGGCCGTCGGGGGTCGCTGACGAGCGATTCGTTGGCGGTGTTCTGGGGTCGTTACCGGAGGGGCGAGTTGGACTTCACTCGGGGGACGTACGTGGAGCTGGAGTTGCGGGGCGCGGGGTCGAGTTGTTGGATCGACAACTGGGACCCTCAGATAAGCTGCAGCGACGACACGTGCGGTAACCTGAGCGATGACCATTATGTGACGGCGGAGGACTACTTGTTGCTGCTGGCGGCGGTAACGAGCCAGGACCCGTTGAGCATGGATCCGAACGGCAGTGGGCAGATCGGGTGCCTGGACCTGAACTTGGACTCTTACATTGACTTGCATGATCTGTTGAACCTGGACGGTGCCCGGATCGGTGCGCTGACGCTTTGCGATACGTCGCCGTTGGAGAGGGCGTCGTTGCCCGAGAGTGATGAGATCCCCGAGCCGGAGGGTGACGTGGGAGGGGCTGGGGAGGTGTTGGTGGTGGCGTGCAAGCCGGGCGGTAGGGAGGACGCAGAGGACGCGTTGTGCGCGCTAGATCCCGTGACGGGTGGCATGACGTGGTTCTCGGCGGCGAGTGGTGATTACTACGCGAATGGTCGTGTCTGCGTGGACGGATTGGGTCGGGTGTACCAGTTGCACGCGACTCGGGGCCTGGTTCGTCAGGTGGACGGGGTGTCGGTGGTTCCGTATGGGCGGCGGTCTTACGTGCAAGGCGAGAGCAGCGTAGAGGTGGAGGTTGGCGCGCGTCCGCTGGACTCGGGTCTTCCGATACTGGACGCGGCGTTCGATCCGTGCGACTCGAACGTGGTGTACGTGGTGCCGGTGGTGGTGGACCCGGAGGGGTCGAGGTACCGGGCGGGCGCGAGGCTTCGACTTCGGGACGGCAGCGGCTACGACGTGGAGGCGGTGTACGGTGGTCCGCCGGAGCTGACGTCGAGCGTGGTGCCGAGCGAGCCGGGCGATGGCGAGACGGTCTCGGAGCCTGATTACGGCCACGTCCGCGAGATCGAGGTGGACGGGTACGGGAACGTTTACGTCTTGAGCGCGTTGGCCTTGAACGGGAACGACTGGCTGTTGGTGTATGACGGGCTGACGGGTGAGCTGAGTCCGGAAGAGGGGGCGATCGATCTGAGCGAGGAGGTGTCGGGCCCGACGGCGCTGCTGGTGTCGCGGCATGACGCGTCTCGGCTGTATGTGGCGTCATCGGTGAATGCGCCGACGTCGGATCGGACGCGCGTACACCGGTTCCGGATCGCGCGGGACGGGTCGAATCGGGTGACGGGCCTGGCGATGTCGGGATCGGATGCTCTGTGGCGTGAGACGTTGGAGATCGTTGGGATGCGTCACGTGACGTCGATGACGGAGGACCCGTCGACGGGGGCGCTTTACGTGGTGGGTGTGATGTCGGCGACGCTGGGTCCGAGCGATCCGCTTCCGAGCGAGGTGTTTACGGAGGCGCGTCTTGCGGTGATCGGGGCGGGTGAGGAATGGTCTGACCCGAACGGGGTGGTTCGGACGGTGTCTTCGACGGGGATGGCGTTGACGCCGGGTGATCCGGGTCGGGGGTTGCCGGTCTCGGCGGTCTACGTGAAGGGGATGGGGTTGAGGCTGGAGGTTGGCAACAACCACTATGGTGAGGTGCTGGTGGAGCCGAACTTTTCGAGATACTTGTACGGGACGTGGGTTCGGTTGGAGGCGGTGGCGTTGGGGGACGGCGAGTTCAAGCGGTGGCGTATCTACGACCCGAACCATCCTGGTGATGGGAACCACGCGCTCGAGGACACGAACGACGTCTTGACGGTCGAGATGACGGGTGACGTGTGGGTGGATGCGGAGTTCACGTGCGGGGGCCAGGTGCTTCCTCCGGTGCTGGGGGCGTTGGGGGTGATGCTGGGGTTCGGGTGGTATCGGCGGAGGGGGCGGGTCTAGCCTCCCGAGATCATTCTTTCATACCACGGGGAGTCCGGGCGCGGATGCCGGTCGTTGCCGGCGACTCGCCCGGGAGCGAATCCATTTCCGAGGGGCGGGTCGATTACGGCCGCGGAATCGTACTGGAACTCCGCCCGCCGAGCGTTTAGGCTGTCGCAGACTTCTCGCATGGGACAACATCAGGAGATCTGAGCGATGGCAAAGAGGGACATTCCCTACACCGATTACTTTACCGAGGTGGTCAAGACCATGACCGGCACGGGTCTGCTGCTTGTCAGCAAGGACGGCAATGACAGGCCGAATGCGATGACGATCGGCTGGGGGACGATCGGGGCGATCTGGGGCAAGCCGATGTGGGTGATCCTGGTTCGTCCGTCGCGGTACACGTATCAGTGCATCGAGAAGACGGGTGACTTCACGATCAACGTACCGCCGCCTGGGCTGAAGGAGGCGGTGACGTTTTGCGGCACGAAGTCGGGTCGGGATTACGACAAGTTCTCGACGTGCAAGCTGACGGCGGTTCCGGGCCGGGCCGTCAATGCGCCGATCATCGGGGAGTGCGTGGTGAATTACGAGTGCCGCGTGGTTCACCACAACGACGTGCTCCCGTCGGAGTTGGTCGGGGCGATTCAGAACAGCGCGTACAAGGATGGGGACTATCACCGCGTGTACTTCGGCGAGATCTTGGAGGCGTATGCGGACGAGGACGCGGGGCGCAAGCTGAAGTAGGCCGGGTTGCTCGGCGCGGAGGCGCAGTGATGTGGGGACCGCTCGCTCGGTGGCTGGACATCGGCGTGGCGTTCGTGGCGGCCCGGCGATATGGGCGGTTTTTCGGCGAGACGCCGCCGTCGGACTTCACGCGATCCCTGCACGACATGCTCCGGTCGCGGCTCAAGTACGAGGCCCGATTCGTAGAGGGTACCGAGGATCTGTCGGCACCGGTCACCGTCGACCGGGGACGGCGGACGCTTCCGTCGAGGGTTCACCGGCTCCGTATCGACCGAGGCGGGGAAGTCGTCGAGACGAGCTTCAGTCACTTCGCCCGGGGGCATGCCGGTCGGCTGCTGATCGTTTATCACCACGGTCTGGGCGAGATCCCGAACGAGATGTCGTTCCGCAAGCTCTTTCTGAGCCGCAGGGGGGCGACGATTCCGGCGGACCTCGTGTGTTACCACGCGACGGGTCATCGCTCGCCGCGCGAGGTGGGCCCGATGCTCTCGACGCTCGGGGGGTTCGGGACGCTGCTGGGCGACAGTCTGCTGGCGGTTCGTGCGATCGGCAGGGCCTACCGGCAGCGCTACGACCGCGTCGTCTACGTCGGGGCGAGCCTGGGGGGGATGGTGGGGATCATCGAGTCCGCGTTGTCGTGCAGCTATGACCTGAACGTTTCACTGGTCGCCCATCTCGATTTGGTCCACTGCATTACGGAAACGGGGTTTCGCCGCATGATCGATCCGCGTTTCCTGGCGACGGCCCCGATGGATCTGATGCGGATCGGCACGGACGCGGATCGCTTCATGGCCGCGGCGCAGCGACGACTCGTGATGATCAACGGGATTCACGACGAGTACTTCCGGATCGATCTGGCGCGTGAGGTCTGGTCGCGATTCGGTGGGATTCGGCACTACGAGATTCCGCACGGGCATATCAGCGCGATGGGGGCGACGCGCTGCCTGCGGGAGACGCTGCTGCAGGCGCTTCGCGACGCGCGGGTGACTGCCCGGTAGCATTTCGGTTGCACTTCCGATGCGAGCTCGCACGTTGGACGAGACGTTCACGGAGAACTCGACACGTTCTGGCGTCGGTCCGACGCCGCCCCGGTATTGGTGGCTGCGGCGGATCGGTCTGGTGTCGTTGGTCATTGTCGTCGGTCTGGTCGGTCTGCGGGCGTGGTGGGGGCAGGTGGCGGCCAGGCGGCTTCGAGCCGAGATCGAGCGGATCCAGGCGGCGGGGGAGCCGATCTTCCCGAACGACTTCGATCCTCCGCCGGTGAGCGACGAGGAGAACGGGGCGCTGATGTTGATCCGGGCGGCCGAGGCGATTCCGGCCTCGACGTCGGACGCGCGGGACATCACCCGCCGGTTGCTGGACGATCCGAACGAGCTGGTTAAGAACCCCGATGCGGCGGTGGAGCTGCTGGCCAAGACGGTCGAGGCGCGGGCGCTGGCTCGTCGGGCGCGGTCGTGCAGGCGTGACGACTGGGGGCTTCGAGCGCGGAGCCCGGTGATCTCGATTGTCTTCGCGGGGCTCGGGACGCAGCGCAGGCTGGCTCGCGTTCTGGCGATCGCGGCCAGGGACGCTCATCGGGGAGGTGATGACGGCGAGGCGATCGAGACCGTCCGAGATATCCTGGCCCAAGCCGACCACATGGAGTCGTACTCGACCGTGATCGGCCACCTGGTGGCGATTGCGAACGCGAACGTGGCGGCGCGGGAGGCCTTGGAGATCGCGCCGGCGCTGCGGATCGCGGGGGATGTGCCCGATTCGGGAGCGGCGGCGCAGGGGTCGGTGCGTCCGGCGACGGCGGGGCAGGCGCGGTCGCTGATTACCGAGCTGCTCGACGATAGCGCGGCGCGGCGGGGGCACGTTCGGGCGTATCAGTACGAGCGGATGATGCTGCTGGACACGGCGCAGTTGCTCGCCAGCGGCAGGATGGGTCTGGGGGGGCTCGACGTTCACTACGAGCCGGGCGTGCTGGAGCGGGCGATCCTGTTTCTGGTCAGGCCGCTCTTCTTGCTGGACGGGGAGCGTGTGGTGCGGGACGGGTCGGTGCTGGCGGTGGCTGCGGGGGCGCCGACGCACGCGGCGGCAACGAGTCAGCTTCCTGCCCCGCCGGGCAGCGTCACGGGGTTGCGGGGCGTGGGCAGACTTCTGAGCTCGACGCTGGTGGCGTCTTACGGGCGGGCGTTCTACCTGCACTTCTTGAGTCTGGCGAATCGGCGTCAGGCGGCGGTGGCGCTTGCGATCCGATTGTATGAGGTCGACCACGGCCGGCGGCCCAAGCGGCTCGAGGAGCTTGTTCCGGGGTATCTTCCGGAGATACCGCTTGACCCGGTCGGCGACGATCTCGCGAGATTCACTGAGTTGCTCGATACGGGCAAGCCCGGTGGCGCGGCGGCGACGCGAAGCGCGCCGTAACGCAAGCTTCCAGCCTGCAGCGGCGCAAGGGAGATACCGTGCGGATGCAGGAGGGTCGCGCTGCGGGTCAGAAGCTGACGGCGATGAGGGCGACGTAGAAGACGAGCAGTGGGATGATGAGCAGCGTGACGAGGCTGATGGCGACCCAGAGGATTGGGACGGCGAGGGCGACGAGGCGGGACCTGTTGGTGTCCGGCATGGATCGCTTGGCCAGATCGACGAGGGCCCACCACCAGAGGGCCGGCTGCATGGCCATGAGGCCGAAGCCGAGGATTCCGGCGCTGAAGACCCATACTCGCAGGGGCGTCGGGGCGCGTTCGAGGGCCATCAGGAGATCAAAAGGGTCCGCGCTGATGTTGATGCCGGCGACCTTGATGGGCAGCCAGACGAGGGCGATGACGAGCCAGACGGCCGTCGTGACGGCGAGCGGCGCGCAGGTGTAGTAGCTCAGCGCGATGGCGCGATCCTGTTGCTCGACGGTGAGGCAGGCGGGGTGGAAGAAGTAGCTCGGCACGCCGGTGATGCCGAGGAGGAAGAGGATCAGGCAGGCGTGCAGGGCGGCCAGCGGCCAGATCGTCTTGAAGAAGTAGTCGACGAAGGGATCGGCCAGCGGGCGGAAGGCGCAAGCAACGAGGGTGGCGATCAGGAACGGCAGGTACACGTGGAGGATCGTGACCCAGCGGAAGAGCTGGGCGTCGCGGTAGGAGAGCGGCACGCCGGCCTCGTTGCAGAATCGGGCGTTGCGCAGGATGACCATCCACACGGTGCGCCAATAGGCGCGAATCGTCCCGATCTGGCGCCGAACGACCCAGGGGATCTGCGAGGCGATGAGGCTGGCCCGATCGAACGCCCGGCCGCACTCGGGGCAGCGGTCGGTGGTGAGGCCGCGGAGGTTGTATCCGCAGTCGACGCAGAGGGCGTCCTGATCGACGCCGGACGTATCGGCGTCGCGGCGGGAGTCTTCGGAAGCCGCACTGCTCGTGCTCTTGGATTCCATTGTGCCGTCATCTTACCCGCGTGAGCCGACGTCCGCAGCAGCAAAGGGCGGGAGAATAGTGGGGCAGCGCGCCGGGGTGGATTGCTCGGGTCTTCTGGTCCGATCTCCACCGCGGGCGTAGAATGCGACGGGAGCGCGGAATGTCCCGTGAGCACACGAACGCCGACTCGGTTGCACGGACCCCAACGCCTCCGCGCCGCCGATGGCTGAAGCGGATTGGCGTCGTCTGTGTTGTGGTTGTCGTTGGCTTGATCGGGCTTCGGTGGTGGTGGGGACGCGAGGCCAGTCAGCGTCTTCTTGCCGAGATCAACTGCTGTCGTGCGGCGGGCGAGCCGATCTTCCCGAACGACTTCGACGCGCCGCTGCTGCCGGAGGGCGAGAATGCGGCCCTGGTCATCAGGGAGGCGGCCGAGTCGCTGCTTCCGCTGCCAAGGGAACTCGGGAAGGTTGTCGACGAGATCATCAGGCAGCGGGCGGGGGTCGAGCAGCATCGGGCCGAGGTTCTCAAGATCGTCGAGACATCGGCAGAGGCCCGGGCGCTCATCCGCAAGGCGCGGTCCATGCCGGGAGCGGACTGGGGCTATCGGCTCAGCGATCTGAACGTACTGGGCACAGCAGGGCCGAGCGCCCTTCAGGATGTCAGCCATAGTCGAAGCCTGGCGAGGATTCTCCTTGTCGCGGCTACACATTTCCACAGCGGCGGCAATGATGCCGAGGCCGTCGAGACGCTGCGCGATGCTCTGGCGCTTGCAGGGCATACGGCCGAGCACCCACTGCAGATCGGGCAGCTTTCGTCGATAGCGATGACCGAGCTGACTGCCAGGGCGGCGAAGGGCATTGCACCGGGACTCCGGATCTCCGAGTCCGTCGTTGCGACGCGGTCGGCGCAGGTCGTGCCGGCGACGGAGGGGCAGGTGCGAGCATTTGTGGCCGAGCTGCTCGATGACGGCGCCGCGAAGGAGGCGTTGATCAGGGGGATGTACGGAGAGCGGATGCTCATGCTGCAGATCTTCGGCCAATTTGGCGTGGCGGTGACGGAGGAGAGCGCCGGTCGATCACACTCGCCCTTGGCCCATCCACTCAGGCCGCTCTGTGAGCTCGAGGCCGCTCGGATCCTTCGGAACGTGTCGGTGCAAGCCGCGGCCGTCCGCGAACCGACCCTGGAGGCAGCACAGGCTAGAGCGCCCGGACCTGCTCCGGCCGGCGGCCTCTCTGGATATGCCCGGCTCTTCAGCTCCATGTCGGCCCTCGACCGGATCCTTCCGCTGCACTACCGGAGTCTGGCGGACCGACGAACCGCCGGCATCGCCCTGGCGATTCGGGTGTATCAGGCGCGCACGGGCAAGCTTCCGGAGACGCTCAATGAGCTGGTACCTGACATCCTGTCCTCGGTGCCGGCGTCGCCGTATGAGATAACGGGGGAGTATACGATCGACGATTTCGTGGGAGCGGGCAGGCTGATGCCGTGACTGGCTGCCCGACATTTGGTTTCGCAGCCCAGGGGGTCAGGCACTCCGACCCGCTTCGACCATTCGAGCCCGAGGGGGTCAGGCACCTTTTTCGGTGCGGGCTCGGCTGCGCCTCACTCGCACCGAAAAAGGAGCCAGACCCCCTGCGGTGCCCAGACCCCTCCGCCAGACCCCTCTCCAGCCCTGCAACCTCCGCAGATGGAAAGGGCGTCAGGGGCCTGGCGGGCCGGCTGACGCCCTTGGTGGTTTGGGTTCTGCGTTCTATACCTTGATGACGTCGATCTTCTGGAGATCGGCGGTTCCCAGGCCGATTTCGGCGGCGTGGGCGATGTGGCTGGGGTCGGGCTTGGTCGGGCCCTTGCCCTTTGCCATTCGGGCCTTGCGGAGCATGTCGGCGCCGACGGCGTCGAGCGCGACGACGTCGGTGGCGGCCAGGAGGCTCTTGGCCGGCCAGGTCCAGTGCTTGCCGCGGAATTGGGGGCCTTGGTCGAAGATGCCCACCATGGCGTCGCAGAGGGTGAGGCGCGTCTTCTTGGCGATCGGCTCGAGGGCGTTGAGCTCGGCGACGGCGTCGATGTGCTTGTGGAAATCACCTGGGTTGGGGACCGAGCCGAGGTGGTTCTTGAGCGTGAGGGTTACGCCGGCGATGACGTGATGCTTCATCCGTGAGAGGTTGATCATGGCGTCGGCCTCTTGGGTGATGACCTTGGAGAGCTTCGTCTTGAAGGGGCCGGCCTTGACTTCGGCGTCCCAGCCGGAGTCGGCGCCCATGCGGCGGATCTTGGGCATGTCCTCGAAGGGCTTGATGCCGGCGGTGTCG
This sequence comes from Phycisphaerae bacterium, assembly GCA_016927755.1. Taxonomy (GTDB): domain Bacteria; phylum Planctomycetota; class Phycisphaerae; order UBA1845; family JAFGLZ01; genus JAFGLZ01. The sequence continues at coordinate 22,037 of JAFGLZ010000105.1, forward strand.
AAGTCCGAGAGCTTCCGGTCGAAGATGATGATCTTGTCCTCGGCGAGGCCGGCGTCGACGAGGCCCCTGCAGACGGCCCAGATGAGCTCGGGGCTCGTCGAGGCGCGTTTGAAGAGTCCGTTGAACTTGAGGGCGACGGTTTCCTTGGGCGAGACGAAGGTCCGCCAGGCCTCGTCGATGTTGGATTTTCCGGAGAGCTTGATGACCATGGCGTCGACGGCCTGCTTGACGGCCTTGGGGTCGACGTCGTCGTCGGCGAAGGCGTCGCGCTCGGCCACGATGACGCGGCTCTTGGGGGCCTGGTCTTGGGCCGCGAGGGAGGCTAGCGGCGCGGTGGCGGCGCCGACGGCGATGCCCTGCAGAAACGTCCGTCTGTCGATTCCACATTCGCGATTCGATCTTGTCATGCCCGATCAATCTCCTTGAACTCGCCAAGCGTTTCGTGTGAGGCTGGAGGTTATTGTCCTGAAGCGATGGAGGCAGTGCAAGGAGGGTTGGCGGGCGCGAAAAAGGTGTCAGGAACCTTTTTGACGGTGTCGGCGGGTTGTGCTAGGGTTCCGGCATGGGCAGGCCACTCCGTAACGCACTGGGCGGCATTGTTTACCATGTTCTGAACCGGTCGAACGGTCGCGCGACGTTGTTCGAGAGCGACGGCGACTACTTTTCGTTCGAGCAGGTTCTCGAACAGGCGTACGCGCGGCTGCCGACTCGCGTGCTGGCGTACTGCGTGATGCCGAATCACTGGCATTTCTTGCTATGGCCTCGGGAGGATGACGAGCTGTCGGAGTTCATGCGTTGGCTGACGGTCACGCATACGCAGCGGTGGCATGCGCATCACGGGACGACGGGGTTCGGGCATCTGTATCAGGGGCGGTTTCGATCGTTTCCGGTTGAGAGCGATGAGCACTTTCTGACGGTTGCACGGTACATCGAGCGAAATGCGCTGCGGGCCAATCTTGTTGAGCGAGCAGAGCACTGGCGTTGGGGGAGCCTTTGGCGTCGGACACGGGGGGACCATGCAGCCCAGGCGTTGCTGACGCCTTGGCCGGTCGAGCCACCGCGCGATTGGCTGGTGCGAGTCAACCGTCCGGAGAGCCAGAAGGACTTGGAGGCCTTGCGTGCGTGCGTGGCCCGGGGCAGGCCATTTGGAGGCAAGGAGTGGGTTGAACAGACGGCACAGTCTCTTGGGCTGGCGACGACGCTTCGGGTGCGAGGTCGACCGCGGAAGCGGCGGCAAAAAGGTTCCTGACACCTTTTTTGAGGTGCGTATTGCGGTATGTCGTTTTGGTTGCGGCAGTTGTGATGCAATTGTGCCTTGGGTCGACTTACGCTTGGTCGGTGTTCGTGGGGCCGTTGCAGTCTCACACGGGGCTGGCTTTGGGGACGATCCAGTTGCCGTTCGGCGTGTTCTACGTCGTGTTTCCGCTGACGATGGTCTTTGCGGGCAGCCTGGTGGAGCGTCTGGGGCCGAGGCGGTGCGCGGTGATTGGTGGGATCGTCTTCGGGTGCGGTTGGGTGCTGGCCGGGGTGGGGCGGACTTACTTCCCGTTTACGGTGCTGGGCATTGGCGTGCTCGGCGGCTTGGGGGTCGGGACGGCGTACGTCGTGCCGATCGCGACGTGCGTCAAGTGGTTTCCCAGGCAACAGGGCCTTGTCACGGGGATCGCGGTGGCTGGGTTCGGGGGCGGGGCGGCGCTGGTGACGCAGGTGGCCAGCGCGATCATCGCGGCCGTTGGGGGTAAGCCGTACCCGGCGTTCGTCGGGCTTGGCGTGGCGTTCCTGGTGTTGGTGGCGTGCGCCGGTCTTTGTATGAAGGACCCGCCGGGGACGGTGACGGGCGGGGGCGGGACGTCCGCCGCCGCGATTCTTGGAGACCGGCGATCCTTTCTGGCCTTGTACTTGGCGATGTTCGCGGGTCTGGCGGCTGGGTTCCTGGTCAATGCCAACATGAAGGCGCTGTGGCCGGGGGGTGAGGCGCGCGTGGTTGCGGTGGCGGTGTCGCTGTTCGCGCTGGCGAACGCGCTGGGCAGGATCGTGTGGGGGGCGTTGTTCGACCGCATGAGCGGTGGGCGGATGATCCAGGCGAATCTGCTGCTGCAAGCGTTGTCACTGGCGCTGCACTGGCAATTGAGGGGGACGCCGGAAGGATTCCACGCATTCGCATTGCTGACGGGCTTCAACTATGGCGGCGTGCTGGTGCTGTATGCCGCGTCGGTTTCGCGGATCTGGGGAGCGGAGCGTTTGGCGGGGGTGTACGGCGTCTTGTTCTCGGCGAACATTCCGGCGGCGCTGGCGCCCGTCTTGGGGGGGTATGCGTTTGACGCCTGGCAATCGTTCGCGGCGCCGGTTGGAGTTGTCTGCGTTTTGCTGGCGGGCTCGGCGGTGGTCGCGCAGGGACTGCTGGCGCCGGCGCTGCGACGGCGGTCGTGACGCCCGGGGTTGATGCGGATTGCCTTCATGAGGTCCTGGGCGGACAGCCCCAATTGGTCGGCGTGGCTCTGGATGGAAGGGCAGCACGCATCCGCGATCACATTCGCGTCCCCGCCTCTGAAGAGGCGGGCCACCCGCCTGCTTTTTGAGCAGGCTGGGAGCAGGCTGGAAGCCTGCGTTACGACGGCACGAAGCTCACCTACCGAGAAGGGTATTAGCGGGGCGACGTGTTTGGTGGATTGTGTTCCGCGTAAAAAAGCCAAGATGGCTCGGCCGGTTTGTGATCCGAACGAGCCATCATTGACCGGAGGGAGGGGAAAGCGTTTTGGGTCATAAAGGGGCACGACGCCCACGGGACCCGCGCCCGCAGGCATCGCGCCGGGGTGTTTAGGGTACCGCCGTGACACTCCTTCTATAGATCTCACGGTTCAAGATTGGAGTGGGTGTTTCAGTCCGTCGATCGTACGCGCCCCTCGATCTCGCCGCGCCGAGCGAAACGCCGCCTCCACCGTGAGTATCCAATCGCCTGGTGCTCCCAAGGGAGAACCTGCAGGCGTTGACCCTCAATCTGATGTTTTTGGGTGGATCCCGGCTTTAGGCAAGCGCCTCGCTTCGCCGCCAGAGGCCGATCCATTACCGGACCGCAGACATGACACTTTGAAGATAGCCCAGGATTGGAGAAGCGTCAAATTGATTTCGATTTATGCGGTCAGATAAGTGCCATCTTATCCAAGCGTGTCAAAACCTCCTTGAAAAGTTCAATCTGACTTGACCTAGAGGGGCATTAGTGGGCACTAGTGCGGTTCTCGGCGAGTGAGCTTCGTGCCGTCGCAGCGTGCGTGACCAGCCCGCACGGGGAGCAGGCAAGGATACCTGCGTTGCAGACGGGCGTCCGACCGAAAGCGGCGCTATCGGGATGGGCGGCATTATCGCGGAGGCTGTGACGGCGATTATCACCCGCGGGCGCGGAGGGCATGAGTTACCGTTTGGTGTCTAGGGTTCTGGCTGTAGGGTCCGGCGGCGTGAGCGAGCAGCTTCTGTCGCGCCGGGATTGAGCGTATGATTAGCGTGGACTTACGCAGGATTCCATCATGATGCAAATCGTTTCCCCGATCTCTTGCTCGTCCCCCAAGCGATACGCGCTGATTGCGTGTGAGATCGTGTTCCGGGAGGTCTGTCGTTTGGCCGCGGACAGTCGCAACATCGTCGACCCGATCTTCATGCGCAAGGGCTTGCATGACGTCGACACGAAGGACATGGCGGCCGAGCTCCAGGGCAAGGTGGACTCGGTGGACGCGTCTCGTTACGAGGCGATTCTGCTGGCGTACGGGCGATGCAATGACGGCCTTGCCGGTGTCCGTGCCGGCGCGATTCCGCTGGTGATTCCCCGCGCGCACGACTGCATTACGCTGTTCCTGGGTAGCAAGGAGCGTTATCGAGAGTACTTCGACGGCCATCCGGGGACGTATTTCCGCACGAGCGGGTGGATCGAGCGGGACTTCGCGAATGAGGCCGGGGGCGTGATGCGGAAGCTGGGTCTCGATCGGACGCGGGAGGAGTACGTCGCGGAATACGGCCAGGAGAACGCCGACTACATCATGCAGATGATCGGCGGGTGGGAGGAGAACTACAGCCGCCTCGCATTCATCGACACGGGGGTTGCCGAGGCCCTGGCGTATGCGGAGCGGACGCGTCGAGAGGCGGACGAGAAGGGCTGGGCGTTCGACCACGTGAGGGGGGATCTGGGGCTGCTTGGCGAGCTGCTCGAGGGTCCGTGGGACCCTGACCGATTCGTGGTCGTTCCACCGGGTCAGGCGATCGCGGTGCGGAACGACGAGCTGATTCTCGAATCGCGGGGAGAAGAGGATCTTCGTGGCGATCCTTAGGGAGTTGTCGGTAGGAAGATCGGGTCTTGGGCGGCGCGACGGCGGGGCTTACTGCTCGGCGATGCGTAAGCCCCCCGTCGTGCCCTGCCTCAAGCGGCGGTTGCCTGCGTTGTCGTGTCCTGTGTCTGCGCGTCGGTGGTGTTCTGGGTCGTGTCGGTCGTCTGGGTCGTGTCGGTCGCCGTCGTGTTCTGGGTGGCGGTGGCGTCTCGCAGTGCTTGTAGCAGCGTCTCGCCAACGGCGGTGACCAGTGTCGAGATGGGATCACTGCCGCCGGACGATGAGCCGGACGAGCCCGACGAGCCTGAGGAGGACCCGCTGGACGAGGTCCACCCGGCGGCTTGGGCGATGAACTGCAGTCGGCTTCGGTCCTCGACGAATTCGGCGACGCGCTTCGAGGCGAATTGGGCGGCAGCGGCCGTTAGGCCCGTGATGGCCTCTTCCAGGATGTTGGTGAAGGCCTGTGCGATGGGGTTATCGCCGGCGCCCGACGAGGAGGAGGACGACGAACCGGTCTTGAGGGCCGGTGTCTTCAGGGCGGATGAGGCCGATGAGGTGCTGTCGGCGCAGGTCTTCCCGAAGCAGAATGGATTCCAGTTGGCAAGACAACAATCGCTCATTCCATGACTCCCAAGGCCCCCGGGAGGCCTAGACAACGGAACCGCCAAGGTGTTGAGCAAGGCGAGTGCCAAAGCGTGGCTCGCAGAACGGTTACTATAAGATCTTGCCCAGCAGTATTTTAATCTAAGGCGGGCAGCGCCCTCTCGAGTCTGGGGTCACGGGAGTCGCAGGATTTGTCCCTTGGGGCGCAATTCCCGCGGATGCGACGATGGGATTCCGGCGCCGGCGGGGCCGGCATGTTTGGTCGGATCATTTCAAGATGGAAGGCGAGTATTCACTCTTGTTAGTGTTTACCAACAGTTGGCTTGACCCTTCGGCAGGATGAGGGTACACTACTCCGTTCCGTATGCGATCGTAGGGCCAGGCACCTAATGGGAGTCACGCTCAACGTTGGACCTGGCATTGTTTCGGAGCACAAAGGTACGCAAAGGTAAGAACAAGGGGAAGCCATGTCAGAGGGTCAGGCAAACGTAATTAGTTCGCTGATGTCCGAGTCGCGGAAGTTTCCGCCGCCGGCCGAGATTTCGGCCAAGGCGCACATCAAGGGCATGAAGCAGTACCAGGAGATGTACGATCGGTCGATCAAGGACCCGACCGGCTTCTGGTTGGAGCAGGCCGAGCAGCTCGACTGGTTCAAGAAGCCGACGAAGGCTCGCGAGTACACCTGGGACTCGGACGGCAACGACGTTTCGCACAAGTGGTTCGCGGACGGCGAGTTGAACCTCAGCGTGAACTGCCTTGATCGGCACCTGAAGACGCGCGGCGACAAGGCGGCGCTGATCTGGCAGGGCGAGCCGGAAGACGACGCGGCGACGTACAGCTACAAGCAGCTCCACGAAGAGGTGTGCAAGTTCGCCAACGTGCTCAAGAGCAAGGGCGTCAAGAAGGGCGACCGGGTTTGCATTTACCTGCCGATGATCATCGAGCTGCCCATCGTGATGCTGGCTTGCACTCGGATCGGCGCGATTCACTCGATCGTGTTCGGCGGGTTCAGCGCGGACAGTCTCAAGGACCGCATCCTGGATTCGGAGTGCTGCGTGCTGATCACGAGCAACACGTCGTTACGGAGCGGCAAGCAGATCCCGCTCAAGAACATCGCCGACGAGGCGCTCAAGTCGTGCCCGTGCATCAAGCACATGATCGTGGTGAGGCGGATCGAGGCCGACTGCAAGATGCAGGGCGGTCGGGACACGTGGTATCACGACGAGATGGCCAAGGCGTCGGCGGATTGCGAGCCGGCGAAGATGAACGCCGAGGACCCGCTGTTCATTCTGTACACGTCGGGCAGCACGGGCAAGCCGAAGGGCGTGCTGCACACGACGGGCGGGTACCTGCTGTATACGATGCTGACGCACAAGTACATCTTCGACTATCAGGAAGGGGACATCTACTGGTGCACGGCCGACATCGGCTGGGTGACGGGTCATAGCTACATCGTCTACGGACCGCTCGCGCACGGGGCCACCAGCCTGATGTTCGAGGGGGTTCCGACGTATCCGGACGCGGGTAGGTTCTGGCAGGTGTGTGACAAGTACAAGGTCAACCAGTTCTACACGGCCCCGAC
>JAFGLZ010000106.1 GCA_016927755.1 Phycisphaerae bacterium
CACTCAGATAGACTTCGTACTGGATGCAGCCGCCGCCGCTGAACTCCCACCGGTAGTCCCAGTCGGTCGTTCGGTAGATCTTCCACTTGCCGTTCTCGAGGCGGGCATGATAGGCCTGCGTGTTGCCCTTTTCGTCGAACTTGTGGTAGCTGATGACGGGCCGAATCTTGCGGTCGAAACCGATCCGGTGGTTTCCGTTGATGATGCCGCCCTCGGGTGGGATCGGGTCGACGACCTCGGCCGTTGCGAGCGTGATGGGCAGTTCGAGCGGCGTGCCGCTGCTTTTCTCCCAGTGGATAAGATCCTTGCTCCGTGCGTAGCAAAGGTCATGATTGCTCTCGCAGCCGCCGCGATCGCGCCAGACCCACGCGAGATGATAGAACCCATCCGGTCCGCGGACCGGGCCGTGGAGGTAGGCGTTCATCTTGCCCTGGCCGGAGGTCAGCGGCTGATCGAGCAGGCGCCGCCACGTCCGGCCACGGTGGTCGTAGACGTTGTAGATCTGGTCACCGTCGCCGCTGCGACCGGTCCGGTACGTGAACAGCAGCTCGTTGTTCGGCCCCCGCAGGAAGCGGGGATAGGTACACTTGGTCTCGTCCTTGCCGACCATGACCGGCACCCGCTCGATGCTGTGGATGTCCAGGGGGCGGGTCGATCGGAAGTAGACCAGCGGGATGCAGTGCATGTTGCCGCTGATGTGGATGTGCTCGTCGTCGTCGATGGTCATCGTGACGTAGTTGTGGGCGTCCCAGCCGATCTCCTGCGGCAGTCGGACGAAGTCCCATCGGTCCGAGTCGAGCGTGCGGGCCGCCACCGTCATGCGTCGGTCGCCGTCGTAGAAGGCGATGAACTGCCGGTCGCCGTGATTCAGCAGCACGATGCCGACCTGGATGGCCGACCAGGCCGGCGCGACGTCGATCACTCGATCGACGAGGAACTCCGGCTCGGCGGTTTCAGCGGGTTCTGCCAACACGACCATCAACATGCCTCCGATCGCGAGGCGGTAGGTTCTTCGACGCATCCCGACCTTTCCAATCGTGCCCTGCCGCGGCACCCCGCTCCGGTGGTCCTGCCGGTGACCGATCCCGGGCTGGGCACGCGACGGCTTCTGACCATTCCGTCTCAGTCTAGAGCCGACCCCCCGGTGATGCAACCTTAGCCATTTAGGTAACTTCCGGCCATTGATGGCGGATGGCTCGGCTCTGTCCGGGGCGCGGGTCTCATACCGCGCGGCGGCATCTCGGCACGGGAGGAGCCCTGCGGTCCGGGCTGCAGGGCGACAACAATCTTGCCCTCGGCGAAATCCCTGCCATAATACCGTCTCTCGCCTCTGCTCGATGGGAAGAGGATAACCCCGTTAGGAGAACGTCGATGAGCGACTTCAATGACCACTGGCGGATGATCCATTTCGACTTCCATATGCCGGATTTTGTCGAGGGGGTCGGGGAGGCCGCCGACTTCGAGGCCATTGTCGAGTCGCTCAGGGAGGCCAACGTCAACGGGATCGCCATCTTCACCAAGGGTCATTACGGTAACGCGACGTATCCCACCAAGATGGGCAACGCCCACCCGAACCTCGGGAGGGACCTGGTTGGTGGTATGACGGATGCCTGCAAGCGCGCCGGCATGCTGGTGCGGCTGTACTACAGCGCCGCCATCGACGAGCGAGTCAAGCGGGAACATCCGGACTGGATGCGCCGCAACGCCGCCAGCGAGATCGGTTCGTTCGTCTGCTTCAATGGCCCGTACGTGACCGAGTTGGCCGAGCCGCAGATTCGTGAGATCGCCCAGCGATACGAGTTCGACGAATTCTTCTTCGACTTTGCCGCGAACGCCAACCTGGCGCCATGCTACTGCAATCACTGCCGCAAGGCCTACCGGGACGCCTTCGGCGCCGACCTACCCGCGAGCACGAATGATGCGGACTGGGAGCGCTATGCGGCGTGGTTCCGCGACGTCGGCTACGACTTCGAGCGCCGTATGGCCGCGGCGATCCACGAGTATCGTCCGGACGTCCGCGTCGGCTACAACTGGGCCTACTCGACGCGGATGCCCGAACCGCCCCGCGACTACGTGGGCTACCTGACGATGGACCCGGCCCCGAACGTCCTGAACTACAGCCTCGAGGGTCGGTATCTGTCCACGCTCAACAGGCCTTACGAGATTATGACGCAGCGCTTCATCGAGCACTGGGGCGACTGGACGATGAAGCCGGTCAACGTGCTCCGGCAGGAGTTCGCGACCGTGCTGGCCAACGGCGGGAACTGCATTCTGGGCGACAAATTCCACCCGGACGGCACGATCGATCCGGCGATCTACAAGCGCGTGGCCGGTTTGTACGACTTCGTCGCGCGTCGCGAGCGCCTTATCCGGGACGCCAAGCCGGTTCCGAGCATTGCCGTGCTCCACAGCGCCAGCACCTTCTACGGCACCGGCTCGCGGCTCTTCAGCAACGAGCACGCCCTGGCCAAGCTCCGCGGCGCGCACAAGATGCTCGTCCAGAGCAACGAGCACTTCAACGTGATCAACGAGCGGACGCTTCGCGACACGATCGACGCGTACGGGTGCGTGATCCTGCCGGAGCAGGAGGTCCTCGCCCCGGAGACGACGTCAGCGCTGTACGACTACGTGGTCAACGGCGGGACGCTCATCGCGTCGTATCCGTTCCCCCGCGAGCTGGACACGCTGTTCGGGCTCGAGTTCGAGGCCCCGGCCGAATCCCAGTGGGGCTACATCGGCGAGATGGTCAAGTCTCTCCGGCGCAACGTCTGCAACATGCCGTTGGTCGTCCACGGGCAGTTCGGGAAGTTCGACGTCCTCCGGGCCCAGCCGCTAGCGGCCCACGTCGAGCCGTACCCGGTCAGGGGCTTCATCGCCTACAACTGGCAGGAGCCGCCGCCTCACCGGCCGAGTGGTTTCCCCGCGATCAGTACGAACGTCATGGGCAAGGGTCGGGGCGTCGCGATCGCCGGGCCGATCTTCTCGTCTTACGCTCGACACGACTATCCCGAGCTTCGCAAGCTCGTGGCCAACCTGCTGAACCTGACGATGATCGAAAAGCGTCTGTCGGTGACGGCGCCGCCCTGCGTGGAGGTCACGCACTGGCGTCGCGACCGCACGGACCTGATCCACCTGGTCAACACCCGGGTGGAGAACCAGCTCGATCGGCAGTGGGCGGTCAGCGAGGCGCCGGTCCCCGTGGAGGGGATCCGCGTGGCCCTGCAGCGATCCCGGCGTCCCAAGACGGTGGTGCTCAGACCGCAGGGCCGACGATTGAAGTTCGCGTACCGGGGCGGGCGCGTCCAGTTCATCGTGCCGCGCGTCAAGACTCACGTGTGCGTGGTGGTCAAATAGGACGCCGCGCGATCGCCGAGCGCACATCCTCGGATCGAGGATCGCGCCGCCGTCCGATATCCCCCAATGTCATGGAGGACCGATGCAGTCCGGAAGCACCACCAAGCCAGACGATCTGCTCTCAGACTTGACCCCGCCGCAGGCCGAGGCGGTGCGGCACAAAGACGGCCCGCTGTTGGTTCTGGCCGGCGCGGGCAGCGGCAAGACGCGGACCATCACCCGGCGCGTCGCCTACCTCGCCAGGACGGGCGTCAACCCGCGGCATATCCTGGCGATCACGTTCACCAACAAGGCTGCCAATGAAATGCGAGAGCGGATCGCCGCGACGGGCGTGGCGCGCGGCGCGACCGTGTGCACGTTCCATTCCCTGTGCGCCCGGCTGCTCCGCGAGTACGCCGAGGCCGCGGGGCTGGCGTCGACGTACTCGATCTTCGACCAGTCGGACCGGCTGAAGGTCATCCGCGAGGCCGTCGCCAAGGCCGAGCTCGCCGCCGACAACTTCACGCCCTCCAACGTCGAGCCGGCCATCAGCCGGGCCAAGAACGAGCTGAAGACGGCCGAGACCTTCGCCGCGGAGGCGTCGGAGTGGTCGGCCCGGACGATCGCCCGCATCTACACCGCCTACGAGAAGCTCATGGCCGAGCAGAACGGCCTGGACTTCGACGACCTGCTCATGCGGACGGCGCTGCTCCTGCGAAACGACGAGCAACTCCGCGACGAGCTGGAAGACCGGTTCCGCTACGTTCTGATCGACGAATATCAAGACACGAACCACGCCCAATACGTCATCGCCCGGGAGTTGACGCGGAAGCGCCAGAACCTCTGCGCTACCGGCGATCCGGACCAGAGCATCTACGCGTGGCGCGGGGCGGACATCAGCAACATCATGGACTTCGAGCGCGACTACCCGGACGCCAAGGTGGTCCGCCTCGAGCAAAACTACCGCTCGACCAAGGCCATTCTCTCCGCCGCGAGCGAGCTGATCTCCGCTAACCGCATGCGGAAGCGCAAGGGTCTGTGGACCGAGAACCCCGAGGGCGACAAGGTCCGCGTGATGGAATGCCAGGACGCCGAGGACGAGGCCGAGTTCGTCGCCGAGACGATCACCGAGATGCGGCGCGACCGGTCCCTGAGCGATTTCGCGATCTTCTACCGCGTCAACGCCATGACCCGCGTGCTGGAGGAGGCACTCCGGCGGGAGGGCATTGCCTACCAGATCGCCCGGGGCGTCGAGTTCTACAGCCGCAAGGAGATCAAGGACGCGCTGGCCTACCTCCGCGTGATCGTCAATCCCGCCGACGAGGTCGCGCTGCTGCGGATTATCAACGAGCCGACGCGCGGGATCGGTAAGACCAGCGTCGACCGACTGGTGGCCCAGGCGCGGGCGAGCGGCAAGACGGTGCTCGAGACCGCGGGCGAGGCGGACAAATACGACGTGCTGAAGCGGGCCTCGGGCAAGATCAAGGCCTTCGCCGAGATGGTTCGGCGGTGGCAGTCGCAGCCGCTGGCCCCGGTGCGTCCGATCCTCGAGGACATGCTGCTCGACTCGGGGATGCAGGCCGAGCTCGACAAGGCTGGCGTCGATAGCGATCAAGCGGCCAACGTGGCCGAACTCATCACCGCCGCCGCCGAATACGACGATACGCACGAGGACGGCGGTCTGGCCGAGTGGCTTCAGGAAATCAGCCTGGTCAGCGACGTGGACGGGATCGACGATTCGGTCGGTTCGGTGACGCTGATGACGCTGCACGCGGCCAAGGGGCTGGAGTTTCCGGTGGTGTTCATCATCGGCCTGGAGGACGGGCTGCTGCCGCATGGCCGCGCGACGATCCCGGGCGCCGAACCCGACGAGATGGAGGAGGAACGCCGGCTCTGCTTCGTCGGAATGACCCGGGCCCGTGAGGTCTTGACGCTGAGTCGCGCCCGGTATCGCATGCTCCGCGGCGTGACCGAGCGAATGACGAAATCGCGGTTCCTCGAGGAGCTGCCGCGGGGCGAGATCCTGTCCGAATCGCGGCAGCGCGACGACGAGGACGATTTCAACGAGTGGTCGCAGGCGCCGGCCGGCGAGTTCTCGCGGCTTCGCGCGGGTCAGTTGATCCGCCATCCGATGTTCGGGTTCGGGCGGCTCCTGTGGGTGGACCCTCTCGGGCAGCGGACCCGCGCGGGCGTGCGTTTCAATACTGGTGTTGAAAAAACGCTCGTGTTGGAATATGCAAAGATAGAAGTGATCAAGGAATAGGATCGGTCTGCCCCTGTCTGGAGGCAATGACATGTCGGAATCCGAGAACGTCATCCGGCTCTACTACAAGAACGTCACCGCCGACGTCGTCGGTCCGGACCACGGCCTGACCGAGGACGAACTCAACGAGGCTCGCGAACAGATCCGCCAGATCGTGCCCGACATCGAGGAAGAGCGAAGCCGGGGCGAGCACCGGTATCGCGATCTTCCGTACGACGAGGAGATGCTCAGGCGGGTGCAGGCTGCCTGCGACGCGCGGCGCCAGGGATGCGAGACGCTGGTGGTCTGCGGAATTGGGGGATCCGCCCTGGGAAACATCGCCCTCCAGACCGCGCTGAACCCCTACACGTACAACCTGCTGCCGCCGGCCAAGCGCGGTGGGCCGCGACTCTTCGTGATGGACAACGTCGACCCGATGCAATTCGGCGCATTGCTTGATCTGATCGAGGACGATCTGGACTCGACGCTGTTCAACGTCATCAGCAAGTCGGGCGAGACGGCCGAGACGGCGGCGCAGTTCCTGATCGTTCGCGACATGCTCAAGCAGCGGCTTGGCCCGAGCGGTCCGAAGGACAAGATCCTGGTCACGACCGACGCGGCCAAGGGCACGATGCGGCAGATCGTCGACGCGGAGGGCTACGAGTCGCTGTCCGTGCCGGACGGCGTGGGCGGGCGGTTCAGCGTTCTCTCGGCCGTGGGGCTGTTCAGCGCGGGCATGTGCGGCATCGACGTAGCGGGGCTGCTCAAGGGCGCCGCGGCGATGGACGAGCGGGTGAAGGTCCCCACGCTCGATGAGAATCCGGCGGCCCTGATCGCCGCGATCCATACGCAGATGTACCACCGCAACAAGCGGCTGCACGTGATGATGCCGTACAGCTATCACCTCAAGGACTTGGCCGACTGGTATCGCCAGTTGTGGGCCGAGAGCCTGGGCAAGCAGAAGTCCAAGTTCAAGATGGGCGTGTTCGTCGGGCCGACGCCGATCAACGCCCTTGGCGCCACCGACCAGCACTCGCAGGTGCAGCTCTATCGCGAGGGCCCGAACGATAAGGTCTTTACGCTCCTGGCCGTCGAGCGGTTCGATCGCCAGGTGTCGATCCCCGCGGCCGACGCCGTCGTCGACGACATGTCCTACCTGGGCGAGCAGGAGATGGGAACGCTCCTGAACAACGAGCGGATCGCCACGGAGCAGGCCCTGATCACGAGCAAGCGTCCGACGCTGTCGATCCGCTTCCCGAGCATCACGGCCGAGACGGTCGGTCAGTTCATCTATCTCTACGAGGCGGCCACCACCATCGCCGGGCGACTCCTGGGCATCAACGCCTACGACCAGCCCGCCGTCGAGCTGGGCAAGCAATACACGTTCGCCCTCATGGGTCGAACCGGCTTCGAGGACACGGCCAAGGAGCTACGGGCCAAGCTTGGCGACGTGGGCAAGTACCTCGTCTGATCACCGCGGCGAGTTGCCAACCGCCCGTAACGCAGGCTTCGGACCTACCCCCGAGGGGTCGTCTTAACGCGATTGGAGCCCAGACCTGCCTTCCGCGAGTTGCTTTGCTTTCTCATTCGGAGTCGTGAGAGGAATACAGCAGTCCGGCCCGGGGACGGACCGGCTCCGTCGTAGTTGACGCATCCTCCGCGGCATCGGGTCATTCCGGGAGGTCTCTCCCCCCCAACGAGAGTCGACCAAGCGCGTCGAGCACCTTGGGGCCGATCTTGCCCGTCTTGACGTTGGTGTGGTCGTCGTGGGGGACGACGGCGGGGGCGTTGGTTCTGGCGCATTGGGCGATCGTCGTGGGGTTGGTCTCTTCGGCGAGGGTGGGGGTCTTGTCGTTGTAGTCGTTGAGGACGACGCCGGCGATGCTCAGATTGCGGGCCTTGGCGGCTTCGATCGTCAGGAGCACGTGGTTGACCGTGCCGCGATCGCTCGGGGCGACGATGAGCAGGCCGAGGCCGAGTTCGACGGCCAGGTCGGCGAGCGTTCGCTTGCGCTCGAGCGGCGTTAGCAATCCGCCGACGCCCTCGACGATGACGACGTCGGCGTCGTGACAGACCTGCGTGTAGGCGTTCCAGAGGCGCTCCCAGTCGATAGGCGCTCGGACGTGCTCGGCGGCGGCCATCGGCGTGAGGTCCTGGCGGTAGCAAATCGGGTTGATCACGTCGAGGGGCAGGTCGGCCCCGGCGCAGAACGCCAGGCACTCGGCGTCGTCGCTCATGAGCCCGATGCGGACGCGGTGCGTGCAGCCGGTGGCGATCGGCTTGAAGACGCCGACACGCAGCCCCTGCTCGCGCCATCGCATGGCCAGCCCGGCGCCGATGACGGTCTTTCCGACGCCGTAGTCGGTGCCGGTGACGAAGACCCCGGGGATCTGTCGCGCCATCAGCACTGGCTCCTGGAGACGTGCGACGGAGAGATCAAGCCGTCTGCACCGGAGATCGAACCGTTCTTCGGCTTCGAGGAGGGGAATGGGGCGGCGTGGTACGGGCATGGGACGGGCCACGGGTCCGCGGAAGGGTACATCGATGGGGATCGGTGCATTCCACCGGTTCGTGGCCGGCTCGGACGGCACGGTCTTCCGCCGCGGACCCATGCCACCCACGGCGGGAGTTCACGGGCAAGATGCCCGTGCCACGAGGGGAGAGCCGTCCGATCGGAGCGGTCGACGCTTAGCGGGTCTTCAGGCATGGGGCGTTCTTCACTCGACGACGACGGGCGTGCCGATACCGGCGCCGAGGGTCTTTGCGGCGCTACCCTGGTTGACGGCGATCTCGAGGTTGCCGATGCTTCCGATCAGGGCCAGTATATCGTTGGGCTCGACCTGGCCGTACGCTTGTCGGACCGGGCCGACGTCCTTGCCGTCGATCAGGACACGGGCGTGCGGACGGGCGATGAAGGTCGGTCCGAGGTCGTCGCGCGTCAGGTTCGTCACGAGATTTCCGAAGCCATCGACGTAGACGATCTCACCGCGCATCGACCGGTCGGGCCGTCGCTCGGGCAGGGGCAGATCGAGCATCTCCATCTTGTCCGTCGCCGGACCGATCTCCGTCAGTCGCTTGCCGCCGCTGAGGTGCGCGGCGACGGGCGCCATGACGTCCCTGCCGTGGAAGGTGCTTGACGGTTCGGACGTGGCGAACAGGCCGCGATTCGCCACTTCCCTGAGGGTCTCGAGCGGCACGTCCCGCTGGAGGAACGAGAGGACGCCGTTGTCCGGGCAGATGACCAACTGGCGGAGGTATTGCGCGGCGATGATCCGTCTTGACGTGCCGACGCCGGGATCCACCACGACGACGTGGATCGTCCCTCGCGGGAAGTACGGCAACGTCTGTCTGATGATGAAGGCGGCCATGAGGACGTTGTGGGGATCGATGTGGTGGGTCACGTCGACGATCGTCGTCTTTGGGGCGATCTGGAGGATGACGCCTTTCATGGCGGCGACGTAGTGGTCTCGCTGCCCGAAGTCCGTTGTCAGCGTTACGATTGCCATCGCCTACGGATCCTTCCTTGCCGCCGGGTCGCGGCGCGCTCCATTATGGTGTGGCCCGGCGAGTTGTCAACGAAGGGGTTTGCCCGCCTGGCCGGCGGGTTTGATTTCCTTTCGCTGGCGGCTAGGCTAATTGGCTGCGAGCCGGCGTGTGGACCTCGACGGGCGTCCCGATGACGGGCGGCGGCGGGGAGTGAGGGAGGTCCCGGCGACAGGCCGCGGCCGCATGTTCTTCGGAGGCGTATTTCGATGAGTGAAGACCGGATCACGAGGCGACAGTTCGTCAAGGAAGGCTCGGCGGCGGCGGCGGGTTTTGCGTTGGCCGCGTCGGGCTGCGAGCAAGCGCGGAAGTCCGAAGTGGGCAAGCCCGGCGAGGGCCACAAGGAACCCTCCCAGAGGGCCGAGGGCAAGCCGCTCAACTATCACCCGAAGATGAACTACCGCAAGCTGGGCAAGAGCAATCTGATGGTGAGCGAGATCAGCCTCGGCGGTCACTGGAAGAACCGCGAGGGCAATCGCTTCTGGGGCGAGTTCGCCGACGACAAGTGCCCGGAGGACGTCAAGCAGAACCGCACGGCCGTCGTGAGCAAGTGCATCGAGCTGGGCATCAACTACGTCGACAGGCTTGGCGACCACATGTACGCCAACCTTCCGCCGGACTATCAGTGGTTGCGGAATTTCGAGTGGATCTAGAGATCGATTCCGGGGGCGGCCGTCCGGGCCGCCCCTCTTCTTCGCCCTGTTCGACAAGACCAAACGTGAGGACTGTATCGATGTGGCGAGCCGGTGTTGTATTGGTATGTGTGGGCGCGGTGTGTGTGACGTGGGTCTCGGCCGAGCCGGGCAAGGATGACGGCTGGATCGACCTGTTCAACGGCGAGAGCCTCAGCGGGTGGCAGGCCGAGGGGCCCGGCGGCACGTGGGTCGTCAAGGACGGCGTGATCATCGGCACGCAGGACGAGAAGGGCCAGCCTGGCGACTTGATGACGCGGCTCCAGTACGAGGACTTCGAGCTCGAGCTCGAGTTCAAGGTCGTCTGGCCCGCCAACAGCGGCATCTGGTTCCGCAAGGCGCCCGGCAAGATGGGCTGCCAGTTCGACATCCTCGACTACCCCGACGCCAAGACCGGCAGCATCTGGTCGAACGGGTTCAAGTCGAAGGTCGCCGACGAGAAGCACCTGAAGAAGAACGATTGGAACATGGCCTACATCCGCTGCGACGGGGATCATATCGTGGCCAAGCTGAACGGCCAGCAAGTGGCGGACTTCCACGACGCCTCGTTCAAGAAGGGCGCGATCGGCATCCAGACGCACGCCGGCGCGGAGTACAAGGACATGAAGATCATGGTCCGTCGCGTCCGCCTGCGGAAGCTCGGCAAGAGCGCCGATCGGCCATGGCTGCAGCAGGCGAGCAACGACTACTGCAACGTCTGCCACGTCGATTTCGTCGGCGAAGAGCTGTCGATCACGCACCTGAAGCAGAAGATCACCTGCACGAAGTGTCACGGCGAGTCGGTCGAGCACATGCAGGACGAGCAGGGCATGACCCGGGCGGACGTCAAGTTCGGTCGGGCCGAGGTGGGCCCGTACTGCAAAACCTGCCACGCCGAGCACAAGCATCCGGACAAGGTCAAGACGTTCAAGGCCGAGTGGCTGGGCAAGACCCGTCCAAACGGACGACCAATCACGGATAAGAGCATTTGCACCGACTGCCATGGCAAGCACGTCGTTCTCAAGCAGACGAAGCGCCCGGGGAAGGCGGGGTAGATCGTTCTAGTCTTCCTCAGGGGGCGAATGGCGGGGGATGTTGCTTGGCATCGCAGCGCATGGAGGTTCTTGATGGCACGCACGAGCCCGATGGACTTATTTCTTGCGGGGGTTCTCGTCATGGCGACCGCCGGCATTGACGCTTCCGCGACCGAGGCGCCGACGCCGCGGGCGCTGCTCGTGATCGAGCCGAGCAAGCAGCATCCGCGCAACAGCGAGGGCGACGTCGTCGAGTTGAAGGACGGGCGGCTGATGCTCGTCTATACGCGGTTCACGAGCGGCGGGGCGGACAACTCCAAGGCCGATCTCTGCGCGCGTGTGTCCGCTGACGGCGGCAAGACGTGGAGCGGCGACCGTATCCTCGTGCCCAACGAGGGCGCCGAGAACGTCATGTCGGTCAGCGTCGTTCGGCTGAAGAGCGGCGAGCTGTTGCTCTGCTATCTCCGCAAGAACAGTTGGAACGACTGCAATCTCTATGTCCGTCGTTCCACCGACGAGTTCGCCACGGTCGGCGATGCGGTGCGCGCGACCGTGGCCGACGGTTATCACGTGGTGAACAACGACCGCGTCGTTCAACTCGAGGACGGCCGGCTGGTCGTCCCCGCGGCGCTGCATCCGGCCCCGGACGGCACGCGAAAGACGTGGTCGCATCGCGGCGTGCCACGGGCGTTCCTCTCCGACGACGACGGTAAGACCTGGCGGGGGGACAAGACCGTCGTCTCGCCGCCGCCGTATCAGGATCTCGTCCTCCAGGAGCCAGGGGTGGTGCAGCTCCGTGACGGCCGGCTGTGGATGTACATGAGGACGACGCACGGCTGCCAGTACGGGTGCTATTCGACGGATCGCGGAGAGAACTGGTCTCAGCCCAAGCCGACGAACATCAAGTCGCCCTGTTCTCCCGCCACGATCAAGCGCGTCCCCTGGACGGGCGATCTCCTCATCGTCTTCAATGACCACTCGGGCGCGCATCCGTTTCCCAAGGGCAGACGGACGCCGTTGTGCGTGGCGATCAGCAAGGATGACGGCAAGACGTGGTCCAAGAGCCGGGTCATCGAGGCCGATCCGGACGGTCACTACTGCTACATCTCCATGACGTTCGTCGGAGATCGTGTGATTCTGAGCTACTGCGCGGGCGACAAGAAGGTGGGAGGCCTGAATCGTCTGAAGGTGTTGGCCCTCCCCGGCAAGTGGCTATATCCCGAGCCATGAGGGCCGGAAAGCCGACGAGGGCGACTGGGGCCCGCCCGGTGAGAGGTCCGATAAGACGGCCTGTTGCCTGGCCGTGACGACCCAACGGTTTTCCATATCCCGCGATCGCCCCTTGGTTTCGGGGGCACGCCGAGCCTATCATGCACTAACGGACATGATTGCCCGTCGCCCTGGCGGGCCGCGCTTCCCAGGAGAGAGGACCTGACGCCGCTGGCGTCGGCAGCTTTCAACCTACCGGGCAGGAGAACAGAGGATGCGATTCGCAGGTAGTCGACCGGCCGACACCGCCGGTGCGCTTTGGCGGAACCGGCTGTTTCGGACGGGCAGCTCTCTTGTTGGCCTCATCGCCGCGCTACACGTTTCCGGCTGTTGCACGCCGCCTTCGCCCGAGCCGTCCAAGGTGGACACGCCCAGCTTCGCGCCAAGCGCCGGCGCCTACACGGACTGGGTCGAGGTGACGATCGCCTGCGAGACGACCGGCGCCACGATCCGGCACACGACGGACGGGTCCGACCCGACGTCGTCGAGCGATGAAGTCAGCGGCGCGATCCTTCTCAGCGAGACGACGACGCTGAAGGCCCGCGCCTTCAAGGACGGTCTGACGGAGAGCGACGTCGCCTCGGCCGAGTTCACGGTTACGCCGGCGACGTCGTACACTTCGGAGACGACCTGGGGCAGCCAGGGCACGGGGCTGATGCAGTTCCATCAGCCGCAACGGATCGCTCTGGACGCCTCGGCGAACGTGTACATTCCCGACTCGGCCAACGCCCGCGTGCGGAAGTTCACGGGCGACGGCAGCCGGCTTGCCGACTGGGACAGCGGGACCTTTGAGTTCCCCACGGGCGTGGCCCTGGACGCCTACGGCAATATCTACGTGGCCGACTGGACCAAGCACCGGGTTCGGGTGCTGAGCAGCAGCGGGTCGTTCATCCGCGAGTGGGGCACGCCGGGATCGCTTGACGGCCAGTTCGACAATCCGTCGGACGTTGCCCTCGACGCCTCGGGCAACGTCTACGTGTCGGACTACCGGAACAACCGCATCCAGAAGTTCACGAGCAGCGGGACGTTCGTTTCGAAGTGGGGTACGTTCGGGGACGGTGAGGGCGAGTTCTACAATCCGATCGGCTTGACGATCGGCGCATCGGGACACCTCTACGTGGCCGACCGGGGCAATCATCGGATCCAGAAGTTCACGGACGACGGAACGTTCGTGGCCGAATGGGGCAGCCAGGGCAGCGGCGACGGCGAGTTCGACAACCCGTGGGCGGTCGCGGTTGATCTGGCGGAGAACGTCTACGTGGCCGACCACCTGAACCACCGCATCCAGAAGTTCACGAGCGACGGGGACTTTATCGCGACGTGGGGCAGCCAGGGCAGCGGCGCGGGCCAGCTTGACCGGCCGTCGGGCGTGGCGGTCGACGGTGACGGGAACGTCTTCGTCGCCGAGTGGGCGAACAATCGCATCCAGAAGTTCGCGCCGGCGGAGTAGTCGCCGGCGTCGAGAGGGTTTCGCCTCGCCCCGGGCTACGTCTATAATGGCGGACGGAGCAGCCTGGGGATTACGTCAAGTAGCCACGATTACTACCGAACGGGGGTTTCGGCGATGCCGGTGGCCGGCTGTCGTCGGCATTGCTGGGGAGGCGGTGCCATGCGAGCCGGGATTCGTTCATTTCATCACGTGTCCGCGCGGACTCGAGGCGACGGGCTGCTTCAGGCCGCCGCGGGATTGTTCGGCGTCGTCGGGGTGCTCTATGCCTTCGGCTGCGCGCCGCCTCCCGCGGCGGAGGCGCCGACCTTTGCTCCGTCCGGCGGTGCATTCGTCGAGACGGCGGATGTCAAGATCCTCTGTGCGACGGCGGGCGCGACGATCCGTTACACGACGGACGGCTCCGAGCCCACGGCGTCGAGCACGGAGTACACGGCCGCGATTCAGCTCTCGGAGACGACGACGATTCGGGCTCGGGCATTTGTGGAAGGAATGTCGGCCAGCGCGATTACCTCGGCGACGTTCGGGATCACATCGACGAGACTGGTCAGCGTATCTTCGGACGGCGCGGAGGCGACCGGCGGGGACTGCGTCGATGCCGCGATCTCGGGTGACGGACGGTACGTGGCCTTTGCCGCCGCCGCGAATCTCGTGGCGGACGATACGAATGAACAGAGGGACGTCTTCATTCACGATCGCCGGACCGGCCAAACGGTGCGGATCAGTCTTGGGCTCGGCGGCGCGCAAACGGACGGTGACAGCGTCTATCCGTGGCTGTCCGGGGACGGGCGCTACGTCGCCTTCGAGAGCCAAGCGACGAACCTGGTCAGTGGCGACACCAACGATGCGGTCGACATCTTCGTGGCGGATCGCCAGACGAGCCAGATTACCCGCGTGAGCGTCAGTTCGAGCGCGGCGCAGGCGGACGGCTCGAGTTACGATCCGCGGATTTCTCCGGACGGACGGTACGTCGCCTTCAGTAGCAGGGCGACGAACCTGGTTGGTGGTGACACCAACGACGCCAGCGACATCTTCCTCCACGACCGTCAGACCGGCCAGACCGAGCGGGTAAGCGTCGGATCGAACGGGGCGCAAGCAGATGGCGATAGTTTCTACGCCGGCGTCTCGGCCGACGGACGCTATGTGGTGTTCGAGTTCTGGGGGTCGAACCTGGTCGAGGGCGACACGAACGGGGAGGGCGACATCCTCCTTCGTGACCGTCAGACCGGACAGACGACGCGGGTGAGCGTGAGTTTCGACGGACAGCAATCCAACGATGACGCCTTCTGGCCCCACATTTCGGCGGATGGTCGCTACGTGAGCTTCGAGAGCCGGGCGACGAATCTCATCGCCGGCGACACGAACGGCGAGGGCGATGCGTTCGTTCGCGACCTGCAAACGGGGCAGACGACCCGCGTCAGCGTCAACAGCGCCGGCGTCGCCGGCAACGGTGCCAGCTATGCCACGGCCATCAGTGCCGACGGCCGGTTCGTCGCATTCCAGAGCGAGGCCGACAATCTGGTCTCGGGCGACACCAACGAGGCCAGCGACATCTTCCTTCATGATCGTCAGACAGGACAGACGACTCGTCTGAGCGTTTCGTCGCAGGGCACGCAAGCCGACGACAACAGCCACGATCCGTTCATCTCGTCCGACGGCCAGTTCACCGCGTTCCGGAGCATTGCCACGAACCTCGTCGAGGGCGGCACCGACGGGTACAACGACATCTTCGTCCGCGACCGTGGGCAGTAGCGGAACTCGACGAGTCTTGTGGAGTGCGGGCAGCCTGCCCCGTTGGGGCTTGACGCCGCTTTCTTCAAGGCTCCGCTGCGTCGACATCGAGGAGCTGGCGCGCGAAGCAGCGCATTCCCAGTCAAGAGGGACTGCACGAACCACCGAAAGAGGCGAGAGATGATCGTAGGTTTCTGCACGTCGAGTATTCTGGTCGTTCTGTCGGCCGAGCCGACTGTTGGGAGCGCATGCAGGGCGGAGGGGAAAGCGATGCCGGCGTATCTCCAACGACACAAGCTCGCCGACCTGATCCTTCGGCCCACCGGCAACGAGGCGGACTTCGACGGGCATGCGGTCGAGTGCCCCAAGGTCTTCCGCTACGGCGACAGATGGTACATGGCCTACACCGGCATCGCCAAGCGCGGCGGCGTGATCCACGAGACGATCGGCCTGTGCGAGAGCGACGACCTGGTGCACTGGCGGAACCGCCGGCAGATCCTGACGCCGGGCAAGCCCGGGGAGTTCGATCACGGCGGGATGAGCGGGCCGTTCACGTGGGCGGAGGGCAAGCGCGTTTATACGATGTACTGCGGCTTTCCGCGCGTGGGGTATGAGAGCCGTCCCGGGCTGCACGGGCTGGCGTGGACGGACGACCTGAAGACGTGGCACAAGTCGCCGCACAACCCCGTCCACGGCATCGGGCCCAAGGGGACGTGGAGCGACAACATCGTCTATCAGGCGTTCGTCATGAAGCACGACGGGCAGTACTGGATGTTCTACAACGCGCACGGCTCCGAGGACAACTGCGAGCAGATCGGCGTGGCGATCTCGCCCGACCTGGTCAACTGGTTCGAGTACGAGCACAACCCGATCATCCGGAAGGGCGACCCGAAGCGCGATCGCGACCACGTCATCATCGCCGACCCGTGGGTGATGCGGTTGGACGGCAAGTGGCACCTGTTCTACTTCGGCTATGACGGCGCTCACGCCCGTGAGTGTCTGGCGACCAGCGACGATCTGCTGGGCTGGACCAAGAGCCCGCTGAACCCGATCATGGACGCCGGTCCGCCCGGCTCGTACGACGACCTACACTGCCACAAGCCCTGCGTCATCGAGCACGACGGCGTGTTCTATCACTTCTATACGCCGGTGGCCAAGCGAGCGGACGGCTCGGAGTACCGCGCGATCGGCCTGGCGACGTCGAAGCGTCTGGGCGGCGTTGAGTACCGCGACTGAGGCTACTCTCGACAGGAAGCCGTGGCGTTCGTCGTCTTCGTCCAAACTCTTCGTCGACGGGCCAGCAGTGTCGTCATCATCACCGCCAACATCAAGGGCAATGCTACGTCCGCGCTGCCGCATGAGTGAGTTATGTAGGTCATCTCATCGGCGCCGATGTCGACGGTTCCGCCCATGACGCGTTGTTGTCCGTCGAGGTCGGTCCGGCCGGTGTAGTTGCCGTTGGGGTCGCCGGCGTTCTTGCAGGGGGAGAAGGGGCCCAGATGGTAGTCGTTGTCCTCCAAGGTGTTAGAGTCATTATCGGGACCGTCGGCATCGAAGAAGCAGGGGTCGACATCGAGGTTGCCTTGGTCCCAGATCAGTTCGCTGTCGTCTTGGTTCGGGTCGAACCAGTTGGGATCCGGTAAGGACACGTCATTGGGTCCGCCCTGTACGGTGCAGTATCGGACGTGGACTGAGGAGTCTTCTCCCGGGACGGCGATCTGCGGGCCGACGGGTGCCTGGTTTCCCCAGACGATACAGTTGATGAGTTTCACCGACGCCCAGTCGTAGCTGCATACGCCTCCGCCGCAGGAGCCGGAGGCCGTGCCCTCGACGCGATTTCCCGCGATCGTGCAGTTGACGTAGACGGCGTGGGCCTTGTCATGGCAGATACCGCCACCGCGGAACTTCGCTGAATTGCCGACGATTACGCAGTCCTCGAACCGGGGGGCGCACCGTCCCCATGTGAAGACGCCACCACCTTCGCCCGAGTAGAGACCTCTGGAGTTTCCCGCGATGAGGCAGTTGGCCAAGCGGATGCGGCTGAGGCTGCTTGATCCGTAGATGGCTCCGGAAGAGGAGTTGTCGACGAGCCGGCAGTTCAAGATCGTGGGGCTGCTGGCGCCCTCGAACGAGACGGCGGCACCACGGGCGTGCGTCACGGTGAAGCCATCTACCGTGCACGTATGATACTCGTCCGCGATGAACGCGAAGCCGCATCCGTTGCCGGCGCAGTCGATGATGCAGGCTTCGGGGCCGTTTTCGGAGCGGATGACGATGCTCTTGCCGTTGGGGGTGAGATTGTGATTGCCGTCACCGGAGTAGGTTCCGTCGGCGACCCAGATCAGCTCGTTCTGCCGCGCGGCGTCGATGGCGGCCTGGATCGTCGCGTATTCCGACGGAACGCGGAGGACGCCCGCGACGTTGAGGACGATGGGGATCGCCGGGGGGCTTACCGTGGCGCTCGGGGCACTTAGCCGAAGGAAACCGACGTACGAGCCCGGCGCGAGCCCGGAGGCGTCGACAGAGACCCGCAGGTACTGGCTCGATTCCGAGAGCGTTCCCGATTGCGGTTCGATCCGAAGCCATGGGGGGGCGTCGAGGACGGACCAGTCGACGGGGCCTGGGCCGATGCTGGTGAGTGTCAGGACGCCTTCATAGGGCGCGGGTCCGCCGGGATGGGCCGCGAACTCCAGCGAGGTGGGGTGGACCAGGAGCGTGGGGGACGAGCCCGGGGCCTCGTGCGCTCCCATGTCGACGGTTGGCGTGCCATCGCCGTTGCCGTCGGCCGGTCGCGGCAGGCCTTCCAGGTCGGCCGCGGGCAGGCCGAGCGGGGGCGTGTTCGTACCAGCGTCGATGCAGGGCGATCCGGGCATCAGGTGCAGGTCATCGAGGACAGGGCTCAGGAGCGGGTCCGCGTCGATGTTTCCTTCGCCTGGATAGCCGCCCTGAATGTTGGAGTAGGTTATGGTCGGATTGCCGCTGATCGTATCTGTGGCGTGGTTTCCCCAGATGATGGAGTTGACGATGACGAGGCCCGGGTCTCCGGAGACGACATAGCCACCCGAGCCGAACAGGGCCTTGTTCATGGCGATCGAACAATTGGAGATAGTCACGTTTCCCTCGGCGCACGTGACGACCGCTCCGCCCCCCAATAGGCCTCCGCCGCCGGCGCCGCAGTTGTCCGTGAAGATACAATTTCTCGCGACGATGTTGCTCTCGAAGGCGAACAGCGCCCCGCTCAGATTACTGGTCGAGTCGTTGCGGGAGATGAGGCATGCTTCGATCCTGGCGCTAGCCTGATAGCAGAAGATCGCGGGCCCCCCCGTGTTCTGAGTGATCAAGCATCTGTAGATGGTCGCGCCGCCGTTGTTGCACAGGATGGCGCCGTTGGTGGCTCGTGTGACGGTGAGCCCGGCCAGCTTCGAGTCCGGCCCCTCTCCGCTGGCGAATTGCACGGCACAATGATCGCCCGCGGCGGCGCCGCCGCAGTCGATCACGGTGGCGCGGACGACGGCCCAGTCGTTGGGATCGGTGCTTCGTACGGTGATGGCCTTGCCGTTGAAGGTGAGGTCTCGGTTGCCGTCGCCGGTGTATCGGCCGGGGGCGATGACGACCTCGTCGCCGTCTTCGGCGGCGTCGATGGCGGATTGGATGGTGGGGTAGTTCGGGCTTGGCACGTGTCGTTCGAGGGCGCGGGCGGGCGCCAGTGCCATGACGTGGGGGAGCACGAATGCCACCAGGAGTTGATACGCTCGTCCCCTCCGCTTTGTTGGCATACGACAATCCTCTGCTATCTGCCCTTCGCCAGCCTGCGTTAGCAACGAGCAGGCCAGTTTGTCTGGGCAGCGAGACCTCTCGAATCGCTTGGGCACCGTGCAGCGACCCGGGTCCATGCGCTTCTCATCGCCGTCGTCGTCGCGACCGACCCCAGAACGGCAAGACCGCGAGGGAGGGCATCATGACGCCGATGCCGGCGCCGCAGTTGTATTCGTCGGCACCGATGTCGACGGCGCTTCCGACGACGCGGTTGTTGCCGTCGATGTCGGTCTGATCGGTGTAGTTGCCGTTCGGATCTCCGGTGTTCCGGCACGGCGAGGTGCTCTGGATATGGTAGTCGTTGTCCTCCACAGTGTTCGGGTCGCCATCGGGTCCGGCCGGGTTCTTGAGGAGCGGATCGGCGTCGATGTTGCCGTCGCCCCAATCGAGGGTGCAGTCGGTGCCCATGAGCACATCGTTCGGTCCGCCCTCGATGTCGCTGTACGAGACGGTGACCGTGGCGTTGGTGTTCAGACCGAGCTCGTGGCCGTTTGTGGCGGTGTTGGCCCAGGCAATGCAATTGAGCAGCTCAACAGAGCTGCTCTTGCAGTAGATGCCGCCGCCTTTCTGCCCGGCGGCGTTGTCTGAGAGCGTGCAGTTGCCGAGCAGGGCGTCGCCACTCTCGATATAGACGCCCGCACCACCGAGGATGGCATAGGGCGTGAGTACGTTCCCACAGATCATGGAGTTGGCGATTTGGCTGGAGCTGTTCTTGCAGTAGATGCCCCCACCAGCCAAGGCGGAATCGTTACCCGCGATGGTGCAGCATGCGATGCTGGGGCTGAGGTCGGAGGTATAGAGTCCGCCGCCTCGTCCTGAAGAGGAATTCCCGCTGACGCCACAGCGCGTGAGTGCCATGGTACCTGCGCTTGCGCAGATTCCGCCTCCATTGTAGCCAGCGGTGTTTGCCTGAACGGTGGTGTCGGTGACCACGATCCTGGCGTTGTTGCCGGAGATAGCACCGCCTTGCCAGGAAGCTTCATTCTCCCTGAGGGTGCAGTCCAGAACCGTCAGGTAAGCGTCCTGGCAGTAGACCGCCCCACCGTCGTTCTGCGCGGCCAGATTCCCTTCGATCACGGAGCCTGCGATCGAACATCCGCCGCCGGCACCCGCGACGGCCCCGCCATAGGTTTCGGCTGAGTTGCCGGTGATGGTGCAGTCGACCAAACGGAGGCCAATATTAGACCAGTAGAAGCCACCCCCTTGCGCGCCGGACGTGTTGTCGATGGCCGTACAGCCGGTGAGGGTCATATTGGACCCAGGGCAGGAGACGGCGCCTCCGGAACCGTCAGCGGCGTTTTCTTCAAAGGTCGAGTCGCCAATCTCGGCGTTGCTAAACACGACATCGAGGGCCCCACCGCTGCCCGTTGACGAATTGTTCGTAAACGAACTGCTCAGGATGGAGATGTCGCCGTCGCGAAAATAGACTGCGCCACCGCCATACCCCTGACCGCTGTTGCCGGTGAATTCACAGGTTGTGATCGCCATGTTTGCGTCACGACAGTAGATTGCGCCGCCTGCCCATTCGCTGGTATTGCCATTGAACGTGCACCCGGAGACACTCAACGTGTTCGCGTCAAGACAGTAGATAGCGGCGCCTTCCGATTCGCTGGTATTGCCGCTAAACGTGCAGCCGGAGAAACTCGAGTCGGATTCTTCTAGAGAAACCGCACTACCCTCGGAGTTCGCGATCACAAGGCATCCGAGGAAGGCTCCGTTGCTGCGTGTGTAGTAGACGGGGCCGCCGGAACTGGAAGCGAAGCTGCAGCGATCGACGGTCGGGCTGGCTGCCTCGCAATAGACCAAGCCGCCCTTTCCGTTTCCGTTGACGAGGGAGAGTCCCACCAATTGCGCGTCGGCCTGTTCATACCAATCGAACACGAAGCCGCGGGTCTGTGCCTCCGGGGTGCCCTGGCAGTCGATGACGGTGGCCGCAAGGACGTTCGGATCGTTTGGATCCGTGCTCGACAGCCTGATGGGCGCCCCAAAGAAGCGTATGCTGTGATTGCCGGGGCCGACATACGATCCCGGGGCGACGATGATCTCGCAGGCTTCGGGTTCGTAGCTTTCGGCGGCGAGTATTGCCGCTTGGATTGTTGCCTTCGGGCCGTGCTGGCCGTCCCACGAGGAAGCAAGTCCGTCCCAGGCATCATCCCCGCTTGTTGAGACATAGAGCTTGGGGTCGGTAATGGGGTTCAACGCGAGTTCGTACTCACTCAGGTTGTCGCGCCCGTCCAGGTCCGGATCGGCGTTCGGGTCGGCGGCAGTGGGATCGTCGAAATACTTCTGCTCCCACCAATCGGGCAGGCCATCGGCATCGGTGTCGATGAACTCATCGGCGCCGACGTCGATTCTGCCGCTGACGATCCGTGTCTCGTTGTCGATGTCGAAGACGTTCGGATCGGGCGGCACGTTGGGGTCGCCCGCATCGAGACAGGGAGACCCGCTCTTGAGATGTCCGTCCGCGGTGAGCAGGGGGTCGCCGTCCAGGTTTCCGGCGCCCCACTGGAGGGTGCCATTGATCATCTGGACGGCCGACTGGCCTCTGGGAATGACGCAGTAGGCGATGTTGACCTGATAGACGTTGAGGACGATCTCATACCCGTCGCCGAGCGACTCGTTTGAGAACGCGCAATCTGTCAATGCGATCGACCCGACGGACCAGCCGTCGGAGTAGATAGCGCCGGCTTGGCCCTTCGTACGATTGTCGACGAACGTGCAACGTTGAAACTCCTGAGATCCTCGGAAGAAGGCTACGGCGCCGCCATCGGTCTCGGCCGCGTTTCGGATGAAGAGGCAGTTCTTGAAGACGGGGTTGGCTTCGGTCACGTAGACGGCGCCTCCCAACCCTTTCGCGTGGTTGTCGGCGAACTGACAGTTCACGAAGGTAGGGCTCGTGCTATCCGGCGGCCAGGCGCCATCTCTGGTGATGAAGACGGCGCCCCCGTCACCGTCGGAGACGTTTCTGACGAATCTACAGTTCCTGACGGTGGGACAGGCATACAAACCGCAGAAGATGGCCCCGCCCTGGTCGGTTCTTCCATGCCGAACGGTAACGCCATCGAGAATTGCGTTGGCGTCTTCTCCCCAATCGAGCGTGAGCCCTCTACCGTCGCCGTTGGGATCGATGACGGTGGCGGCGACAACGGCATTGTCGTTCGGATCGGTGCTTCGCAGGTGGATGGGCAGTCCCCAGAACTGGATGTTTCGGTTTCCCGATCCCACATAGGTTCCGGGTGCGACGGTGATCTGGCAGGGCAGCGGCTCACGGACCTCAGCCGCCTCAATCGCGGCACGGATGGTGGCTTTCGGGCCGTGCTGGCCGTCCCAAGCGGGCGCCAGACCGTCATGGGCGTCGTCGCCGTCCTCGGCGACATACATAGTGCCGTCCTGCAGCGGATTGGAACCCAAGTTGTACTCGTCGGGATTGATGCGACCGTCGCCCTCCGTGTCGGCGGCGGGATCGCCGGCGGTCGCGCCGCCGAAGTACTTGCCCTCCCACCAGTCCTGCATCCCGTCGCTGTCGGTGTCGAGGAACTCGTCCGGTCCGATGTCGACTCTTCCGCTGGTCACGCGGGGCTCGCCGTCCGCGTCGGTTTCGCCGGGGGAGGCGGCGTAGTTGGGATCGCCCATGTCCAGGCAAGGAGAACCACTCTTCAGATTCCCGTGTGGAGTCAGCATGGGATCGGCGTCGATATTCCCAACGCCCCAATACAGGTGTCCGCTGTCGACGAAGAAGGTGGGCTGCCCACCAACCACATCACAGTAGTCCACCCAGGCTTGTGATTGCGGATCTATCGTGACCTGGTAGCCGTCGGGCGAGTCGTTGTCGGCCAGGACACATCCAGCGAGTGAGAGGTTACTCCCGTAGCACCTTATCGCTCCCTCGGTCGAGCCTGCCTTGTTTCCGACGATCGCGCACTGCGTCAGTGTTGCGTCGCACCAACTCAGCATGATTGCGCCGGCGCGATAGTTGCACTCGTTCCGGAGGATGCGGCAATTGACGGCTGTTAGGTAGCCGCCATGAGCGCAGATCGCACCGCCACTGGTGGTATTCGGAATGGCTATGGCGCGGTTGTCCGCGATGAAGCAGTTGTCGAGTATCACAGTTTCGCAGTTCAGATACATCGCCCCGCCGGCGCCCTGGCTAAGGTTTCTGATGAAATGGCAGTTACGGAATGTCGGGTTGCCTCCCTCACACAGGACGCCGCCCCCGACGTCGGCCTTTCCGTTCGTGACGGTGATCCCATCGACCAAGGGATTACCCATGGTGACTACTGTGAAGGAAAGCCCTCGCCCGGCGCGCTCCGGGTCAATGGTGGTCGCGGCCACCACGTTCGGATCGTTTGGGTCGGTGCCCCGAAGGGTGATAACCTTGCCGTCTAGCGTCAGATCGTAGTTGCCCGCCCCCGAGTATCGTCCCGGCGCGATGACGACTTCGTCGCCGTCGGCGCAGGCGTTGATGGCGGACTGGATGGTGGGGTAGTTAGGGCTTGGGACGTGTCGTTCTTCCGCGCGGGCGGAACGAGAGGCCGTGACGCCGAGAACCGCTACGGCTATCAGGACGTGGAACGGGTACTGCTTTCGGCTCGCCGACATGGTTTTGCCCTCCGCCCCCTGGAAGCCTATGGAAGATGTTCTACCCCTAAGTTTAATGGCCTCTCAATGGTCCGACAATAGGGTGGATTCCCTACTTCATACCAAGCGGGTCCTTTTTCCTGGCAACGGCCGTGATGCAGGCCAGTAGCATCGCTGCCGGCAGCAGGGGAAGTACACCACTACCACACTTGAATACGGCGGTAATCTCGCGGTCTGTCATCATTTCGATCGAAGTCGAGAGATTCGTGTCGATCAGGGCGTAGTTGGCGTCGGCGGGGTGGTTGGGGTCGTAGATTTCCCAGTGTCGGAAGTAGCGATCTGGGATGGGCTCGGCCGTCAGCGTGACGGTCTCGTTGAGGGGGTATGCGGGGGCGTTGGCGTCGTTGGGCTCAGGGTCGAGGGTGATGGAGCCCCAGGCGCCGTTGATGACGTTGAGGGTGAGCGTGCAGGACTGTTGGGCGGCGACGATGGCGGCGCCGACGGCGTACCAGCCTTGGGCGATTCGCTGCCGGCCGACGGTGTTGAGGTGGCCGCCGTCGTCGGTGTATGCGCTGTAGAGCTTCTGATAGGTCTGGCCGCCGGACTCGAAGGTGTATTCCGTGCCGTTGGGGTCGTGGGCCTCCATGTCGGCGATGTCGAAGAGGAGCCTGTCGTTGGCGATGCAGTGGGCGCGGACGGCATCGTTGTATTGGCTGCGGAGGATGTTGCTGCTGTCCTGGCTGGTCGTCAGGGGCATGGTGGCGTAGACGAAGATCGTTGCCGGATACGTGCTTTCCAGGGCGGTCATGGTGCTGATGCAGACGTTCGGGTCGGCGTTCTGGTCGATGTAGCAGAGCTTGTCCATCGAGACGTCGACGGCGGGGGTTCGCCAGCCGGAGGTGCGGACGGAGTTGTCGAAGATGGTGAATTTGCTCTGCCAGCCGGGGTTACCCCTGTTGCAGTCGTAGACGGTTCCGGGGTTGGTTGGCGAGGGCGGGTTGTAGGCGCGGAGCTCGCCGCTGTTGTAGCTGACGGTGCTTCGGAGCCACTGATACCGGTTCGGGTCGGCGGTGTGGAGGTCGGCCAGGCCGCTCATCATGTTGCCGCCGACGGAGGCGTGTGAGAAGAACCATCGCTGCTGGCCGACGGCGTCCATCGTCGTTTGGGGCAGCGATGATACGGCGTCGACGTCGTCGTGGTCGATGATCTGGCCCATCGCAGGCGCGCAGACGAGCAATACGGTGATCCAGGTTTGGCTCGCTTTGAGTGTCATTCTCTCGTCCTCTCTCTTTCAGGTCCTAATGGATTGTGCGCGAATCCGCGCTACTGCAGCACGAGCGTCTCGCCCGTGATGGTTCATGGGCAAGATGCCCATGCTACGCGGTCGCCGTATGCCCGGCGTTCGAGTGCTCCGGCGGCCCCGCATCAGGCCGACGACGGCCGCACCGAGCGTGAGCATCGCGAGCGGCAGGCCGCTGCCGCACTTGAAGGCGGCCTCGACGTGCTGGTCGGTGATCATGATCAGCGCGATCGCCAGGTTCGTATCCGTGGCGGCGTGGTTGGCGTCGCCGGGGTAGTTGGGGTCGTAGATCAGCCACTGACGGAAGTACTTGCCTTCGATCGGGGAGGCGGTCAGCGTCAGGGCCTGATTCGGTTCGTAGATCGGTTGATTGGGACTGACCTCGACGGTTCCCCAGGTTTCGTTGACGACGTTGAGGGTGAGGGACTTTCGGGAGTCGAGGTCGGCCCATTCCAGCTCGACGCGAGGGGTTCGTCCCGGGTTGAGCTGGCCGTCGAACCAGATGGCCATATCGCCGCGGCCGCGATAGCCGACGGTGAGCTGGTGGAATCCGACGTCGCCCATGACGCTCCAGTGTGTTTGCATGGTGGCCTTCTGCGCGGTGTTTTCGAGGTTCTGGTAGTAGGTGGCCATGAACTCTCCGCCGGAGGGGGTGTAGGTTCCGTCGGTCCAGCTATTGGTGGTGATGAGGACGTCGCCGCCGAAGTAGGAGGGCTGGGGCTTGCGGAGGTTGTAGAAGCAGGGGCGAGGGGTCCGGCGGCAGGCGATGACGGCGCCGTGCCCCTCCGGCGCGTGGTAGTTGATGAAGCCTCCGGTGCCGACGTCGTAGGCCTGGAGGGCGGCGAAGACGTCGTTAGCGTCGGTGGCGAGATCGTCGTCGACGAGCAAGGTCTGGGCGTATCTTGCGGCCGAGGTTCGGGGGAGCCATGGGGAGTAGGGCCATCCGCTGTAGGAGTTGTAGTCGTGGATCGAGGCGCAGGTTCCGAGCTCGTTGACGCCGGTTCCGACGGAGACGAGTCCGCCGCCACCGAGGGTGGCCCAGGCGACGCCGCCGTCGGTCGGCAGCCAGACGGCCAGCACGTGGTGGTAGAGCGCATCGAGCGGGATGGGGGTTGAGCCGAGGTCGGCCCGTCGCGTGGTGATGGTCTTGATCGGATCGGCGAGGAAGTGTCCCCAGCAGGAATGGGCGCGGCATCCGATCGAGAGGTACCCGAGATCTCCCAGGCTGTTGATCACCTTCAGGTCGATCTTGTCGATCGCGGCGGCGGGTTCGAGGACGGCCAGGGCGGCGACGATTCCGTCCATTTCCTGCTCGATTTCGGCGGGCGCCCAGGTGGTGCCGGTGCTGACGAAGTCGCGTGCGAGGTTGTAGCCGCCCGGCGCGGCGCTGTTGAAGGTGGTCCTCACGATGCCGACCAGATTCGCTGTCTCAGCGTGCATGAGCCAACCGAAGGCGTAGCCCATGTCGTAGTGGCCGCCCCAGACGCGGAGGACGGTGTAGCCCTTTCCGCCGCTGAGCTGCTGGTCGAGGATCTCGCCGTTGAGGGCGAGCAGCGGGGTCGGCGCGGCGAGCAGGGCGGCGACGATCAGGCTGAGGCCCACTCTGCGTGCACGGGACATCTGTTGTATCCTCCCCAGGGGTGATCCTTCTTTCCCAATAGCGCCGGCCGGAATGACCGACCGGGGATCCTCGCCGGCGCCTCGCCCGAGAGGCGTCATGGGCAAGATGCCCATGCTACGTTGGCGGCGCCATGGCCGGCATTCGAGCTCGCCGGCGAATCCGCATCAAGCCGAGGACGGCCGCGCCGAGCGTGGTCAGCGCGAGCGGCAGGCCGCTGCCGCACTTGAAGGCGGCCTCGACGTGCTGGTCGGTGGTCATGGCCAGCGTGAGCGCCAGGTTCGTATCGATGGCGGCGTAGTTGGCGTCGCCGGGGTAGTTGGGGTCGAAGATGGTCCACTGACGGAAGTACTTTCCGTCGATGGGCGCGGCCGTCAGGACTACGGTCTGGTTCGGTTCGTAGATGGGTTGGTTGGGTTCGGTCTCGACGGTTCCCCAGGTTTCGTTGACGACGTCGAGGGTGAGGGTTCCGCGCGAGTCCAGATCAGCCCACTCAAGCTCGACGCGGGGGGTGGTTCCGGGATCCAACCGGCCTTGGGCCCAGACGGTCATGTCGCGCCGGGCGCGATAGGCGATGCTCATTTTGTGCAGGCCGGAGCTGCCCATGATGTCCCAATGGCCTTGGAGGGTCGCCGTGGTGTTGGCGTCCTCCAGATCCTGGTAGTAGTCGGCCATGAACTCGCCGCCCGAGGGGGTGTAGGTTCCGTCGGTCTCGCTATTGGTGGTGATGAGCACGTCTCCGGAGAAGTAGCTGGGCTGCGGCTTGCGGAGTTTGTGGAACGTCGGGCGGGGGGTTCGGCGGCAGGTGATGACCGCGCCGTGTCCTTCGGGGACGTAGTAGTTGATGAAACTGCCGGTTCCGGCGTCGAAGCTCTGGAGCATGGTGAAGACGGAGTCGGCGTGACCGTCGAGATTGGGATCGGTCACGGCGGTCAGCATGTGCCTAGCCGCCACCGATCGCGGCAGGCAGGGGGTGTAGGGCGTGCCGCTGGAGGAGCCGTAATCGTGCAGGGAGCTAATCGTTCCGAATTCGTTGACGGCGGTGACGACCGCGACGGCGCCGGCCCAGGACAGGTTGGCCCAGGCGGGCGAGCCGTCGGTCGGGAGCCAGACACAGAGAACGTGATGGTTCGCGGCCGTGATGGGCGTGCTGAAATCCAGTCGCCGCGTGCTGATGGTCTTGATCGGATCGGCGACGAGGTTTCCCCAGCACGAGTGGCTCCGGCAGGCGATGCTGCCGTACGCGAGATCGCTGAAGACGACGTTCACCACCTTTAGGTCGATCTTGTCGATAGCGGCGGCGGGTTGCCGGACGGCCAGGGCGGCGACCATCCCGTCGAGCTCGTCCTCGATCTCGTCGGGCTTCCAGGCCATCGACGTGCTGACATAGCTTCGCGCAAGGCTGTAGTTGCCCGCGCCGAGTTCGATCTTGGTCTGGCTGATCATCGCGGCGGTTTCGGCGTGCATGAACCAGGCGTGGGCATAGCCCATGTCGTAGTGGCTGCCCCAGACTCGCAGGACGGTGTAGCCCTTGCCGCCGGCGACCTGTTGTTGCACGATCTCGCCGTTGACGGCCAGCAGGGGCGCCGGTGCGGTGATGAGGGCGGCCAGAGCCAGGCCGAGGCCTCGAATCGTATGCACACGGGACATTTGCTTTCTCCTATTCAGAGATGAGCGTTTCTTCTGGCGAACCATTCGCCGGCGATCGCCGACACATCCGAGCGGAGCAGGCCACACAGAACGCCAATGCGATGATCGACAGCGGCAGCATCTGGCCCACGCCGCTGCCGCACTTGAAGACGGCGGTGACTTCGTGGTCGGCGTTCATGACGAACGTGATTGGGTTGTTTGAATCGAGGGTCACGTGGTTCGCGTCGCCGGGGAAGTTCGGGTCGTAGATGTCCCAGTGAGCGAAGAATCTGCCCTCGATGGGTTCGGCGGTGAGGGTGACCTCGATGCCTTCGGCGTATTCGGGCAGGTTCGGGTCGTTCGGCTCGGGCGCCAAGTCGACCTGCCCCCACGTGCCGTTGACGTAGCTGATCGTCAGCGCGTATCGGGGCGGCAGGTAGGCGTCGAAGTCGACGTTCAGCGTGAAGCTGCTGTCGCGCTGACCGGCGGCGTAGGCCATGTCCCAGAAGTTCTGTCCGCCGCTGTCCGTGAGGAACTGGAGATACGCTTCGATGTCGGCGTTGGGGTCGATGGCCAGCACGATGGCGGCGATGTCCGCGACGACGTTGGGGTCGGCGAGCAGCGAGAGGGCGTGTTGGAAGTCCTCGTGCGTGTCTTTCGGGCCGTCGAGCCGGTACCGCCCGAGCCAGGGCGAGTACATGTCGACATGGATCTGATTGGCGTCGACGTCGAACGTGAGCAGGCGCATCCATCCGTTACCGCCGTCGGGCGTGTAGGTGTCGAAGTCCTGCAGGATCTCGAAGACGGGCAGGCCCCAGTCGTTCTGACTGACCTGGTGGTATTGTCCGGCGATGTGGCCACAGAGGACGAGGAAGACGTTCTTGTGCGTCTTGATGAGGTCCTGGAAGAGCAGGGACGAGACGACGCCGTCGGGTTCGAAGTATCCCTCTCCCGTCGGGAAGTCGTAGTCCCAGTAGCGGCCCTGGAGGACGCGGAAGTCGTAGAGGTAGCGATGGGTGGTGACGGCGACGAGCTTGTCGGGGTTCTGATCGAGGATGCCCTGGGCCCAGGCGAGCTCGGCGGTGGGGGTGTCGATGGTCAGGTGGAGGAAGAGGAAGTCCCTTCCTCCGGCGGAGATGGTCTCGTAGTTGCTGAGTCCGCTGGGCGAGGCGCCGCCGTACCAGCTTTGTCCGACGTAGCGTTGGGGGCCGAAGTTGCCGAGGTAGTAGCTCGCGCGATAGGTTCGTCCGTCATGGTTTCCCATGGCGGTGCCGTAGGGGATGCCCGCAGTGTCGAGAATGGACATGGCGGTCCTGGCACGCATCCACTCCTGGTTCTTGTTCCAGTTTTGGACGATGTCGCCGACGTGCGAGACGAACTTGATGTTTTGCGAGGCGGCGTTATCGACGATCCACTGGGTCTGCGTGTTGTAGATGGTGGGGTAGAACTCGGAGTAGTTCTGGGTGTCGGGCAGGACGACGACGGTGAAGGGGTCGGCGGCCTCTACGGGAGCACCAGCAGTCAGCGCGAGGAGGCACAGCGATAGAGCGCCTCGGCCAGTTCGTATCGCGGCGAAGCTCCTGTAGCGTGTGGCCATTGTCGTTTGAGGCGTCATTTCCGCCATCTCCTCGCGCCGGGGCGGCGCTTCACCGGCAAGCCGACGGAACGCCCGCCGGACCGGAAGAAGGCACATGCGGCGATGCCGATGGTCAGCAATGGAAGGGCACTTCCTGTGCCGCTGCCGCACTTGAAGACGGCGGTTGCTTCGTAGTCGGCGTTCATGACGATCGTGATCGGGTTGTTCGAATCGGTGACGGCGTAGTTGGCGTCGCCGGGGAAGTTTGGGTCGTAGGTCTGCCAGTGCCGGAACCACTTGCCGTCGATCGGCACGGCCTCGAGCGTGACCCAGGTATTCGGCAGATAGGCGAGGGCGTTCGGGTCGTTGGCGTCGGTCGGTTCGGGGAGGACGATCACTTCGCCCCAGTTGCCGTTGATCTCGGTTACGGCCAGCGTTTGGAGCGTGCCGTGATGGACGTAGCGCGCGTTGCTCAGTTCGGCGGCGTAGTTCGCGCGGATCGTGGCGGGGGTATTGGGGCCGATGAGGCTGTTGGCCCAGTCGTCGAAGTAGCCGGGTCGGTCCCACGGGTCGCTGATGTAGGTGAAGGCCTTGAGGTGGGCGTGGGTGGTGATCTTGGCGAAGTACGGCACGAACCAATCCTGCCAGTTGGCGACGTTGTCGGTTCCTCCGTTGTGGATGGGACACGACTCGCAGATGATGACGGGTTTGTTGTGGGAGGCTGCGGCCAGGACGAACGCTTCGGCGTTGTTCATTTGGCTGACGGTGAAGTAGTTGATGCCCCACCAGTCGACGGCGTCGTCGCCGGGGTAGTAAACCATGTAGCTGAATTGGTTTGGGTTGACGGCGTTCCAGACCCACGCGACGTTCGTGACGCCGACGGTATCGAAGACCGAGCGGATGTGATGCCAGACGGCGATGAAGTCTGGGCCCGAGATGCCGCTGTGGATTCCGCTGGATCCGGTGCCGAACTCGAAGCCCGGGCGGCAGAACGTCGGGACGCCGAGTGACTTGACCTCGGTGGCGACGGCGGCGATCTGGGCGTCCCATTCGCCGTTGATGAGCGCGGCGGCGTTGATGCTCTGCGTGGCGTCGAAGAGGGCCAGGCCGAGGTTCAGGTGATAGGGATGCCCGTGGTTTTGGACGATGTCCGTCAGGGAGGTCGTGTCGAACGGGGCCACGCTCGGGTCGAGGAACTTGTATGCGGCGTAGATGACCGGGGGGTGTCCGGCGGCGGCCTGGTAGTCGGCGACGTACTGCCAGTTCTCGGCGTCGGTGTAGAAGAGGGGGACGTATTGCCCGAGCCCGTGGAGGACCTGGCCGTCGGCGGGTTCGAACTTGGCTCCCATGTGTGCGGAGGCTGTGGCGGCGCAAGCGGCGATGAGGACGGGCGTAAGGAGGCTGGGGATTGTGCGTGCTTCGTTCATGGGTGCCCTCCGGACCGGTGAGACGTGACGGCCCCTGGCCCCCAGTGTATCGCATTGCCGGGTGGGGACCAATCGTGTAATCGGGGGGGATCCGCCGGGGGTGCGGTGGCGTCCTCGTCCCGCACGATGGGCCGGGGGGGCGATGTCCCGGGATGTCCCGGAATGTCTCGAAATGTCCCGGAATGCGCAGGAATGCGCGGGAATGCGCTGTTTTCCCAGGGTTCGGGGTTCGGGGGGTTGGGCGGGAGCGAGGGGACGGGGTCGGGCGATGTCCCGGAATGTCCCGGAATGCAGCGGGATGCGCTGATTTGCAGCGTTTGGGTGAGTGATTTTGCGTCGGATTGTATCCGGAGTCTCCGAGGGGGTGAGGATGTTGGCTGGGGATGGGCGATGCCGCAGAATGCAGCGAAATGCCCCGTTCTCCGGGCTTCGGATGTGTTCGGTGGCGTGGGCTTGGGGTGCGGTCTGGCAAGATATCCCGGAATGCCGCACTTCTCCGGGATGCGGCTTTTTGATCCTATGTTTTGTTTTAACAGCATCTTACATCCTCTGCCTCGCCAGAAAAGGTTCCTGACACCTTTTTCTAACACCTTTTCCGAGGGGATAAGGGGATCGGTGTACCGTTTGGCGGGGTATTGGGTTGACCGGGGGAGGTCGAGAATGGTCTTGACCCGGTCGGGGTGAGATGTCACAAGGGCGGGGGACTATCGCGCGTACAACGAGCGGATCACGGTGTATCGCTATCACGTGGCCGACCCGATCGTCCGACTCGCCGTGTTGCCGCCGATTCACGTTCGGTATCGTGCGGTGGCGGCGTATCGAATGTCTGCGAGGCAGGTCTTCGCGTGTTGGGCGCTGACGGGGCTGCTTCTGGCCGCGTGCTGGGCTGGACCACATGCCTTGGGTCAGGCTGGCGGCGATCCTCTGGGGTCTCGTCTTCGCGATTGCCTGCAGTCTCTGCATCACCGATCATTTCTTACGCCGTTGTTGCGTCGCGTGCGGTTACGACGTGCGAGAAACTCCTGGCGATCGGTGCTCGGAATGTGGTATGCCTATAGGCGCACCATCCGGGGGCGGCGCCGCTCCTGCAACGGAGGCGACTCTGTCAGGTGATCGAGAGCGATGACGGCTAGGAAGAAGACCATCACGATCGTGGCGTTCGGCGATTCCATCACTCGCGGGCTGGCGGGTGAGGGGGTGACGGAGGCCAAGACGTACCGCAAGGTGTTACAGTCGCGGCTGCGGAAGGACCTGGGCCGGGAGGTGACGGTGGTCAACGCGGGGGCGGACAGCGACATCACGTCGCTGGCGCTTCACCGGATGGAGACGGACGTCCTGAAGCACGAGGCGGACTGGATCACGATCATGTTTGGGGTGAACGACGCGGGGTTCTTCCGGCCGTGGGGGGCGCCGGCGAAGTTTCCGCGGGTGGTGCCGGAGCAGTTCGAGAACAACCTGATCGAGATCGTGGGACGGGTGCGGGGGGCCAAGGCCAGGCCGGTGCTCGTCACGCCGGTTCCGATGAGCCACCACTACGGGCTGAAGGACCTGCCGTACTATCGGGAGCGGGGGCTCAACAGCCTGGTCGAGCGATACGCGCGGATCATTCAGCAGGTCGGCAAGAAGCTGGAGGTGCCGGTGGTGGACGTCTTCCGCGAGTTCCAGAAGGTGGCGGATTGGAACGACCTCGTCCCGGACGGGGTGCACCCCAGCGCGGGGGGGCAGGCGGTGGTGGCGGAGATCCTGTACGGGTTCTTCGGGGACGTGTTGTAGGGGCGGGGATCAGGTAGTCCACATCTATGGGCGTTGAAGGACTCGAGCAGATCTCTGAAGTCGGGGTAGATCTCCATAAAATTGCTTCCGCAAGAAGTCGACGGCGGCCACGCGTTCCTCGGGCGGCCTGCTGAGCCAGTAGGCGAGGTCCTCCTGAATGGAGGACTTGTCCTTCAAGGATCGCCTGACTACTACTTTGCGAATCATGCTTCTATGATAGCGTTCGCCAGGCAGGGGTAAAGCCGGTCTGGCCTTACGTATTCCGGAGAGTTCCGAGGGCCCTGCGTCGAGAAGAGGCTTCGGGCAGCACAGACTCCTGCAGGAGGTGGTCTTCGAAATCAAGGAGCATTCTATGGTGTCGACCGCATCTCTGGCGATCGTTGCAGCCGTCCATCTCGTCTCGGCGGGGGCCTCGGCCGAGCCGTTTCGGGAGACGCTGATCAGCACGGAGCAGAACATCGACGTTGCGGATTGGGAGATATGTGGCGCGCGGGTCACGCCCGGGTGTTCGACGCCGTGGTCGGTTCGCAAGGTCGCGCTACATGGCGGCAAGCAGGAGGGCGTCTCCCTGATTGTCGTGGACAACGGCAAGCTTCGGCTGACGGTGGTTCCGACGCGGGGGATGGGGGTTTTGTCGGTCGTGATGGGCGACGCGCGGTTGGGTTGGGACTCGCCGGTGAAGGAGGTCGTGCATCCGAAGTTCGTCAACCTCGAGAGTCGGGGCGGTCTGGGGTGGCTCGACGGCTTCAACGAGTGGATGTGCCGTTGCGGGCTGGAGTGGATGGGTCATCCGGGGCCGGACAAGTTCATCACGAACGTCGGGGACGAAGCGGTGATGTCGCTGACGCTTCACGGGAAGATCGCGAACATCCCGGCCAGGGACGTGGAGGTGGTGGTGGATCGCGAGAGCCCGTATCGCATCCGTGTTTGGGGTCGTGTTGACGAGCGGCTGTTCTTTGGTCCGAAGCTGGAGCTTCGGACGGAGATCTCGACGGAGCCGGGGTCGAACTCGTTTCGGATCGCCGACGAGATCACGAACGACGGGGCGCAGGATCAGGAGTTCCAGATCGTCTATCACTGCAACCATGGCCGGCCGTTGTTGGGGGAGGGTTCGACGTTCGTTGCGCCGGTGGCGCGTGTCAGTCCGTTCAACGCGACGGCGGCCAAGGGGGTTGGCACGTTCGACCGGTACGCGGGGCCGACGGCGGGGTATATCGAGCAGGTCTATTGTCTGAAGCTGCACGGCGACCAGGAGGGTCGGACGCTGGCGATGCTGCGAAACAAGGCGGGGGATCGCGCGGTGGCGATGGCGTTTTCGACGCGGGAGCTGCCGTGTTTTACGCTTTGGAAGAACACGACGGCCGAGAAGGACGGCTACGTCACGGGTCTCGAGCCGGGGACGAGCTACTCCTACAACCGCAGCATTGAGAGGAAGCTCGGGCGGGTTCCGAAGCTGGCTCCGGGGGCGAGCCGTCGGATCGCCCTGGATGTGTCGATCCTGTCGGGGGCGGAGCAGGTCGGGGAGGCGGCGGGTCGGGTCCGGGCGATCCAGGCGGGGCGGGCGCCGCGGGTCGATCGGGAGCCTCCGAAGCTGGACTAGGGCATTTCGCGTTTGGTATAGCATCCATCGAAGACAAGCGCCGTATCCCTCGCGCGTCTTGCGGAAGCGATTGTTCGCACTCCCCGGGTTTTCCCTGCAGCCCAGAAGCGCTGCCTGCCGAAAACAGGCTCATAGGGCGCATCGCCGATGTTCAGCAACCCCATTCACTGGAGTTGGATCTATGAACCGCAGGGATTTCCTGAAGCTATCGGGTCAGGGCCTGGCCGCTCTGGGGCTGGCGGGGAGCGGGTGTCTTCCTCAGACGCCGCCTTCCTCGGGTGGCGTGGCGTCGGTCCTTGCCGTGAGCGAGGAGTATTTGGTCTTCGACCCGGAAGGCGTGACATACGAACTGAGGCCGAGCGAGCATAAGGTCTTACGGCTAGGTGCGTTCTGCACGCCGGTCTGGGAGGTCGGCGGGCTCGGGACGGAGCACGGGGAGCTGAACTACCCGGTGGCGATGGACGTGGACAGCCAGGGGCGGCTGTACGTCGTCGATCTGGGCAACAGCCGGATCGAGGTGTACGACAAGGACGGGAACTACCTCCGCCAGATCGGCCCGAGCCGGGTCGAGGGCGCCACGGACCGGTCGTATCTGAATTACTGCCGCCACATCGACATCGACAGTCAGGATCGGATCTACGTTTGTGACTCGGCCGATCACCAGGTTCACGTGTTCGACACTCAGGGGGACGAGATCCGGGAGTTCGGTGAGTTCGGCACGGAGGCTGGGGAGCTGAACTATCCGGTTGCGGTGGCGATCGACTCGAGCGGGAACCTCCACGTGGTGGACAAGGGCAACGCGCGGGTTCAGGTGTATGCGCCGGACGGGACGTTCTTGCGGAGTTACGGCGATTACGGCACGGATCGGGGCGGGCTTCAGACGCCGCGGGCGATTCTGATCGACGCGAGCGGGAACAGCTACATCGCCGACAGCGCGGATGCGCAGATCGACGTCTTCGGGTCGGACGGCTCGGTGAAGGACCCGATCGTTCCGACGTTCGCGGACGGTCGAGGCGCCCACCCGATGCACCTGAGCTGGACTCCGGACGGATCGATCTACGTGACGGCGCTGCCTGCATCGGCATGACGAGGCCCGGGGATCGGGTTTGGGAGGAACACATTCATGGAAGCCTTCATAGGACTCATCATCCCGTGGCCGATGAATTGGGCGCCGCAGAACTGGCTGCCCTGCGACGGGCGATTGCTGCAGATCGTCAACTACCAGGCGCTCTTCTCATTGATCTGGAATCAATTCGGCGGGGACGGACGCGTCACGTTCGCCTTGCCCGACCTTCGTGGACGCGCCCCGGTCGGGGCGGGACAGGGGCCGGGCTTGGACGCCGTCCAGCTTGCCCAGTCATCGACTCAGAACGCTGCCGGCACCGACGGGCTGGCCCAGCTCGGCACGAATTACGTCATCTGCGTGGACGGCATCTACCCGCAGCGAGACTACTGATGGCTTTCGTGGAGGGTCGAGTGGGATGGGTGCTCTTCGGCGCGGATACGAGGATGACGCTGCACGGGCGACGGTGCGAAAACGGAGATAGCTCGTTATGGACGCATGGATTGGGATGATCGCGCTATGGCCGGTGGCCTGGGCGCCTTTGGGCTGGGCCTTTTGCCAGGGACAGTTGCTTCAGATCGCCGAGCATCAGGCGCTGTACGCCCTGATCGGCATTCAGTTCGGGGGGAACGGGACAACGACCTTTGCGCTGCCTGATCTTCGTGGTCGTGCGCCGGTCGGGATCGGGCAGGGGCCTGGGCTGGAGGACGTGCCGCTGGCCCAACAGGCGGACCAGAACGCCAGCGGCGATGACGGCATGGGGCAGCTTGGGATGGACTTCATCATCTGTCTGGATACGGGCGGGTACTTCCCGCCGCGCTACTGAGAAGTGGTCGCGTTAGCGCGTGTATCCCAAAGCACGGGTTGATCCGGTGCTCTTTGGAGACGTTCGATGGACGCATTCATTGGGACGATTATTGCCTGGCCGATGACGTGGGCGCCGCAGGGCTGGTTGCCGTGCGATGGAAGACTCCTGCCGATCAGCGGAAACGAGGCCCTTTACTCCCTATTGGGGGGCAATTTCGGCGGGAATTGGCAGACGAACTTCGCCCTGCCGGACCTGCGCGGGCGCGTGCCGGTTGGCATGGGCCAGGGCCCAGGCCTGGCCAACGTCACGCTTGGCGAGGAGTCGACGCAGAACGCCTGCGGGACCGGCGGGACGGCACAACTCGGGCTGAACTACATCATCTGCGTTAATGGGATCTATCCGTCGCGTCCGTAGGTGAAGCCGATGGGGCGGGGGACTGAGCATCACGCGACGGCCTTGCGGCGTTCTCTGAGGGCGGCGGGAATCATCAATGCACAACCTAGTTGTCCGATGAAGATGGTCAGGAAGGCGGGCAGGGCCGAGGCGGCGATGAGGAACGCGGGGACGATTCGCCCGGCGAGCACGAGCAGCCAGACGATCGACAGCAGGATCAACCATCCGAATCGCCGGCTTCGGCGGCCGGCGACCCACAGACTCACGATACCCAACCACAGGACGGCGGTGGCGGCGAGAAAGGCGTTTCGCCAGGGGGCGAAGGCCTCGTTGTGGAACCACGGCGCGTCCGATTTGGCCATGGCCCAGTAGATTCCCAGCTCGAGCAGCACGAAGAGGACGAGTCCCATGCGGTAGTCAGCGGGCATGGGCGGGGCGTCGTCTTTTGTCCGCTGGGGCGCGGTGCGCGTGGTGGGTTGGGTGGCCGATCGCTTGGATGGTTTTCCGCGGGCCATCTATTCACCATGCAGTAACAAGGCATCCTTTGATCGGATGCGGATTCGCGTTCCCCACCGCTGAAGCGATGGGCCACCCGGGCATACGTTCACCATGCGCGAGCGGGGTGCTCATCGCCTACGACGGAAACGGGACGCCCATTCGTTTGCCGAGCGCGGTGAGCAGGTTGCTTGTCTCCGGTGCGATCGGGCAGCCGGTTTCTAGCCGCTGTGCCTTGGTTCGGAGCTCGGGCTCGCCGGGGATCATGACCTCCTTGTAGCCCGGGGCGGGCGGGATGGCCTTGAGCTCCTTAAACATTTCGTCGATCCGTCTTCGGAAGTCGGTCAGCGGCAGGAACGCCTCGACGTCGATGGCCTGGACGTAGTGGCCCATGGCGGAGACGTTTTGCCAGTCGTCGAACTTTCGGATGATGTGCGGGCCGTAGGGCATGCCGGTGAGCAGGGCGCAGGTGGCTTCGATCATGACGGCGATGCCGTATCCCTTGGCGCCGCCCATGGGGACGGCGGAGTAGTCTTTGATGATCGCGTCGTCGGAGGCGGGTTTGGTCAGGACGTTTCCGTCGGCGTCGACGGCCCAGTCTGGGGGGATTTCCTTACCGGCGTGGCCGGCGGCTCGGATCTTTCCGAAGGCGACCTGGCTGGTGGCCATATCGGCGCAGTACATGGGGGTGTCGAATCCGGCCGGCGCGGCGAAGCAGATGGGGGCGGTGCCGAAGAACTTCTTCCTGCCGCCG
Organism: Phycisphaerae bacterium; assembly: GCA_016927755.1. Lineage (GTDB taxonomy): Bacteria > Planctomycetota > Phycisphaerae > UBA1845 > JAFGLZ01 > JAFGLZ01. Next base: position 38,101 of record JAFGLZ010000106.1, read on the forward strand.
AAGGGGATGACGTCGCTTTCGCCGTGGCTCCAGAGCATACCGATGCAGCCGCGCTCGGCGGCGTGGATGGCGTAGGGGGCGGCGGCGCCGAAGTGGTTGGAGTTTCTGACGGAGACGGCGCCGAGGCCGCACTCCTTGGCCATCTCGATCGCCTTTTGCATGGCGAGCCAGGTGGGCGGCTGGCCGAGGCCTCGGTCGCCGTCGACCGTGCCGAGGGCCGCGCGTCGCTTGTCGAACGTGACGTTGGGCTTCGGCGTGAAGAGCCCTTGTTCGAGGCGCTTGCAGTAGTTGTCGCAGAGGAACACGCCGTGGGTGTCGACGCCGCGGAGGTTGGACTCGATGAGGACGTCGGCCGTGATCTCGGCGTGCTCCTTCGGGCAGCCGACCTTTTCGAAGACGCCGACGGCGAAGGCACGGAGCTTGTCGGCGGGGATCAGCTTGGTGTCATTGCTGGGCATGGTGTCTGGCCTTTTCTATCTACAGTTCCGTTCCGATGCCCGATGCGCAGGCGTCGAGGCCGGGGCAGAATGCCACGTCGTTTCTGCGGATGGCGTCGACGAGCATCATGGTCTTGAGGGCGTCGGCGAAGTTGGGGCCGGGGGGCTTTCGCGACTTCACCGCGTCGATGAAGGCTCGTGCCTGCTGGTAGAAGCCGAAGTTGGTCTTGGTGTCGTTCGGGTCTTTGACGAACTCGTCGATCGTCCGTCGTCGTCGGCCCTTGTCGTCGACCTCTTCGAGGTCGACCTGCGGCTCGACGTAGGCGGAGTAGCCGGTGGCGTGGACCTCGAACGTGTGGATCCGTCCGCCGGTGCTCCAGTTGGTCTGGAGGACGCCGACGCAGCCGGAGTCGAACGTGACGATGGCGTTCCAGGCGTTGGGGACGACGTCGTTGAACTGGTTGACGGCGGCGGCGACGTTGACGACCTCGCCACCGGCCAGCCAGCGGAGGGCGTCGACGGCGTGGATGGCGTCGCAGCCGATGACGTCGATTGCGCCGTCGTAGTAGACGGCGGAGGCGTTCTTGTAGAAGGTGGCATTGACCTGTTGGATGCGTCCCTTCTTGGCGGCGGTGGCTCGGGCGTCGGTGAGCATCGGTGTATAGCGCCGGTTGAAGCCGACCATGGTGACGCATCGGTTCTTCGCGGCCAGGCGGGCCATGCTACTTACCTGGAAGGTGGTGAGGGCGGGGGGCTTCTCGATGAAGACGTCGAGCTTTCGGTTGAGGCAGGTCACGACGATGTCGTAGAGGTGGTGGGGGGGCATGAGGACGTAGACGGCGTCGCATTTGACCTCGTCGAGCATCTGCTGATAGCCGTGATAGAGCTTCTTGATGCCGAAGCGCTTGCCGGTCTCGTCGCGTTTGGCCTTGACGAGGTCGCAGAGGGCGACCATCTCGACGTCCTTGAACTCGGTGAGGCTGGGGTAGTGCACGCCGTTGGCCATGCCGCCGGCGCCGATGAGGGCGACGCGGACCTTCTTCTTACCGATTCGAGCAGCGGTCTTCTTGGGCACCGGGTTGTCCTCCGCGGTTTGATGCAGTTTGCGCCTGCCTGTGCGATCGGGGGGTCATTGTGACAGGGGGTTGGTTGGGGTGCAACTGTGGGCCGTCACGTGTCCCACCCTTGGCGGCTCCGCGACGATCCAGTCCTCGGGGATTCCTTGTCGGCATGTTTTCGTCCGTGGACAGGCGTTAGAATGATGGTGGTCGTTGACGTCGCCATGGGGTTGGTGAAGACCGCTCACCTGGCGAAGAAGGCGTCGGGAGGATCGCGGGAATGGTCAAAGTAGATACGATCGAAGGCATCGTGGACGACGTTCTGTGGTGTCACTATGACATTACGAACGACGTTCTTTACCTGCGACTCGTCAAATACCGAGGAATCCCCGCTTACTCGGAGGAGACGGACGACGGCCTGCTGATCGTGCGCCGGGAAGACAACGACGAAGTTGCCGGCATGACCATCATCAACTGGTGGAAGCGTTTCGGCACGGGCGAGTTGCCCGATTCCATCCATGAGCTGGAGCGAGCGATCGAACCGTGGGCTCGCAGAGTGGCGGCCTGACGGGGGGCGAAATCGGGGTCGTCGAGATGGCGACTCAGTCCAGGTGCGACGGTCGTGTGGCTTTTGTGAGCCTCCGACGAATCGAAAGGATCATCTGGTCCGCAACTCAACGAGGACCGGCCTCAGGGATTCTGACCGTTTCGTGAGGTCCGGGGCGCTAGTCGGAACAGTCCTTACCTCTTGCCGATCCGAACTCGTTCCTTTTCTGTCCACGAAGGTGCCCTCGGAGGTCCGCAGCGGCTTGCACATGGCGGGACGCCCGGGGCGTGCCAGGGGCTTGATTGGGCGCAAGGTCCTGGGCGACGGGTTTCAGAACCACAACATGTTGTGGTGCGCTTGGGCTTACATACAACTTATTCGTGGTCGTTTCGCTTTGACGATGGGCTGGGCTGTGCTAGACTAGAGCTTTGACGTGGGCGCGGTCGATAGCGCATAATGAGACCCCCTCGCTCAAGTAGAAGCTTTTGGAGAGTCACCGCGCCCCGGGCATGGGAGGCCCGAACTGTATGCATCTGAAGCGACTGACCTTGACGGGGTTCAAGAGCTTCGTCGACAAGACCGATTTCGACTTCGCCAAGGGCATCACGTGCGTGGTCGGGCCGAACGGTTGCGGCAAGAGCAACATCGTCGACGCGATCAAGTGGGTCCTGGGCGAGCAGTCGGCCAAGAGCCTTCGCGGGCGGCAGATGCTCGACGTCATCTTCAACGGCTCGAGCGCCCGTCGCAGCAGCGGGATGGCGCAGGTCGACTTGGTTTTCGACAACAGCGCTCCGCCTCGCCTGCCGATGGAGCAGGCGGAGGTCGTCATCTCGCGCCGGTTGTACCGCAGCGGGGAGAGCGAGTATCTGCTCAACAAGCAACCGGCCCGCCTGAAGGACATCCGCGAGCTGTTCATGGACACGGGGGTGGGGGCGCACGCGTACAGCATCATCGAGCAGGGCAAGGTCGATACTCTTTTGCAGGCGAGCCCGACGGAGCGGCGGATAATCTTCGAGGAGGCCGCCGGGATCAGCAAGTACAAGGCTCGTCGCAAGGAGGCGGTTCGACGGCTGGATCGCGTCGATCAGAATCTGCTTCGGGTTCAGGACATCATCGACGAGGTCGAGAAGCGGCTTCGATCGATCAAGTACCAGGCGGGCAAGGCCCGCAACTATCAGGCCTACAGCGAGCGACTCCGCGAGCTTCGGGCCAGCTTCAGCCTGGCCGAGTACCACCGTCTGACCAGTCGGACCAGCGACCTCGAGCGGGGCGTGGCGGGTGAGACCGACACGGCGACCGAGCTTCGCGGCGACATCAGTCGGATCGAGGCGGAGATGGCGGAGCTGGAGAGCAAGGCGATCGAGTTCGATCGCGAGATCGCGCAGCTCGACAACGAATTGCTGACGACGCAATCTCGCCTGACGGGCAATCAGGAGCGGGTCGATCAATTCCGGCAGCGAATGCAGGAGCTGGAGTCGAATCTCACGCGGGTTCGCGAGCGTCGCGTCGTCGAGCAGCGTCGGATCAAGGACGTCACCGACCGGCTTGGGGGCGAGCAGGCGAAGGTCAGTGCCCTGGAGCAGCGAGCCAACGCTCAGGCCGAGCTGATCGCGACGCTCATGGGGGAGGATCAGCAGCGGAGTCGTGAACTGACGGAGCTTCAGGCCCGGATGGAGGACGAGAAGGCGGGGATTTTGGAGCTGCTCCGTCGGACGGCGCAGCTCCACAACGAGATTCAGGGGCTCGACCTGCATCGGGACAATCTGCTCGGCCAGAAGGAGCGTCTCAACGCTCGCGAGGCCGAGATTCGTCGCCGGCTGGAGGACGTGCTGACCCGCAAGGCGCAGTTCGAGGGCAGGGGTCGTGAGATCTCCGAGGTCATCGAGAGCGGTCGGGCACGGCTGGAGGAGAAGAAGCAGGCGGCGGCGGTTCTCGACGAGACCCGGAGCCGGCTGGACCACGAGCTTGCCACGGCGAAGGAGAGCCGCAGCGGCTTGCGGAGTCAGTACGACCTGCTTCGGGAGCTTGACGAGCGGTACGAGGGGGTCAGCGCCGGGGCTCGGGCCATTCTCATGGCGAAGGAGGCCGATCCGGACGGGCCGCGATATGGCTACGTCGAGGGGCTGGTGGCCGAGCTGTTGTCGGCGGACGTCAATCACGCGTCGATCATCGAGTCGGCGCTGGGCGACTTGGAGCAGTACCTGGTGGTCAGCAACTCGTCGGCGATGTTCGACGACGAGGAGATGATCGCGGGTTTGAACGGGTGCGTTCGGACGATTTGTCTGGATCGCCTGGGTCCGGTGATCAACGCTCGGGACTTTTCGGGCATGCCGGGTTTCGTCGGCAACGCGGCGGACATGGTCCAGTGCGACGATCGGCACCGGTATCTGGCCCGTCACCTGTTGGGTAAGACGGTGATCGTGCGGACGCTGCCGGACGCGCTGCGTCTGGCGGAGGTCAGTTACGGCAGCTATCGGTTTATCGCGCTGACGGGGGAGATCATCGAGCCGGACGGGCGGGTGATTCTGGGCCCGTCGTCGCCGTCGGTGGGGTTGATCTCACGAAAGAGCCAGATTCGGGAGCTTGCCGAGCAGATCGAGCAGACCGACGAGCGGATCGCCATGCTGGCGGACCGTTTGACGCGGACGTCGGCGGAGTTCGAGCACCTCGAGCGGGTCCAGCAGGACCTTCGGACGGCGATCTACGAGGCGACGATCGAGCAGACGGAGAACAACGGGAACCTGCAGCAGGTGGGCGAGGAGATCCGCCGGCTCACGGAGGAGCAGCCGTTGATCGCGGGCGAGGTCGAGGCGATCGAGCGGCAGGTGAACGAGGCGATCGAGCGGAGCTCGGCCAGCCAGGATCGCTTGAAGGAGTTGGAGGCGATCCATGCGGAGGGCGAGCGGGCGGTCGAGCAGCTCAAGGATCGGATTGACCAGGCCGTCGCCGAGCGTCAGCAGCTTGCCGAGCGTCTGACGGAGGCCCGCATCGAGGCCGGTCGGCTCTCGGAGCAGCGTGCGAGCCTGACGGAGCACCTGCTCTCATTGCAGCAGGAGCGTCACCGGGCGGAGGCGAATCTGCTGCAGGCCGATCACGACGTGATCGAGTCGGAGGGTCGGCTGGTATCGGCGGAGCGGGCGATTCTTCGTGCCGAGGCGTCGCTGGCCGGTTTGTATTTGGACAAGGAGCGTGCTCACCGAAACGTCCTGGGGTGCCGGCGTCAGCGGGAGCTGTCGCGGGCGGCGACCGAGGAGCTTGCCCGGCAGCTCAAGGTTGATCGCCAGGAGCTTCAGGTGGTGGACGATCGTCTCGGCGAGCTTCGGCTTCAGCTTCAAGAGGCTCGTGTTCGTCGGGACGAGCTGATCGCACGTGTCCGGGACGAGTTGGATATCGATCTGGCCGAGCAGTATCAGGGCTATGAGGCCACCGAACAGGACTGGTCGGCGGTGGAGTCGGAGATTCATGATCTGCGGAGCAAGATCGATCGCCTGGGGAACGTGAACCTCGACGCGATCGCCGAGCAGGAGGAGTTGGAGCAGCGGGCGGGGTTCCTGACGGGTCAGCGAGACGACCTGGTCGAGTCGAAGAAGAGCCTTGAATCGCTCATTCAGAGACTGAACAAGGAGTGCCGGGACCGGTTCCTGGAGAACTTCGAGACGATCCGGAAGCACTTCCAGGATCTCTACCGGAAGCTGTTCGGCGGGGGGCGGGCGGACATCATTCTGGAAGACCCGAACGACGTTTTGGAATGCGGGATTGAGATCGTGGCCCGGCCGCCGGGCAAGGAGCTTCAGAGCATCTCGTTGCTCTCGGGTGGTGAGAAGACGATGACGGCGGTGGCGTTGCTGCTGGGCATCTTCAAGAGCCGCCCGAGCCCGTTCGCGTTGCTTGACGAGGTGGACGCGGCCCTTGACGAAGCGAACAACGAGCGGTTCAATAAGGTGGTTCAGGAGTTCCTGGAACACTCGCAATTTGTTGTTATTACACACTCTAAGCGCACGATGAGCGTCGCCGACGCGATGTATGGCGTGACGATGCAGGAGCCGGGCGTTTCGAAGCGAGTGGCGGTTCGGTTTGAAAATCAGGTGGATTCGACCGCCGCGGTTGCTTAGAATAATAACCTGTTACCGGACGGGCTCTTGTGATGAGGATTTGACCATGGTTGGAAAGTCGCTACTTGCCGTAACCGCCATTCCGCTTCTGGCGCAGCAGGGCTGTGCCCAGGAGGACATTGTTGGTCTGGTGACCGTTCTCCTGCAGACGTTGGTGACCAGCCTGCTGCCGGTGTTGGTCAACGGATTGGTGGGCGGGACGGGACTGATGGTGTAGTTCCAGATCACCCCGGCCGTCGCCGGTTTGGCGGGCGGAGCGGCGCGCGGTGGGTCGTGGCGCCGTGTTGACGGGTCTCCAATCAAGCCCGCTCAGAACGCGGCTCACGGATGAGTAATCATTCGGGGCCCCAGACGAGCGGGCTTGTTTTGCGCGCGGTGGCTACCGGTGGTCGAGCCATGGGGTCTACGGCGGGGCGGAGAGGCCGGCGCGCGGGAGGGGCCCGCGGTTCGGGCAGTCGGCGTAAGATCGACGAGGGCCCACAGACGCAACCAGAATCCGGATGCACCCGCGAATCTGTGCAGATCTGATTGAGCCTGTTAGGATGACCCGCCGTTGCGTGGAAGGCGTTGCCCGCGTGGAGCGATAGCGGGGCCCGTCGTTGCCGGGCCCTTGATGGAGTGACCCTGATGGCCGACCTGACCGTCAAACGGATCGAGATGATTCCCGTCGAGGTGCCGCTCCGGGAGATCCCGGCGCGGAACATGGTTCGAGAGATCCCTCACTGGACGCTCTTCGAGATCTGGAAGGTGACGCTCGCCTGCGGCATCGTCGGGGTCGGCGAGACGATGCGGTACTACACCTGGGGCGTGAGCGGGCAGGAGGACGCCGACCGGCTCATGGAGCGAAACGCCGCGGAGATGATGTGGGACGACTCGCTCGGGGCGGGTCTCCAGATGGCGCTCTTTGACGCGGTGGCTCGGGCCAACGACGTGCCGGTTCATCGTTTGCTTGGTCACAAGGTACGCGACCGCGCGTTCGTGAGCTGGTGGGACATCGACATGCCGGTCGAGGACTGGATCGCCGAGTGCCGCGATGCGATGTCGGCCGGATATACGGACTTCAAGACCAAGGCCAGGCCGTGGTTTTGTGTGCGTCGGCAGGTCGCCGAGCTGTGCGCGACGCTGCCGGGGCACTTCCAGTTGGACATGGACTTCAACGGGATGCTCATCGACGTCGGGCACGCGACGCGGCTGCTGGTCGAGCTGGAGCGGCACGCGAACGTGGCGATGTTCGAGACGCCGATGCCGCAGCACGACGTGGCGGGCAACAAGCACATCCGGCGGGCGACGCGCGTGCCGATCGCCCATCACTTTGGCAATCCGCCGATCATGACGGCCCTGCAGGAGGACGTGTGTGACGGGTTCGTGGTGTCCGGCGGCGTCGGACGCGTGCATCAATCGGGCATTATCGCCGCGACGGCGAACAAGCCGTTCTTCCTTCAGATCGTGGGGACGGGTTTGGCGGCGGCGATGTCGATGCACCATGCGGCCGTTCTGTCGCACGCACGCTGGCCGGCCGTGAGCTGCAACACGTTGTATAAGCATGAACTCATCGCCGAGCCGTTCGTCGTGGAGAACGGGACGGTCGCGATTCCCGAGGCGCCGGGGCTGATCGACGTCGACTGGGATGCGATCGAGCGGCACCGTCTGGACAAGACGCCGGACAAGCCGTATCCGCATCCGGGTTTGCTGCTTGCGATCCGCTTCCCGACGGGCACGACGGTTTACTACGCCCACTGCCAGCAGTACTGGGACGATTTCGAGAACGGTCGGCTACCTAGCTTCGCGCCCGGGGTGCATCTGGAGCACGTTCCGGACGACGGCAGCAAGGAATGGTCCGAGCTGCAGGAGCGCGCGCGGCAGGGCGGTGTTCACGTCGGCGGGTCGGCGATCTGAAGCGAGCAGTCGGGAGAGGGGCAGCGCCGGTGAGCCGGCTTGCGGTCATGCCCCTCCGAGGAGCCCAAAGAACATGCTGTAGAGTTGATTGTAGAACTGCCAATTCAGGTAATTCCCGAGAGCCGACTCGTAGGACGTCACCAACTGATCCGGCGTACAGCCGCCGGCGAAGAGCGCCGGAAGCATGGCCGTCGACAGGAGCACAAGACGACTACCGGGTCGAATCAAGCGTCTGAGCACGTCACACCTCCCGCTTATCTGCTGTTGAGCCCGGGTCCGCCCATGGCCCTTGCGGGTCGGCAATTGCCGGGGCGCGTGGGAAGCACTTGGCCGAGCGGTCATCATAGCGACTTGATCATTACGCTGGCGTGACGCGAAGATGGATACCGTGTAATCTTGCGAACCATGGCTGTCCTTAATCTAGGAGTCAGATGATGATACGGCGCACCGGCGGATGCGTGGTTGTCGGCAGCATCGTGATATTACAGGCCGGGGCGTGGGGGTCGACGTCGGAGGAGGCGGCACGGGGGGTGCTCGGGCGGCTGCTGCCCGACAAGGCGGAACGCTTCGTCTTCGAGTCGATTCCGGCGGACGGCGGGCGAGACGTCTTCGAGTTGGAGGGCCGGGGGGGCAAGATCGTCCTTCGTGGCTCGAACGGGCTGTCGCTCTGTTCGGCGCTGAACTGGTATCTCAAGGAGTATTGTCACGCGAGCGTGTCGTGGTGCGGCGATCAACTCGATTTGCCGGACCCTCTGCCGACGGTCGGGGCGAAGATCCGGCGGACCAGCCCATTTGCCTACCGATACTGCTTCAACTTTTGCGCGTTCAGCTACACGCTGGCCTGGTGGGACTGGGCCCAGTGGGAGCGGATGATCGACTGGATGGCGCTGCACGGGATCAACATGCCGCTGTCGGTGACGGGGCAGGAGGCGATCTGGGACAAGGTGTATCGTGACATGGGTCTCAGCGAGCGGCAGGTCCAGGACTTCCTCGTGGGTCCGGCGTACCTGCCGTTCGGCTGGATGGGGTGCATCGACAAGTGGGGCGGTCCGGTGCCGAAGGAGTGGATGCGTCGTCACCTCGAGCTGGAGCGGAAGATCGTTGGGCGGCAGCGTGAGCTGGGCATGACGCCGGTGCTTCAGGGCTTCACGGGGCACGTGCCGCCGGCGCTGAAGGAACGGTTTCCGGAGGCGAAGTTCCACACGGTGTCTCCGTGGTGCGGCTTTCCGGCGACGATGTTCATCGACCCGGCGGACCCGCTGTTCGTGAAGGTCGGCAAGGCCTTCATCGAGGAGCAGACGCGACAGTTCGGGACGGACCATCTCTACGCCTCGGACACGTTCATCGAGATGACGCCGCCGAGCAGCGATCCGGCGTTTTTGGACGCGATGGGCAAGGCGGTCTACGGGGCGATGACGGCGGCCGACCCTGAGGCGAAATGGGTGATGCAGGGCTGGCTGTTCGTGAACAATCCGAGGTTCTGGAAGGCGCCGCAGGGCAAGGCCCTCATCGGCTCGGTGCCTCGGGGGCGGCTGATCCTGATCGACCTGTTCTGTGAGGCCCGTCCCGCCTGGGACAAGACCGAGGCGTTCCACGGCGCGCCGTGGATCTGGTGCATCATCCACAACTTCGGCGGGCGGGTCGGGCTCTACGGCGGGCTGCCGCAGATCCGCGAGAACCTCAGCGCCGCGATGACCAGCCCCAAGCGTGGGGAGCTTTCGGGGATCGGGGCGATCATGGAGGGCTTCGGCTACAACCCCGTCGTCTACGACCTGCTGACGGAGATGACGTGGCGGGACGCGGTTCCGAACCTTGACGAGTGGCTGAGCGGCTACGTGCTTCGGCGATACGGGCGCAGGCCGCCGGCGATGGCCAGGGCGTGGGCGCTTCTGCGCGAGACGGTGTATCGTTCGGCGGGACACACGGGCTCAGTGATCTTCGCCAGGCCGGGGCTGGGGTGCCGGGCATCGGTGCCGTACGACCCGATCAAACCGGCGCGGGCGTGGCAGGAGATGCTGGCCTGCGCCGACGACCTGAAGGGCGCCGACACATATCGGTTCGACCTGGTCAACCTGAGCCGGCAGGTCCTGGCCAACTACGCGATGGACTTGCACGCCGACGTCGAGGCGGCCTATCACTCGAAGGATCGCGGGGCGCTGGCCTCGGCGGGCAAGCGGTATCTGGAGTTGATCAGAGATCTCGATGCGTTGTTGGCGACGCGTCGGGAGTTTCTGCTGGGCAAGTGGCTTTCCGACGCGAAGCGCTGGGCGGTTAGCGACGAGGAGCGGCGTTTGTACGAGTGGAACGCTCGCAACCTGATCACGCTTTGGGGTCCGCGCGACAGCACGCTCCATGAATACGCGCAGCGGCAGTGGTCGGGCCTGATCGAAGGGTTCTACCTGCGTCGGTGGGAGATGTTCCTCGAGGCGTTGGACGGGGCGCTGGCTTCGGGCAAGGCGTTCGACGGGGGCGCGTTCGAGAGTCGCATTCGCGATTGGGAGGTGAGCTGGACGCATCAGACAGAGGGCTACCCGGCCGAACCGCGCGGCGACAGCGTTACGGTGTCGCGAGCGCTTTGGGGCAAGTACGGGGCGGCGCTATTGGAGCCTGAGGCCGGAACGCAGAGTCTGACGACCGGTCGGCCGGCGAGCTGTTCGTCGTTCCTGCCGGAGTATCCGGCCCATCAGGCCAACGACGGCCAGCGGCGCGACACCAATCGGTACTGGGCGACGGACGTCGAGATCAAGAACGACAAGGACCCGTGGTGGCAGGTGGATCTCGAGGAACCGACCGAGGTCGGGCGGGTCGTGGTCGTGTTCTACCACGGCGACGAGCGGCACTACGGTTTCGTGGTCGAGACGTCACTGGACGGGCGCGGGTGGGAGACGGTCGCCGATCACCGCGACAACAAGGCTCCCGCGACTCGCGCTGGCTTCACGTGTCGGTTCGCGCCGAGGCAGGTTCGGTACGTCCGCGTGAAGGTGCCGAGCAACTCGGCGAACACGGGTCGGCACCTGGTGGAGGTGATGGCGTTTCGTCGGTAGGGTCCGGCGTGCGGACCAGAATCATTCGCGGGGCGCGGCTTCTGACATGGGGCGAGCCACGGGTCCGCGGAAGGGTGCATCGTGGGCGAGTGCCGCATTCCCCAATCGATGGCTCTGTGGACGCGAACGATCTTCCGTAGCGGACCCATGCCACCCGACGGAGATCTCCGGGCTGCGAAGGAGGCAGGCAGGGATGCCTGCGTTACATGAGGTTGTCCGACCGGCAAGGCGCTAACGGCGCGGGGTCGGCTTGACTTCTTGCGCGGTCAGATCGTCGAAGGACGTTGCCGCGTCGGCCTTGGTCCAGAGGCCGACCTTGCCGCTTTGTGGGATGGCGGGGTCTTTGGCCGACAGCATGGGCTTGCCGTCGAGACTGCAGATGATCTCATCGCCGACCATCTTGACGCTGAGCGTGTACCACTGACCAGCCTTGAGCTCGACCTCCGCGGAGGCGAGCTGCTGTCGCTTGCTGTCGAGGACCTTGTAGAGGCGGTAGTTGTTCTCGAGCGGGTTGATGCGACAGACGTAGTAGTTCTTCTCTTCCTGGCATCGCCAGATGGGTCCGCGGCCCTGGTCGATCTTTCCGGAGACGGCCTTGACGCGGACGCTGAGGGCGACGTCCTTGCATGACGATCCCTTCAGGCGATGAACGACGTTGCCCCCAAACGTGATGGGATCGTACGCCCGGCTGCCGAGGAAGGCAAGACTAGCAGGGCATCCTTCACATACGCGTTTTGATCCGCCCTGATCAGGTCCATATCATATCCGTATGAACCGTGACGCCGATTCCGTTGCGCGGGACCTGGCCGGTCTGGTGACCTGCCCGGTCAAGGCCGATCCGCTGACGCGCGCGCTGTACTCGACGGACGCCAGCATCTACCAGATCCGCCCCGCGTGCGTCGTGTTTCCGAAATCGACGGAGGACGTGGTCGCGTGCGTTCGCTATGCACGCGAGATCCGAACGCCCATCGTCGGTCGCGGGGGTGGCAGCGGTTTGGCGGGCGAGACGCTCACGACGGGCATCGTGCTCGATTTTACTCGTTACCTCGACCGCGTCATCGAGACCGATCTCGACGCGAACTGGGTCCGTTGTCAGCCGGGCGTTATCCTGGCGCGGCTCAACGCCGCGCTGGCCAAGGTCGGACGGTTGTTTGGCCCGGACCCGTCGAGCGGCAACCGAGCGGCGATCGGCGGCGTGATCGGCAACAACGCGACCGGCGCGCATTCGATCAAGTACGGATACACCGACGTCTACGTCGAGGCGCTGACGGTCGTCCTGGACGACGGCGAGGTCGTCGAGCTGTCGCCGACGCGGCCGGAGGCCGGGGCGACTTCTCGCGCCGGGCGGCTCGCCTGGGAGATCAAGCAGCTTATCGACGAGAGCCAGCCGTTGATTGACCGGCACATGCCGCCCGTCAAGCGGAACCGTAGCGGCTATGCGTTGAACAAGGTCGTCGCCGACGGGCAGGTGCATCTCGGCCGTCTGATCGCCGGGAGCGAGGGCACGCTCGGGCTGGTCGTCGAGGCGAAGGTCCGCGTCGTGCCCGTGCCGAAGGCCCGAGGGCTTCTGCAACTCAACTTCGCTGACCTGGAGGCGATGGCGCGGGCGGTTCCGGTGATCCTGACGTGTGGGCCGGCCACGATCGAGTCGATGGACGGCAAGCTTCTGGAGCTCGCGCGGCAGTCGTATCCGCGTTACCGTGACGTCTTGCCCGGCGGCGTCGCGGCGTCGCTCGTCATCGAGCACGACGGCGACGACCTCGACGAGGTCAGGGAGAAGATCGAACGAACCCGCCGCGCGGTGGATTCGGCCACGAGCGGCAAGGAGGTGCTGGATCCGTCCGACCAGCGGCTGATCTGGGCCGCTCGGAAGGCGGCGGTGCCCCTCTTGTTCCGACAGCCCGGTCCGCGCCAGCCGGTGCCCTTCATCGAGGACGCGGCCGTCCCGCCCGATCGATTGGCCGAGTACCTCGGCGGGCTCGACGAGGTGTTTCGACGGCACGAAGCGGACGTGGCCGTCTATGGCCACGCGGGCGACGGCGAGTTTCACATCCGCCCTTACCTGGACCTGCACGAGGCGGCGGACGTGGCCAAGATGCGAGACATCGCCGAGGAGACCTTCGAGCTGGCGTGGTCGCTGGGCGGGACGATCAGCGGCGAGCACGGCGAGGGGCTCGTACGGGCCGAGTTCATCCGCCGACAGTACGGTCCGCTCTATGACGTCATGCGGCAGGTCAAGCGGCGCTTCGATCCGGAAGGTATTCTTAATCCCGGCAAGATCATCAACGATGAGCCGGGCGTCATGACGCGGAACCTCCGTTTTGACCATCGGCGCTCGCCCGGGCGGATGGCCAGGACCGAGCTGATCTGGCGGGACGGCGAGTTACTCGACGAGATCGAGCGGTGCAACGGCAACGGCGAGTGCCGCAACCTGGACGCGGGGGGGACGATGTGCCCGATCTTCCGAGCCACGCGCGACGAGGTGGCGAGCCCGCGGGCCCACGCGAACATGCTCCGGCACTGGATCACGGGACAGCTCGACGAGGAGATCCTCTACAGCGACGAGTTCAAGGCGGCGGTGGCGACGTGCGTCAACTGCAAGACGTGCCATCAGGCCTGTCCGTCGGCCGTCAACATTCCCAAGCTCATGCTCGAGGCCCGCGCGCAAATCGCGGCCAGGCGAGGGCTAACGCTTACGGAGAGACTGCTGGCTCACAGCGAGGCATCGAGCAAGCTGGGGTCGCTCACGGCGCCTCTGGCGAACCTGTCGATGGGTATGGGCTGGTTCCGCGCCGTCTTCCAGCGGGTTACGGGGATCGATCGGCGCCGTCCGATGCCGAGGTTCGCCTGGGGGTCGTTCGTCCGGAGGGCCCGCCGGTTGGCGCGGGAGTTTCGGGTCGGCGGGCCACCTGCCGGACGGGTTGCGGTGTTCCTCGACCTCTACGCCAACTACCACGATCACGAGCTGGCTCGCGCGACGATCGCGGTACTGCGTCACAACGGGGTGGAGGTGGTGGTCCCGGACCAGGTGGGCTGCCAGATGCCGGCGATGTGCTACGGCGATCTCGCGACGGCGCGGAGGGGCCTGCGGTACAACGTCGAGCGCCTGGCCGAGGCCGTCCGCGACGGTTGCACCATTGTCAGCGGAGAGCCGACCGCGACGCTGACGCTCCGCGAGGAGGTCTTCGACCTGATCGACAGCGACGAGGCCCGGTTGGTGGCCGAGCATACGGAAGACGTGTGCGGCTATCTCTGGCGGATGCACCAGGGCGGGCGGCTCCGAACGGATTTCAGGCCGATGCCGATGACGTTGGGCTATCACATGCCCTGTCATCTCGGGGCCTTACGAATCGGCCGGCCGGGCGTCGAGCTGCTTCGATTGATCCCGGAGCTGAAGGTGGAAGTTATCGAGGCCGGGTGCTGTGGTCTGGCGGGGACGTACGGTTTTCAGCAGAAGGGCTTCGAGACCTCGATGGCGGCGGGCGCTCGTCTGGCCGAGGCGCTTCGGGCCGAGAGGATCGACGCCGGCGCGACCGAGTGCGCTACGTGTAAGATGCAGATGGAGCTGGGCGGCGGGAAGCCGACGTGGCATCCGTTGGTGTTGTTGGCCCGTTCGCACGGTCTGCTTGGCGACAGCTAACTTGTTTTTTCTCCTTAGCTTATGGGACGTATTGGCGTCGTCTTGCCGCCACGGTGACGACGCGAATCAACATCTCCGTTAACCATCTTGGCGGATGGGTGTTAGCTCGTCCGCCGCCTTGCGGGGCGCGTCTTGTTGTTGACCGAGATCAACGGGGCCGCACAGCCCGACTATTCGTCAGGGGCGATC
>JAFGLZ010000107.1 GCA_016927755.1 Phycisphaerae bacterium
CGGAGAGGTCCGCCACCGCGAAGGCATGATCTGGCCTGGACTGAAACGCGACGATGGGCGCCCTGGCCGTCGGATTCTGGTTGCGGCCGTCAATGATCAGCGTGTTGTGTCCTTCGGTCTTGAGGCGATAGTACCGTGTCTTGCCGACGATGAAGTATCCGGGAAGGGCGTAGTCGTCTCGTCCCAGGTCCAAGGCCCACCGTTGCCCTTCCGCGTCGAGCACGAATGAGCCGAGATCCAAGTGGCCGTGATTCACGGTGTTGTCACCGCCCTTGAAGCCCACGTACACGGCGTTGGGGTCCTCCCATGCACTGCGGAGGCTCACCACCTCCACGTGGCGGAAGTACGCGTCCAAAGGTAAGCCCACCTGCCTGGGGCTCTTGCGCTGCCGGGAGTACCAGATGACGTCCTGGGGCGAACCATGGGATCGTTGCGCCGCGTGCCATGCATAGACAGGACGCTTGAACTGGCGCGCCAGCCAGAACATCTCCGGAGCGGGGCCCGCGTTCTCATGCGCGTCGGCGAAGTTGAAGACCAGGCCGGTCGGGCCAACCATGTGGATCCGGAACTCGCCCGTCTTGCTGAACCCAGGCATTTGCAGAAAGGGCTCGATGACGCGGTGGCCGACGGCGGTCTCGAGACTCGCCAGGAAGTAGACGTTGTAGCGCGTGGCATACGACCAGTAACCCGGACCTTCGCCGATACCCCCGTCGGGGGCATACTGCGCCATGGCCTTGCGGATGCTGCTCATCGCGGCCGAAAGGACCCTCCCCGCCAATTCGGGCTCCTCGGTGGCCACGGCCAGGGCGCCGACCGTCATGCCCCCATTGCACACCTGGTTCCAGTTGTGAACGGCCGCCGCCCAGTTGAAGTACGGCTCACGGCTGATCACGTAGGTCCCCGCGTTGTCGTAGAAGTAGATCGCCTCGTCCAGCCCCCGGCGGCAGATGGCCTGGCGGAGGGTTGCTCGCTGCTCTCGGGACAAGTCCCGATAGAACCAGTCATAGCCGATCGCCACGCCATGCGTCAGTTCCGCCGTGTCCAGGAAGTGCGAGGGGTTCCAGCTCTCCAGCCGGCATGCCGCCAGAAGCTCCTCGATCGCCCGGCGCACCAGTCGTGGGTTCCTCTCGAGACGGTGAGACAGGCCGAGCAGGTAGATCCGGTTCACTAGCTGGGACGCATAGTCGAGCATGTGCTTGCGGGGGCCGTACCGGTACTCGAGCGGTGGAGTCTCTAGAAGTCCCTCGGCCGACCGGTGAACCGACCGGCACCATTCGGCCAGCATGGGGTCTTTTCGAGCGGCCCGGCGGAGTGTCGTGAGATCCTTGTCCAAGAGCATCAGGCGAGGATGGGTGCGTCGAACAGAGCCGATGGGTTCGGACGGCGCCGCTTCCGTTTCGGCCCGGGCATGCGTTTCGTGCAGCAAGAGCACCGGGCAGACGAGAGCGATCAACGCCCCAGATCGGTATCGGTACACGGTTGGACTCCGCCGGCAGCTATCCTGTGCCGGGCTCGACTATGATAGCGGCGTAGGCGTCGAGCCGGTCGTTCATGGCCGTTTCCTTTCGATTGCCCTGGACGCTCGTTGCGTTGCACGGTCGCGTGACAGCCAGAAAGGCAGAGGCCGCCGTCGTGGATTTCAGGAAGGTCCGGCGCGTCAGGTCCATGGTCGTTCGCATCCACTACGACAAGTTCAGCCACACGCTACGATCCGGATAGCCTAAGCTTCGGGGGCATTCACCGCCAGATGCGCGGCGTTTGACGGCAAGGAGAGGTCGTCCGGAGGCATCCGGGCACCAGGCCTCCAGAGCGCGCCCGAAGCCGTCCGCAAGCCCCGCCGATGCGACGGTCCACGCCTATGCGGTGAACGGTCCGCCCCCGCGGTTGCCTCCCATCATCGGCACGAGACCGTGACGGGGTAATCACGGATAACCAGGCCGGTCAGCGTCAGGAAACCGTCTTCGTGCGTCCAGACCGCGGGCTGGCGGACGCCCCAGTAAAGGTCCGTCAGCACAACCTGTGACGGCCGCTTCTCGAGCTCGAACGACAGGCGGCTAGGATACGCCTTGATCCGCTCGTTGGACAGCTCGGCGGCCCAGACAACGACGAGCGTCTCGTCCGTTCCGTCCCGCGCGTAGGCGATCACCTTCGCGTCCGGTGCGGACCCCTCGTACTTGTAGCGGAGCGTCCGGATCGGTTCCACGTCACTGACGACGCTGCACACATTCTGCAATGCATGGGACATTGGGCGCAGCCCGTAGCCATGCTGTTCAAGGATGCCCCAGTCCTGGCTCCTGTTCTCGTTGTAAAGGGCCCACCACGCCGTCGGCACGTTGAGCCATCCGCTGTAGATGTAGAAGCGCATCAGGTACTTCGCGCAGCCGTACTCCCCGATACCCGGCCTATGGGTGAAATCCAGCCCCGCGACGTTGGTGCCCCATTCGTTTAGCCACACCTCGACCTCCGGCCTGCCGTGCTGGGCGAACGGCTTCTTCACACCGGCCACGATATCCTCCAGACGATTCCACCCGGTCTGCTCGCGCGATTGGCCCAGATTCTTGCCCTGGTGGAACTCCATCGTTCCCATCCCGCCCTCCGGCTTGTCGATGCCGTAGGGGTGAAATGCGTACGCGTCGATGTAGGGCGCCGCACCCTCGCGGAGGGCGATCTCCGTCGTGATCGGCGCCGGCGCGGCCGTTCCGCCGAACATGACCTTCAAGTTCGGGTCGATCGACTTGATGTGTTTGGCGACTGCCGCCAGGAGCTTGCCGTACAGCTCAGGCTCGTGCCCGGGGTACCACCCATTCTCCTCGTTCCAGAGTTCCCACCACCGGATCCTGTCCTTGTACTTGCGAACGACGAAATCCACGTAGCGAACGAACGCCTGACGCCCCTGTTCGGTCCGCGGACCGCCGTTCAGGTAGAACGGGTGCCCCTCCTTGTAGATCGGGCCGATGTCGCCCCAAGGCTTCTCCGGCCGCTCGTACAGGGCGTTGCCGTAGTCGAGCCCATACAGGACCTGAACCCCGCTCTCGTACAGTCTTTGGATAGATGCGTCCGTAACGGGGTCCATCCGGAACTCGCCTTTGACCCTCTCGACCGCGGCCCACTCGGTCTGGTCGCCCCATTGGCCGACGCGAACCCACTTCAGCCCGATGTCGAAGATCCGATCGAACGATTCGTTGACCGTCTTGGCCGTGTTCTGCCAACAGGTGAAGACGTCGCTCACCTTGATGGTGGCACCCCGGCTCGCTAACGCCGCGTTCTGCCCCTGGTCGTCAATGACCTCGATCCCGGAAAGCCGGGCCTTGTAGCCCTGCGATACCTCGGCGTAGTTCCCACCGGACAATGGCAGACGCTCGAAATCCACCCGAACATGCCGTGCCTGAACGGGCGTGGCCAGCGTGAAGCACTGCGCCACCTTGTCGCCTCGCTTGGGACCGTTCGAATCGAACCGATGGCTCTTGACCGACAAGACGTCCTTCCACGTCCTGCCGTCCAGCGACGTTCGAACGGAGAAACCCAGCGGGAAGTCCATGTTCCGCCAATACGGAATCAGGTCCACCCGCGTGACGTTGACGGCTCGTCCCAGGTCGATCTCCGCCCATGGCGCCCGCCCCGGAAACGTGGACGGATTCTGCTGGCTGGACCAGCACGTCTCCGGATCATCGTCGATCAGGTGCGACGGGTTGAACGGGTCCTCGTAATCCTTGGACCGCGGCAGGTGCGTGCAGATCCCGTAGGGGCTCCTCTTGATCTCAGACGACTTCTTGTGAGGGATCGCGGTCAGCGGCGATGTATTGCCCTCCTGCAGCGTCACGGGTTTGTCGAGCAACCGCCAGTATCCGGTCTCGTCCGTGCACAGCTCCTGACGCGTGTAGGGGACGTTGCGATCAACCACCAGCGTCCTGTACCGTGCCGTGTCCTTCTCGGACCCCTTGACCCGGGCAATGACCTTGAGGGGAACGCTGGCCGCCTTCTTCGCCTCGACGTTCCAGTCCAGACGGTAGTAGGAGCCGGCGGACACGAGCGACACGTCCTGGACGGGCCGCTCGACGCGGAGACCCTCGGAGGCTTGCAGCAGTACCGACATCTCCTGTGCGTCCTCATCCCCGGTGTTCTCGACCCAGGCGCTGAACCGGATGGTCTCGCCCACCCGCGCCAAGGGCCTGTCGCTCCACACATTGGCCAGCCTGATCCGTGGCCCCGCCTGGATGGCGTAGATCTCCACAGCGTCGATCAGCCAGTCTCCTTCGCCGGTCTTCCTCACGTTCTCGTTGATCCTGGGTGCCATCAGGACGTGTCTCACCTGCTGTGGCGAGAAGTCGAACTCGAAGCGCCCCTCGTGCCATCTTCCATCGCCCACGTGTTCTTTGGGAGGCGTGTAGCCATCGCGCCTGACCTCGGTGCCGTTCGCGCCGTTCAGTCCAATGGCGTAGAGGGAGAGATTCGCGCCGCCTGCAGCGGATTTGAGGATCTTGTACTGAAAGCGGACGTATCCGTGACCGGCCGGGATGACCGCGCTGTTCATCCCGATTTGATCGCCGGCGCCGGCGGTCATCCGCAGCGAGCGCTTGCCTCGGGACGATTCGCCGGATATCTCGACCTTCCCCGTTCGTCCCTGGCCGCACACGGACCAATCCTGCGGCAACGGGCGGGCGGCTGCTTCCTGGAGATGCTCGAAGTCGCCGTTCGCGCAGAGGTCCTTCGCGGAGTTGATCGCGCGGGCGTCGTTTCCGACGCTGAACCAGGCAAGCCGGCAATCGGGGG
The DNA here is from genome assembly GCA_016927755.1 of Phycisphaerae bacterium. Lineage (GTDB taxonomy): Bacteria > Planctomycetota > Phycisphaerae > UBA1845 > JAFGLZ01 > JAFGLZ01. Next base: position 4,771 of record JAFGLZ010000107.1, read on the forward strand.
CCCAATCGCCCTCGGACGGGTTCAGGCAGGTGCTGCCGTCGCAGATTCGCAACCGGAGCATCGCCGACGCTGAATCCTTGATGCCCAGGGCCTCCCAGGGGATCCGCATCTCGACGCGGTTGTTCTGACTGCCCCGGCCAACGGCATAAGCGTCGGCCACGATGATCGGCGCGTGCCACCGCGACCAGGCATCGTTGTTCTCGCCATCGATGCGTCGATGGATCATGACCTTGCCGTCAAGGTTGGAGAAGGGTTGGATCAGGTAGTCGACCCCGAGCGGCTTGGCGGGAAAGCCGGTGGCCTCGTTCATGTCCGAGTCGATGGCCAGCAGCGTCGGCCCCCATGTAGAACCCTTGACCGGACCCGTACACAGGATCGACAAGCACAGCGCCTCGCTGTCGCTCGTGATCCAGACGGTCCGCAGGTCGTTCACCCCGCCGACTCCGTCGCCCGTGCACTCGCTCAGCAGCCCGGCAGTGACCGGTTGGATCCCCTCCCAATCGCTGAAGCCGCCATCAATGATGATCGCGCCCGCTTCTCCCGTGGCGAGTGACAACATGAACATCAATCCGGTCTTCGCGAGCCTCATGGCCAATCCCCTGATACGAGCTGCCGGTCCCAATCGCGTTCGGAGCTCCGCTCGCACAACATGATAGCGTGACCGAGCGATTCAAGCAGCGAATGCCGGTGCTGCAAGCCACGGCGTCTCCGCAATCCGGTCCCACACCATCGGCGTGCCCGCACGTCCCGTTGTGTTCCGGACGTCCGCTGAGTCATAATGCGCGTCGACGCGTGCGACGTTCCGACGGAGGTGATAACCGTATGATGCGTGCCAGAGCAAGAAGCCTATCGGCAGTCCTCCTGTTGCTCGGATCCACTGTGCCACCGGTGGCACAGGGAGCCGAGCCGTTCGAGATCACGGCGGCCAAGACAGAGGGCCCAATGGTTGCGCCCTGGAAGTCGATCCGACCTGATCCGGCCTATCACGGGCAGTGGCTGGTGGCCGGTGACCTCGACGGCGACGGGCAGGCCGAACTCGTCACCGCCCGCCACACGGACCAACGCGTCGCCACCGTCCTGGTCATGAAGCTGGACGGTTCGGTCCTCTGGCGATGGGGGCGGCCGAACGCCGGCAACCAGGGGCTCTACTGCGACGTCCCCGTACAAATCTGCGACCTCGACGGTGACGGACACCAGGAGGTCTGGATTAGCCCGGCGGGGTTCCTGCTCGCACTCGATGGCCGCACGGGCAAGGAGTTGCGACGTCTTCCGCTGCCGGCGGGGCTCGAGGTGGCCGATTGCATCACCTTCGTCAACCTCCGTGGCCTGGACCGCCCCCGAGACATCATCGTCAAGGACCGCTACCACAAGCTCTGGGCGTTTACCGACGACTGGAAGCCCTTGTGGGAATGGGCGCCGAAGGGGTATATGACCTGCCACCACCCGACCCCCGTTGATGTCAACGCCGACGGACGCGACGAGATCCTGGCGGGCTACTCCCTGCTCGACCCCAATGGCAACGAATTGTGGACGATGAAGAATGACAAGGTGGACCTCGCCAAAGGCCACCTGGACGCCTGCCGTATCGTCGCGACCGGCAAGCGCCCCGAGGAAGCCCGCCTGCTCGTGACGTTCTGCGGCGCGAACGGCATCGCGATGCTCGATGGAGCCGGCCGGCCTCTCTGGACCGTTACGGGGCACCACTTCGAGTCGATCGACTACGGACGGATCCGCGATGACCTCCCCGGTCGGCAGATTGTCGTCGACCTCGCTCACACCGGCCAGTTGGACGCCTGGCTCATGGACGAACGCGGCAAGCACCTCGGCACGATCCATTGCCTGGAGAGCCGCCATCACCGCCTGATCGACTGGAACGGCGACGGGCTCGACGAGATCCTGATCGCAAATACGCTGCGGCTCTTCAACGGCAAGGGCAAGTGTGTCGTCCGGTTCGGGCCCCCGAACGCCTTCGAGGGTGAAACCGGCCCCCAGAAGGGCAACGATCCGGGCCCGCTGGCGATCGTCGGCGACCTGGACGGCGACGGACGACCCGAGATCATTTTGCACTCACTGAAATCGATACTGATCTACAAGAGCGATCGCGCGGCCAGAATCCCGCACCGCTGGTTGGGGACCGGCGCCAATTGGACGTTGTATTGACCCCACGACTGACAGGGCGGTTGCCGACCGGGTCCCCCTTCGGGCAAACGGGTCACGCGGAAACACCGCCACTCAGGAGCGCCGAATGAATCGTACGAAGCAACTCGTGGAGTGGCCCATTCAACGCGCCGCTGTACAAGTCCTACCGGGTGCCCACTTACGATCCTCCGCCGTGGGCCGGCGCGACCCAGAGCCATCGGCCGGATTCGGAGGGTGTGATCTTGAGAGCGAGCGTCTGGCCGTCGCGCTGGTAAGGAACCTCGGGGCCGCGCGATCCAAGGATCGGTCCTGCGGCGAAGACCCGCACCTTATCAGGCAGTCCCACGGCGGGGATACGAACGGTACCGGTGCCATGGACACAGACCTCGCAGACAGCCCCATCGGGTAGGCGTCGCTCGGCTACGAGCGGCCCAAAGGCCAGCAGGGCAAGCGGGTTTTCGGAGAAGACGGTTGTCCGGCCATCCAGCGTGATCTGACGACAACCACTCCCGGCCAGCGCGATCAGGTTGCCTTGCTGGTCCAGTCGGTAAGCTACCGCGCCAGTGCCGTCGTAGGTCACGGAGTGCCCGTGGATCTTGAACTCCCGCAGTTCCAGTTTGTCCGAGGGGAGTTGATGTTGGGCGAGCCAGGCGGCGTCCCGCTCAGGATTCCGGGCGAAGCCTCCTTCCCAGTCCTCCTCCAAGTGGCGGAGATGGCGGGCGATGGTCACCGTGCCGTTGGGGAACCGGCATGCGACGTAGTCGCCGGCTCGCGACACGTACTCGGTATTGTCGTTCACCCCGGGGAACTTGCCCGAGGAAGGGTAGGCCCCGACGGCACACAGTACGTCGAACCAGGTGCGAACATCGTATCCCAGGCTGCGCGACTGGTTGTCTCGTGGCCGAAAGCCAAGAAAGGTAGCGCTACCACCGCTCGGATAGGGACGATGGGTGGCCACGACCTTGTCCATCACGCGGGCCACGGTCTGGGCGGAATCCGCCGCCTTCACGGGGTAGACGTGATCCACCAGCAGGTGCGTGAGGATGATCTGCGGCGGCACCGACTTGAGAATCCCCTCGAAGACCACTTGGCGCCCGGGAACTGGGAGTCCCTCGGTAACTTCCGGGCTGTGCTCCGCGCCGAAGATCGCTGACCAAGAGGCCAGGGCGCCATCGCCCTCATCGGTCAGCAGCGGCGGCGGCCCCGACCAGACGACGCGACCGCCTCCCAACAGAAGCTGCCGCATCATGTCCAGTAGCCGCTGGGACGGGAAGGGCTCGAATGTCGTCGTCAACGTGGTGAACTGCCGCCCGGCCATCTCGATCGCTCCGCCCACGACGCGGCCCCGCTCGAGGAGCTTCGCCGCCGTGACGTAGTTGGCATACGGGTACTGCGTCATCCAGCTTCCAAAACGTTCCTCGACGGACACCAGATCGATCGGGTACAGCATCAGCACGTCGACGTCGCGGTGCTGCATGTCCTGGACGTGGCCGAAGTGGCCTCCGGCCACGCCGAACGCGGCGGCCACCATCGACCGCCGGTGCGCGATCGGGCCCGGCATGCCCCAGTGGGCTCCGTAGGAATACGGCACCTCGTTCAGGATCCCTGTGGAGCACGCCAGGGCCAAGCCGACGTAGTTGCGGTCGAGGTAGCCCCCCTCGGCATGGTCGTTGCCGTTGCCCGTCAGGAAGTCGCCCCAGCGAAAGTAGTCGCTGCAGGCCACCGCCGATTGTTGCACCGTGTTCGACCAGACGAAGTCGGAGGTGTACTCGTACTTGCTGCGGTTACCGTTGATCCCGCGAGAGGGCAGCCAGGAGTCGCAGGTGGGGCTCTCGGCCCACGTGGCATGGGCGCGGGCCTCCAGGCGGTGTCCCATCCGCTGCTCCGCATGGCGCTTCGCCTGCACCAGCAGGTCGGTGACGCCGTCCTGCAGGGAACGGTAGTAGTGTGCGCGCAACAGCGCGGTCCTTCGGATCTCCTCCGGCGAGGCCCCGAAGACGTGCATGATCCCCTGCGTGGCGGTCAGGTCGTTGGTGAAATCCTCCTGGCCGTAGGTGAAGTAGATCAGGTACCTGGCCAAGTCGCGGTACTGAGCGCCGAACCGCTCAGCGAACTTGTCCGCCAGCCCAGGAGTCACATACCGCAGGGCGAACTGGCCATGCTCGTGATGGCTGAAGTAAGCCCAGTCTCCCATCAGATGCGGTTCGTCTGAGTAAAGGGCGTTCAGCTTCACCCCAGCGGCGGTGTAGCGGTCGATCAATCCCTTCAGATAGGGCAGCGCCTTGTCGGAGAAGTAATCCATCTCGGGCGTGCGATAGGTCTGCACTACCAGTACCCGATTCAGCCCGGGCACGTTGATCTTGCCGGAGCCATGCACGCGGATTCGCATGGCGGCGAACCTTTCGGCCCGGATCCCGGGCATCTCTTCGACCTTCGCCTGATCGGTGATCTCGGTGATGGAGTCCTCGGGGACGAGGCGATAGGGGGTGCCGTGTATCGGCTGCTCGCGGAAGGCAAAGACCCGGACCCCGGCGCTCTCCAGGTCGAAAGGCCCCTTGTTGTTGACCCAGCGCGTGTGCCGCCACAACGCGACGCTGAACGTGCCGCCGTCGGGGTCGCGGAGTCCCTTGCGGTACTGCATCCAGACGCCAGATTCCCCGGTCGCTTGGCGATAGCTCCGGCCGATCTCCAAGGGAGTCAGCAGGCTCAACTCCAGCCCCAGTCCGTAATGCTGGGCGAACTTGCCGATCCGGGCGATCTTCTCGATGTAGGCATCCATGTCAGGCATCAGTCGCCGCACGTGGTTCTGGCCCGGGCGGTATTGCTGGAAGAAGTGGTCGAAGGCCACGATCAGTGTCCGCTGTCGCTGATTCTTGGCCCCCTCGCAGATCTGGCGAAGACTGGCCAGGCGCTTGTGCTGGGGTGTGAGACTCAAATCGATGACCTTCTCGGGGTCCGAAGCCAGGGTCTCGAGTTCCTCGTCGCTGACGAGGATGATCCCGGGCTTGCCGAGCTCAAAGCCCCATGCCCCCGGATAGACCGCCATCTCGCCGCGGTAGACGTCTTCCGGAACTCGGGGCTCGTCCTCCGCCTGTGCCAAGCCGGCCAGGACCGTCCACGTCAGCAGACAACTTGTGGCGACAGCACGTGCAGAGCGGCTCATGGCAGCCCTTCCTTCCCGCGATCGGCTCGGGAACTGGAGATCTGTCGACGGGCAGGAACGATCCACACACGCCCGACATTCGTCGGTCGGCAGACGTAGGGATGCTCGGTCAAGGCAACGGGCTTTGCATGCCGTAGGCCAGTGGGACATCCGGCGTCGTGCGGCCCGCCACATCGCGAATCGGGGACTATTGTGGCCGAAGCCGGCCAACCGTTCAACCAATCGACTCGCGACAGAGGATTGGGTCCGGCCCTGATCATGTACGGCCCTGTGACAAGATGAGCTGCGCTCCGCGGGGAAACACTTCGGCATCCTGACTACCGGTGGGTTGAGTGAGTTCCTCGGACCCGGGGCTGGCATGCTGTGATGATATGTCGCGGTCTACAACACGAGGGCGATAAAGGCAGGTCGCCGGGTACCAGTCGGGTAGTCGACGCGATATCGAATGGGGAACCACGTAAGTCCTTTGCTGTCAATGAGGGCGGAGTTTTCGATAGGGACAGGGGAACGGACGGGGACTCTGACAACACGTCCGCTCACATTCTCCGGGAAATACCTCTTTGTGAACGTCGATTCGCGGGATGGTGTCCTGCGGGCGGAAGTGCTGGAGGCGAACGGAAAGACCGTCGAGCCGTTCACGCTCCGGAACTGTCAGCCCCTCAACACCGATAGCGTCTTGCGGCAAGTTACGTGGAACGGCGGCTCCGACCTTTCCTGTCTGAAGGGCAAGATCACGCGCCTCCGATTCGAGTTCACCAACGGATCACTTTACGTCTTCTGGGTCAGCCCGGACCTCAGCGGAGCTAGTCACGGCTACACCGCCGCCGGAGGCCCCGGGTTCACCGGTCCTGTGGACACCGTGGGCGTCGCAACGAAGAAGGTTGCGAAAGCCTTGCCCGCCCCCTGATAGGGGTGCAGCCTTCTTCGCGTCATTCCTCCAGCTTGAGCCGGTCAAGGACCACGAGGCTGTTGCCTTCGCGCGCGCCGACAAACAGCAGGTCTCCGCGCGCCGCCACGCCGTATGTCTTCTTCATCACGGGATCGCGAAAGGAGGTCACGAACCTGGGCTCCTGCGGGTTGCCGATGTCAACGACTGCCACGCCGTCTCCTTTGACCATCGGCAGGTAGGCGCGGTTGCCGCTGACGACGCAACGGTTCGGTTGGCCCAGTCGCTCGTCCACCAGTGTGGCCTCGAGCTTCGGACGGGCGGGGTCTCGGAGATCGAACACGAGAAGCGCGTTACGATCCCAGGCAACACAATAGTAGCGATTCTTGACCAGATCGCCGCTCAGTTGAGATATGGCCGGATCGACAACCTGCGTGATCAGGCGGGGCTCAACCGGAGATTTCACGTCAACGACCGCCAACCGATTGCGACGACCGAAGAGCGTTCCGACGAAGGCATAGTCGTCGCGGAGCAATACGCTGAAGGGTCCGTCGTCTTCGGTGGTGACGACAACGGAGCCGACGACGGCGGGTCGATGGGGGTCGCGCACGTCGACGACGAACAGCTTCTTCTCGGCTTGATGCGCGACATAACAGTACCCGTCGCGGTAGGCTGCCTTGTAGAGCACGCCTTTGACCTCGGGGCTGCCGACGATGACCGACCCGATCAATCGAACGACCGATTTGTCTCGGACGTCGAGCACCAGGAGCCGATGATTCCCCTGAGAGGCCAGGTAGGCGGTCGTGCCGCTTAGCGCCAATCCGGCGGCTTGGTCGAGATCGGGGTGGGCAAAACTGGAAACCACCTTCGGTTCCGCGGGGTTCTTGATCGAGCAGATGGTCAGTCGCTTGCCTTCCCGACATGGGAGGAAGGCCCAATCGCCTTCGAGATGGACGTCCTCGACTCCCCGCAATCGCACGGGATCGACGAGCCGACCCACAACCGGAGACGACGGCGATTGGGCGACTGTCTTGGCGATACCCGGGGCAAGTACCGCGCTGGAAAGGACGACGGCTCCAGCAAGCATGATGAAATGGGCAGTTCTGAAGGACGTGCCGCAATTGAGCTCATCCAGAACCAGACCCAGGTTCGAAACGCTCGTCATCTCAACAACTCCTCCGTGTCTGAGTGTGCTGTGCCATCGACGCCGTGGCAGACCATACAACGAGCCTGAAGAACCGTGCTGCCACCTTCCTGCTTGGCGTCGATGAACGCCTTGACCGACTGCCTCGTGGGCGGATAGCCGTACGTCATCGCACCGCCGGGGTATCGGATGGCCCCGACTGGGAACTCACGGAGCCTCTGGATGAATTCCTGCCGCACCGCCGGCTTGGTCATGCCATCCGTCAACCCCCGTTCGAACCAACTGCACATGAAGCCAGGGGGCATATCGCACGTCGGTGTGGAACTGCCGCCGGAGACGTTCACCTGGACGTGCTTGGTCTCGACGGCGCTACCCGCGGGACGCGCCGGCAGAGGCGTCCGGCCAAGCAACCTCACCTCATTCCAGGTCGGACCCGCCTTGTCCCAGGTAACCGATATCCGCTTGGCCGCGCTATAAGGCAGCCGCGTCCGATGCCATCGTTGCCCGGGGCCGTACGCGATCGTCCGGGTCATGACGTCGTCACACTTGACCACCACGTTGCCCTTGTCCCGGGCGGTGAGATTGATGGCCAGGAAGACGGCGGGCTCCGTCGATCCGCGCCGCAGGGAATAGGCGCCCGAAGCGACCGCGAATCCCGTATCGATCTTGCCGTCGAGAACGGCCTGTACTGGTGTACCGTCGGGGGCAAGCACGTCGATCAGCGGGAGCGTCTTGCCTATCTCGATCGCACCACCGGGCGATCGAGCCACGAGGCTCAAAACGAACAGCAAACCCACTGCGGCAAGACGCCTTGGAAACTCCATGAACGTCCTCGCTGATTCCCTTCTGGGGTTCGAAAGGTCGTTAACGATCGCGCGAAGCTAAGTCGGTCATTGCCCGCGGCGGTCGTTGGCACGCTGCCCAAGGAGACGATTCAGCAAATCAGTCGCACGTGTCGATCGAGCGGTAGCTCATCAAAGCCAACGTTTCGCCCGTCTGTGCCATATGCCTTGCCGAAGTCGTCCAACACGGGCTGCTCGCGGCTACCGAGAGTCCTTGCCGTCAGTCAGCCATTCGAGCGTAAATCGAGCGAATGTGATCTTCTCGTAGGGATCCTTGGCCCCTCGTTCATACAGACAGCCCATCGTCATGTCCGGCAGAACTGTCAAGCACGAGTAGGCGGCCGGGCCGGCATAGAGCAGCCTGGACACCGGCCAGGTCTTGCCGTCGTCGTAGCTGAGGCGGACGGTCATGCGGTCCCGCTGTTTGCTGGCCGGATTGGAGAACAGGAGCCGAGTCCTGCCGCCTGCCTTGCCATACGAATAGCGAAGGAAGCTCGCCTGGCAATCCGGTTCGATCAGGGCTTCCTCGTGGCGGATATCGCCCCACGTCTCACCGCCGTTCCCGCTGATCGAGACCGCCCGGCAGCCCTTTCCGAAGTGGGACCGCATGTTCATCATGATGGACCCATCCGACAGCTCCACCGCTTGAGGCTCGTCAATCTTCAGCGCCGGGACCACGCCGCCCAATTGCCAGGACTTCCCATGGTCGTCGCTGTAGATGACATGGTTGCCGTATTCGAACCGATCAGGGTGCGCACGATCGGGCTGCACCGTGTGGTTGCAGGGAATCAGCAATCTGCCGTTGTGCCCGCCACGTTCAAGCTGAATACCCACTCCCGGCCCGGTCGCGTACCAACCCCACTCCGGCTTTTTGGCCGTGGCGGTGATGTCGACCGGCTTGGTCCACGTGGCGCCGTTATCGTCGCTTCTGGACACCCACACTGTCCGCGTGCCCTTGGCCTTCTTCCGGGCCAGGTCCGCCTCTCCGTCCGATCCGAGATTGTGTGTCATGGCAAGCCAGACGGTTTCGGTGGACCGGTCCACAACCGGGCACGGATTGCCACAGGTGTTGTTCCCATCGTGCCAGATCACCTGCAGCCTGGACCACGACTTCCCGCCATCCGTGCTGCGGCGCAGGACCATATCGATGTCACCGGTATCAGAGAGACTGCCTCTGCGACCCTCGCAGATAGCGAGGATGGTGCCCTGGTTGGTCGCCACGATCGCGGGGATGCGGAACGTATGATACCCCTCGGTGCCGCTGACGAAGATGTCTGTCTCGATTGGCGCCACGACACCAGCGGCAAAGCTACCGGAGACAGTCAGACAGAGGGGTAGCGACAGAAACAGCAAGGTGTTCATTCGAGCGTCTCCATGGAAACCGGAGCAACTGCCGACTGAGCCAGCGGTCTTCTCCACCAGCCTTCGGACTACCGCGTGCCGTTTACCAACACCACGCCGTCCAACGCATCCAGAGTGAGCGTATCGACGACACTGCCGTCATTGTACCTGGCCGCGCTCTCGACGCGAATGGCATCCGCTGCCGTCCCGCCCGTGCCTCCACTGCGAAGCCGCACCGCGTATCGACGGCGGGAGATGGTCGCGCTACCCGAGGGCGCGCCATCGCGCTACGCGCTGTCGGTTCCCTGGCGAAGAGCGGCCGATTCCCGTAGACTCACGCTGCGGGTCGGCACGCCGCACACGTTCCGACTGGCCCCGTTCGAGGTTCTCGTCTTGGATGCTTGCCCTACCGACAGTGATTGAATCGGGGGACTTGAATCGGGGCCGGGTCGCCCGAATGGCGTCTTCGTTCAGCGAGTCTCATGCTGCTGGAGCATGGGCTCCCAACCGGCCCGGAAAGCAGGCAGGAATGCCTGGGAAGACCAAAGGAGGCAGGAAGAAACCATGGCAAAGACGCGAAGCGTTTGGTGCGTGGGCCTGCTCACAATCGGAATTGCCCTGGCCCAGGGCGTTGGCGCGGGCAAGGACGCGCCTCGTCCGTCGACATTCACGTTGTGGCAGCTCCCGAACCAGACCCCGACGCAGATGATGTCGTACGTGATACGAACGGTGAACCGCAAGCTCATCGTCGTCGATGGGGGCAACGCGGGCGATGCGCCCTATCTCAAGGACTTCATCCGGGAACGGGGAAACAAGGTAGAGTGCTGGCTCATCAGCCACATGCACGGCGACCACGTCACCGCGCTTTGTGAAATCTTGGCCAACCGCGAGGGGATGGAGATCAAGGAGATCTACGTCGAATTGCCGGACCTCGAGTGGACGCGCCGGTGCGCTCCCACGTCGGAAGTCATAGGCCTGACCAAGACGCTCGCCAGTGCCCAATGCAATCTGAAGCCTTACAAGCTTGGGGCCGTCTTCACGATTGACGGTGTCCGCATACAGGTTCTGGGCGTGGGAAACCCCGAGATCACGCAGAATGCCATCAACAACTCCAGCGTCGTGTTCCGCATGTCGGACGAGGTCAAGTCCGTGTTGTTCACGGGCGACCTCGGCGCCGAGGGCGGCGAGAAGCTGCTCAAATCAGAACACGCCGACGCCCTGCCGTCGGACTACGTGCAGATGGCGCACCACGGCCAGAACGGCGTGACCGAGGCGTTCTACCGGAAGGTCAATCCCTCTTACTGCCTCTGGCCCACGCCCAAATGGCTCTGGGACAACGACAAAGGCCAGGGCAAGAATTCCGGAGACTGGAAGACCCTCACCGTCCGCGCGTGGATGGACAAGTTCCACATCAAGCGCCATTACCTCATGTTCGAGGGTCTTCAGCAGATCGACTGAATACGTCAACCTGAAGAGCTCCGGGCGCGACCATTACGATCTTCAGAAGAGGCGCGGATGTCACGAGGCCCCCTGAATCCCGGAAATCCGCCCTGAGATCCGTAATGGCGTCCCCTGAATCGTAAGGAGAAGCGTATGGCTCGAGGAACCGACGGGCGCGTCGAATGCCACGGATCGATCACGCGTTGGCATTTCCCGATGATCATCCCTCTCATGCTCTGCCTGTCGCACGCTACGACGGCATCTGCGGCCGGCGAGCTGGCGGTGGGCGCCGCGAGCGCCGACATCACCCCGACGGGTCCCGTGGCCCTGGTGGGCCAGTGGAACCTGCGGATCTCCAAGAAGGCCGAGACGCCGCTGACGGCCAACGTGCTTGCCCTGGAGTCGCGCGAGGGTGACCGATCGCTCGACGCGGCCGTCATGATTTCGTGTGACCTGGTCTGGGGACCGGACGAGATTCTGAATCCCATTCGCGAAGAGGCGCACAAGCGCTTGCCGGATCTGGACGTGAGAAAGATATTCCTCAGCGGCACTCACACGCACACCTCTCCGGTCCTCAAGGGAGGCCAGGAGTGCTTGTACCAGATCCCCAAGGAGGGCGTTGTACAGGTGGAGGAGTATCAGGTATTCCTCGTCCAGCGGATTGCCGACGCCGTGGTGAAGGCATGGAACAGCCGCGCGCCGGGCAGCGTCACCTGGGGGCTCGGTCACGCCGTCGTGGCCTACAACCGCCGGATCGTCTATGCCGACGGCTCGGCGAAGATGTACGGGCGAACCGATCTGCCGGAGTTTCGCAACCTCGAAGCCGGTGAGGACCATGACGTGGGCTCGCTGTTCTTCTGGAATGCGGCGGGAACGCTCATCAGCATCGTCGTCAACGTGTCGTGTCCGGCCCAGGAAGTCGAACACCGGCAGACGATCAACGCTGACTACTGGCACCCGGTGCGCGAATCGCTTCGCAAGCAGTACGGTCAAGGCGTGTGCGTTCTGGGCTGGATCGGTGCCGCCGGGGACCAGTCGCCGCACCTGCGCTATCGCCGGGCGGCCGACGATCGCATGACCACGTTGCGAGGGCTGGACCGTTTGGGCGAGATCGCCCGGCGCATCTGCCGCGCGGTCGATGAAGCCTACGAGGCGGTCAAGGACGACCGGCACGCCGACGTTTGCCTCCGCCACAAAGTCGAAACCGTCCGTCTGCCCGTTTGGCGGGTGACCGACGCGCAGTATGCCGAGGCGAAAGCCGCACGCCAGCAGTACGCCGATCAGATCGCCAAGAGCGCCACCCCGGCGATCGATCTCTACGCCAGGATGAAGTGGCAGGAGGCGCTGGCTCGACGGTATGAGCGCCAGAAGGCCGCGCCGCGGGCAACGTTCGACGCGGAGCTGCACGTGCTGCGGCTCGGAGACGTGGCCATCTGCACCAACCCGTTCGAGCTCTACACCGACTACGGCATCCGGATCAAGGCCCGCGGCAGGGCGATTCAGACGTTCGTCGTCCAATTGACCGGCGGCCCTGGCGATGGGAGCCCGTATCTACCCACCGAGTCCGCCGTCCGCGGCGGCGGCTACAGCGCCATCGCCCCGTCCTGCAATGTGGGCCCCGACGGCGGGCAGATCCTCGTGGACCGGACCGTCGAGTTGATCAACGCCATGTGGGCCAAGCCGAACTAGCCCGGACATCTCGCCGCTGGCATGGGATTACGGCAAGAAGGGGATATCGAGCTCTGGTTCCGCTGACTCGTAGCCCTTGCGGCAAGCACGACTGGGCAAGCAGTTCCCGGCGATGGCGCTGAGTTCACTGTTTCCCCTTCAGCCGGGCATCGAGTTCGCTTAGCTTGAAGCGGACGCTGACAATCGAGTTCTTCTCAGGGCCGGGACGATACTTGATATAGGTGGTAGCCACCAGCGTGCCGTCGGGAAGCACTTCGAGTCCCGGATAGCCGCAATCGCCGCCGGCGTGGCTGTGCAGCAGCTTCACGCGGTACTGGCCCTCGCGGCCGTTGACGATGTCGTCGTACGTGCCTACCCAAGCCACGAAGTGTGACTTTGTCGGACTCTTCGCCGCCTTGTCGCGCATCACGACCACCAATCGGCCGTCAGGCGCGTAGCGCGGCCTATGGCGGTCGCCCGTCAGACTGGCCGTCAGCTCCTTCGGCGGCGACCACGTCTTGCCCTCGTCGTTGCTGGTGATGTACAGCGAGTTCAAGCGGCGTCGGTTCTCGCGCATCAGCAGCAGAAGCTGCTTGCCGTCGGGCGAGCGGACGCAACTCGGTTCGCAGGGGTCCGCGCCGTCAATGCTGGGGTCGAAGCGTTTCTTGGATTTGGCGTAAGCCGTCTTGTCCTTGCCCTCGACGATGCAGATCATCCGTGCCTCGCCCCAGGTCAGTCCGCCGTCGTGTGACGCTGCCTGCCAGACACTCAGCGGCGAAGCGTCTCCGCGGCCGGGCGCGCCGATGTGATACCAGGTCAACAGGGTCCGCCCGTTGTCGATTGGTTCGACCGTCAGCGGCGGCACGCCGCAGCCGATGCCGGTCGGTGCCATCGGCGACCAGGTGCGCCCCTCGTCCTCGGAGACGGCTCTGGCCATCCCTCCCAGGCCGCAGGCAAGAACAACCAACCTTGCCTTGCCGTCGGGCGCGATCAGCCGATGGATGGTCGGGCAATTGGCGACCTTCGTCCAGTTCTCCGGCACATCGAGCAACTTGCTCCAGGTCTGCCCGCCGTCGTCGCTCCGCTTCAGCGGTCCGCACCGGCCGCCGTGACCGTACGTCCACACGGCCCACATGCTCTTGCCGTCCGGCATCAGCAGCGTATCGACGTGGCCGTGGTAGATGTCCTTGGTCCCTTGGGCGACGATGACCCGCCGATCCGTCTCGCTCGAAATGTCGATGACCGGAATCGTGTAGTTCTTCGGCAATCGCGGTTGCGGCGTCTCGTCGGCGGCTGCCGCGGCGGGAATCCGAGGCAAGCCGGCTTCATCGCCCAGTAGGGCCCGATCCATCGCCCCCAAGGCTGCCAGTATCACACAGCCGACCATTCGAGGCTTGACTGCACAACGTCCTAGCATGTGGGTCTCCATGGTTCCAGGGCATGCTCGGTGCAGACTGCGGGAGCCGTCTGTCCGCGCGTTCGAAAGGCATGTGTAGAGAGTCCCTACTGTGAGTTCCGGTGTCAAGTACAAGTACGGGGCACGAGGCAGGCGCTGCAGTGTCGGTCGAACCGCACGTCGTCGGGGGAGGTCGAGCTGAGTATTCGACCCGCACGGGAGCGTTTGGCAAAGCTGACCTAGGGGTTAGAATCTCGGGTGGCGGTGGCGGGGAATCAGGTCAGGATGTCAGGCGTCCAGAGTCGGCTCCCGCCCTTCGGCCTCTTGTTGAGGTCCCCCGTTTCATAGGAGAGCGAGCCGTGCGAAGCGCTGGTACAGCGGTGTTGGGATTCATGTGCGGGTGGGGCGCCCAATGTGCGGCACAGGCCGCCGAGTGGCAGATCCTCGAGCCTGCTTCGGCGCCGCAGGCGTATACGGTGGCCGCGGCGGAGTTTCAGAAGTACTACGAGGCCGTGACCGGCTCGCGACTTCCCATCGTCTCCAAGCCGAACACGTCGAACCTCGTGGTAATAGGCGCCGACAGCGTGAACCGCTTCGGCCGTGAGGCGGTGGAACAGAAGATCATTCCTCCGTTGGACCTCGGCGTGGACACGGACGCCTACCGGATCCGGTCGGCGGAGAAGGACGGCCGGCGGTTCCTGTTTCTGGCGGGCGGCAACGGGCGCGGTACGCTCTACGCGGTCTACGACTTCTTCGAACGACGGGCGGGATGCCGTTATTTCTGGGACGGCGAGGTCATTCCGAAACAGGCGGCAATCAACATGGACGGGCTCGACGTTACCGAATCTCCGCGTTTTGCGTACCGCGGCATCCGCTACTTCGCGCACCGGAGTCTCGACCGGTTCCAGGCCGAACACTGGGGCCCGAAGCAATGGGAGCGTGAGATCGACTGGATACTCAAGAAGCGCCTCAACCTCTTCATGCTGCGCATCGGCATGGACGATGTGTACCAGAAAGCATTTCCCGATATTGTGCCGTATCCGCCGGATGACGCCCCGCTGCCCGAGGCGGTCGCGCGCTCCTACGACGACCGGACGACTGCGTGGCCGTTGCGTTACCGAGGCGAGCTCCGCAAGCACGTCCTGCAATACGCGCGTGATCGCGGCCTGATTCATCCGGAAGACACGGGCACCATGACCCACTGGTACAGCCGCACGCCCAAGGCGTTTCTCGAGTCCGTCAAGCCGGCGTTCATGCCGCAGTCCGGCGGGGGGTATCGTGGGAACCCGACGGGCGCCGTCTGGGACATCCGTGACGACGCCAATCTCGACAACTACTGGAAGCTCACGCGGGCGCACATCCAGGCCTACGGCCGGCCTGAGATCTTTCACACCATCGGACTTGCCGAACGCAATGTCTTCGCCGACCGGGCCGCGAACCTCGAAATGAAGCTCTACGCCTACCGGCGGATCATTCAGAAGCTGCGCGAGCACTATCCGCAGGCTCCCCTACTGATCGGGTCGTGGGATTTCTACTATCCCGGGTGGAGCGGGAGCGAGGTCTCGAAGCTGTTGAAGATGCTAAACCCGCGGAACACGTTCATCTTCGACTACACCTCCGATCTGCCGGGCAAGAGCTTCCGGAACTGGGGCGTGGTCGGTGCGTTCCCGTGGTTCTTCGGTCTTCTCCATGCGTACGAATGGCAGAATGACCTGCGCGGCAACTACGACCTGATCCGCGAGCGCATGCCCATTGCCGCGGCCGACCCGATGTGCAAAGGGTTCGTGTATTGGCCGGAGACGTCCCACAGCGACAGCCTGATGCTGGAGTTCTTCACGAGGAACGCGTGGCGGCCCGGCACGTTGGCGCCCGAGGCATTGCTGCCCGCCTTCTGCCGCGATCGCTATCAGGCGTTGGCGGACCCAATGCTCGCGGTGTGGCAGGCGGCATTGCCGGTCATCAAGGCACATGCTCAATTGCCGCTCGAGTTCCGCAATCTTGCCGCTTTCTCGCGGCGAGAGGTCACGTCCAAGCGGGTCCAGGACCTCGCCAGCCTCTGTGCGAAACTGGAACCACGGATGAAGGGGCTCCCCGCTCTCTGCCGCGAACTGGCCGACCTGCCGTACGCAGCAGGCAACACGTTCGTGGACCGGGACGCGATCGACTTGGCTCGGACAGTGGCGGGACGTACGTTTAGTCATGCCCTCTATCGCTACGTGATTGCCCAGGGCGCGTGGGTGCATGGCGAGTCCGATGCCACGGCCGTGAAGGCAGCGGGCAAGCGGTGTACGGCCATTCTGACCACGCTGCGCAATATCCTCGCGTTACATGAGGATTACTCGATGAACGCCTCAATGGCCAAGCTCGCGGCCGTACATCCCGTTAACCCCTGTTTCGAGCAGACGCTCAAGGGTAACGCGGAGAACAGCTATTGCCGGACCTACATCTTCGAGCTGTTCGACCACTACTACCTGCCGCAGTTGGCGCTCTACAAGCAGTGGGTCGACGAGCGTGTGGCCGGGGACACGCAGAGCCGGATGAGACCTGCCCGGCCCTTGCCAATGCAGAAGATCAGGGATGATTTCTACGCCAAGCCCCTTGCCGAGATGGCCCCGCCAAGGCACGAAGATCCCCGCGCGGCCTATCGCGCAGCCTTGGAAAACTTGGCCAGTGCCCTCGATAGATAGACAAACGGCATCGCGCTACCTGCACAAGGCGCCGGGCACGTCGGTCGTCTTCTGTGGGGCTCAATGAATCCTCTCGTTGGGGAATCCGGCGCCCGTGAGCGCTTCGACCGCTCCGTCGGTCCGCTCGCCGGCGGAGTATGGCTATCGGATCGTCAGCGCACCAGGCAGGCCGTTCGAGGCAGGCCGTGTCTACTTCGTTAAGAAGCCTGCGTCGGCCCAGTCGCCGTGGTCGCAGGTGGCACCATCACCGGCGTCGGTGAGGATGAGTCGGATACGCCGGCTGCCTTCGGGGATCTTGGCGTTGATGTGCCATACCTGCCCAAGTCGCATCACAGAAGTCTGGTCCAGGAGCGTGTCGTCGGCGAAAACCTGGAAGACGACACTGGCATGGTCGTAGTCCCTCATCTCGTCGTCTACGCCAACGACGGCGACGAAGGCCTTGAACTCGGGCTTCCGCTCGTAGATCAGTTCCGACTTGGCGTGTACGCCCATGCCTCTGTCGTGGCGTTTTCCCGCGATCGAGAGCGGCTTGTTCTGGACCGAACGATCCACCCCCGGCTTCTCGAAGTGGCCGACCGTCGCCTTGACGGGTTTGAGGTCGCTGAGGTGGACGTGTGGTTTCGGCGGCAGCGGCGGACGCTTGATGAACGTAGCGGAGGCCACCGCGCCGGGCTCGGCGCCCGGCAAGAAGACGCGTGCCTTGATCGTGGCGGACTCGGCGAGCTTCACAGGAGAGGTGTATTGCCTCGAGGCGTCCGTCGGGTCGGCCCCGTCAAGGGTGTAGCGGATTCGTGCATGCTCGCGCTGGGGACATAGGCCGAGCTCGACTTCAACCGATCCGTCGAACATGCCGCCGTCCGGGGTGACGGTGGGCGCCGATAGAGGCACGCGAACGAATTCGGCGGCCTGGACGGAACCTACTCTCTTTCCGTCGACGAAGACGGCGGCCTTGACGAGGGTGGTCGCCTCGAGCGTGGTCTGATCGTTGTAGAGCGGGGATTCGGCGGTCGGATCGGTGCCGTCAAGCGTGCATCGGATTCGGCCCGCGCCGATCCGCGTGCCCATCGCCATGCGGATGGGCGAGGTGAAGTAGCGGCGATACGGGGTGATCCATGTGTGCGACAGTCTGACCATGGCGCAGCCGCGGCAGAGCGGGACATCGAGCGTCAGGAGGCCGGGCTCCTGTTTGGCCTCGAGGGGCGCCCACGTCTCGTGGCCCGGGTGGATGACTTCGATACGGAACCCCTTCTGACCGGGCAGGCTCGGCAGGTCATGCAACTGGACGCTCGCGGAGGTCTCCTTGCCGCCGAACGTCACGGCGAGCACGTAACCGGCTGGGACTTCGAAGAGATTGGCCTTTGCCTTGTTGTCCTGCACGCGGACGACGTGCGGCTGAAGCACCCATCGCTTGCCGCGTAGGGCGTCCAAGAGTGGGCCGTAGTCGAAGTAGTGCTTATCGACCCATGGGACGGGGAGGATCGTGTGGTCGTTGCCGGGCACCGGCGCGGTGAGAAAGGCGCCCATGTGCAGATGTCTCTGGAAGTACGCGTCGGGGTCGGACTGGAGTTCGTCAACCAGGATGGTCCACTCCATGACGGGCTTTCGCAGGCACAGCAGGGCGCACAGGTTCAGGCTGTGGCCCATCTGACCGAACTCGTCGTAGACGCCGTCGAGATGTCGCAAGAGGTCGAGGCGGCGGTAGTGCGGATTGCAGTAGATCACCTTACCGGCCTTGTGCATCATGGGGCCGAGCTTGCCCATGATGTCGTGCCAGGAGGTGACAAGCGACCGGGACGGCTTGCCATCGACCCAGCTCACGCCGTCGTCGCGGCGGCTGTTGTAGCGCCGGGTCCAGTCCAGTCGGTCGATGCAGATGCCGGTGCTCTCGGGCAACTTGTCGATATGCCGCTGGGCCTGTTCCAGCAGGAAGCGCTGGTATGCGCCCTCGCCCGGGTCCATGACCACGCAGTACCTCCAGGAGTGGATGGGCTTGCCATTGGGGCCGGGCAGGATGGCGTCGCGAAGGACCTGGTAGAGGAAGTCATTGGCGTGCTTCCACAGGTCGGCGTCGGTCTTGGCCTCTCGGGGGGGCGGGGTCAGCTTGATGCCCGCGCCGAACTCAGTGACGTTGAAGTAATTCAGGACGTAGAAGCCCATTTCGCGCATCTTCCGCGAGTGGTCCCTCATGTGATTGATCGAGGTCGGCTTTCCCTTGAAGTCGATCCACTCTTGGGTGTCGCTGGTGACGGGAGGCAGGAACATGCCCATGTATGGGAAGTCGAAACTGGCCTTCCAATTGACGCGAAAGGCCATCCTCATGAGCTTCTCGGGGTCGAACCTCTCGCTGTGGCTCGAATAGGCGGCGCAGCCCGCAATCTGGCCTGCCAGGGGATTGGGCGGGTCGAAGAACTTGCGGTATCGCCATACCATCCACGCGAGTGCGGCGCGCCAGTCGGCGGGATGGGCGACCAGGTCCATGGCGAACCGGACCGGCCTGTCGGGGGCGATTCGATGCCTGGTCCTCGAGAAGACGATATCTCCCTGCCGCGTGGTATTCAGTCTCATGTCGAGTATCAGGTCTTCGGGAGACAGCACGAGGCTCAGGCCGGCGTCCCTTGCCTCGTCCATGACGACGGCGATGGGGATGCTGACGGCCTGGGGGTGTGAGAAGTGGTCGCTTCCATAGATGAGGGTTCTGTCCTGGAAGGGCACTGGCACCAGCGGATCGGTCCAACTGTGGGAACCTTTGGGCGCGTCGGGTCGATTGTCTCCCCATGCCGTCCAGAAGCTCGCGCCGGTGACGTCGGGCCAGCTCAGTCGAGTCTCGATGGCCGTGCTCCAGGGCTCGCCCGAGCCGTGGACCTCGATCTCCCAGCGGACGCTACGCTCGGCGGGGATGAAACGCTCGACGAGTCGGCACCGGCGTTTCTCCTTGTCGTTGACGAGTTCCTTTCGGAACTCGACGCCGCCCTTGCCGAAGGGCTTGGCCGCGACGTCGCCGCTGATCTGAGTCCCGGCGAGCAACGTCTCGGCGGAGAGGGGCATGGGCAACTGCCTTTGGCCCAACATCGCTCGCGAGACGGTACCCTTGCTTGACAGATACAGCGTCAGGCCGCGTGTTCGGATGACGTGAGCCGAGTCGGTCGAGGACTGTTCGGCACCGTAGGGGTTTGCCAACGTAGCCGTCACGATGAGTGCAGTGATCATGCAGTTCTCCCCGGATCTAAGGAGCGAATCAGTAGACCAGTCGGAGGAAAGGCTATCGTCATTGCCCCCGCAAGGCTACCCAAGCATCCGATCCGGTGGCCTATGAGTTCGAGGCAGCCCGTGATTCGTGCCCTGCGCCCGGGGAGACGACACGGGGAGGGAATGCCGTATAATGCCAACACACGGCCCAAGGCCGCAGCCGGCCGAGGTCATAGCGGCAACTCGACTCCGGCGGTTCGCCTCAATCGGATCTGAGCCGCCGCCCATCGTCAGGCGATGCGGGTTGTTCGGCTCTGGGGCCGTAATGCGGAGGGTCATGGATGCTCTTGATGCACGTCGCCCTGCTCGTCGCAGCACTCACGCATTTCGTCCTCGCCGCAGACCCGTCCAAAGATCAGACGTTCGATCTGGTGAGTAAGACTTGGACGATCACCGTCGATCCGGCCTCAATGCAGGTCACCTCTCGACGCCCCGGCCAGCCGCCGATTGCTCTTTCCGCGGGGCAGAGTGACCTCGGCACCGTGACCAGGCTCGACGTGTCGGTCGACGTCGCGCGGTGGGAACTACCCAAACGCAATGTGCTGGTCCGGATGAGCGTAAGCGGTGACGAATTGGGGGTCGAGATCCGCTCATCGAAGACAGGCGTGTTCACCTGGCCGGTGTTGAGGCTCGCCGAGCCGGTCGAAGCCCTCATCTGGCCGTTCGCCGGCGGACGCTATGTGCCCCTCGACGACGAGCAGTGGATGTCGTTCCTCGAGTCGCATAAGTGGAACACTCTGGATGACCTGACGATGCCCTTTTGGGGCCTGTACTGCGGCGACTGCTCGATCACGTACATCGCCACGAATCGCTACAACAACGGTATCGCCTTCGAAGGAACGGGCGGCGGTCTTCGGGCGACGTTCGCGCACACGTTTCCCGCGAGCAAGAAGACGTGGGCGTACGGCCTGCTCATCCGGCTGAGCGACACGCCGTCGCCCGTCGAGCCCGCGCGCCAATTCCGACAGTGGCTGATCGACGCGGGCGAGTTCGTGCCGATGTCCGAGAAGTTGAAGAAGACGCCAAAGGCCAAGCGGCTGCTCGGCGCCGCTCATGTCTACCTCTGGGGCGACGGCGTCTCGGTGAAGATGCTCGAGCAACTGAAGAAGGCGGGGCTTGATCGACTGCGATTCTGTTTGTCCGGCTGGGAGCGTGTCGAGCGTCGTCCCGAGGTCGCCCGCGTCGCCGACGAGATGGGTTACCTCTTCGGCACCTACGATTCGTTCCACTCCATCCACGACCCCAAGCTCGCCGGAACGGACGCCTCGTGGACGACGGCGCAGTTCGGTCAGGAGCTGTACGAAACCGGCGGCATCGAGAAGCAAGACGGAACGAAGCGCGGCGGCTTCAAGCAACGTGGTTACCTTCTCAGCCCACATGCGGCCCGGTCGGCGGTCGAAGCCCGGGTCCGGCGAAACATGGAACGCGTTCCGTACAACTACTACTTCGTAGACTGCGACGCGTACGGGCAGGTCTTCGATGACTACTCGCCGCTTCACCCCTCGACGCAGCAACAGGACGCCGCCGCTCGCGTGGATCGGATGATGTGGATCCGTGACACGTTCGACGTCGTCATCGGATCCGAAGGCGGCAGTGCCTACGCCGCCCCAGCCATCCATGTCTCTGAAGGACTACTCACGCCGGTCATCGGCGGGGGCGACCCGGACATGCAGAATCGCGAGTCCGAGCACTACATCGGTGCCTGGTATCCACCCGACCGCCCCGCTAAGTTCTTTGCCCCGACGCCGCTGAAGGAGTGGCACCGCCAGCGCCACTACGACGCGCGATTCCGCTTGCCGCTCAACGAGATCGTGTACCACGACTCGTTCGTCTCAACGCATCACTGGGCCAGCAGCAGCCTCAAGTTCAGCAACGTCCTGGCCGAGACGGTGCTCACGGAAATGCTCTATCAATGCCCGCCGCTCTACCACCTGACTCTCGAGGCGTTCAGGAAGCGACGCGCCACGATTAGGAGGCACTACGACTTCTTCTCGTCCGTGCATCGCAAGGTCGGATTCGCCGCCATGACCGACTTCGCCTGGCTATCGACCGACCGCCTCGTGCAGCGAACCGTGTTCGACGATCGTGTCGAGGTCATCGCCAACTTCGGTCCGTCCGGGTGGACGCGTGCCGATCTGGAGGTTCCCGCCCGATCGGTCACGGCACGTTGGTGCGATAGCGGACGGACGCTGTCCTTCACCGCTGATTGGCGCGCTGGAAGATAACCTGAGTAATCGCGTCGGCGAGAGCCTTCATTCCCCGGTCGCCAGGATGCCCGGCCACGCCGTCGTGCTTGAAGGATCGTTCCGCACGTGCGGCGTTGGCCGGATCGCGGCCGATCGGACCGGCGTCGACGAAGATGCCGCCCGCCTCCTGGCAGGCCTCCTTGAGCACCTGATCCTTGGCGGCATCGGGCCAGAAAGAACTACGTACGACGACGAGCGGGTGACGTTTGGCCAGGGCGCACGCCAGGATCCTCATTACGCCGGCCTTGAATCGCGCCTTGGCGTCGTCGGAATCCAACTTCGGCACGTTCTCGCCGATGGCCAGCACCACCAGGTCGGGGTCAAATGCGAAAAGGTCCTTCAGTCGCCCGGCCACGTCATAGGTGGCGTAGTTGCGCTCGAAGTCCGCGATGTTCTTGGCCCTCATCTGAGGGGGCGAGCCGGTGTGGCGGGCGATCGCACTGGTGACGAGATGGACATAGTCCTTGTCCTCGGAGCTGGCCGCCATGCCCCAGTTGCCGGCCCAATCGACGTCCTTTCTGGGCCCGTGGTGCGTGATGCTGTTTCCCAGAAACAGGATTCGGCGGATGGCCGACGGCTTCACTTCCGGCTCGGCGGGGACAGGGAACATCGAGATCCGGAACTTGGTGCAGCCATACGGAACGAGCGTGATGCGTTCGGTCGGCTTCGACTTCTCGGCCGGCACCGACGGCAGACGGGGTACCTTCGGGTCGGGGTTCCAAGCGACTTCAACCGCGTTGGCCCGTATCTTCAGGGGTGCTGCCAGCGGCCAATTCCATTTGTCGGGCATCGCGGTGCGCTCGACGCTCAGGCCGGGGGCCTGCGCGTCCAGGGCAAAATGCCACCGGGCGGACGGATCGGGCGTGTTGGCGTTGGTGGTGTCCGCGATGGGCAGGGCGAAGAGCAGCGGGCCGTACGAAACCGAGGCGTAAGGCGCGCCCCGAATGCCATCTTTCTCCGGAATCGTCACCTTTGTGGCCTTGTGGGCGCCGTCATAGGGCGGGCCCGATGCGGCGTCGCGACCGGTCTTGAGACTCGGGGTCATCGGAAGGTGCAGCCGGAGGGTGTCGCCCGGCTTCCAGCTTCGGCTGACGCGAGCGAATCCCTTGGCGTTGCGCTCGACAGTTGCGGGTGAGCCGTTGACGCTCATGGAGGGAGCGGCGCACCATCCGGGAACGTGGAGATCGAGCGGGAATGCCGCCTCGCGCGCGGGTTGCACGGACATCTCAATCGTTTCGTTAAAGGGGTAGTCGGTCTTGCAAGCGATGACGACGGGCACGCGGTCGCCTACCAGCGCGGTGACTTTGCAGGGACCGTAGCAGGTTGCCGCCAGGCCGTTGTCATAGGTGGCCATCCACATGTGCGTGACGTACCACGGTACGATGCGGTTGAGCGCGGCCGTGCAGCAGAGCGGCGAGTGCTTCAACTGATACGTGCCGCCTTCGGCCCTGGGGCCGTGCGGAAAGTCCGGCGACATGTTGGCGAACCGATTGGGGCTTTGGAAATAGATGTGGGTCTTGAAATCGCGCGACACCGTAGCCGGCCCGGCGTTGAAGAACGCCCGCTCGAGCCGGTCCGCCATCCGGCCTTCGCCGGTTACGGAGAGCAGGCAGACCTGGCTCCACACATAGCCCGCCACGTCGCAGGTCTCGCTGCCTCGGAATGCGCCCGTGGGACCATACCACTCGTCCGAGACAGGGACGCCGTGGGGCTGCATGGCGATGCGTTCCAGCAGGTCATGCCAGCCGACGGCCGCCTGCAGGTAGCTCGCGTCGCCCGTCCACAGATAGCCCACCGCCCAGGGCGTGGTGCATTCGATGAATCCAACCACATGTTCGTTGTCCACCGTTGTGCCCGGCTTCAGATCCGGCGCTTTTCGGTAACGGATCAGAGTCGGCACCAGTGCCGTCCCTTCCTTCTTGAACATGGCGTCCAGCGCGTCCGCGATGCCCTTGTGGCCGCTCCACTGGTACGCGTCGTAGGCCGGCCACAGATTCGACATGCTGGTGGGGATCCACCGGAGACAGTCGGGGTCCGCCCCGTAGGCTTTCTCGAGCGCCTCCAGAATGTGTTTGTCGCCGGACCCCGCATGGAAGCCGGTCATGGCGCGCCCCAGCAGGCCGCAGGCCCAGAGCGGCCAGCCCCCCGAATCCACGGTGACGGCTTTCCGGTCGCCGGGATTCTTCCTGTCGAGCCACCAGAGGAAGAGCAGGCCGCTGGTGTTCATGTGGTCGGCCACCGCGTACAACCGCTTCTTGGCCTGCTGGATCAGCGCCTCGTCGTGCAGGGCGAAGCCCAGACGGGCCAGGCCGTCAAACCAGTAGCCGCCCCCTTCGTAAGGCCAGGCGCCTCTAGACCAGTTGAGTCTTTCGCCGGTCATCTTGTGGTCTGGAGCCCAGGCTCGCTTGAACTCGTCGTCGACCTCGTCCATGTGGCCGGTGTACCCGTCGCGCGCGGCCAGGCACCAGTCGCGCAGCCAGCCGGCGGGTTCCACCGCGCCGGGAGGCAGCGGAATGAACGCTGGGCGCGTCGGCCTTTCAAAGGGCCGCGCGTGGTTGACCGCCCCCGGGGTACCGGCTTCACCCGCATCGGCAACCTGAGGCAGCGCCATGGCAAGACCACCCAAGACCACACCGAAGAACGTCCTGTGATTGTGTTTCATGGGACCGATTCTAGCATTGCATCGGGCTGGGCGACAATCCCTCAACGATTCCTGGAAGTTGGGCGACACCAGTTCCTGGATTGCCTTTGTTCCGCGTTCGGACGTTTGCTCAGCTCGAGGTGTACGACCTAATCCTCGTCGCACGAGAACGTCTGTTGCCGGCGATATCCCCGCTGAGCCGCGTGATGGGGATGAATGCGCACGACCACACGCGCGATCCGAGGCATATGCCCGTTACAAGACCAGAGCGACTCGGAGGAACGAATCAGATGGTGTCTTTGAACGCCGCCTTGAGCCCGATGCGGCTTTACGGTAGAGGCGGCGCGCGATCAGAAGGAGCCAACGTACATGCGTGGAAGACGGAAACGCGCCTTTGCGGCATTCCTTGGCATCGCGCTCGTAACGGTTGGCGGCGCTTGCCTCGGATCGCAGGCTGTTACCTTGACGAGGGAGGGCAAGCCGAATGCGACTATCGTCGCTCCGGATCGGCCTCTGGCGTCGGAGCGGTTCGCCGCGGAGGAGCTTGCGACCTATCTGAAGAAGATGAGCGGCGTCGAGCTCCCTATCGTCGCCGACTCGAAGCCCCCGGCCACACGGCGTGGTACACCAACCTCAACTTCCGCGGCCTGATCGACGATCTGCGGATCAGCGACATCCGACGAGAGACCTTTGAGGCCGTTGGGAACCAAGCCGCGGGCCGGGATCCTTGCCGACTGCCAACTTGATGAGCACGGCGTTTGCCGTCATCGAGAAACGGACTGCCACTTCGGACCTCAGTTTTCTCTCTATCAAGGTGATTCCTATGCCTCGCCTTAGGCGGGCAGCCTCGAATCAGTTCAAGAGCAAGGTGTTGGATCCCACCCGATGACCTCCCAGCGCCGCATAACCAGGTTGTCGTTTTGATTAGCGCCCAACCGGACGCCCACCAGCCGGCCTCTCGTCATGCATCCCAGCCAGCTCGGCGCGCCAGCCTTTCGCGGCGCGGCGTCGAGCCGGACGGCCTGGTCGTACGGGACCGTGCGGTCAATGTCGCCGTGCACGGTTGGCACCGGGGGGGGCGTTCGGCGTGATGTACGTGATTGGTGACGCAGCCTTCGCCTTCCCCTGATTCTCGCGCGGCGGGCCGCCGAGCGTCTTCTCTCGGAAAAAGCCTCCAAGCCGCGGACCTCACGAACCGGGCATGGGCTCCTTCTCCGCCGCCGCGGGCTACTCCAACGCCGGTCTGACGACCTCGCCCCGCGCCTGGGCCAGTGGGTCCTCATACGCGCCGAAGAAATCCGAGTTGCTGTCGAGCCACAGCGTGATCCGATGCATCTCCTCGGCCGAGAGCCTCACGTCATGATGCCCCGACCTGAGCATCCCGTAAAGCTTCGACGCCCGCGCGCCGAACTCCCCGGGCGTCGTCAGCGGCGCCGTCCACGACGCGCTGTCGATGTAGAACGCAACCTTCTGAAGTGCCCGGTACGAGGACGACCAATGCTCGGCGTCCTTGGTCGGATCCCCCGCGCACAACGCCGGCGCCTTGGCCTCCTTCGCGTGGCACCCAACGCACCGACGATCGAGCACCGGCTGGACGAGCCTCACAAAGCTGAACGGGTCGGCCCCGTCCACCTCCGGCCGGATCGTCGAGGGCCCTCGACGCATGGCCAGCGGATATCGCTCCGGCTGGTACGGCGCGCCCTGGCGGTGCTCGTGACAGCCCTGACACGTCAGCCACTCGCCGGGACGGACGTACGTGTCGCTCCGCATCGACTGCACCGCCAGCCCGTCCTCGTCCAGCGCCTGGAAGTAAACCGCCTTGCCGACCGGAAGATTGAAGAACGCGCTCCCGTCAGGCTCGACCGGCACCGTGCCCAAAACCGCACGGGCGTTCTTCTGGTCGCCGTAGCCGATGCGCGGTCGGTTGTAGATCGGCGTCGTCTTCGGCAGCACCTGCACGATCCGCAGTGCCATGATCCGCGTGCCCTTCGGGAAGGGCTTGACGCTGTCATACACGTTGACGAGGCCGACTCGGGCCGTCCGCGACGACGCCGTCTCTGCTGAGGGCGCCTCCGATGCGTATTCCCCGCTCCCGCCCTCGACGCCGGCCGGCCTGCTCGTCGCCGCAACCTGCGGTACGATCGGCGGCGCCGGCCGCGATCGCAAGGGCATCGGGCTCAGGCAGGAGATCGACTCGTCCCGATAGATCAGCTCCTTGTTGCCGAACGCGTCGAGCAGATAGATGCCGTAGTTGTTCCTCGGCCCCCGATCGGCGTTGCCCTCGGCGTCGTAAACGCACAGGTAGAACGTCTCGCTGAGCGGCCACGCCGTCGCATAGACCTGGCCGATCCGGTTGCTGCACTGCGACTCGACGAACGGCACCGCCGGCGTCAGCCGCCTGATGGGGCCCATCGCGTCGTCGTCCCCGACGTCCGGGTCGATCACGACCAGCGAGCCGTACGCCTGTGCGTGATGCCCCGTGGCGGTCGCGACGTATCGCCGCGAGCCGGGGATCGCCCGGACGTCCATCTCCATGTTCGTCCGAATGGCGTGCGTCCTGCCGAAGTTGCCGTGAATGGCCCGCGCGTCCCGGCCGTCCGGCGCGGTGATCCACGGATGGTGCGCCTGCCCGTGCCCCCGATCCACGTAGTCCCACCGCGTATAGACGATCATCCCGTCGTTGTTGACGCTCGGGTGCCACTCGTTCGTCTCGTGATAGCTGATGCACGCCACGTCGCTGCCGTCGGGCTCTATCGTGTGCAGCGTCCAGGTCGGTACGGGTCGGCCGTGGCATCGCCCAAAGCCGCCGCGCCGCTCCGAGATGAACGCGATCCGCCCGCTCGGCAGCCAGCACGGGTCGAAGTCGTTC
The DNA here is from genome assembly GCA_016927755.1 of Phycisphaerae bacterium. Lineage (GTDB taxonomy): Bacteria > Planctomycetota > Phycisphaerae > UBA1845 > JAFGLZ01 > JAFGLZ01. Next base: position 32,479 of record JAFGLZ010000107.1, read on the forward strand.
ACCGGCCCGTCCGTGATCTGCGTCAGCCCTGTCCCGTCCACGCCCACCTTGAAGAGGTGGAACGTGCTCCGCTCCGTCCACTCGTACGGCGTCTTCTCCGCCTCGGTGAACGCGAAGACGATCGTCTTGCCGTCGTAAGACAGGTCCGGCGAGAGATACCCGCCCGGCGGCAGCTTCTCGCCCTTGAACCGACCGTTCGTGCAGATCGAGTCCGTCAGGACGTCACGCACCCTCGGACCCTCGCCGAACGCGTCCTCCAAGACGAACACCCCGCCCCCCGGGATCGCATGGAACCCGAAGTACTGGTCGCACATGTGATTGCCCAGCCGCTCGTGCCCGGGCAGGAACTGGCGCTTGATGAACAGAATCTTGTCGAAGTCCAGCAGCGGGTTCGCCAGCGCGATCTCTCGGCGGAGCGCCGCCAGCCGATCGAACAGCTCCCGTCGAGCCGCGACGTCCTTTACGTCAATGGCGACCGCCTCGCCCCTCAGTCGCTCGAGCCGCGCCGCCTCCGACGTCAACGCCGGCCCGCCCTCCATGCCCTTCAGATGAGCCAGCAGCGCCGCCGTCCGTCGCGCGACAACGTCGACAGGGTCACGATCGGAATCGACCAAGAGCGACTCCGGCCGGAACGCCTCGTGCGCTATCGTCTTCATCCGCCCACGCTCTCGCAGCATCGTCCGCTGTAGAGAAGTGAATGGGGACAGCCTGGGTTCGTCGATCGCCACAGGCCGCTTGCCGGTCACGACGAACTTCGCCTCCGCCCAATCGGTGTGATCATAGCCATAATCGTCGCCGCCAACGGTCACGACGAGCTCGAGGTCCTCCACGCCCGTCAGGTCCACGTCGACCTGCTTGGCCGTCTCGCCGCCCCGCATGACGCCGCTGCGCCACAGTGTCTTCCCGTCGCCGACGACCAGGAACTCCGCCGTACCGTTCTTGCCCGCCTCGTCGTCGATGCCGACCGCCGCGGCAAAACGCGCCGTCCCCCGATCCAGCGTGATCCAGAACTGACCCGGCGAATGCGTGCCGACGCCGCGGTGATACTTCCGTCCGCCGATGCTCAGCGGATTCCCGTCAACGGACGCGTTCCGACGCGAGTGCTGCCACCCGCACGTCGACTTGCCGACGTCCAGCTCGTCCAGCCACACCGTCTCGGCCCCGCCGGCCGCGCTCGCCCCGCAGACGACGCCAACGATCCACGCCGCAACCCCCGCCTTCAAAACGCCCATGTGCTCCCCTCGGATCAGGATCAACCCTCTATACGATCAGGGGCCGGCGCCCGTCGTCGTGCGGGTCCGGCCCCTGGCCAGAGACTCTCCAGCGATCCCTCGCTTGTCATCCGCTATCGGGGTGGCCCATGGCTTCAGCCGTGGGGGACGCGAATCCGATCAACAAGATCGCGCGATTACACGCAGAGAAACGAACCACCCTTCGTCCCGGCACAATAACGTTCTAGCCTACCTGTCCAGCTTGACCACCGAAAGCGTATACGGCTTCTCGTGCTTCGTGTTCGTCAGCCCGGGGAACGGAAAGTCCATGTTGACGATGATCAGCTCGTCGCCCCGAACCAGCACCTCGCACACCTGGTCGATGCTGCCGTCCGCCCCGTCCGTGTCGCCGTTCTGTGCCAGCGTCGTGATGTTCCCCTTCAGGTCGACCATCTGCACCGCGTTCATGACCGAGTCCGACACGAAGATGACCTTCCGCTTCGAGTCGTAGAACAGCCCGTCGCAGCACTTCATCGGACCGCCGCTGGCAAGCACCGTGTTCGAGACCACCTTGCCGTCCGCGTCGAAGCTGATCTTGTGCAGCAGCCCGTCGCCGAAGTTGCCGCAGTACAGGTTGCCCTCGTCGTCGAACGTCAGCCCGTCGGCCCCGAACGCGAGCTGGCGATTCCTCGTGTAGACCCTGGCGATGCAGTGCGGATCCAGCCCCGCCGGCTGCAGCTCCAGCGGCTTCTCGGCGAACTCCTTGACGTGGATGCGGTAGATGCAGCTCGGAAAGTGGCTCTCCGACGCCGGCCACGTCACGTTCTGAACCGAGTCGCTCACGTAAACGTAGTCGCCCCGCCAGATCACGGCGTTGGCCACCTTGAAGCCGTACACCGCCACCTCGCACCCGACCGGCTTGCCGTTCTCCACGCGGACGCGAAGCAGCCGCGACTTGTACAGGCTCGTGTTGAAGCATTGGTTGTCGGCCACGTACAGGTTGCCGTCCGGGCCGAAGTCCAGACCCATCGGACCCACCTTGCCCGTCCCCGGGTGCATCGGCAGCCGAAAGTACTCCTTCAGCTCGTTGCCCGGCGTGATCATCATCAAGATGCCCGGGAACTTGTCGTTGTTGTAGTTCGGGCACGACAGAATGATGTTCCCGTCCGGCGCAAGCGTCATCCCGTCCGGCGTGTTGCACTGGTCCGGCAGCGTCATGAACAGCGCCGGCTTCTTCAGCCCCTCAGCCAGGGCGGGCGTCGCCAGCAGCACGACGCAGACCAGCATCAGACACGTACGGTTGATCGTCTTCGTTACTCTCACGGCACAATCCTCCAATGGGGGTCACACGTCTCGGATCGAGGCTATGAGAGTACCGCCTCAACGCGCGGCGTCAAGCCGCGTCACAAACCCCGCCTCCACCCAGTCCGCATGGTCCGCCGAAATCCCGTCACCCCCATCCGTCACGACCAGCCGAACTTCCCTGCAGCCCGGCGGGATCGCCACGTCGAAATGCCAGTAGTCGATCGTCTTCCACGCCAGCTTCGGGCTCCGAGCGAGACGCCTGCCGTCGGCCCAGACCTCGAAGACCACGCTGGTCCGAGCGTCCGATCGTACCTCGCAGTCCGGCCCGACCACCGCCACGAACCGCTTGTACTCCGGCCTGCATGCGTAGACGAGCTCCGAGTTCGCGTGAACGCCCACGCCCCTGTCGTATTTCTTGCCCGAGACCCTCAGCGGCTTGCCCTCGGCACTCTTGTCCGTCCCCAGCTTCCCCCAGCCGACGCTGGCCCGAACGGGCTTCAACCCCGACAGCAAGACGTCCGGCCTCGGAGGCACCGGCGGCATATCGAGCTTGGGCACCGTGACCGTCACGCGAGCCGCCTCCCCGGCCTGCCCCGACCAACCCACCGCCCGAACGGTATACGTGTACGTCTTGCCCGCCTCGACGCCGCCATCCACGAATCGATTCGCCGCGATCGCCAAGGCCGATCCCTCCGACCGCTCGAGGCGATATGTGCTTCCGCTTTCGTCCCACGTCACCGTCACCGGCTCGAAGGGCGACGGCGCATCCGCCCTCAGATTCCCGATCCCCGCCGCCTCCGGCGTCCCCGCCTCGCCCGGCTTGAAGTGAACCGCCCAATCCACCTGACGGTTCTGCTTCGAATCGAGCCTGACGCGCACCCCCGGCCCATGATCTATCATCGTGGCCGAGACGCCGGCGCCCTTATCCGCCTCCGACACCTTCGCCGAAACCGCCTCCCACGACCGCGAGCCGATCGGTGCCGCGATCCGAAGCTCGTACGGATCCCCGCCAACCACGCGACTCGTCCCGCTCAGCACGTGCCTGTCGCCGTCCCACGCCTCCCGCGCGATGTCCACCACCCCCTGCGTGATGTGCCGAGACGTGCTCACCAGCACCGGACGGTCCCCCATCGGCCGAATCGCGATCACGCGACACGACCCGGGCGGCACGGAGACCTCGGCCCCATCCGCAAACGGCGGAACGAACTTCCCCGCCCAATAGTCGAACCCGACGTACGCGCCCCCGTCCGCCTCGGGAAGCCCGAGCTTGCCCGCATCGATGCCGAGCGTCTCGACCTTCTTCAGGTCCCAGTTGAACACGCCGACCACGTCCCGCCGACTCGCACCCTCCCCGGCGCGCAGATGCCAGACCTTCGGCAGCGCGCTCTCGAACAGATCCACCGGCCTGCCGCACAACCCGTGGTTGGGCATCGAACGCTTCACGATCTCCAGCCGCTCGGCCGGCAGCGCCGGCAGCCACTCGCTCACCAGGTTGAGCTGCCCCGTCAGTGAGATCCACGAGCCCCACGCCCGCGCCTGGTCCAGCGTCATCGGCTCGCGGACCATCAGGCAGTCGGGGTCGTTGTACCACACGCGCCCGTGAAGGAAGTACAACCGTGAGCCCATCTCCGCCGACGGCAGAATGTGCTCCCACGCCGCGCCGATGTCGCGCCCGACACGCATCCCGTCCACCCGCCCGATCGAGGCCCCCAGCGTCCGCATGTTCTGCGCGATGTTGCAGCCCAGAATGAACACGTCGTCACCCGCCGCCTCGCGAACCAGCTCCAAGCCGCTCCGATACGCCTGAACGTTCGTCACGTTGGGGTCATGGAACACGGCGTCGCCCAGCCGATCATCGCGGTATGTCGGCTCCGGATACAGGATCTTGACCGCCATGCCCGTCCACAGCCCGTCGATCTTGATGTACTTGTAGCCCCACTCCCGCGTCATCTGCCCGATCACCCCCCGCAGAAACGTCCGGGCCTCCGGGCGCGTCATGTCCAGGCACGTGCCCGCCCAGTACACTTCGTACGGCTTGCCGTCCGCGTGATGGACGAACCAGTCCTGATGCTCCTTGAAGATCTCGCGCTTGTGGTCCCACCCGAACGGGATGAACCAGATGCCCGCCGTCATCCCCGCGGCCGCGATCTTGTCCGCCGTCGGCTTCATGCCCTCCCGGTAAGGCCCGTCCTTGCGGTACATCGTGAAGTCACGACCGCTGATCTGCCAGCCGTCGTCGATCTGTAGCACGCCAAAGCCGAACTTCGTCAGATGCTCCCGGCAGAACTCCGCGAGCTGCGCCATGTGACGCGCATCGGATGCGCCCCCGAACGGGCTCGAATACCACGTGCAATACCCCGACGGAATCGCCTTGGGCAAACGAATCCCGTTGGCCCGCGCGATCGTCTCCGCGTACGTCTCCAACCCGACGAGCGCGTCCTTGAAGTAGCCGATCGCCAGCAGCTCTCCGTCGGCCGTCTGCCCCGGGGCGATCCGGAGCTTGCCATATTCGATGCGGGCCTCGATCCGCAACCCGCCCTGCGAAGCCCCGCTGCTGACGATGCCGCTGCCCCGATCGTGTGTCAGCCATCCCACGACGATACCCCCGCGCGTCTTCGGGTCCGCCGCGGCGAGGAACATGTAGCTCGTGCGAGCCTTGTCGCCCGGCGTCAGCCCGTCGCACCCCAGCACCCGGACGTCCGCCGCTCGCCTGCCCAACTCGACGCCGATCTTCGCCGGCGTCAGCTTGTCCATCGTCAGCGCCTCCTGCCCCGCGTTTCGCGGATGCGGCTTGATGCAGGCAAACGGCACGCCCGGGTACAGAAGGATCTGATCGACCGAGCCGTCCGCATGCTCGATCTCAATGGCCTTGCCCCCCCCAAGCGCCCCGCCAACGTCCACGATCCGAGACTTCCCCCCCGATCGCGTCAGCTCCCCCTCGCGCCCGAACGCCACGCCCTCGGCCGAGGCCGTAAACCGTCCCGCCGCGGTGTTGTACCGAACCGCTACGAGCCCGTTGTCCAGCAGCACGACGTTCCCCGACCGAGCCGCCTTCACCGGCGAGCCCTCAGCCAAACACATCGCCGGTGCCGCCAGAACTACCCACGCCAAGCCGAACCAAGTGAGCCGCTTCATCCGATCAGTTCTCCCGATCAACCGAGAATGCCGAGTTGCAGGACGTAGCACGAGCATCTTGCCCGTGAGCCATTACGCGCAAGGTGCCCATGCCAACGGTGTGCTCTACCCGCAGACCGCCCGCGCCCTCCGCGCGATATACCCCGTCGTCGCCCGACGAAGCCACGCGAGCCGCCCCTCGCCGATCGCCGCACGGATCCGCTCGCCCATCTCGTCCATCCCCGGGATGTACTTGCCCGCCGCCCGAACCTTGTCGAACGCCTCCAGCGTCTTCTTCGCCTCGTCAACTACCGACCGGGCGATCTCCGCCGGCGGCGTGGCCACAAAGCCCGTCACCTCGACCTCCGGCGCGACCGAAAAGCTCCTCAGCCCGTACGGATGCAGGTTGAACGTCCAGCGCTGCGACGCGGGAATCCCCTCGTTCGAGCACAGGTCCGCCAGCCCCTTCGGCTCGCCGCTAAACACCAGCTCCACCGAGACCGGGTAGTACTCCCGATTCACCGCGTAGAGGTAGCGCTTGCCGTCACGAACCAGCGTCCGAACCGCCACGGGGTCGGTCGTCTTGCCGACCGTCGCGAACTTCACGTTCGGCAGCGTGCGATACGCCCTCGCGAACTCCCGAATGAGCTCCCCGTGCGCCTTGTCCAGGAACAACCCGCCCCGCGTGATCCGGCACGCGTCCAGCTCCGCCACCGCATGCGCGTACGGCTCCAAGAAGTGCACCCCGCCCGGAAACGCCGGCGTGATCCGCAACTGAGAATCGAACCAGAACCCGTCCTTCGGATAGATCGAGTTCATCCGCAGGATGCCCTCGGCCGGCTTGCCGTCCATGACCGCCAGCTTGGCCACGTTCGCGTCGCCCGGCTCCGGCTGGAACCACACGTGCTTGCCCCACGCCTCGACCCAGCAGTTGAAGATGAACACCCCCGGCCGGTCCTGCGCGTGCAGCGCGTCGAGCAGCTCCTGATCCAGGAAGTCGTAGTCGCGGTACATCGTCAGGCCCTCGAGCGGCATGTTCACGCCCTGCATCGAGTAGCTGCCGTGACCGCCCCGATCCCGCGAGTTGCCCTGCTCAATGTCGATCAGAAGCCCCGGCTCGTCGCCGTACATCGTCACGTCGATCCCCGCGTCCCGGAAGATCTCCACCGAGTTCGGCCGCGCATCGAGCTGCAGGGCGCAATCGGGATAGCCGAACACCCCCGGGATCGTCGTCTCGTCCCACAGCGTGACCGTCACCCGCAGGTCCTCGCGCCCCTTGGCCAGCGCCTCCCGAATCTTGCCGAACAGTTGGCGGATCTTCCGGCATCGCCACTCGACCCAGGCCGGCCGGCACGTGAACGTCAGGTACTCGTACCGCCGAGAGAACCGATCCGGCGGCTTCGCGGCGACCGGCACGCCGATGCCCGTCTCCTCCTGGAACATGCGGATCGTCACGTCGTCGTACCCCGCGTGGATCGACCCGAACCACGGCATGCACGAGGCGAACATGTTGAACGAAATGCCCCTGAAAGACCTGTACTTGCCGTACCGCCGCCCGATGTCCGTCACGAAGTCCAGAATCGCCTTCTGCACCGCAGGATGCAGCGGGTTGAAGATCGGACCCATGTGCCCCGGCCCGCGATGCTCGCCGTATGCGAACCCGGGCAGCTTGCTCCAGGGCTCCGCGGGCGGCTGCCCCTTGAGCGCATCGGCCACGGGCTTGAAGTTCAGGGCGTTGTACACGGCCGTCCAATCGTTCGTGCTCGACTGCACGTGATTGTTCCACAGCATGTTGTTGATCGTGTCCTTGCCGCCCTGGATCGACGCCAGGTCGGCGTTCATCTTCTGCATCAGGCTGCCCAGACGCATCAGCGTCAGCGCGCCCTGGAACTCCAGACCCTCCTGCTCGAATCGCTCCAGAAGCGTCGCGTACCAGTCCGCCGGCTTCGTCGTCCACCGGCCGTACTGCTTGCGGTCCTCCGCCACGATGCAGTCCAACCCGTCCGCCGGCTCGCACGAGCACGGGAACTGCGGCCCGTGATACCACGCCATCGGATACGCCAGCAGATCCTGACCCGTGTATCTCGCGTACTGCACCACGTGGTCGATCCACTGATCCCGGGTCATCGCCCCTTCGGACGCGCCCGTCCCGCACGGATCCTCGTACTGAATGCCGATCTCCCGCCGCGAGCCCCCTCCCAGATCGCTCCGCACGCGCATCGGCGGAAGCCCGCCAAGCTCGTGGATCTCGATGCTCGCCGCCGCCGCCGGCTCTCCCTCGCTCCACGTCATGAAGACGATGCTGCAGTCCTTCCACCTCGGCCAGAACACCTGATTCAGCTCCAGCATCTTGCCCGAAAGCGGCTGGGCCCACCCCGTGAACACGCCCGTCGTCAGGTCGTAGCACGTCCCGTCCATGATGCACATGTACCGACGCTTGTCGTCCGGATACCGAATCACCGCCACGTGCGGCCTGCCCACGTGCTCGATGGCGAACCGATACCCGAATCGCGACAGCGGCCGACCCTCCGCCTCCCGGTATCGGCCCGCCGAGCTCTCGACCACCTTCACCGCCCCGTGACCGAAGTACTTCTCCGGCGGAAGGTCCTGCGTGCAGTCAATCCGACAGAGCAGTCGCTTGCCCGTCGCGGCCGACCCGGAGGCCAGCTCCGCGCCCATCGCCATCGCCGCCCCAGCCCCCATCGTCCCCGCCAGAAACTCCCGTCGTGTCGTGTCATGAGACATGTCGTTCGCCGTCCTCAAAGATTCGATCCGTGCCCGATGATGCCACCAACGCCGATCAAGCCAGTGCTCTTCTCGGTCAGACACTTTCGTCGCGGGTGGCATGGGTCCGCACAGGCAGACCATCCCCAGCGAACAAGCAACGGGTCAGCGAGATGCATCGCTCCGAATCAGCACCGCGTTCCGCGGACCCGTGCTTCGTTCCATGGCCAAGGCCATGTCTGACGTTGACCCATGCTGCCCCTCAGTTCAACGAAGGATGCACCACCTCGCCCCGCGCCTGCGCCTCCGTCCGCTCATATGCCCCGTAGAACTCGCTGTTGCAGTCGAGCCACAACGTGATCCGATGGAAATCCTCTGCCGGTAGCGCCACCCCGTGATGCCCCTTGTCCAGATACCCAAGCAGCTTCGACGCCCTCGCGCCGAACCCCCCCGCGACCGTCCTGCTCCCGCCGTGCACGCCCGTCTTGATCGAGCCGTCGCTCACGTGGAAGTAGAACCCGTACTTGCCCGCCAGGTTGCCGTACGATCGGGTCCAGCCGAACTTGCCGTCCGCCGCGCCGCTCAGGTCCACCGCCTTCTTCTCGCGATGACACCCAACGCAGTGCCGATCCAGCACCGGCTGCACCAGTCGCACGTAGCTGAACGGGTTCGCCCCCTCCACATCCGGCTCGATCGCCGACGGCCCCCGCCGAAGCGCCGTCGGCGTGCCCGACGCTCGCGGCCGGGCGTTCTGCTTCGACTCGTGACAACCCTGACACACGAGTTGCTCCCCTGCGTGAACGTACGTCCCCGATCGCATCGACTGCACCGCCATGCCGCGCTCGTCCACCGCCTGGAAGTAGATCAGCTTGCCCACCGGCGCCTCGAAGTGCGCGCTCCCGTCCGCCTCCACCGGCACCGTGCCCAAGACCGTCCGCGCGTTCGTCATCGCCCCGACGCCGATCCGCGGCTTGTTCGCCGGTGGCGTCGTCTTCGGCAAGACCTGGATCACCCGAAGCGCCTTGATCTTCGCCCCCTCAGGCCACTCGAAGTCGCTGTCGTAAACGTTCATCACCGTGATCGTCGCCGGACGATCGCCCAGAGCCCGCCTCGCCGCGAGCGTCTGCGTCGTCCGATCCGGAATCACCGGCGGCACCGGCCGCGCCCCCAGCGGAATCGGGCTCATGCACGGGATCGCCGGATCGCGATACAGCAGCTCCCTGTTGCCGAACCGGTCGATCCAGTAGATCCCGTGATCCTTCACATCCGCGTCATACGCGCACAGATAGTCGTCCTCGCTCAGCGGCCACGGCGTGCCGTAGGCCATGTAATTGGCCGTGACCAACTTGCCGCCGTACGACTCGGGGAAGGGCGCCTCCGGCGTGATCCGCTCGAGTTGCGACATCGCCCCGTTGTCCGGCACGCGCGGGTCGATCAACACCAGCGACCCGAACGCGTGTCCGTGGTGCGCCGCCGCCGTCGCCACGAACTTCGGCGAGCCGGGAACCGCCCGGATGCTCATCTCCATCCAAGGCCGGCTCTCCCGCGCCAGCGGGTAATTCCCGTGGAATGAGCGCGGGTCCCGCCCGTCCGGGTAGCACGTCCAGATGTGATGCGCCACATTCGTGTCCCGGTCGATGTAGTCCCACCGCGTATAGACGATCATCCCGTCGTTCGTGACGCTCGGATGCCACTCCTGCGTCTCGTGAAAGCTCAGACACACGATGTCGCCGCCGTCCGCCGCCATCGAGTACAGCGTGTAGTTCGGCGAGTCGTACGGCGGGGCCGATCCTCCGCAACGCAGAAACCCCCCGCGCCGCGTCGAAACGAACGCGATCCGCCCGTCCGGCAGCCGGCACGGATCGAAATCATCCCACGGCCCGTCCGTAAGCTGAACCAACCCCGTGCCGTCCACGTTCACCTTGAAGATGTGGAAGCTCGCCCGAGGCGACCACTCCACCCCCTCCGCCCCGCACTCCGTGTAGGCGAACAGAATCGTCTTGCCGTCGAACGACAGCTCCGGCGACAGATACGCACCCGCCGTCAGCCGCCGCCCCTTCAGCCTCCCGTTCTCGACCACGCTGTCCCTCAGCACGTCCACCAGCCTCGGCTCATCCCCGAACGGATCCGCCAGCACGAACAGCCCGCCACCCGCCTTCGCCGCGAAGCCGTAGTACTGATGTACCATGTGATACAAGCTGCCCGGATGATGCCGCTTGATGAAGAGGATCCCGTCGAAGTCCAGCCGCGGATTACAGAACGCGATCCGACGCGCGACCCGGCAAGCGTCGAGATAGACCGCCTTGCGAGCCGCCTCGTCCGCCCCGCCCATCGACACCCGCCTCTCGACCTTCGCCAGATCCGCCAGCAACGCCTCCAGCCGAGCCCGCGTCGCCCCGCTCCTCAAACGCCCCGCAAGCTTGCGAGCCCGATCAATCACCAGCCGCGTGTGCGCTGGCGAGAACGGCGTCCCTCGAAGCATCGACGGTCGCGCCGCAACAACCTCGTGCCCCTTCGTCCCGGCATAAGAGTACGGCCCCACGCTCTTTTGATTCGCCGGCGCGTATAGCGCCACGTTTCGCTTGGGTCCCTCGGCGAGGTACACCTCCACCTCATCCAGCGCGAACGAGCACCGCCCCGGCACCTGCAGCCGAACGACCCGCGCCCTGACGTCCTCATCCTTCAGTTCGACGACGAGCGGCTTCTTCTCCTTGACGCCGAAGAACGGCTTGCCGTCATGCCGATAGATCTCGCGGAACTCCGTCGCCAGCGGGTCGTCCGCCACGAGGATCCGCAGGTTCCGCGCCCTCCTGGCGTTGTCGTTGTCCGTGCGGTTGTAGACCACGACGCGCCCCAGCCGGCAGACCTCGCCCAGGTCCACCTGCCACCACGGGTCCTCCTCGTTGCTGGCCGTATGAAAGCCCACTGTGCCCGTCTTGACCCCGTCACACCCGCCCGCCGCGTCCTCGATCGTCGTAACGCCGCGCTCGTTCCTCGGCAGCTCCGCCTTCGCCGCCTCCGCCGCGAACCCCCGGTCCGCCGCGATCCAGTCCGCCTCCACAAGCGCCCGAATCGAATCCCCCACGCCAGACGTCTCGCCTCTCGCGGACGCAGCGCTCGCAAAGAACACGGACAGAACCAGCACGATCCCGCAACAACCAAGCAAGACTCTCATGCCGTCCTTCTCCCCATCACCCAAAGGGCGCCGCATCGCTCGCGTAGCACGGGCATCTTGCCCGTGACCTTCCCCCCACCAGCAACCCCGAAGTACGAATGCTCCCGCGAACCCGCCTACCACCAGAAGCCCCGATAGGGGCGATAGGCAATAGCCCACGGCGCGAGCCGTGGGGGCCAGACCCGCCACCCACCACAAGCCCCGTCAGGGGCGACACAATGCCTTTCGGTCCGCCCGGGTGCCCCATGGTTTCCCGCCTGTAGCGGACGGGCAGCTCGAATTCGACGCGCATCTCACGCAACCACCGCGAACCGTCAATTCAACGAAGGCCGCACCACCTCACCCTTCGCCTGCGCCTGCGTATTCTCATAGCTCCCATAGAACTCGCTGTTACAGTCCAGCCAAAGCGTCAGCCGCCGATACTCCTCCGGCGACAGCTTCACCCCATGATGCCGCTCGTCCATGAACCCAGGCAGCTTCGACGCCCGGGCCCCGAACTCCCCCGGAACCGTCCGGCTCCCGCCGTGAATGCCCGTCTTGATCGAGCCGTTCCGTACGTGGAAGTAGAACCCGTACTTCTCCGCCAGGTTCACGTACGACCGCGTCCACCCGTGCTTGCCCTCGATCGCCCCGCCCAGGTCCACCGCCTTCTCCGCCCGATGACACCCGACGCAGTGCCGATCCAGCACAGGCTGAACCAGCCGAACGTAGCTGAACGGGTTCGAGCCGTCCGCCTCCGCCCGAATCTCCGACGGCCCGCGCCGAAGCGCCAGCGGCGTCGTTACCGGCGGTGGTGGCGTCCGATGCTTCACCTCATGACAGCCCTGACACCGCAACTCCTCCCCGGCGTGAACGTACGTCGCCGACCGCATCGACTGCACCGCCATCCCCCGTTCGTCCAGCGCCTGGAAGTAGATCGCCTTGCCGACCGGCGCCTTGAAGTACACGCTCCCGTCCGGCTCCACCGGAACCGTACCCAACACCGCCCGCGCATTCGTCTGATCCGCCACCCCGATCCGAGGCTCGTTCGGCGGCGCCGTCGTCTTGGGCAGCGCCTGAATGACCCGTAGCGACCTCACCTTCGCCCCCGCCGGCCACTCGAAGTCGCTGTCATACACGTTCATCACCGCGATCGTCTCCGTGCCGTCGCCCCCCTCCGGCGACTTGGCCGTCTGAGTCGTCCGTGTCGGAATCAGCGGCGGCATCGGCCGCCCCCGGAGCGGAATCGGGCTCAGACACGCGATCTTCTCGTCGCGATACAACAGCTCCTTGTTCCCGAAGCGGTCGATCCAGTAGATCCCATGGCACTTCGCGCCCGGGTCATAGACGCACAGATAGTCGTCCTCGCTCAACGGCCACGGCGTCGCGTACACCATATAGTCCTTGATCTTCGACTTGCCCCCCTCCGCCTCGGGAAACGGCACCTCCGGCGTCAGCCGCGTGAGCTGCGACATCGACCGATCGTCCGGAACCCCCGGGTCGATCAGCACCAGCGACCCGAACGCGTGCCCGTGGTGCGCCGCCGCCGTCGCCACGTACCTCGTCGACCCGGGAATCGCCCGAATGCTCATCTCCATCCAAGGCCGGCTCTCGCGCTTCACCGGATAGTTCCCGTGAAACGTCCGCGGATCCCGCCCGTCCGGGAAACACGTCCAGATGTGATGCGCCACGTTCGTGTCGCGATCGACGTAGTCCCACCGCGTATACAGCAGCATCCCGTCGTTCCCCACGCTCGGATGCCACTCGTGCGTCTCGTGATAGCTCAGACAGATGACGTCGCTCCCGTCCGGCCGCATCGAGAAGAGCGTATACGTCGGACAGTGCCGCCCGCATCGCAGATACCCCCCGCGACGCTCGCTGATAAACGCCACCCGACCGTTAGGCAAGAAGCACGGGTCGAAATCGTTCCACGGCCCATCCGTAAGCTGCGCCAGCCCGGTCCCGTCGGCATTGATCTTGAAGATGTGAAAGCAGCTCTCGGGCTTCCACTCCAAGTCCTTACCCTTACCCTCCGTGTAGGCGAACAGAATCGTCTCGCCGTCGAACGAAACCTCCGGAGACACGAACGCCCCCGGCGCTAACCGGCGACCCTTCAGCCGACCGCTCTCCACCACCGCCCTCTCGAGCAGATCCCTCACCCGCGGCGCCGCCCCGAACGGATCGTCCAGAACGAACACACCGCCACCGGCCACGGCGTTGAACCCGTAGTACTGATCGCACATGTGGAACACGCCCTTCGGGTCGTGCCGCTTGACGAACAGGATCTTGTCGAACCCGAGCAGAGGGTTGAGAAAGGCGATCCGCCGGATGATCCCCCGAGCCTCCAAGTACAGAGCGCGCCGATCCGCCTCCGACCCCTTGCCCCCACCCCCCGACACCGCCGCAAGCCGACCCTCCAGCGAATCCAACTCCCCGACCAGCCGCGCCATCGCCGCCTCCGGTCCGGCGTCTTCCTGTAACGCAGGCATCCCTGCCTGCCTCC
>JAFGLZ010000108.1 GCA_016927755.1 Phycisphaerae bacterium
ATGTGCGAGGAGGGGGCGCTCGAGGATCCCGCCGTGGACATGGCGCTGGCGCTACATGCCTGGCCGGTACTGGAGCTGGGTGAGATCGGCGTGCGAACCGGACCGGCCCTTGCCGCGACGGACACGCCGAAGATCACGATCCGCGGCGCGGGCGGGCACGGCGCGCATCCCGACCACTGCGTCGACCCCGTTGTCGTGGCCGCCCATGTCGTGACCGCTCTCCAGACGATCTCTTCGAGGTTCACGAACCCGACCGACCCGGTTGTGGTGACGATCTCGATTATCCGCGCGGGCACGACGCACAACATCATCCCATCCGAGGCGTACCTCGAGGGGACGATCCGCACGCTGACACCGGACGTTCGGCAGCGCACGTGCGACCTCGTTCGCCGGATTGCCACGCAGACGGCCGCCGCCTTCGGCGCCACCGCGGAGGTCGAGATCGAGCCGGGCTACCCGCCGCTCATCAACGACGCGAATGCCGCCGATCTATGCGCGGCGGTGGGCGAGGGCGTCGTCGGGGCCGGAAAGGTCATCCGGATCGAGCCGCCCAGCATGGGCGGCGAGGACTTCGCCTACTTCGCGCAGCGCGTGCCGGCGGCGATGTGGCGGTTGGGTATTCGCCCGCCCGGCGTGGCCAAGTCGCCGGGCCTGCACACGCCGAAATTCGACTTCAACGACGAGGCGATCGAGATCGCCATTCGGATGTACTGCGGGCTCGTTAAGCGATTCTTGGCGCAAAGCTGATCCATCGCGGGACTAAGTGCGTGTTCGCGTTTCTGTCCGGCTTCCCCCAATGGGTACGCTATCCTCGCGCGCGCGGCGGGGCTCGTCCCGACACGGGTTTTGAGTCGGCGCGACGCCGGTTGACAGCGGTGTCGGGAGGATTAGACTCACGGGTTCCTTGGGCTGGTAGGGCGATAGGGGGTGCTTCCCACGCCCGAGCCGGGTCGCCCGATGGATTGTCGAGAACGTGGGAGCATCAATGACAGCACTCGAGCGATTGTTGGACGAGAAGCCCCTTTCTCCGCCGCTGGAATCCGCCGAAGCGAGCTCGCTGGCCAATGAGCTTGGCGCCCTGGTCAGGGGCAACGTGTACGGGATGTCGCTGGTGGGGGTCGACGGCTGGGCGATCGCACTGGCGCGCTGCGACGGACGCAAGCGTTTGGTGCTGGTCCGCGGCGGGGAATCGTCCGCGCGCCCGCCGATCGAGACGATCGCGACCGTCGCCGGGACGATCGACGGCAGGGAGGTCTCGGCGGCGATCTGCGAGATGTCGGCGGAGGCCGCCGGGCTGATGCGACGATGGCTGGACTTCGCCAGTCCGCGGGTTCTGGGCACGCGACGATCCTTCGGCGCGGGCGACCGACTCGGCCTGGCAGGGGCGGGGCACATCCGTGCGTGCCGGCAACACGGCAAGGGCATCGCGCCGGTGCTCGCACAACAGAGCGCCCGTGAGCTGACCCGAACGCAACGAGGCCCCCAGGAGGTCATTGACGCCGCGACGTGGGCGGCGATCCAGGAGGGCTATCGTGAGCCCTGGGGCGCCGACGCGGATCATCTCAAGACGCCCGCGGACGTCGACGCCGCGGCGGCCGCCGGCTTCACCATGTTCACGATCGACCCCGGCGATCACGTGGACGACCATGTCGACACCGATGACAACGCCACGCTCATGGACAAGTACGACGCCCTGCCCTGGGAGATACTCAGGATCACGGGCGACAGCCTCTGGCACCAATACGTCGGCATCACGTACGAGCTGGGCGACGGGGTCAACCTCGTCAGCGAGACGCCGGAAGACCTGATGAAGGCGGCGTGCAAGTATGGCCGGGCCATTGCCCACTCGGTCACGATGGCGGCCCACATCGCCGAGGTCATGGGCGGCCGTCCTTTCGAGATCGAGATCTCGGTCGACGAGACGGCCTCGCCGACCAGCGTGTTCGAGCACTTCTTCGTGGCCAATGAGCTCAAGCGCCTCGGCGTGCCCAACATCGTCAGTATGGCGCCGCGGTTCATCGGCGAGTTCGAGAAGGGCATCGACTACAAGGGCGATCTGAAGGCGTTCGAGGACACGATCCGCCGGCACGTCGTCGTGGCCAGGCACTGCGGACCGTACAAGCTGAGCATCCATTCCGGCAGCGACAAGTTCAGCATCTATCCGATCGTGGCGCGACACGCCGGCGATCTGGTCCACCTCAAGACGGCCGGTACGAGCTACCTGGAGGCCTTGCGGGTGATCGGGCAGGTCGATCCCGATTTGTTCCGGGAGATCTACGCGTTCTCATACGATCGGTACGATGAGGATCGCGCGAGCTATCACGTTTCGGCGGATCTGTCGCGGCTTCCGAAGCCGCAAGACCTGCCGATCGTGCACGTGTCCGATCTGCTGAACCAGAACGACTCGCGGCAGGTGTTCCACGTGGCCTTCGGCTCGGTGCTGACGGCCAAGGGCGACGTTGGCGGGTGGCGGTTCCGCGATCGGGTTTTGGCGGCGCTGGACGCCAGTGAAGAGGTACACTACCACGCGCTCGTGACACACATCGGACGGCACGTAGCGCCGTTCGCGGTTGAGTAAGACTTGGCGGCGGGGCTCCAGACCGGTCCCGCGAAAGGACCATCGACAGGAGACGTCATGGCTGACATCAAGGGACAGTTCGACATCACGGGACAGATCATCGCCGTTACGGGCGGAGCGGGAGTCTTATGCAGTGCGATGGCCAAGATGCTGGCGGCGCACGGCGCGAAGGTGGCGGTCTTGGACCTCTTCGAGGACAAGGCCCAAGAGGTCGCAGGCGCGATCAAGGCGGACGGCGGCGAGGCCATTGCCGTCAAGTGCAACGTTCTCGACAAGGGCAGCGTCGAGGAGGCTTGCAGGGCGGTGATCGACGCCTACGGCACGGTCGACACGCTGATCAACGGCGCCGGCGGCAACAAGAAGGAGGCGACGACCAGTCCGGACCTGAGCTTCTTCGATCTGCCCGCCGACGCGGTTCAGTGGGTGTTCAACCTGAACATCATCGGGACGATCCTTCCGAGCCAGGTCTTCGGCAAGGTGATGGCCGAGAAGAAGAAGGGCAATATCCTGAACATGTCGAGCATGTCGGCGTTCAAGCCGCTGACGAAGGTGTTGGCGTACTCGGCGGCCAAGGCCGGCGTCAGCAGCTTCACGATGTGGCTGGCCGTCCACATCTCGCAGAACTACTCGAAAGAGATCCGCGTCAACGCCCTGGCGCCGGGCTTCTTCCTCACCGAGCAGAACCGCTTCCTACTCACCGACGAGAAGACGGGCAAGCCGACGCAGCGCGGCCAGCAGATCATCGACCACACGCCGATGGGCAAGTACGGCCAACCGGAGGATCTGCTCGGCACGACGCTCTGGCTGCTGAGCCCGGCGTCATCGTTCGTCCACGGCGCGGTCATTCCGATCGACGGCGGGTTCTCGGCGTACAGCGGGGTGTAGGAAGGTCCGAAGAGAAGCCTGGACTCACGGGATCGTGTGCGCAGACTAGACTCGGTATGACGGGGCCGCGTGCGGCCCCCTTTCTTTAGTGCAAGCGACCCGTCGGACTGCCGAATGACCTGAGACGGGAATGGGGTGGCAGGAATGACCGGAAGATCACTTGCCCTTGTGGCACTCGCACTCGTGGTCCGACCGACCCCGGTCTGCGCCTTGACCGCCGAGGTCAAGCCGCTACATGGCTCACCGACGATCTTCGTCGACGGGAAGCCGCAGACGCCGCTGATGTTCTTCGGCTGGGCCACTGATGCCGGGCCTACCCGGATCGCGCTAGCGCCGGCGTGGCGTCAGTACCACGTGACCTTCACCGCGCCCGAGGACAACAAGGGCAACTGCGGCGTGCACATCCGGGTGGGGTCGGCCGCCGGCACGATTTGGGTCGACGATGCACAGTTCCACGAAGGTCCCTTCCGGTCCTGGTGCGCGGACAACCGGCTCCTGTGCGGCGATTGGGAATCGGACCGCCCCACCGCCGATGCGGCGTGGACGCTGTTCGTCAAGGAGGAGGTCGGAGCCAAGGCGGGCTGGGAGTTCGACACGGAGTCAACCCATGCCGGCAAGCAGAGCTGCAGGATCACCATCAGCAAGCCGGGCAGCGCCGCAATGCACGTTCACCTCTATCAGACCGGACTGACCGTCAAGAAGGGCAAACGCTACACGTTCTCCGTTTGGTTGAAGGCCGACAAGGATCGAGAGGCGGAGATCCAGGCCCTGCATCACGGTCCGCCGTGGCGGATCTACTCCGGTTCGGAGGACTCCCCGACGTTCGAGGAGTTCCGTCTGGCCGCCGGGGCGGGCGTCCACATGCACTCGTTCGGCATCCCGATGCCGTGGCCGCGGCCCGGCGAAGCACCTGACTTCAGCGGGGTTGACAGGGCCATCGAGCAGGTTCTTCGGGCCGATCCGAAAGCTCTGCTGCTGCCGCGGTTCGGCTGTGACCCGCCGGGCTGGTGGTATGAGTTGCACCCGGACGAGGCATTGCAGTTCGATGACGGCACGCGCCGCCCGGTCTGCGTGGCCTCGATGGTCTGGCGGAAGGAGCTTCCCGGACACCTTCGCCGTCTCGTGGAACACTGCGAGGCCAAGTACGGCGACCATATGCTGGGCTATCACCCCTGCGCCCAGCACACGGGCGAGTGGTTCTATCCGAAGACGTGGGAGGCGCGACACTGCGGCTTCTCGCCGGCCATGCGTCGCGGGTTCGCCGCGTGGCTGAAGGAGAAATACGGGACGGTCGAAGTCCTGCGGTCGGCCTGGTCGCGGACGGACGCCTCGTTTGACCGAATCGACGTCCCGACCGTCCGCCAACGGGCCGAGGCCTCTCACGGATTGTTCCGTGATCCGGCACGCGAGCGGTGGGTCGTCGACTTCTTCGAGTACCTGCAGGTCGCGATGGTCGAGCCGTTGGAGCTCATCGCGCCGGTGATCAAGGCGGCCACGCAGCGGCGCAAGCTCGTGGTCTTCTTCTACGGCTATCTTTTCGAGATCAGCGGGCTTCCGCTCGGCCCGCAGACGAGCGGCCACCTGAAGCTTGCCCGACTGCTCGGACACCCGGACGTCGATATCGTCTGCTCGCCGATCTCCTATCTTGACCGCGGGCTGGGCGGCATCGGCGCGTTCATGGTCCCGGTCGACTCGGTCCGCGCCGCCGGCAAACTTTGGCTCAACGAGGACGACACGCGGACGTACCTGACGCCCAAGAACGCCGGCTATGGCCGGGTCGAGACGCCCCAACAGACGGCTTGGGTCCATCAGCGTGACTTCGGACGGCTCCTGCCGCGTCGCCTGGCGTGCTGGTACATGGACCTCGGCGGGACCGGCTGGCTGGGCGGCCAGGACATCTGGGACAATGTCGCAGCCCTTCGAGCCATCTATGATCGGCATCTCACCGAGCCGGCCACATGGTCGCCGGAGGTCGCCGTCATCGTTGACGAGGAGAGCCCTGCCTACCTGGCCTGCAACCGCACGATCATGTCGCCGCTGCTCAGCGGCATCCGGCAACAGCTCTACCGCATGGGAGCGCCCTTCGGCATCTACCTGCTCGGCGACTTCGTGAACGGGCGTGTTCCTCCGGCGAAGGTCATCCTCTTCCTGGGCTGCTTCCACATGACGCCGAATGTCCGCGAGGCCATCGCCAGGCAGCTACCGGGCAGGACGGCCGTTTGGTTCTACGGTAGCGGCTATCTGAGTGATCGAGCTTCGACGGATCAGATGAGCGACCTGATCGGCATGCGTCTGCGTGAGGTCACCGATCCGACCGTCGCCATGGCGAAGGTGACCGAGGCGACGAAGCCACTTACGCAAGGGCTCTCCGGCGTCTCCTTCGGGTCGAACCAGAAGCTGCGGCCGATCTGGGCCGTGGAGCCGGCGCCCGAGCTTGAAACCATCGCTCGATTTGGCGATCAGTCGATCGCCGTGGCGGCCGTGAAGAAGGACGGGGACAGGTCGGTCTACATCGGGACGGTCACCGCGCCGGCGGGTCTGCTGAGGAATACCCTCAGGACCGGCGGCGTCCACGTCTGGATCGATACGGACGACGTGCTACTGACCGACGGGAGCTTCTTGTGCATTGAGGCGTCGGCGGCCGGCAAGAAGGTCGTGCATTTGCCGTCGACGAGACGGATCCTCGATCTGCCTTCCCGCAAGGAGGTCGCTCAACGCGCGGAGCGCATCGAGGTCACGCTTGCGCGCGGCGAAACTCGACTTTATTGGCTGGAAGACGCGAGATCAAGCAACGAGTAAGGAGGTTGATGAGGGAAGCGAAGGACCAACGGGCCGCGCGCCATCGGCGTCGCCCCTCCACCGACTCGTTTCCTCTCACTTCTTCTTTCACCACGCCTGCAGGTCACCGACGATCTCCTCAACCAGGTCCTTGACGGTGATGATCCCCAGGAACTTGTCCTGCGGACCGACCAGAATCGCCATGGGGACCCCGTGTCGCTGCATCGTCGTCAGGGCGGCCGTGATGCTTTGGTCGGGCTCGAGCAGCAGCGGAGGCGACACGAAGTCCGTAATCGATCGTTCTCGTCCGTCCTCGGCCGAGGCATCCGCCAGGACGTCGAACACACGGAGCACGCCGACGACCTTGTCGGACGGGTCCGTCACGGGCATTCGCGAGTAGCTGTGGGATCGCGTCAGCTCAACGACATCGGCTCGGGTCGCGTCGACCGAGACCGCATGAACCTTGTCCCGGGGGATCATCGCCGACCGCACTTGAACACTGGACAGGCTCATGACGCGATCGACCATCGCGGACTGCTCTTCGGACAGGACGCCGGCGCCGACGCCCTCGCGGAGCATGGCGGTGATCCGCTGACGCGGTTCCAGGGCGATGAGGGATCGCGCCCGACCGAAACCGACGAGCCGCGCGGCAAATCGGGCAAGCCCCTTGAGCAGGGCAATCACGCCCGTCGCGCGAAAGAGCAGATCGCTGATCCGCAAAGGCCAAACAAGGCGGCGCATCAGGTGGTCGGCCTCGCGGCGAAACAGGTTTTTCGGCGTGACCTCCGCGAAGACGAAGATGATCGGCGTCAGCAGCAGCGTCGTGACCACCTCCGCCTTCTGCTCCGACATGGCACCCAACGAGAGGATCGAGACCACGCAGGCCGTCGCCAGGTAGTTGGCCAGGTTCGTACCGACCAGCGTGGTGGCGATGATGCCCTCGCGGTCCCGCAGCATCCGTCCCAGGAGGATTGAGCTTCGGCGCCCCGAGCGGCGTCCCAGCTCGAGGCGGACCGTGTTCAGACAGTACAAGCCGGTCTCGCAGCCCGAGTAGAACGCGCTGAGTGCCAGAGCGACAACGGTCGTGGCCACCAGGATCCACAGCATGTCAGTCCTCGTCCTCCTTCTGCGCACCGTTCTCGAGCCGGATCCGGACGCGATCGATTCGCCGTCCGATCATGGACTCGACGGTCATCACCAGGTTCGCCAGATCGACCCGCTCACCGACGTGAGGGATCTTCCCGAGCCGGGCGACGAACAGCCCCGCGATCGTGTCGACGCGGTCGTCCAACACCGCAGGGCCGAGTGCCTGGGCCAGCGCCCGAACGCTCAGTCGCCCGGCGACGGTGAACTGCCCGTCTTCGAGCGGCTCCACGTCCGGTCGCTCCGGGGGGTGGTCCTCGTCGCGGATGTCGCCGACGATGTGCTCCAGAACGTCTTCGAGCGTTACCAGTCCGCTCATTCCGCCGTACTCGTCCACGACGATGGCCAGTTGCGTCCTGGTCTGGCGGAAATGGCCCAGGAGCTGCTCCAGGCGCATCTGCTCAGGCACGAATCTCACCGGTCGGACGCAGTGCGAGAGAGGCTGGTTCATGTCGGACAGCGCGTCGTGTGCGTAGACCAATCCCACGATACGATCGATGTCACCCTCATACACGGGGATCTTCATGAGTCGTGTTTTGCGAAACATCGCCCGGAGTTGGTTCGTGCCGCTCGCAAGGTCGAAGGCGACCACATCGACGCGGGGCACCATCACTTCGTGGACGCGGGCCTCGGTGAGATCCACGACCTGCTGCAGCCAAGAGCTCTGGCCGGGATCGATGCCCGCGTCTTGATGGCTCATGGACAGGAGCGTTCTGAGCTCGTCGGCGGTCACGTGGGGGGCCGTGGGGGCCGGTCGCCCGATCAGACGCATCAACGGCTCCACGAACAACGTCTCCAGGACCAGGCGAAGCGGGGAGACCGCGGACTGGAAGGCGTGGACAGCCGGCGCCACGAGCGGAGCGATCGTACCGGCACCGGCCGAGGCAATGACCTTGGGGATGACCTCGCCAAAGACCACGACCGTTAGCAGGCTGGTGATACCCCCGATCGAGGCGGCCAACGCGCCGTACCGGTGGCCTACGTCCCGAATGAGGTTGTAGCTAACGGCGAAGATCAGGACGTTGACGGTGTTGTTGCCGATCAGGAGCGTGGCCAGCAGGCGCCGGGGCTCAGCCATGAGATCGGCTGCGAGCCGCTGAAATCTCCCGCGACCTTGGCGCATCGTGTGCAACTGGTGCCGCGACAGACTGAAGAGCGCGGTCTCGCTTCCGCTGAGGAACCCCGAGCAGGCCAAGAGGATCAGCAACGTCATCCATTGCCAGGCATGTGCGGTCAGCACTTCCATGTTGAGGGACCGGCGGTCTCGCTACGACCCCACATGGGTCGTCAGACCATCCTACGCCCCAGGCCGCTCCCTTGGCAAACCACAAGGTTGTCATGTCCGCAGACGACCTGGTCGGCGACATCGAGAAGCTCCGCGAGTGACTCGGCCGCCTGCTCGGCGTCGCTGCAGCGTTCATACGCTTGTCCGTGTTCGAGGTAGTCGCGGCTGACGATGGCGTCTCCGGCGACGGCTATCGTGACCGTGGAGGGAACCAGGAGCAGACTGCACGATCCGAGCGTGACCCCGGGGCTCGGGAAGAGATGGACCTGTGGCGTCAGCTTGTCGGGAGCGGCTTGGATTCGCTCGAGCAGGGCCAGCTCATCTTGAATGAGCATTGTCTGATCGGCCTCGGCGTTCGGATCGGCCTGGAGGGCGCCCGTCAGATGGTCGCGAAAGGCCTCGATCTCGGCCTCGAACATGAGCCAGTCGGCCTCGGCAAACAGGCCCAGGCCGCGGCGATGCACCGGCTGAAACGACGTCAGAAAGACCGTGTCGATCTGCTCGGGCTTCAAGCCCGTCCGCTCGCCCAGACGATGACCGAGGATCTCCGCCGGCAACGAAGGGTCCACGAGGATCGTTCGGGTTCCGTCCCGAATCAACGTCGTGGTCGCGTGGGCGGTCCGCACAGGCTGGGCTTCGTTCCAGAAGCGGTTATGGCTCAGGCATCCGATGCTGACGACGTCAAACGTCAAGGCCATAGGAGTATCTCCCAAGGGGCCTCATTGTAGCAGACTCTCGGCGCTACGCGATGACGCCGGGACGTGGTGCAGGGAGTAGGTTGCTCAACTCGTCAGGCGGGTGCCCGCCCCTGAGCGGCGGAACTCGCTAAGCTGCCGGATCATCTGCCGAATGCCCGGCAATCGGGGGTGAACGCGAAGGGCCGCGAGATACCAGTCTCGAGCCGCTTCGTATCGGCCGAGCTGCACGCAGCAATGGCCGAGGTTGGCCATAGCCGTGAAGTGAAGGGGATTCAACTGAACCGAGGACAGGAAGTCCTCGAGCGCCCGATTGTGGTCGTCCCGGAGGGTGTGGGCCATCCCTCGCTGATGATACGCCTCGGCATAGTCGGGCCAGCGATCGATCAGGTCCTCCAAGAGCTCCATCGCTCGGAGCGTTCTGCCATCCGAAAGACACGTCATCGCCTCATGGAGCTCCGCGGCGGCGTCTTGCCCCGCGGCATAGAACCAGCGCGACCAGAGCGCCTGTTCGCAGAACGATGCGGCCACCGGATCCTCTCCCTGTAGCAGGACCGCCATGTCGCGGGGATTCTCGACCTTTGCCGCCAGCGCATAGCAGGTCGCGGCAAGTTCGCGGAGCTCGGGACTCTCGGCTCCCGTCAGCCGAGCGAACTCGGTCGCTCGCTCCGGCGAATCATCAGCCTGGCTGGCCTCGGGATGTATCTGCTTCGAGTTGATACCCCACCCGCATGTCACCCGTACGGTTCGCACGGGAAACCCTATTCTGCCTATACACGTCCCTTTGCTTCCACAATCGCTGGCCTCTAGACGTGTCTCGACGGGCCATGAATCGCCCACATGATGTCCGGCGGTCGCCGGGAACCACGCACCATCCCAAGTCAGAAATGTGTCTTAGATCAGCGTTCGCCCGTCCGAGGGATCCGAACCCTCCCAGCTCTCCGTCTCCGGGCCATGGAATGGTAGGTCCGGCTGCCGGACAAGTCAATGCGTAGTTGCACGATCGAAAATATTGCCTCGAATCGAGAAGGGTGCAGAATCAACAAAGGCTTCATGCCCAATATGTCGGGTTTAGAATCAGAAGAGGCACAAGGCCTCGTGGGCCTCTCGGCATGGCCTTTCAGGATGACGGTGCGCGATCTCGCCAGGCCACCCGACCGCCAAACCTGCTCGGGCGCGAGCACTGCCCACATCGGCGTAAGACGGAAAGGTTTCAGTTGTCCCGCAGCTTGACAAGCGCCGTCCCGGCCGGGATACATAGGCATTGCGAGAACCTTGGCCCTTGCCGTGATTCCCGGGGGTTTGCCCGCCGAATCCTTCCGCTGATGCCTGGAACGAAGGGACCTTTCGTGACCGGTGCCCTGCTGATTGCCTGTTTCGTCGCTGATGTCACGCCCCCCCTTGGACATCCACTTTGCGGCGGGCTCGTCAGACCGGCCGAACGCATCGTCGACGCACTGGAGGCTCGAGGGTTCGTGCTCCTCGGCGCGGGCGAGCCGATCGTCTTCTGCGCGGTGGATTGGTGCGAGCTTCACAACGACGCCCAGGACCGATGGCGCGACGTCTTAGCCGAAGCGGCCGGCACAACTCCCAAACGGGTCATGGTCGCCACGCTTCACCAACATGACGCGCCGCTGGCGGACCTCGAGGCCCGGCGCATGTTGGAGGAAAGGGGCCTGGCGAACACGCTCACGGATCCGAAGTTCCACGAACAAGCCTTGGCTCGTGTCGCCGAGGCCGTCCAGAAGGCGGTTCGATCGCCCAAACGGATCACGCACGTCGGGCTCGGGCAGGGCAAGGTTGAGAAGGTCGCCTCCAATCGCCGCATCCCCGGGCCGGACGGCAAGGTCCACAAGATGCGGGGCAGCTCGTGCACGGACGCCGAGCTCATCGCCGCTCCGGAGGGAACGATTGACCCGTGGCTGAAGACGCTCAGCTTCTGGGACGGCGAGCAACCGATCGCCGCCCTGAGCTGCTATGCCACTCACCCCATGAGCTACTACCGCCACGGCGGTGTCTCTTGCGACTTCTTCGGCCTGGCCCGCGCGCGACGGCAGAAGGACGCCCCGGCGGTTTTCCAGATCATGACCAACGGCTGTGGGGGCAACCTCGGCGCGGGCAAGTACAACGACGGTTCGACCGAGATGCGACCGATCTTGACCGACCGCCTTTATCGGGGAATGCTCAATGCGTGGCAGGCGACGAAACGCGTTCCGATCAAGACCGTCGAATGGAGGGTCACGCCGCTGCGCTTGCCCTTGAAGGAAGACCCACGATTCTCGGAGGCCCACCTGGAGAAGGTGCTTGACGACCCCAAGCAGGCACTCGCGGAGCGGGTTCGGTCCGCCACGGCGCTGAGTTGGATTAGGCGGGTCAAGGCCGGGCACGTGATGGACGTGTCGACGCTCGATCTCGGCGTGGCCCAGGTGGTCATGCTGCCGGGCGAGCCGTTCGTGGAGTATCAGTTGATGGCCCAGAAGCTTCGGCGCGACTCCTTCGTCATGGTCGTTGGTTTCTGCGGGCTCGGTCCGGGCTACGTCCCGATCGATCGGGCCTATGGCGAAGGCGGTTACGAGCCCGGGAACTGGTGCTTCGTCGGGCCGGGAACGGAGACGGCCATGACGGCGGCGCTTCGGAAGGCTTTGAAGGTGGATTGACGCCGCGCTGTGAATTAGAAGGGGTGGCGTCAAGGCGCGCGGCGGCGGTGACTGCCTCGGAAGACTGGAGGCTTGGATGGTCAGACAACATCTCAGGCGCTTCGTCGGAACACTGGCGTGTGCTTGCGTGCTCGTGTTGGTCTGCGATTGGGCGATGGCCGACGGACCCCTGCCCAAGTGCGACGACTTGGTGAGGACGCTCAAGAACTACCCGAGCAAGGTCCTGTGGGAATCGTATCAAGACGGCAATTGGGACCTCTGGGTCATGGACGCCGACGGGTCCAACAAGCGGAACCTGACCCAGACGAAAGACGTCGACGAGATGTACCCCAAGGCCTCGCCCGACGGCACGAGGATTGCCTTTGTGATCGACGAGGGCCAGGGCGCAAAGAGGGTCCGCAGCATCTACTTGATGGACCGTGACGGCTCGAACCGGCGGAAGATCGTCGAGTGCGGTCGCCAGCCGTGCTGGAGCTCAGACGGCAAGACGATCGCTTATCTCAAGGGCATTCCAGGCGCCAGAACCAGCGTCTACACGGCAAACAAGGGGCTGTACTTCCACGACCTGCAGACCGGCAAGCACACCCCCCACATCAACAAGGACGTCAAGAAGATGCTGTGCATCGGTCTGACGCCGGACAGCAAGTGGTTCGTCGCCAGCGCGATCGGCGGTTTGGGCTACGGCCACTCGATCATCGCGTTTGAGGCCGGTGGAATGAAGCACTGTGAGTTGGTACGCGCCGAGAACAAGTTCTGGCAATGCCGCCCGGACATCAGCCCCCGCGGCAGGAAGATCGCGTTCGCCAAGGCGCAGGGGGAGGGACCCAATAAGATGCTCGGGATCGCCGTGGCCGATCTGGACTTCTCCTCCGGCATGCCCCGGCTCCGAAACGAACGGTGGGTGGTGGACGCCCTGGACCCGATCGAGGTGTATCACGCCGACTGGTCGCCCGACGGCAAGTACCTGCTCTGTAGTCGCGGCCCGAAGGAGAAGAGCAAGATGAAGACGGCCGCCTACGTCATCGGCATCCAGGCCAAAGGGTGGGACATCTGCGTGGCGGACGCAAACGGCTACCACAAGTGGCACGCGTTAACCGATAACGGGATGAGCAACAAGGAGCCGGAATGGCTTCCGCCCGCGTCGGACGGGCAAGCGACCCTAACGAAGTAGGTGAAATGCATGATGAGCGGAAAGAGCCTAACGTGCGAAGTGATCGTGGCAACGATCATCGTGACCGCGTTCATGCCGGTTGGAGCAGCCGAGCCGACCAAGGACGCGGACGATTTGTCGGGGCAGACCGAGTCGCTGCGCGACGAGTTGAAGGCGTACAAGTGCAAGGTCCTGTGGGAGTCGTATCGCGACGGCAACTGGGACCTGTGGATCATGAACGCCGACGGGTCCGACAAACGCAATCTGACCGGCACGAAGGACGTCGACGAGATGTACCCCAAGGCCTCGCCCGACGGCACGAAGGTCTGCTTCGTCGCCGACGAGGGCAAGGGCAAGGACAAGGCGCGCAGCGTCTACGTGATGAACATCGACGGGACGGATCGCAAGCTCGTCGCTCAAAAGGGTCGGTGGCCATGCTGGAGCCATGACGGCAAGACGATCGCCTACATGAAATCCCGTCCGGGTCCGTATACGACGGATCACGCGGCGACCAAAGGCATGGTCTTCTGCGACCTAGCCACGGGCAAGCACGCGTCCCACGTCAACGAGCAGCTCGAACGGATCCTGTGTACGTCATGGTCGCCCGACCGGAAGTGGTTCGTCTGCACCGCGTCGGGGGTGATGGGGCATGGATTCGCCATCGTCGCCTTCCAGGCAGACGGCGTGCGCAACGTCGGGCTGCTCGCCTCGAGCCAGGGCGCGTGGCAGTGCCGACCCGATTTCGCCCCGGACGGCAAGCACATCGCCTACGCCAAGGCCAGAGGCACGGGGCCGAAGGATAAGATCTTCTCCATCGAGACGGCAAGCGTCGACCTCAACGCGCCCGAGCCGAAGCTGAGCGACCGCCGCGAGGTGGTCACGGCCGGTTGGCCGATCGAGCTGTACCACGCCGACTGGTCGCCTGACGGTAAGTACATCGTGTATAGTCGTGGTCCGCGGGAGATGAACCGAATGAAGCCGCAACGGGCGATCATCGCGATCCAGGCCCCGGGATGGAACATCTGCGTGACGGACGCCGGCAGGAGCGAGACGTGGGTCGCCTTGACCACCGACGGGTTGAGCAACAAGGAGCCCGACTGGGTTTGGGTGAAGTAGACGGTGCTGTCGGAGATGAGCCCAATGATCGTTCGAATGACACGATGGCGGATCAGCTTGGGCTGCCTCATGATGTCGGCGGGCATCCTGGTAGCCGGGGGTTGCCAGAAGGTCGAACCGAAGCAGACCGAGACCAAGGGCCTGCCCGTCGTGACGACCAAGGGCGGGGCGGAGATGGTCCAGATCCCGCCCGGTGAGTTCATCATGGGCAGCGATCAGGGCCAGGACGACGAGAGGCCCGCCAGGAAGGTTCACGTCGACGGGTTCCTCATGGACCGATACGAGGTCACGCAGGCGATGTACGACAAGCTGATTCCCGAGGGCAACGCGGCACACTTCAAAGGCCCGGACCGTCCCGTCGAACAGATCAGTTGGGTTCGAGCGGCCCTGTTCTGCAATGCCCGATCGAAGGCTGAGGGGTTGGGGCCTTGCTACGACGAGGAGACCGGCGCGTGCAACTTCGAGGCGAGCGGATATCGTCTGCCCACCGAGGCGGAGTGGGAGTATGCCTGCCGCGCCGGAACCGACACGGCCTACTTCTTCGGCGAGGACGCCCGCCCGCTCAAGGACCACGCCTGGAACGCGGCGAACTCGGCCAAGACGACGCATGCCGTCGGCAGGAAGAAGCCCAATCCATGGGGTCTTCACGACATGATCGGCAATGTGGCCGAGTGGTGTAACGATCCGTACGAAGCCGCCTACTACAAGAAGGCCCCGGCGAAGAACCCTCGGGGGCCGGCCGAGGGCGAGAAGTACGTCCTTCGAGGCGGTGCGTGGAACTCCAGCGAGAAGGCTTGCCGATCGTCGTACCGCGTGGCCGAGGCGCCGGGCAACTATGACGGATGCTTCGGCGGCGATTATGTCGGGTTCCGATGCGTTCGGCGGCTGCCCGAGGGCTCCGGGAGCCCGACGTCGAAGGCGGCGACCGACGAGAAGTAGCTCCGTCAGAGGCGAATGACATGGTCGAAGCGGCAGGCACAGCCTGGTCCGACAACTTGTCCAAGGCCGCCCCGCGGGAGATCCCCTTCGGGTCGAACGCTGTGCGGCTCTCGCCGTTGCAGTGGATCATCGCGGGCGCGGTGGTGTTCGGATCGTTCTACCTTGTCCCGAGCATTTGGGCGAGATTCGAGCGATTTGAAACGGGACCTGACTTCCGCATGCCCTACCAGTTGAGCTACGACTACTGGTTGTACGCGCGGGCCTGCGAGATCGAGGCGGATCGGGGCAAGACGCTAGTGGTAGGCGATTCCGTCGTCTGGGGGCAATACGTCGCGAAGGACCAGACGCTCAGCCACTACCTCAACAAGCAGGCGGGCAAGGAGCGATTCGCGAACCTCGGCGTCGACGGATCTCACCCGGCCGCGCTCGGCGGACTCGTGGGCTACTACGGTTGGGGGATGTCCGGCAACCGGGTCATCCTGCAGTACAACCCGCTCTGGATGACCTCCGAGAAGCACGATCTGCAGACGACCAAGGAGTTCCGTTTCAACCATCCCCGATTGGTTCCGCAGTTCCGCCCGCTGATCGCGTGCTACACGGCGTCGCGCAACGATCGGATCGGCATCGTCGTGGAGCGGCATATCCCTCTGCTTTCCTGGGCGAACCACGTGCGAATGACTTACTTCGAGAATCAGCCGCTGGCGGGCTGGACGCTGGAGCGGCCGTACGCCAACCCGCTGAGCGCGGTGACGATGGAGATCCCCGCGTCGAGCAAGAAGGTTGAGGCTAGGCCGCTGCCGTGGGACAGGCGGGGGATGGACCGTGCCGACTTCGCTTGGGTGGGGCTCGATACATCGGTCCAGTGGCGATCGTTTCGAGAGACCGTCGAACTCTTGCGCGATCGGGCATGCTCCGTGTTTGTCATTGTCGGTCCTTTCAACGAACACATGCTCAAGGGCGAAAGCGTTGCCAAGCACGCTCGGCTCAAGCGCGACATCGCCGCATGGCTGGCCGAGCAGGACGTCCCGCACATCGTTCCGCCGACGCTGCCAAGCGAACTCTACGCGGACGCCAGCCACCCGCTGGGCGAGGGTTACGCCCTCCTCGCCAAGGAAGTCTACAGGGACCCCGGCTTCGTCAAGTTTGACGGACGGTGAAGCCCCCCCGCGAGCGGGAGCATTATGAGCGGATGATCGCGGCCCCCCGCGACTGCGTCCGCTGCGTTCGATCTTCCGCGCAGGTCATCCGAAACGCCGCGTCGTGAATCCTTGCGGTCGATCCCCGCGTTATCGCCGCGACAACACCGCCGCAATCCGACGGCGACGGCGGACACATGCGAGCATTCCCACGACGATTATGCCCGCCGCGACCGGATGTCGAATCGTCGAGACGACGGGCATCAGGAGAGCACGGACAATCCACCTCAGCCTGCCGTGCCGCGCGATGACCTCCGCAACCGGAGGCGAGTATCGATAGTACCGGTCGACGACCCATCTTCCCGGCGCATTGGTCAGCAGACGCTCGTCGCGAAACGCCCTCAGGAGGCGGACGTCGTCGGCCATGTCCGTGCCATAGGCGGCGGTTGCGATGAAGCAGCCGGGGGGCGTCATGGAGTCCGGCGGCGTGAGCGTTCGAGCCTTCTCCAGGTGCCCCGACGCTGTCAGGAGATGATCGATGGCCGCCATGCGCGCCGTCTGCCAGTCTTCCGCGCCGTTATTGGACTGCGTCAGGGCCGCGCTGGCCTCGGCCAGGGACGATCTGGCCGATTCCATCCCGCTCACGATGGCGGCATAGCCGTCGTCGTCGGCAAGTTCGGATGGTGCGTCCCGAATGATTCCCATGAGCTGATCCGTCGCCGCGAGCAACGGGTCGAGCTCGATGGGGCAGTTGGGCTCGTACAGACAGGCGGTCACCTCTCCGGCGGTCTTGACGACAGACGCCTCGAGCAGCCCGACGGCGTCGACCAGGCTCGTGATGTCGTTGAGCAGCACGAGGAAGACCTGGACGTTCTGCAGCCCCTTGGCAACATTGCCCCTGCCGTCATCCGCCGTCCACGTTACCGGCGTCTGCCCTGCGGGGAACACTAGCCCGGCCGGGGCGTCGTTGCCGATCAGGATGTTGCTCCCGGCGCAGTCGTCGGCTGACCAGGCCTGGCCGATACTGACCTTCACCTGTGTCTGCGCCGCCGACGCCGGAGGCTGTATCGCCATGTAGACCAGACGGTCTGTCGGGACGAAGAGGTTCGGTGCCTTCAGGTCGCCCACCTCCACGATGAACGTATCGAAGGCCACGGCGCCGAAATCGTCCCTCAGAGCGAGCGTCATGACGTGTTGGCCGAAGCCGATTTGGTTCTTCGCGATTGTGACCTGCTTGCCCGTTCCCCAGATCTTCTCGGTGACCAGGCCGTAGTCTTCGTACCAAACGTAGTCGGCAGGATTCGTCGGAATAGGGTCGCCGTAGATCTCGAATGAGGTGCTGGCGTCCAGATGGATGTCGTCGGCGTTCTTGCCCTCGCGGTTGCACTCCGAGAACGTCTGCGATTCGTCCGTGCCCGGGACGATCAGGAAATTCAGGAAGTGTCCGGTCAGATTGATCGAGATGTCGAGGTCCGTGGGTTCGTCGTTGACCGTCAGCGTCGCCCGGAGCGGACCCCCCTTGATCGTGAAGGTCCTCGTTGTGTGGTCGATGCTGATGTCGACGGCATTGCGGTTCAAGGCGACGACAAAGAGCGGTTCGCCGTCCTGGTCGCAGGATGCACTCGTAATCAGCGTGTCCACGGGCACCAGATACGTATTGCCCGGCTGGCCGAACGGGGCGTTGGGATCCGTCAGGTCCGCCTTCGTGGGCGTCATGAGCGCGACGACGGTATCGTTGAAATCTCCGGCGCTCGTCTTGATGCTGCCGAGCCGCAGGATCATGCCGTTCAGCAGCATCTCGGTCATCTGGCCCTTCTTGTCGAGCAGATACTCGAAGTGCAGCGTGCCGTTGACGTTGGCCGAGACCTTCTTTCCCTTGATGGTGATGTCCGCCTTGGAGGTATACTTGCTCGCGTCGAACTCGATCTCTGAATGCCGAACGAAGATCCTGGGCTCGAGGTTCACGCCGAAGTTGCTCAGGAAGATCTTCCGATCGCCGCAATATTCCGCTGGGACGCAATTGGGCTCGGCAAGCAGGTGGGTTCCCGGAGCATAGAGCTTCAACCGATCCTCGGCCTTGGTCTTGGCGTTGGCCTTGACCGTCGTGAGACTTGGGCAGGGCTCAATGGAGCAACTGTCGTAGACCACGTCCTCAACGAAGTTCTCGGGTATCAACTTGGAGCAGTCGTAGTCTTGCAGTGGCTTGATGATGACGATGTACATGGCCGTGTCCGACGGGTTCAGACCGGCCGGCCACTTCGGAAACCCCGATTGATTTCCCGGGATCTGGAACGTCTGTCCCGCCTTGGGGGCTTTGTGATACCGGTACACCTTCAGCTTCGTCTCATTGGTCTTGTTGAGCACGTCGGGCATCTTGATGGTGACGTAGGCGGGATCGTCGGTGAGCCCGCCCGGTCCCACGGTCCTGTACTGCATCGTGTACTCCGGCGGCTCCAGCCAGTTCGGCTCGTCGAGGACGCGGGAGTCATAGGCGATGTAGATTGCTGCGGCGTCGTGCTTGAGCGTGAACTGAACGCCGCCGGTCGGCGTCGTGTTCACGTTGTAGCCAAAATGCGGCTTGATCCACAGGGACCCGCGCAGGTCGTCGAGAGTCATGCTGCCGATCAGCCAGTTCTTGCCGCAGTAGGCCTCTAGGCCGACACGGAAGCCCTCATTCGGGTAAGTCAGCGTGGCGGACCGATACGCCTTGTAGCACGACGTCGCGTCCTTGACGACCACGTCCAGCGCCTTATGCCACGTCTTGCACTTGTAGATCCCCACGGTGCAGTCATATCGCCAGCACCCGACGGGTACGCCGCTCGTGTCAAAGACGCAGCTTGCCTGGCTCAGCATCAACAAGACGATCAGTACGCGAATAAGGCGATGAGACGAGAGTCGAAGCTTGCTCATACCGAATGCTCTCCTCAACCACGGCCAGGGGCAGCGGAGGTGCCCGATTCGGATCTCTTGCCAGGGGATTCGGTTGTCGTGAGAGCCTGGCGCCTGCTGCGCCGCGAGGAGATCGGCCCCCGTGTCATGAAGCGCGTCCTTCCCTGAACGGCCCATCCAGCGTGTCCGCGATATGGCTTCCTTGATATTCACGGTAGCGTGAGTCACAATCAGCTTCAAGAGAAAAGTTCGGGAGCCCGGCTCTCGCGGCCCGGCGGACAAGACGCAGGGATCAAGGGTCAGGCGCGCGGGACGGCATCATGACTCATTCGCCGCCAAAACGGTTGCACGGACGTGCCTTGTGAATTAGGATACAGGGTCTGGTATGCCCCTAGAGCGGAGCATTCCCTGGGGTGGCAGTAGCCAATCTAGCTCATGTGGCCCCCGGGTGCCGTACGATACAATATGCAGTAGTCTGCCGACGTAGCTCAACGGTAGAGCACAGCTTTCGTAAAGCTGGGGTTGTGGGTTCGAATCCCACCGTCGGCTGTGGCGCGGCGCGACCCCGATCGGACAGCCGTCTACGGTCGTTGATCGAATCCAGGTTTCGACCCAGAGGCCACTATGACCGATAGCGAATCTCCAGCACCCGATTCAACTTCACAACCGTTGGACGCCGAGGCCGAACCGAAGTCGGTCCCCGCCGAGGAGCCCGCGTCGCCCGCGAAGTCCGCCGCCGACAAGAAGAAGAAGGAGAAGGCGCCTCAGCCCGTTCTCGTGTGGCTGGGCATCGCTTGCCTCCTGATCGGGGCATTCGTCGGATGGCGGGCCGCGGACCGCAAGAGCAAGTACCGCACGATCGCCAACCGGTTGAATGACCCCGTGATCCTCGGGTCGCAGGCCCTGAAAGACTGGTCGGCCATCCTCCGCAGCAGCGGGGGGCCGACCTGCGAGGCCGTCGTCGTGATGCTCACGGAGGAGAGGTTGCCGGACGCGCTCCAGGCGCGCGGCATCGCTAGTATTGAAGACCTTTCCATCGCGATGGCCGAGGGCGGCCAGCTCTCTTCAATCTGCGAGCAAGAGCTCATCGGACAGCTCAACATGATCGCGTGGGTCTTCGCCCTGGGCGGCATCGGCCTGATCCTCCTGGACGTCTTGCGCGAGCGGGGAATGCTGGGAGGCGGCAAACCCCACGCCAAAGACTGAGTCGGCCTCTCCCCAGGACCTCAGACCAATCCTCTTCGGAGCTCCTCCAGCGGATAGAACGTTCCTCGCCATGTGATTCCGCCGTGTCGCAACGTCAGGTAGGCAGACCGGTAGATGATGAAGAGCTGCACCGCGCACATCAGAGGCAGCAATAGGGTCAGCGTCGGGCTCACGCCGCCCCGCCAGAGCAAGGCGCCGAAGGTCGCGTGAATCATCGTCAGACCGAGGAGATAGCCCCCGCGATCGAGCCCCGGCGCCAGGAACGCCGCTCCGTAGGTGATAACGAGAACGCTCGCGACGGATATGGTGGCCGCGACAGCCCTCGCCAGCGAGTAATCGAAGGCCGCGAAACCGTTCTTCTCGAGTCCCGTCACGATGCCCCACAGACCCTCCTGCCAGCGAACCCTAACGTACTCCTGGCCATCGACGAAATCTTGGGTGAACCCAGCTCGCTTGACGAGCTTGCCCAGCTTCGTGTCGTCGATGATCTCGAGGGCCAGCCGACGATGCGTTCCGATCCGCTCGTAGACGTTCCTGCGGATCATGTTGAAGGCCCCGGCCCCGATGTAGCTGCGCGTACCGGGCTTCCGCGCTCGCCAAGGTCGGAAGTACAGGGTGAAGAAGAACAAGAACGTGTACAGCATCACGTTCTCCCACATGCCGCCGGGGACCACCCCAGGCACCAGTGTCACGTGGTCAAGCCCGTTCCGCTCGGCATGGCGGACGGCCCGTTTGAGGGCGTCGGGTTCGAACACCACGTCACCGTCGGTGAAGAGGATCCATTCGCTGTCGGACCGACACGCGCCGAGCCAGTTCGCGTGGTTCTTGCCGAGCCAGCCTTCGGGAAGCTCCTCCACGTGAATGGCCGTCAGGCGATCGCTGTCGGACGCCAGCTCATCGACGATCTCGCCCGTTCGGTCGGTGCTGCGGTCGTCGACGACGACGATGTGCAGCGGCTCGTAGTCAAGTCGGATCAGTGATTCGAGGGCCTGCCGTATCATCGACTCTTCGTTGCATGCGGGAACGACGATGGCGACGGAGGGCCAGGCGACGCCGACCGGCTCGGTCGGGTCTACATCGGCAAGGCGTCGCGGGCGCAGGTACTCTCTCATCGCATTGAAGAGCCCGACGACGCACACGACCGCGAAGAGCCATCCGCCGATCGCCCAGACAGACATCTCGCTCGGACTCGACAAGGCTGCGAGCAACATCGCGTCCATGGAAGGTGCCCCTCAGGGCCGCTGGCATTCGATCACACGCTCGCGGTCCAGTCGCTCGCCATAGAAGTGCAGGAGCACATCCTTGGACTCGGGCGGATACCGCGCGTCGCCGTAGGACCAGAAGACGCGAAAGTCGCCGTTGCCCCGCTCATGATGGAGGACGGTCTTGATGTGGTTGTGGGAGTATTTCGATTCGCTCGTCAGGCGAGCGGTCTTGTTCCACGCTTGACCGCCGTCGGTGGAGGTCCATTCCTCGATTTCGCCGCCATCGTACTGAGGCTGCGACGGCGCGCTCGGGCCGTAGACCCGAATGTCGTTGTCGGACAGAATCGCCAGGGAGCCACCGTCATACATGTGGTCGCTCGTCGTTACGTCGCGAACTGACCACGCTCGGCCCTTCAGCTTCGCGACCTTCCACGTGCTCTCGTAGGTGCCGACGTCGGCGTCGAGGAAGAGGACGATCGGATTGCCCTTCGAGTCGAGCTGGATGTCCTTCAGCCAGACGCCGTGCTGCCCGCAGTCGTAGAGCTTCTCGGCCGTCGCCTCGGTGATCGGCAGCTCGAGCTTGGCGCCGTCCGACTTGCGCCACGTCCGTCCTCCGTCGTCAGAGCAGGCGTAGTAGACGTTGTAGCGTCTGGCCCAGAGATGCTTGGTCCGGACCTCCTCGGGGGTGCCACCGCCGAGCCTCGACCAGACGAGGTGGATCTTACGCGGAAAGCCGCCCGCCTCGGCCACGGTCATGGCGTAGATCTGGCAATCGGCGAACTTGACCAGATTGACGCGCGGGCCCCACGTCGCCGCCCCGTCGGTCGAGATTCGACAGCACCAGCCCGGCTCTCGACGATACGAGACGAAGATCTCGCCGGGGCGTAGTTGCCAGGGCTGCGGATAGGACGACTTCTTCTCGACCTCGACGGGCGTCCGCGGCTCCCAGCGGGAGATGTCATACGGCTTGACCGATCGCGTTACGTGCGTCGGCATCCCGTTGTAGCCGCGGAAGACGTACAGGATACCGTTTTCGTCGATGAGCAGCGTCGGGTTTCGATGCGCGTTCATATCGATGTTCTGCCCGAGACAGACGGGGGTGGAGAAGGCCGCAGTACCGTGATCGTAGAAGCCGATCATGGGGGAGTTCTCGGGATTGCCGTAGACGAAGAACGTCTTCTTCTCCCGCTCGGCATACACGGCCATCGGGCGGTGCCAGGCGGAGTAGGTTCCCTTGCCACCCCCGTAGACGTACTTGTGGCCCGGGAGCACGTTAGCCGTCCCGCAGGAGTACCAGACGCCTCGATAGCCGCCGTTGCTCACGCGCGCGTCCCCCTCAGTGTTTGCCGCAGTCTCCGATGCGGCCAGGACGATCTCCGAGTCGGAGCCAAGCATACCGATCATTGCGATGATCGCCATCAGGCGACGAGGAGAGGCCATCATGAATCCACCTCCACGTCTTGCGGCACGAACTCGATGTCGGTCACCAAGATCGCGCCCTTGCCTGAACCTGACCTGGCGGAGCCGTGCAGGCCGATGGACAGGCGGTTGATCGTGCCGGGATCGAACCGCGCGTTGCCGTCGCGGGACCACTCGCCGAGCTTGAAGTCCTTCAGTGGGATCGTCACCGTTCGCCACTCCTGGCTTGCGGGCGGCGGCGGCTTGGCGACGTACTGCCCGCCGTCTTGCTCGAAGAGCGTGACGAGGAGTCCGTCGATGCCGGCCGGCAGCGTCGCCTTGTACGTGAACCGTAGCGCGGCGTAGCCGTCATACTCCGCTTCCGAGAGCGGCATCATCGGCAGGGCGTACATGTGCCTGCCGATCGGGAACGTGAAGTCGAACCGCATGCACTGCTTGCCGCTCGGGCCTTCGTTGGGCGTCGTCAGCTCGGCCTGGACGGACGGATCCTTGCCGACCGCCCAGACGTCCTTGCTCTCGAAGACGACCGGCATCGGCTTGGTCGGGCGGAACGGCTCGGTCGTGAACTTCGCACTCTCGATACTGATCCCCCCGAGCGCTGGATCATCCAGGATCATTCCTATCCACGCTCTGTCAACCTGGCTCCAATCGATTTCGGTCGTCTCGGAGCCACTGAACGCCGCTCTCCTGAGCGAGTTCAGCGGCAGCCTGGCCTTGCTGCTCATCATGTCTCTAGAATCAGGATGTGCTTGCCTGCGCGCCCACTCGGCCTTCACATCTTCTTCGCGTTCTTTGTAGTAGTGTGCCAGTAAGGGCTGCTGCCTGATCTCGAGCCACGCGCCGCCCTGCTTGTCGAAGAGCAGCAGGGCCAGCTTGGGCTCCCGCCCCTCCATCATGAACAGCTCGTATTCGAGTTCAATGGCTCTGGTGTCCGCGGACAGCTCCGGTCGTTCGATCTCGAGCGGCACGAGACGGCGGTCGCTGCCCTTCTTCGAGAAGAACAGCATCGGCAAAGGGGCGCTCGTATCCTTGCCTTCAGGACGCGAGTCGAAGAAGAAGGCCGAAACGCCGTCTTGCGGAACGACACGCCAATGGTGCCCGGCGCCTTTGGATTCGGGCGAAGAGCAGCCCGTTGTCGTGATCGCGATCAGTGACGCGACGGCGCCCACCGCAAGGCCCAGTCTTCGTGCGGATGTCTTCATGATTCCTCCCTTACGACTCATGCGTCCGCCGGCCTACTTCGCCGCCGTATTCGCCAGCTCGAGGTTGTCCAGATAGAACACGGTTTTCTCGTTCGCGGTGCTGCTGAAGCCGAGCCAATTGAGCGTCTTGAAGTCCGGACTGCCGTTGCCCAATCCCTTGAAGGACTTGGCCGGTTGTCCGGGCAGCGTGACGGTCAGGTCCCACTTGCCGGTCGATTGCGGACCCAGCCCGGCCGTGACCTCGTAGCGGACCCACTGCCCCGTCGGGATGTCCGCCAGCTCCTTGCCGCCGACGCGAAGCTTGCCGCCGCCGACCCAAAGGCTCGGCCCGACGCGATACGGCTGATGGTTGTCGCGCCACTCGACGTACATCACGACGCCCTGCTCGACGCGCATGTCGAATCGGAACGTCGCAACGCCCTCGGTGTAGTTCGGCGTCCAGAAGAAGTGGGGGTTGAAGCCGTGTTGCAGGCCCGGGGCGTCTTGGACCATCAGACACCGCTTGCCGCCTCGCTGCGGATCCGTCGGGCCCGCCACGACGCCTACCGAGTCACCCTTGTTCTCCGTGAATACACGCGCATCGGGCGGTTTCGATCCGTCGGGCGCCGCCTCGAAGTCCATCTGGAACGTCAGCGGCGGCAGCGGCGGAGGCGGCGGGGCGAACTCGACGGGGGCGTACTGGGGCGCCCTGGCCTTGGCGATCCACTTCGCGTCGCCGCAAACGCCCGCGCGGGTGTAGTCGAACGGAACGAAGCCGATCTTCGTCGCCGGCGATGCCGGCTTCAGATGGAAATCACACTTCTCCGGATCGACGAACATCGGGTCGGCCACGATCGAGCCCGGCTCCTTTCCCTGGGCCTGCCACTGCTCCAGCGTTTGGCCGTGGAAGGTCACGGGCTTGCCCGAGGCGTCATAGTAGAGATTGTTGCGGGAGACGACCTTGTCGTCCTTCCAGCTACCGGCCGTGTAGAGCTCCCCGCCTTTCCAGTACACGATGTTCCGCTCGAACGTGAACGACACGTGCGGCTCCACGCGCGACCGCTGCAACTGACCGTCCATGCTGTAGGCCAGGATGTTGTTTCGAATCATGTTCTCCTTGCCGTAGTGCTGGTGATAGCTGCCCGTCTTTACGTGGTGGACGAGGTTATTCTCCATGACGATGTGGCTGCTGCCCTCGTCGTTGTAGAGTCCCCATCCGCCCCGGCCGTAGCGGTCGTACGAGTAGACGTCGTGAATGTGGTTGTTGCTGACGGTCGTGCCCTCGCTCGGCCCGAGCGTATACACCCCGCCCATGTCGCTCAGGACGCCCCAGCCGATGTTGTGGATGTGGTTGAACTCGATCATGTTTCGCTTAGCCAGGCTCTCGGCATAGCCCCAGCGCCAGCCGACGGAGATGCCGGTGTAGCGGAAGTCAGCGATGTCGTTGTGCGTGACGCGATTGTCGGGGCTGTGCCCGATCCACACGCCGATGGCGCCGCGGAACAGCCGTCCGCCGTTGTGAATGATGTTGTTGTCGACCGTGATGTGACTGGTCACATCGAACGGCTTGGGCTTTTCGTTGTTCCACCCCTCACCGATCCGCACGCCGCCGGCCCCCAAATCATGAACGTAGGTCCTTAGCAGGCGGCAGTCCCGGCAGCCCTTGCGGAACCAGACACCGTATATGCCGACATGGCCGATCTCGCAGTCCTTGATCGTGATGTTTCTCGCGCCGTCGGCCATGACTACGGCGGGGATGCTGAACGCCGCTTGGCCGTCGCTGTGACCTTGCGGCGGCAGGATGTACTGACCGTGCCGGAACGCCAGCCCCTCGAAAGCCACGTGCTCGACGTAGAGCCCGACCTCCGGCTCGCCCTTCATCAGGACGAACTGCTCGGCGACGGGCGCGAACACTTCGGCCTTGGTCATGTCCTCACCCGGCAGCGGCTTGTAGTAGAGCGTTCCATCGCGGCCGCAGAACCACTCGCCCGGCGCGTCGAGGGCGGCCTTGAAGTTCTCCAGGTGATAGCGTTGATTGGGTCCCCACTGGCAGAAGGGCCACGCCGCCGGGCCGGTCGTGATCACGGTGCTCGTCTTTGGGTCGACCGACGCGAGCCGGTGCACCGAGACCGCCCACGAGTGATAGGCCACCATCGTCACGTCGCTGAGCTGTTCCTTCGGGATCGCCAGCAGCGGTTGGACGTCCTCGGTTCGAGCGCGAAACGCCCGGTTGCCCATTCCGGCCGGCTTGCCCGTGGCCGGGTCGATCGCGAAGTCCACGCGGTTGGGCATGTAGTAGTAGAACGTATTGGGCGAGCGGGCACGGATCGCCCGCCGGCCGTTGACGAAGAGTTGCTCGAACTGCCACTTGCCGGCCTTCACGTCCGGGATCGTCACGGTCCAGACGCCATCGGCGCCGGGCTTGAAGCCCGTGATGGCACGTCCGCCGCTGAAGACGGGCGTCGCCTTCGGCGCGGCGCGATACGCGATCGGGCACGCCGTCGTCCCGCTGTCCTCGGGGGTCAGCATGAGCGGCTCGGTAAGCGTGTAGGTCCCGTCGGCGACGACCACCTCGACCGGCTGTTGGAGGGGACCTGCCGCCTTGAGACGCCGCACGGCGTCGCGGGCGCCCGTCAACGAGGCGACCGGCCCGTCCGTCCCCTTGGCGTTTGCCCGGGCGAGCCGACCCGACCAGTGGTCATTGCCCTGCGGCGCAACGAAGATCCGGACCGGCGCGGCGCAGCCCGATCCGCACAACAGCAATCCGATGCCAACCGATGCCAGTGTCCTGAGGGTCACGGTCAACGTCCTCCGCTCGCGATTTCATCCCCCGACGAGCCAGTAGGATCGGTCAGCAACCAAGAGGCGTCAAGCGCCCATCAGAGACGTGAGCGCAAGGAAGTGTTTCGACAACTGAATGGGATTCTGCGATCGAATGAGTGAATGGTTCGTCGACAAGCGTCGTCACGGCAGCGTCGCCGCCATTACCGGCTCCCTTTCGGTCACGGCTCCGACGCGCGGGGCATGGCCTCCAGGCGACGGCGGGTCTCCTTGGCCCATTGACGCGTGCCTTCGACCTGCTCGTCGGTGAACTTGCGGAAGCGCTTCTGCGGTGTGAGGTACGCCTCGACATCGTACGTCGGCTCGCGTTTGCTCGGGCCGTTGAACCGCAGCTTCCCGGCCTCGATCTCGAAGAGGTTGAACACGCCGGTTTTGACGGCGAGCTTGCCGATGCCGATGGAGTCGGCCGGGTCGAACCCCCACCCCGGCCCGCAGGGGCACAGGATGTGGATGTACTTGGTGCCGTGGATCGTCCGCGCCTTGACGAACTTCTCGTAGAGGTCCATCGGATATGCCGTGCACGCCGTCGCGATGTACGGAATCCCGTGCGCGGCCATGATCATGACCATGTCTTTCTTTTGCTCGGCCTTGCCGGTGCCCGGCGTCGTCGCGGTCCGCACGCCGCAAGGCGTGGCCCCGCTTCGCTGCGTGCCGGTGTTCATGTAGGCCTCGTTGTCGTAGCAGACGTGGAGATAGTTCGTGTTTCGCTCCGCCGCGCCGGAAAGGGCCTGGATGCCGATGTCGGCCGTGCCGCCGTCACCCGCCCAGCCGACCACGCAGATCTCATCGCGTCCCTGCGCCTCGAGCGCCGCGACCACGCCCGAAGCCGCCGCCCCCGTCGTCTCGAATGCCGTGTGCAGCACGGGGACGTTCACCGAAGCCCGCGGATACATCCCGTGGAGCACCGTCACGCAGCCGGCGGGAACCACGACGATGGTTTTCGGCCCGAGCGCCTTGAGCGCGTGTCGATACGCCAGTGCCGCCCCGCAACCCGCGCACGTTCGGTTGCCGGGCAGGATGTACTCTTGCGTGGGTAGATCCTTGATCTTCATGCCTTGCCGACGACCTCGCTCGCCTCTGCCATCTGCTCCAACGTGCTCCGGGCCTCATGCAGGTTGATCCACGGCACGTGCTGCGGCATCGCCGGCGATTCGACCCGACCGGCCAGCACCTCTTCGGCTACCTCGGCGATCATCTCCGCGCTGATCTCCCGCCCGCCGATTCCCGCGATGAAGCAGCATAGCGCCGCCGGATTGGAGACGCCGTAGAGCGCCGCCTTTGTGTCGCCGGCGAGCGGGCCCTCGTAGCCGTAGCTCAAGGCGCGGTCGATGACCATGATTCGCTCATGGGACGTGGCCAGACGGCGGATCGTCTCGACCGGGAATGGCCGGTACAGACGGAGCGACGCGACCCCCACCCGCAGCCCCTTGTCGCGAAGCATGTCCGCGGCGACTCGCGACTCGCTCGCCACCGTCCCCATCGCCAGGATCACCAGGTCCGCATCGTCCGTGCGGTACTCCTTCATCACGCCTCCGTAGCTCCGACCGAACGCCTCGCCAAACGCGGCGTCAATCTCGACCACGTCCGCCTCCGCTGCCGCGAGGTCTTGCTGGAGACGGTGACGGATCTCCATGTACCCACCCAGCTCCTCGATGCCCGGATGGTCGGTCCGCGGGTCCGGCATCGTCACGAGTCCGATGTTGACCGGATGGTCCGGATCGAGGGTGACGAGCGGCTCGAGCGGCGGCAGGAACGCGTCGATCTTCTCCTGCTCCTCGGTCAGCACGGGCATGGCGGTGTGGCTTAGCACGTATCCGTCATAGCAGACCATGACGGGGATGAAGACCCGCTCGGCCAGGCGATAGGCCTGGATAACGGTGTCGTAGATCTCCTGGTTGTCCTCGGTGTGGATCTGGATCCAACCGGTGTCCCGCTGGCTCATCGAGTCCTGGTGGTCCGTCCAGACGGTCCAGGGCGCCGCCACGCCACGATTGACGCACGCCAGAACGACCGGCAGCCTCGCCCCCGCCGTCCAGTGAAGCTGCTCGTGCATCAGGCAGAGCCCGTTGGCGCTGCTGGCCGTGAACGTCCTCACGCCCGTCGAGGCCGCCGCGATGCAGACCGTAATGGCTGAATGCTCGCTCTCGACGCACACGTACCGGGCCGCCATCTCACCGCTGGCCACAAACTCGCTAATCCGTTCCGTAACGGGGCTTTGTGGCGTAATGGGGTACGCCGCCACCACCTGGACGCGGCAGTCCTTGACGGCATAGGCCGCGGCATGATTGCCGGTCAGAAGCCGCTTGTTGCTCATGAACGTCTCCGCACGCCTGGATAGGAGAGGGGGGGCTCGCCTCCGAAACACCAATCTTCGTGGATGCACGGCGGCGAGTCAAGAAACGGTCGAAACCATCTACCCCTCCTCATGTCGCGGCACGCCAAGTGCAGCCACCTACCCGTCCATGACCATCCCACCGTTGATGTCGATCATCGCGCCGGTGATGAAGCTCGCGTGCTCACTGGAGAGGAACGCGCAGAGGTGGCCGACTTCGCTTGACTGCAAGAGCCGCCCCAGCGGGATCCGTCCCCGGGCCGAGGCGACCTGCTCGTCAGAGAGCGTCTGATGGAGCAGTTCGGTCTCGACCATCCCGACGCCCAACGTGTTTACCGTTACCTGATACGGCGCCATAGTCCGGGCGAGTGTCTTGGCCAGGCCGATCATGCCCGACTTGGACGCGGCGTAGTGGACGTGGCCGTAGAGGGCCCCTTGCCGCGCGACGACCGAACTGATCATGATAATCCGCCCCCACCGCCGCGCCTTCATGTCCTCGGCGACCGCCTTGCAGCAGAGGAACGTGCTGGACAGATTCGTCGACAGCAGCCGATCCCAGTCCTCCCGCGTGATTTCGAAAATGTCCTTCGACTGCGATGTCCCTGCGTTGTTGACGAGGATGTCGACCGGCCCGACGTCCCGGCGGATCGCCTCGAACATTCGCCGCACGTCATCGTCGATCGTCAGATCTGCCTGGACGATGGTCGCGCTTCCGCCGGCCGACTCGATGTCTTGAACAACGCCCCGCGCCCGGCCAAGGCTGTCGCGATGGTGCACGATCACCGTCGCGCCATACTCGGCCAGCACCTTGACGATGCCCGATCCCAATCCCCGACTCGATCCGGTGACCAGTGCGACCTTGCCCTCTAACCAACGCGGCGTCATACTGACCTCCGTCGGGTCTTGCTCCCGCGGTGCTGTCGTCACGGTTGCGACGTGAACACCTTCTTCAGTGCGAAATAGGCCGGTTTGGGTTGTCGCTCGAAGTCGATCACCGAGTTGTTCGC
Organism: Phycisphaerae bacterium; assembly: GCA_016927755.1. Lineage (GTDB taxonomy): Bacteria > Planctomycetota > Phycisphaerae > UBA1845 > JAFGLZ01 > JAFGLZ01. The sequence goes on from JAFGLZ010000108.1 coordinate 30,443, forward strand.
CGGACACGGGAAGCAGTCGTGCCCCATCCAGATGAGGAACCCGCCGCAACGCGGGAACCGCGCCTTACACGCCGAGGCGGCGACCTCGTAGGCCTCGGCCTGCTCGGCCTGGGTCACCCTCACGTATTCGGCGAGCGCCTCTTCCGATGACAGACCCGCCGAGCGATCCTTGAGCCGATCCCACTGCCGCCACCATGAGGCCGTGTGCAGCCAGTACTCGCCCGTCGGCGGCCAGAGCTCGGCGTCGCCGGCGTAGCGTTTCATCATTTCGAGGCTATGAGCGCCGGGCATGCCCGTCTCCGACCGGAACAGCGCATCGTCCTTGGCCCAGTACTCCCGCCACTCGTCCATGTTGTTGGCCCCCTGGCCGAAGCCCCACGGACCGTGGACATCATGGAGCAGACCCGTGCCGAACTTGTCCGCCGAGCCCCATTCCCACGGACCGCTGGCCGATGTCGGCAGGAACCGTCGAGCCGGATCCTCCCGCTCGACCAGGTTGCGCATCGCGGCGACGCAGGGATGATCGTAGCCGACGGGCACGCCGTCTTGCCCGAACCCCTCCGGCCCACCGCCCAGCAACTCGTTCCCCCCGCACCAAAGGAGCAGCGAGACGTGATGCCCGCGCCGGTGGATGTGGGACGAGCAGATCGACGCCAGCCGCTCGATCACCTCCAGGTCCTCGGGCGGCCAGTTGTCCACGCCCGAGCTCGAGAGTGGAAACTCCTGCCACACCATCAGACCCGCCTCGTCGCACAGGCGGTAGAACACATCCTTTTCCAGGATGCCGCCGCCCCAGACCCGCAGCAGCGTGCAGCCCATTTCGCGATACAGCTCGATCAGACGCCTGTACTCTGCCTCCGTCGAGTCGTGATAGCACACGCGCGGCGGCACCCAGTTGACGCCCTGCAGGAAGATCGGCTTGCCGTTGACCACACAGATCCACGGCTCGGCGTCCGCCGGCGCCCCATCGCACGGACGCCATTCGATTCGCTTGAAGCCGATCGTCCTCGTTTGGCGCCACGTGCCGTCGCCGACTCGCCCCTCGACCTCCAGCGTGTACGTCTTCGCCTGGCCGTGACCGTTCGGCCACCAGGGATCGACGGAAAGCCCGTCCAGCACCAACCCGAATCGCCCGGCCCGACCGGCGGTCGAGCCGCGCCCGATCTCTCGCGCCCCGTCCTTGACCACCGCCGTGAACGTGCCGATGGCCCCCCGCTCCGCAGGCAGCGCGTCGACCTCGAGCATCAGCCTGACGCGCCCCGTGCGGTTGCCCTCGGCAAGCGTCGTCCGGAGAGAGGCAAGCTCCACGCAAACCGACGCACCCCACTCGAGAGAAAGCGAATCCCAAACGCCGACCGGCACGACGCGGGGGCACCAATCCCAACTGTACGGATACCGAGGCTTGAAGTATCGGGATCGCGACGTGTAGCCGAGCTGCCCCTGCTCGCGCGGGGGTTCATCGAAGACGATGCTCAGCAGATGCTCCTTGGCGTCCGTGAGCTCCCTCGTCAGGTCGAACCGATGTGGGATGAGGGCGCCCTCGAACCGAGCGACCTTCTTGGCGTCCACGAGGACCCATCCGGAATAGTCTAGTCCCCGTGCGCACAGGACAACGCGCTCCCCCGTCGGCACTGTCCCGGCCGGCAGGACCGCGCTGAAGTCCCACTGCCGGTGCTCAATCCACTCGCACGCCCGCGAATTGACTCCGACGTGCCAGTCCGCGATCACTCCCGCATCGAGCAGCGCCTGCTGAACCGAACCCGGTACCCTCGCCGGAATCGGGCCGAGTTCGGCGCGCAGATCGCCCCCCGTCTCCATCGACTTGCCGAGGACCCATTGATAGGGTCGCCAGCCGAGAAGCATCCAGTCCAAGCTGGATAGATCGAATTGGCTCATGTGGAAGCAACCTTCCCAGCGATCTGACGATATCACGAAGCTGGCCTACGACGCACGCAGCCGCCCATCCTGCGGCAGAATCGCCGGTTCTTTGTTGCCGTGACCGCGCACGCTAGCGACCGAACTCGGGCCATGGCTTGCCGCGAGTTCCGGCCGCCGCTGGACACGCATCGCCAGACGCCATAGCATCCGCGCCCGGAGCAAACACGTTACCTGGATCGCCATGAAACCGCCATCAGCAAATCGCGCCGTCATGCCAGTATGCCCGCCAGGCGTTTTCGCCGTGGAAAGACCAGAATGGGCAGGTGAAGACGACGCCGATTCGAAGGGAGAGACCTTGTGATGCCGATGAAACGCAGACCCCCAAGACTGCTGTTGGCAATCGCCTGTGCGTCGATGCCCGCGCTGACCGCGATCGCGGCGGAACCGATCGAGCTCAAGCCTGGACGCAAGCAACTCTTCCTCGATGACTACGTCGTTCAGGAAACGACGGGTCTCGCTCGCACAATGCACCGGCCGACCAAGCGCGGCGCGGTGCTCCGGCCCGACATCCCCTCGGACGGCTCGCTCGTCCAGATCCGCTCGGCCCCGATGTGGGTGCCCGACGAGAAGGTCTACAAGCTCATTTACATCGGCTACACGATGGAAGATCACGCCACGATCGGCCCGTCCCTGGCGATCTCCAAGGACGGCATCCACTGGGATAAACCGCACCTCGGCCAGATGGAGATTCGCGGCTCGAAGCAGAACAATCGCATCGTGATCGATCCGAAGCTCCGCTGGCCTCTCAACGCCTTCGAGAACGTCATTTATGACCCGGATGAGCCCGACCCGGCAAGGCGGTACAAGGGGCTCCTCGGCGCCCAGGGCCGTCAACCGGTCGTCAGCCCCGACTGCATCCACTGGAAGCGCCTCAGCAACGCCACGATCCCGTCAAGCGACGAGTCACAGCTCGTCCAGGACCGCGCGAACAAGCGATTCCTGGCCATGGTCAAGACGGGCAACAAGCACGGCCGGGCCTTCAGCATCTCCGTCAGCACGGACTTCGAGCGCTGGACGCCAAACCGCTTCCTCTTCGGCGCCGACGACGAGGACCAGCCGCTCGCCAAGGAGTTCATCCGCCGGCGACTCGCCGACCCCGGATTGGCCAAGCCGCTCTTCGTCGATCCCGATCCGGACGCCGGATGGCGCCCCCCGGAGGGAAAGCGGATCATCCCGACGTGGCGGGCGGAGTGCTACAACATCGCGCTGTTCCCCTACGAGGGGCTCTATATCGGGCTGCCCATGATGTACTACCCGACGGGGCAGGCCTTGCCCGAGCGGAACAACACCGACGGCTTCGACATCATCCAATTGGTGATGACGCGAGACCTCGTGCATTTCAAGCGGCTGGGCGACCGTCAGGCCTTCATCAGCGCCTCACGCGTCGACAAAGGGTTGGTCGGCGTCTACGACCGAATGCAGCTCGTCCCGTCAAACCAGCCCGTTGAACGAGATGACGAGCTATGGTTCTACTACGGCGGATTGAAGTGGCGGGGCTACATCTACGAGAAGTACACGGACGGACGCAAGCGTGACATCGAGACGCTCTCGCCCGAAGAACGAGCAGACTTCGAGGACGGCTGGGGCGCGGTGTGCCTGGCCGTCTTACGCCGCGACGGCTTCATCTCGCTCGACTCCGACGAGAAAGGCGGCAGCGTCTTGACCAAGCCGATCAAGCTGGCCGGGGCGAAGCTCTTCCTGAATCTCGATGCGCCGAAGGGGCAGGCCTTCGTCGAGATCCTCGATGAGCAGGGCAAGCCCATACCCGGTTACTCGCAAGCCGAGGCCGTGGCGGTCAAAGGGAACGCCGTCCGACTGCCTGTCACGTGGCGGGCCAAGCAGGACGTCAAGGACCTCGTCGGCAAGGTCGTTCGGCTCAAGATTGGCCTGAAGGACGCGAGCCTCTACGCCTTCTGGACGGAGTAGCCTTCCGCACCCGGATGAACCGTCAGGCCACCAGCCACAACCACGCGGCGGCAACTCCGAGCGTCACCAGCGTCACGGGCACGCCGACTCGAGCGTGCTGGCGCCACGTGATGTGAATGCCGTAACGCGCCGCCTGATCGATCACGATGATGTTGGCGATGCTTCCCGGAATGAACAGGTTTCCGGCGAGCGTGCTGGACAGCGCCAGGACCGGCCCGGAAAGCGGGTGCGTCGCGGCTGGAAGGAGCAGTATCACCGCCGGGACGTTCGAGACGATGTTGGACAACACCGCCGTAATGACGAAGAGCCATCCGGGCCGTGTCGCGTCGATGCGAGCGTCCGCAAGCGCCTTGATCGTCAAGGAGAACGCCGACGTCGTCTGCAGCGCGTGATTCACGATGAACAGCGAGATGAAGAGCACCAGGAGCTGCCAGTCGACGAGACTCAGCATCTGGCGAGAGTGCATCCGCCTGCTGGTCAGCACCACTCCCGCCGCTGTCAGGGCCAGGATCTCGCGCGGGATTCCGCCGTGGAGGAAGCCCGCGACGAGCCCGACCAGAACGATGACGCCCTTGATCGATTGCCACGCATCGAACGGCGGCGCGTGCACGGCGCCGACCTCAACGTCCGCGTGCCACCGGCCCCGCGTGAGCCAACGCAGGATGACCCATAGCAGGAACAGTCCGACGCCGGCCGGGGCCCCGCCGTCGATCAGATATCCGGCGAACGACAACTGCAGCTTCTGCCCGATCAGCATGTTCTGCGGATTACCGATCAGCGTCGCGGCCGACCCGATGTTCGAGGCGCACGCCAGTCCGAGCAGAAACGGCACGGGATTCAGTCGTCGTCGGCAGCATCCTTCGATCAGAAGCGGGGCCACCGCCAGACAGACGATGTCATTGGCCAGCAGCGCCGAGAGCACTCCCGCCACGGCGATGACGATCCCCAGAAGCGTTCCCGGGCCGACCGGAACGGAGGCGATGCGGCGCGTGATCGCCGTGTACAACCCGCCCAGTCGAAACTGGGCCGAGACGACCATCAGCCCCAGGAGCAATCCGATCGTCGGCAGGTCCACGGCGGACGACGCCTCGGCCATGCTGATCCGGTTCGTCGCCAGCAAGACGATCGCCCCGAGCAGGGCGATGCCCGTTCGGTCGACGGCCAGCCCCGGGATGCGCCCCAGGACCATCCCCAGATAGACGAAGCCGAAGACCGCAAGCGTCAGTGGATCCATAGGAACACGACTCCGCGATGCACGCCCTGTCGGGGAGAGAGACCTCGCAGCGGCTTGCCATCGCTCAGATGCTGAACCACGTGGCGTATGTGAAACGCCTGTGCCTTGGGCCACTCCGCCGGTTGAGCCTTCTCGTGCGGCTGTGTCAGGGAACGTCGGTTCGATGCCATCGGCACACATCAACGTCACGGCCGCCACGAACGCTGGACGTCAGAAGGCCCGGATCGAAAGGTCTTCCGCACTCGGGGCAGCGCGGTTCATTCAGCCCAAAGAGCAAGTAGCCGCACTCGGCGCATCGCCAGGGGTCAGACCTCCGCGGAACGTGGCGCGCGACCCACATGACGAAGGGCAGCGAGGCGACCGTAAACAGCGTCCCCATGATGGTGAAAGGGGCTTCCGACTCCCTGGGGCTCCATCCCAAGGAGACGACCAGGCCGAAGAACAGCAGGCAGACGCCCACATTAGCCAGACCAAGCAATACCATCGGCCAGTATCGGAGAATGCCCCCCTGCACGGCGGCCGTGATTCCGAGAGTCATCAGGATCGGACCGGTCACTAGCACGGACTCCACCTCGACAAAGATGATCAGCAGCAACGCGATCATGCAGACCGCCCAGCCCAACCACAGCGTGGTCGCGCCGAATCGTTGAGCGAACCGCGGAGAGCGGCGCGCGACGAGATGCGATTCAACCTCCTGGTCGTTGCTCATGCGATACTCGATCTCCACCATCGAGCCGCCTCAGCGTGCCCTCGGCGCCGTCCGGTTGCCGTCAAGCGCCGGCTTTACGACCGCCCGAGGATGGTGGATACTCCTGATCATGCCGGGCCGCCCGCAACCGTACCGGCAAGATGTCCGGCACAGCCGTTCAGGAGCCATCCATGTTCGAAAGACGATCAATGATTCTACCGAGCGTCCTATTGGCGGCAAGTTGTGGGGCAGGGCAGGGGGCCGAGACCTCGGATCGGTTCGAGGGCACGTACTACCGCGGCAGAGGCGACGTCGAATACCTGCGGTTGCTCGACGTGGCGCGGCGGATGTTCGAGCCGGACCCCGAGTTCCAGAACCTGCCGATGCTCTACACCCCCGCATGGAACGGCCTCGTCGAGGGGCCGACCTGGGGCGCGTGGTGGATCCAGAACAGCTACGGACCCACGTACTGCGCACTGCCCTTCTACGTGGAACCCTACACCACGTTCCTCCAGAACTCCCACGATCTATGGTTCGATCAGATGGGCGACGGAAAACACGTCGGGGCCAAGGACTGGGTCGCGCCGGACGGCAGCCTCTGCGACGCGGCCAGCCCAGACTGGATCATCTACAAACAGGGAGACGGGCGAACGGACATCCATGATTGGGGCATGGAGTTCACCGCCGCCGGACTCCTCATGCAGGCCGAGCTGTTGCTGATCAGCCGAGACGCCAAAGCGATCGCCCACTATCTGCCCAAGCTCGAGCGATGCGCCGACTTCATCGAGTCGCGGCGGGACCCGAACAACAACCTCTTCCTGACCGGACCGGCCGGTAACCTCCTGGCGCCAAGCTACGCGGGCTGGAAGCGGCCCGACGGCAAGTACGACAAGGCCTATCTGGCCGGGCTGTCGATCACGACGATCGCCGCGCTCGACCGACTTATCGAGTTGGAGAAGCTCGCCGGTAGGACCGAGGCGGCCTCTCGCTATGCCGAACGCCGCGACCTGGCCTGCCAGGGGCTTCCGAAGCTGACGACCGACGAGGGCTACTTCCTCAAGTACCTCGACCCGGACGGCACGCGGCATGGCGTATACGGCGCGGAGAAGCACGGCTACTTCGAGGCGGTCTGCAACCATGACGCGATCTGCTTCCGCGTCGTCGACGACGCACAGGCCGAGAGGATCTACGCCAAGATCGCCGCGATCCCCGGGCTGCGACGCCATGACCTGATCATCACGAACGATCCGGCCCTCGATGACATGTACCACCCGCAAACCGGCATCTGGAAGTCTGGCCACTGGGTCAACGGCGGACATTGGACCACGTGCGAAGCGCGAATGATGATGGGCTATTCCCGCCTGGGCAAGTTCGAGGACGCGCGGCGATCGATGAAACGAATCCTCGCCTTCGCTCGAGACTTCAGGATGGACAACCCCCTGGTCGACTTCGGCGCGGCCGTGTACCAGCCCAACCAGCCGATCAACCTCTGCTACGACACGCTCGGCGCCCCGGCCGCCCTGATCCGAGGGCTGTTCGAGTATCTCTATCGCGCCGACGGTCTGACGATCCTGCCGCACATTCCGCCGGGAGTCAGCGAGCTCCACCAGCGATTCCCCATACGGTTCGGCTCGAAGCGGCTGCTGCTCTCGACGATCGGCCAGGGACCGGTCACCGAGGTGCGCGTGAACGGCGCGCCCTGGAAGCGGTTCGACGCGAAGTCTGTCTTCCTGCCCTACGAGGAAACGCCAGACAACGCACGGATCCGTATCGCCCTGGGCGCCTCGAAGCTTGACGACCTTGCCCGCGATGGGATCGCCAAGCCGAGCGGATCTCGCCCCGCCGCCGACGAGGCCTTCTGGCAATCGGACTGGCTGGCTCAGTCACTTGGCCCCAAACCGCTGCCGCTACGGATCGGGGCCGACAGCAATGGCGCGAACCGGTTCCTGGGTGAGATCGCGCAGGCAAGGATCCTCGCCAGGGCTCTCACACCCGCGGAGCTCGCGGCGTCTGCACGGAACGCCGCGCCGGGGTTGGACAAGGACCCTGCCCTCGTCGGTGAGTGGATCCGGCCGGATTTCCAGACGGCAGGACTCTCGGCGCGCATTGTCGGCACCGCCGAACTCGTCGACGCCGGCCTCCCCGGCCAGAGGCAAGGAAAGGCAGTGCGCCTGACCGGTCAGGGCTTCGTCGAAATCCCTCACGACCCAAAGCTCCTGCCCGACGGCGCGTACACGCTCGATGCCTGGATTCGCCCCGGCAAGCTGCCGGATGGAGGCGGACGCGTCATCGACAAGTGCACGGCCGGCACCTCGGACAACTACATGCTCGACACGCACCCGGGCAACTCGCTTCGGCTGATCACACCGATCGGCGTAGTCGCTTACGCCGCCAATCTGCCCGTCGGTCAGTGGTCGCACGTTGCCGCCACCGTCGAACCGAAGGGGCAGCTCAGGCTCTACCTCAACGGCAAGCAGGTCGCCTCCGCACCCGCCGATTCGACCAAGGGCTCCGGTTCCATCGCGCATCTGAGGACCACCTCCCTGCGGTTCCGCGATTTCCAGGAGAAGATGGCCGCGGCTGACTTGGGCTGCAGCTACGAGGCCGCCCACGCCCGTCTGGCCACGGACTACGTCGACGCGCTCCAGGCTCGATGGAAGCTGTGTCGCCAGCGGAAGATCACGCCGCTGCCCGGCGACCGCCAGCGTGCCGCCGACAAGTCCTACGTCGACACGGCCGTCAAGCTGTGCGATGGTCTGGACAAGGTGCTGGCGTCCTACGCGGACAGCGGCGACTCTCGCCGGAAGGCCGTGTGGAGTTTGTGGCGGCAAGGTAAACAGTAGGCATGGGCCGTTGCGCCGCGGACCTAGAACCGAGGTGGGACAAGGAATCGGGCAAGACTCGCGCATTCACCGGGACCCCCATCTTCGGGGAGCAGCGGCGAGATCGCCGGCAACGGAGCGATCGGTCATGAAAGAGGAGCCCGTGACGCTGACGTACGCCTCCGGAAATGACCGGAAGATGCCCTTCGCCTTTTGGTACGGGGCGTGCGCCCTCCTTGTGACCGGCGTTGCGGTGCTGAGGGCGATCCTGTTCGGAGCGCTTGGCCCCCCGCCCCTCGTCATCGGCCTGGCCTATGGGATCAGCGGAGGACACGCAGGTGTTCTTGTCCTTGTCGCGGGCGCAATGCATCTGATCGTCTTCCTTCTGGCCAACGCCTACCTCTATGTCGGGGCCCGTGAGGGGAGGCATCGCTCCGGACTTCGCGCCGGCTTGGTGTCTCTCTTGTACACCGGCTTGCTGTTCGGGCTCTCCCTGGTGTACTGGACCGTACCCATCGTGCGGTCGTCACGAGGCACCGGCTTCGGAGGGATCGAGGCCGCCCTTCGAGTCCAAGGCGCGACCTACGTCTGGTCGTACGGCTGCGTGAACATCTTGGGGTTCCTGGCCGCGGCGTTCGCGCTGGTTACGCTCATGCGAAGGAGGACTGGCCCGAAGGCCTGGCTAGCCTACAACACGGGCCTACATCTCTCTCTGTTCGTCTTCGTCTGGCCATGGCTCGGGGGGTACGGCTAGATTGGCCCGTGCGATGCTTCACGGCAGTCATCGTGTACGGGCGCAGAGCCCGTCCGAAGGATTCAGCAGGAGCCACAAACGCAATGGCGTGGTCAAGGCATGCAACAGAGGCCCCACCGTTCCAGGGCCATGTGGAGGCTGCCTATCTCGCCGGTTCGGTCCGTGGAGGTATGTCGATCAGGCCCGACATATGCTGCTCTTGCAGCGTGGTCCCATGCCGTCGCCCTCGCCGGAAGTACCAGTACCACATCTTCACCGGCCAGAGCGGGATCGTTCGGACGTACGCGGCTTGCCTGCGAACCTCTCCAAGGAAGAACGATTCGAAACTCCCCTTGAGGGGGACAAGCCGAACCCGTGCTTCATCCATGACGTACGCCTCAGTGTCGAGATGACGCTCCCACAGTTCGTCGATCGAGTCCACCGAGAAGCTTTGCAGATACGACCCCGGTGGACGCGGCATGGTAAACGACTCGCGGTTGTTCGTCGTCGTCAGGTCGAGCCCGTTCGAAAACGTGCTCATGAACTCGGTGACGTACCGCCCTTGCTGGCAGTACATGCAGAAGAACCGACCCGTGCCGGGTAGTCCCCACGCGGCAACGAAGCCGGGCGTCGTCACGATCGCCCGGAAGAAGCCGATCCGCTCCAGCCCCTGCCCCCGGGTCCACTCATCATAACCCTCGGCCTCCGCCCACGCCTGAGAGAACTCCCTCGTCTTTCCGGGATCCTTCAGCCGCTCCATCCGCGATGTCGAACGCCCCATCTTCACGACCATCGCATAGCCGACCACAATGAGGACCACCGGAATCGCCGCCAACAGGAATATGGCGTCGTCGAGCCACGCGGGCATGGGCCTTCCTCCACCGGACAATCGGGATTCGAACCACCTGCGTCGGGGTGCGATGCTGTCAATAATCCCTACGCCGCCGGTTTTCAATGCTCCATTGGCGGGTTCACGAGCCAGAGGCCGGGTGCGGCAGCCTGTCGTCGGCCTTCTCAAGCTATCCCTGATGAGCTACGCTGATGTCGCGTGAGCTGAGGGCTAGGATGATCCCCATCAGATACCATTCGCGACACCTTCCCCAAGGACTACTCAACCTGGAAGCCGCCATCGGCACGTGAGCTCGGAGCACGTAGCATGAAACTCGGACTCGGTCTCTACCCGCACATCTGGGACGACAAGCACCTGGCCATGGCCCGGCAGTTCGGCTGTGACAGCATCGTCGCGCATCTGCCTCTGCCGCCCGGCGACGGCATCTGGCACGTTGAAGACCTCGCCCGACTCAAGGCCGACGTCGAACGGCACGACCTGCGGCTCGCCGCGGTCGAGAACCTGCACCCCGCGCATTGGGACCGCATCCTCCTCGGCGAAGACGGCCGCGACGAGCAGATGGCCAACGTCCAACAAACCGTGAGGAACATGAGCCAAGTCGGTATCCCGTGCCTGGGCTACTACTTCAGCATCGTAGGCGTCTGGGGTCACTGGCGCGACGCGCGCGATCGCGGCCCGGGGCGGGGCGGCGCGGGCGTGCGGAGCTTCGACGTCGACAAGGTCCCGACCGACGAGCCGCCGAGCTACGAGGATCTCTGGGGGGGCGGGCGACTGCCGTGCCGATTGAACCAGGGCACGATCCCTCCGGCCGACGTCGAGATGATGTGGCAGCGACTTGGATGGTTCCTCCGCCACCTCGTTCCCGTGGCCGAGGAGGTCGGTGTCACGCTGGCCGCCCACCAGGACGATCCGCCTGTCCCTCAGCTCCGCGGCATCGGTCGGCTCCTGACCAGCCCGGACGCGCTGCAGCGTCTGGTCGATCTGGTGCCGAGCGACCGCAGCCAGCTCGAGTTCTGCCAGGGCACGGTCTCGGAAATGGCCGGCGTCGACGTGCCCGGCACGATCCGCCGCTTCGCTTCGCAAGGCAAGATCGCCTACGTCCACTTCCGCAACGTGAGCGCCACCGTGCCGCGTTTCGACGAGGTCTTCATCGATCAGGGATATGTCGATATGATAGAGGCGCTGCGGGCCTACCATGAGAGCGGCTTTGACGGCGTCCTGATTCCCGACCACACCCCGCTGGTGAGCACCGACGCGCCGTGGGAGACGGGGATGGCGTTTGCCCTCGGGTACATGCGAGCGGGCTTCCAGATGCTGGGAATCCGATAGAAGCGTTCCGTGCGATTAGGAGGTACGACAGACCGATGAGACGATCCATTCCGCTGCTTGCCTTACTAGCCTGCCTGCCCGTTCACACGCTGCTCGGCCAAACGAAGCCTTCATCAACCCAATCAACGACCTCCCGGCCAGCCGGTCCAGACGAGGCCGCCCTGTTGGCTCGCGACGCGCCGCCGTCCGTCGGCAGAGGGTTCAAGTCCCTTGACCAGGTCAAGCTGGCCATCGCCACGGGATGGATACAGTTGATCGACTTCCAGCACGAGCCCCCCATTCCCGACGGCGTCGAGCTCATCGAGAACGTCGAATACGGGCGAGTGGGCGATCGGCCATTGCTGCTGGATCTCTATCTACCCAAGGGTCTCACGAAGCCGGTGCCGGGGTTGATCTTCATCCACGGCGGCGGCTGGTCCAAAGGCAGCAAGAAGGACTACCGCTACTACGCCGTTCGCTACGCCAAGCGCGGCTACGTCGTGGCCTCGATCTCGTACCGGCTGATCAAGGAGGCGACGTTTCCCGCGTGCATTCAGGACGCCAAGTGCGCGGTCCGCTGGATGCGCGCGAGCGCCAAGAAGTATCACATCGATCCCAAACGAATCGCCGCGATCGGCGGCTCGGCGGGCGGACACCTGGCGATGATGCTGGGCTACTCGGCCGGCGTGCCCGAGCTGGAGGGAAACGGTGGACACGCCAAGTGTAGCAGCGCCGTGCAGGCCGTCGTGGACCTGTACGGCCCGGTCGACCTGACGGTGCCCTATGCCCGAAATCATCCGACAGTGCTGGGCTTCTTCGGCGGCAAGACCTACGACAAGGTCCCCGAGCAGTACAAGATGGCCTCGCCGATTACGCATCTGGACAAGAACGATCCACCCACGCTGATCCTTCAAGGGACTATCGACGAACTCGTGCCCGTCGAGCAAGCGGACATGCTGGCCAAGCAATTGAAGGAGCTGGGCGTCCCCTGCGTCTACGATCGCGTCGAGGGCTACCCGCACACGATGGACCTGGCCAGGCTGGTCAACATCCGCTGCCAGTGGTTCATCAATCGGTTCTTGGACAAGTACCTCGCCGCGAAGTGAGCTGTGGGGCATCAAGGCTTGCTCACACTCACGCGAGTCTGCCCGTCAAGATCGAGCTCAATCCTCAAGGTCCCTCCCGCGGCCACTCGCTTCCGGTCGGCTCCGACGGCGACTTGATAGCTCGCCCCTGGACGGATGCGGAACTCGCCGTCGCGAAGCTGCAAGGCGACGGGCCCTTGCCCGTTTAGAATCAACTCGACGCCCTCTGAGTCATAGCCGCGAGCCAGGATGTTAATCGGGCCTGCCGTCTTGGCGGCGATTGGGAGCTTCACCACGATGGCCGATTCGTTCCTTTCCAGATCGACCTTCGTCCTCGCGCCCTTGCCATCGATGGTCGTGACGAACCCATGCGGAACGGCCACGCCCCTGCCATCGTAACGATACACCATGTGGAGTGACCGATCGTCCCGCCACCCGTAGACGCCGGAGCGCAGCGTGATAATCCGTTCGGGACCCCTGATGATGCCGCGATGAATCTCCTCCACGGTGATCGGATACATCCGCGTGACGATCGTCTCCGGCGGCACCTCTTTCTCGCCGTAGTAGAAGTACAGTCCGCCCCACTCGATCTTGTCGCGGATGTCGTCGTAGACGTCGCGGGCGCTCTTGCAGTTGGCCGGATTACCCAGGGCGATCACGCTCGGGGCCAGGTGCAAGTGGGCGCAGACCTTGCCGCCTCCGGCCGTTTCCAGGCAGTAGAGCAGCCCCGGTTCCCTGTGGAGCGTCCGAGTACCCGGGTAGCTGTTGGCGATGACCACGCCGCCCTTGGCGCGCACCCGGCGGACCGTCTCCACAAGTACGTCCTGGGCCAGCAGATTGACGGAGGCGTATTTCCGCTTGATCGTCTTCGTCTTCGGGTCGATCTCGACCGTGTGGCCGTCCCACCGGTCGTAGGTGAATCGCCCGCCGTATCCGTGCGAGAAGCCGTCGGCGAACATGCTGTTCGCGCCGATCTTGTTCAGCATGACGTCGATGCCCTCGAGCATCACCTTGCCGAAGCTGTTGTCCATCGTCGGGTAGAAGATGTACCAGCGATACCCCTCCTCGACCCGCTGCTTGCTGAAGTACTTCAGGTAGTAGGAGACGTTCTGGCTGCCGTAATCGGTCTGCTTGCCGGCGCTGTTGAGCACCCGGGAGTCGCCGAACCGCTCCACCGGCTTGTTGGTCGTATAGAGGCTGTGCGCGATGTGGAACATCACCTTCATGTCCGGAAAACGGCGGAACGTCTCGGCGAACGTCCCCTTGAGCAGCGCGCACTCCTTCGGATACTCGATGAATTCCACGCCCTCCAGCGACAACCCGGGATCGTCCGGCGGATGCCCCAGACAGCCGATGCTGGCGTACTTGAGCGCCCGCGTCTTGACGTACTCCCCGGAAGGGGACTCGCGCCGATCGGTGAAGGCGAACCCTCCTTCCACGCGCGGCGCGTAGCCCGCGTCCTTGCGGAAGGCGTTGACGAAATCGTAATAGTCTCCCGTCTCGTTCAGATAGATCGACCATTCGAGCGTGTACGACTTGCCCTTGTCCAGACCGAAGCGGCCCGAGCGGATTCCCGCCCGGCCCCCTTCGGCAAATGTGGCGTGCTGTTCAAGGTAGACGTCGTCGAGCGCCACGATGCCGACCCCTTGACCCGGCTTGCTCAGGAACACGGACGGGTTTGGATACCGGGTCACCTTCAGGCCTTGGATCTCGTTGGCGCGGATGTGATTGCTCAGCAGAATGCCCAGCTCGGCGCCGCTCTTGTTCGTGATCGTGTCCCTCACCAGGACACGCCCGGGCCCCAGCTCGATTCGTCGGTCGACGGCGTAATGCCTTCCGACGGCCTGGACGCTGTGCGTGCTTTCATCAACCTTCTTCGTGGTCACCTTCCACTCGGGCTCCGGTCGCTCGGCCTCTGGCCCCGGCTTCCGGCAAGCCCACAGCGTATTGATTCCCCCGTTCGGGTAAGAATACGTGGACTCCACGGGGTAGCGATCTTCCTCAAGGACGATCGTGAACCCTCCGCCCTTGCCGATCTCGATCGCATAGCTCGCCGGTTTGCCTCGAGGGGCGAGCGCCTCGACGCGCTTCTCGACGGGCGATGGAATGGCGATCTGGTCCGAATGCTTCAGCGGCACCTTGCACTCGGCTTGCTTGCTCGCTCCGGCCTCGACGATGAATCGCAGTTCGTATTCGCCGGGTGCGAGCTTGCCGACCTCGATCCTGGCATCGAGCAGAAGCCCTGTCTCGGGTAGCGCCGGCAGCGGATGCCGTTGAATCGGATCGGCCGCTGCCGCATCGGCTCGCCGGATCTCAACGAGCCCCTTTACGCCCTCGCTCAGCCGTCCCAGGCAACTGTAGTCCAGATCGACGCACACCTCACCTCGGTCGAGGTAGGGAAAGACCGTGGCCACCAGTCGATCGTACCTTGCCGGAGGGGCGGGGTAACGCCGGATTTCGGCCTTGTACTTGGCCGAGATCTCCTCGTCCCTCAACGCCCGATCGTAGACTCGTACGGATCCGATCACGCCCTTGAAGCTCGGCGTGCGACTTCCGCCCTTGCCGATGCAGCCTATGAGGAAATCGCCCCCCGGTTTGACCGTCTTGAACTCGCTAGGAGTCGTTCCGGCCGGGCGCCCGTCGACGTAGATCTTGAGCTGCTTGCCGTCGAATGTGCCCACGACGTGCGTCCAACGTTTCGGCTCGACGGGGGTGCTGACCTTGTTGCCACCGGAGTTGATGTACCAGTAGACCCACCCGTCCCGGTAGTACGTCATCCCGTAGCTCTCGAACGACTTGCCGGCGATGCCCGGCTCGCCGAAGGGCGCCGCCGCGGGGAAGATCCATGCCTCGAGCGAAACGGCGTTTCGCAGGTCCAGACTTTGACTGCTGCCACAGTTGACGCGAGCGGAGTGACCGTCGAACTCCAGGCCGTAGCCCTGTTCGAGCTCGACCCAGTTGATCCCATTGCTCAGGCCATGATTGGCCCGGCCGCTCGTATCGTGGATGTGGTTGTCGCGCCCCTCGGCGAAGTCCCACCGCCCGACGAGGCCCTTGTCTTCCGCAGCGCCGACGCTCGAGCATGCCGCCAGCAAGACGCCCCCAAGGATTCGTCCAAAAGCCATTCCCACGCCTCCTGTCTTCGCTCGCCTCAATCGCGTTCAATCAGCTCGTCGTCGACGAAGGCCTTGTCGTTCGGATTCGGCACGAAGAGATAGGCCAGCCGTCCCTCCGGATCGGGGAACTCCGTCAGCGTCAGGTTCAGCGACGGCTTGCCGCCGGGATACCAGCTCCCCGGCGGCCAAGCCTTGATCTGGCAGGCAAGCCCGTTTGGGTGAACGCTCTCGTCCTTCTCCGGGCCGCTCACGGACGTTGGATCCAGCGTGATCAGTCGAAGGTCCATCTTGGCCGCCTGCGGATTCCGAGCTGGGCTCAGGCAGAAGACGACCGGCCCGCGCATGATCGCGACCCGCCCGGCCTGGTTGACGCGACCCTTGACGAGTCGTAGCGGCATGTCCATCCGCAGCTCGACGCGGTCGCCCTTCTGCCACGTTCGCTTGGCCTCGAAGAAGCTGCCCGCCTTGGCCTGGCCGATGCCCGAGCCGTTGACGGTGACCTCGGCTCTGGCACACCACCGAGGAATCCGCAGCCGGACGGGAAACTCCGCCGGCTTCGACGGATCGACGTGCAAGGCGACGCCCCCCGAGTTCGGGTAGTCCGTCTCCTGCCTCAGCGTCAGCTTGACGCCGTCGGCCAGATCGATCGTTGCCGACGAGGGCGTGTACAAGTTGACGACGGCGGCCTTGCCCGCGCGGTAGTAGACCATCGTTGGCAGCTCGGAGATGATCCGCCGATAGTTGCACGGGCAGCAGTATGTGTCGCCCTTGAAGTACGTCCGCGCCCCCTCGAACGGCGAGTAGTAGCGGATGTACCGGCCGTCGGGCGATTGCGCCGCGAAGAGCGCGTTATGGATCGATCGTTCCATCAGGTCGCCGTAGATCGGTTTGGCCTCGATGCGGAGCAGTTCGTCAAGCCAGCGGATCAGGTAGGCCGTCGCGCAGGTCTCCCCCAGGTTCATCGTTCCGGCCTGGCTGTCGTGCCAACACTCGTGATCGCCGCAGGTGCCCGTAACCGCCAAGCCCTCGCCGCGCGTCATGAAGTCAAACGCCCTCCGGGTCGGACCGAGCAGCCTGGGCTGCGGCTGGACCCGATTGAGCCGGAGCTGAGCGATGCAGTGGCACAGATAAGTGTAGACGTGCCCGCCGATGTCGCCCCACCGTCCGACGACGATCGGGTAGTCCCACTCGGGCACCTTCCGAAAGTTGACCACGAAGTCAAGGTACCGTGGGTCGCCGGTCTCCTGATGCAGCGCGAGCAGCGCCGGCTCGAATCCCGTCACTGCCATGTGAAGCGTGATCTCGCCGCCCCCCGGAATCCGCTTCGGCTCCGCCGACCACGCTTTCATGATGTAGTCGGCAAGCTTCCGCGCGGCATCGAGCGACGCTTTCTCCCCGAAGAAGCGATGGTCCATCGTCAGGCCGTAAACGAGATACGACATTTCGTGCACGTCCCAGAGCGGCCAG
The DNA here is from genome assembly GCA_016927755.1 of Phycisphaerae bacterium. Lineage (GTDB taxonomy): Bacteria > Planctomycetota > Phycisphaerae > UBA1845 > JAFGLZ01 > JAFGLZ01. The sequence continues at coordinate 47,610 of JAFGLZ010000108.1, forward strand.
ACCCGCTTGCCCTCGGCCATGATGCCGATGTAGCCATCGGGCCCCTGCGTCTTGATCGTCTCGCTGACCACGTGCCGCTTCCGGGCGAGCACCTTCTCGTCGCCCGTATATGCGGCCAGGCGAACCATCGCGTCGATCAGCTTACCCAGGCCAATGTAGCCCCCGCCCTTGCTCCGCTCGCGGAATGGCTGCAGGAAGTCCTTCTCGGCGTCCAGGACCATGAGGTTGTTGTTGACCGTCACGTCGATCCGGCGTCCGATCTCGCCACCGACCTTGACCTGCCGAACGTCGATCGCCTCGAGCGCGTCCACGGCCCTTGTGGTCGAGACGCATAGACATGCCAGCATCGCGATTAGCAGCAAGACGGACGTGAAATCAGGCGTTTCCTGCTCGAGTATCCCGGCCGCTAGTTGGCTCATGTTCGTCAGCCTCCGTGTTTCTCCTCGGGCAATGCGCTGCCTCATCCACCCGCATTCAGAATCAAGTCGATGTACGTTACCGTCGCCGGCTTACCTTCGGTCATCGTGATCGCCAACTGGTTTGGGCCGTTCTTGACGATCGCCCTCGGGCAAACGAAGCATGCGTACTGATTCGGTTGGCCGAGTCCGCCTTCGTATGGGTGATCGAGCGGCTTGGCCGTGAACGCCGTCGGCTTCAGCTCGGCGCCGTTCAGAACGACCTTCCACCCGCGCCCGCTCGAGTCCTCCTGCGTCATCAGCCGCATCAGCCCGTCCTGCCTCTGGGCGTCCGTCGGGGCCATGTCGAGTTTCCAGGCGTGAGTTTGACGCTTCTTGAACGTCTTCGGTATCGGCGCCGGCATCCCCATTCGCTTGTCGTGCCAGACCTTCGCCAGCACGTACCACTGTGGCTGTGTGGCGAGCCAATCGGGCTGGCCGAGCCGCTTCAGCACACGGAACGGCGGCTCGTTGAAGGGCCCGCGCCCCGGCGTGCCGTGCTCGCGGTAGTACACGAAGTTGAACAGGCTCATCCCGTCCGCGCCGCGGTGATACGCCAGGTTCGCCGCCGTGTAAAACTGCTCGTCGGTCGTGCGACGAAAGACGAAGCTGTCATAGCCGCCCCGGCTCGGGCCCGTCGTCGTGCAGTGCGTCATCTCGAGGTAGACCGCCGCGCCGGGAATCCGCTTGCGGATCTCGGCCAGGTCCGTCTGCTGCATCGTGAAGTAATACGCCGACAGATTCGCCATGTCGAGCCCCGCCTCGACCATCATCGGCAGGTCCACCCCCAACACGTCGTGCATCGCTCGCAGGCACGGGACGCGGGCGCACAGCCAGCGCCGCTTCCCGGGCCTCGACGTCCGATCGAGCAGCTCCCGAACACGACGCGTGAACTCGGCGATGATCTCGCGGCGCTGCTCGACTGGGGTCTTGTCGAGCTGGAAGTAGCTCGTGTGCCGCATGAAGTCCATCTCGAAACCGTCAATGTCGTAGTTCTCGCAGATCTCCTTGATGAATGAGAACTTGTGTTCGCGGACCTCGGGAATCGCCCAGTTGAGCACGTGCTGGTTCCAGTCTCGCTTGTTCGCGCCGATCCGGTACTCGGGATGCTCGACGTAGAACTTCGAGCAGGAAATGGACGCTCGTTCCTTCGTGTCCACGTTCTCGAGGTGGTGCCCGTCGTTCATCCGAAGCGAGACGAACGGCACCTGCCCCTTCTTGCGACAGCGATCGATGAACACCTTGACGATGTCGCCGCCGTCGAGCATGTACCGCCCGAACGCATCAGGCTTGTGCCCCGTCCGCTCGGTGAACCAGCGGTAATGCTCCTCGGCCGGGTAGACCCTGCTCTTCCACCACGGAATCCACCCCAACCCGGGCTGCAGCATGTGGACGTCGACCCCCGCCGCCTCGTCCACCGTCGCCTGGATCATCTCCGTCGTCAGGCCCTGGCCCTTCTTATGATAGGGACTCACGCACGTGATGATGTTCGTCGTGTCGTTGCTGTACAGAACCTTGAACGGCGCCTTGGACGCCCTGGCGGATGACTCGCCCCGCGCCGCCGTTCGGCTCGTGCCTAGCGCAAGGAGTCCGGCCGTCGTATGAAGGAACTCTCGTCGATCAATTCGCCGCATCGATCAGCCTCCGCGAACGGTCACCTCGAATACATGCTCACCGCTCAGGTTCGTATCGATCGTCAGCCTCGTTCCGTGGTGCTTGAAGCGCTTGTAGGCCTTGCCGTCTCGCGTGACCGTCGCGTGCCCGCGAACGTTCTCACAGACCAGCTTCGTTGTGCCCTCAAGGCCCGGCCGGCCCTTCAAGACGATGAATCGCAGAACCGGCGCGACGTATTCGGCGCTCCTGACCCACACGTCGGGATAGTCCACGTGAGCCAGCGTCGGCGCCTCCAAGATCGCCTTGCGGGGCGTTCGATAGAGCCGCCGCATCGAATCGCCATCCGTCGCCAGCGCCGCGGCGATGTTGCCTGTCACGGGTATCCGGTAGGCCTTGCACGTGTCGTAGCAGTAGCTCTCGTTGTGCCCGTCGCCGTCCGTGTCGACGGCCTTGCCGTACGTCGCCTCCAGCCAGTTCAGGATCTTGCGGGCCGCGGGGCTGCTCGCCCCCTCGACCTGAACGCCCACGATCGGCAGGAACGAGTTGGCCGAGCCAAGGCTCCCCCCCCCGCAGCACTGAACGGCCGGATTGTTCTTGACGTGCATCTGGTCCGGCGTCGGACGAACCCATTCGGCGTGCTTAAGCAAATACTGCCACCCGTCCGCGGCGAACTTGGTGTCGGGATACCAGGGGAACCCCCACCCCAGCGCCCAGCCGTCCGCGCCGGGATCGCCCCCCGGAAGGAAGAGATCGTCTTTGGCCTTGTACACCACGTACAGGTACTCGCGAGCCAACGGCATCCGGTTCCGGAAGTACTGCGACATCCACGCGAACCACTTCGCGTTGACGTCCGCGTACTTCGTGCCGTGCAGCAGATCGAACAGCATGAATGAGGTCGAGCTGTGACTGTTGCAGTCGGCGAAGATCAATCCCGGCTCGCAGCAGATCCCCCCGCTACGACTCGCCTTGCTTTGGACGTGCAGCCGACGGATCGCCTCCTCGAGGGTGTAGTGAACCTTCCTGCCGTCGCGCCAGACGAAGTCCCAACCCGCCTCCGAGTACCAGCGATCGCCCGTCAGTAGCTCATGCAGACACATGAGCTGCGTCATGTGAGCGGTGTACATCACGTTCTCATAGAGGCACGGATCGGGAGGTTGGCTCCCGTACTTCCAGTATGTCGTCACGTAGTACCAGATCCGCACGTCAACCATCCGCTCGCACAGGTCCTGGAGTTGCTTGGCGATCAGCTCGCGGTAAGCGGGTGTCTTGGCCGCCATCGCCGCGCACCCGTAACCGGCAAACGCCAACTGGTACCGCAGACTCGTCACCTGAAGCTGCTGCCCGTCGTCAAACCACACCGGCCAGGGCTTTGCCGACCGGTCGGCCATGAACGTCAGATGGCTGAACCATCGCTGGATGGCCAGCTCCCGATCGGACAAACCCTTCGACCAGGTGGGCTTCTGGTCCGCCGCCAGCGGACCCGCTAGGATCGCCACCATCGCCACGGCCCGCACGACTGGTGCTCTCCCTGATCGGCATGTCTGCCCAAACGCAGCATGGATCCGCCGCGGGAAATCATGCCGGCCCGATAGTCCACAGGGCAGCGATAGGAGTCCACCCGGCTCGACACGACCATCGGCGGTTCCATGGTTTTCACCCCAGGGGGATTCGCATCCGGCGCTGCCCCGCGCCACACGAAGCTCCCCTGCTGAAAAGAGCGTCACAGATCGCATACGACCCTCCCAAAGCGCTCGATACTGCCAGATAAGCCGGGCCTTGTCTACTTCTCGCCCACTGGCCTTGATGAGCGCCCCGCGCCGGGGTAGGCTTCGACGCGTGTCATGAGCGATCCATTCGGCGTCAGCTTCGTCATCGCAACGTACAACCGGCGCAACGTTCTCCTCGAAACGCTCGGCAGGCTCGCCGACTGCGGGCTGGACCGGTCGAAGATGCAGACCATCGTCGTCAACAACGCCTCCGACGACGGCACGGCCGTCGCCATATGTGAGCATTTCCCCGATGTGGACATCCTGGCCCTGTCCGAGAATCGCGGGCCCTCCGCCAAGGCCCTGGCCCTGCCCGAGACACGCTTCCGATACACCGTGTTCCTCGACGACGACTCGTGGCCGCTGGGCGATTCCGTCACGCGAATGATCGATCACTTCGAGCGGACGCCCAGCCTGGCCGCCGCCGGATTCATCGCTCACCTTCCCTCCGGACAGATCGAGTGCAGCGCCCTGCCCGGTGTGTTCATCGGCTGCGGCGTCGGACTCCGAACCGAGGCGCTCCGCAAGGTCGGCAGCTACGACGAGCGGTTCTTCATGGCGGCCGAGGAATACGACCTCGCGTTTCGCCTGGCCAACGCCGGATATCTGGTCCGCGACTTCGACGACTTGCACGTCCGGCATCTCAAAGCCCCACAAGCAAGGTATCGCGGGACGCTCGCCTACTATGACACGCGGAACAACCTCGTGGTGGCCTGTCGATACCTCACGGGCCGATGGCTTCGCGTCTACCTCGCCGACTGGATCCAGCGATATGCGTGGCTCAGCAGTTCGTCCGGTAACGGTGGCGCGTTCGCACGAGGTTTGGCCGCGGGCCTCTGGTGGGCGGCCTGTGAGCGCCTCGCAGGCCGGGAGGAACCCCTATCTCCTCGCGCTTTCGAGCGTTTCTTCCGCGTCCAGGAGATCGAATATCGAATGCGCGATCTCCGCGACGCCGGCGTGAGACGGATCATCCTGGCGAGTCTGGGAAAGAACGTCTTCGCGTTCAGGCACGGCGCCGAGCAGGCGGGCATCGAACTGATCGCCATCGCCGACGACGGGTTCGGCTCGATCGAGAATCGCCGCTATCGAGGTACGCCGATCGTCCCGACCGTCGAGGCGATGCGCATGGACTTCCACGCCGTCGTCGTGAGCAACACGTCCTTCGCCCACGCCTATCAGGCGCGCGGCAGACTCGCCTCGATGACGGATCGACCCATCCACGACTGGTTCGGCCGATGGCCGGAGCCCTAGCGGCGCCGTCGGCCCCACTCACCCGCACAAACGCCGGTGCTCTGTCTCGATGAATCGGTCCGTCATGCCCGCAACGTAGTCGCAGACCACGCGGTGACGCCCCTGCTCCTCGATGCGATCGGCGAAGCGAGACGGCAGCCGGGTCGGATCCGAGAGGAACGCGTCGAAGGTCTCGCGGACGAGGCGCCTGGCCCGGTCGTCCACCTCGACGACACGCGGATGCCGGTAGACGTTCTCGAAAAGAAACCGTTCCAGCTCGCGGAGACGTTCCTCCATGTCGTCGGACGGCCTGACAAGGATCCGCCCCGCGCCGCGCACGTCGTCGGCGTCAACGGGTGCCAACTCCTGGATCCGTCGGTTCGACTCCTCCGACACGTCCGCCAGAAGGTTCCGAATCAAGACATCGAGGATCGGCCGCCGGACGGCGAAGACGGAGCTCGCGGCAAACTCACGGCGAATCGGCGCGGCAGCCTCCCACCACAGCCGAAGCCCCGAGAGGTCCTTCCCATCGATCAGCCCGGCGCCGAGGGCATCTTCTAGGTCGTGCGCGTCGTACGCCAGCCGATCGGCCACGTTGGTGATCTGTCCTTCCACCGGAACCTGCAGGTCCGCCCCATCGGGGTGATCGTATTGCGTCGCGTGAGCGGCCATGCACTCGAGCGTCTCAGTCATGAGATTCAACCCGCGAAACGCCGGGTAGGGATGCTCCAGATACTCCACAACTCGGACCGATTGGCGATTGTGCTCGAAACCCCCGTGCTCGGACATCCGCTCGTTTAGCGCCGATTCGCCCGCGTGGCCGAAAGGCGTGTGGCCCAGATCGTGAGCCAGCGCAACCACTTCGGCGAGCTGGACATTCACGCGTAAGGCCAGCGCCAAGTCGGCGGCAAGGTCGGCCACCTCCAGCGAATGCGTCAGCCGCGTGCGATAGTGGTCCCCCTCGTGCGCGACGAACACCTGCGTCTTGTACGCCAGCCGGTGGAACGCCATACAGTGTATGACGCGGTACCGGTCCAACTCGAAGTCTCGACGGAGATCATCCAGAGGATCGAGATGCGCCCGGCCCCTGCTGAGAAGCGGGTCCACGGCGTACGGCGCGAGCTCACACCGGGAAGGTCTCATTTCCGATCGCCCGTGGTCACGTTCGGCAGGTTCAGCTCATCCGCGACCTCGAGCATGCGATGGTAAACGGCGTCCAAGGCCTGGGGGATGACGCGCACGTCGCCCAAGACCGTCATGAAGTTCGTATCCCCAGCCCATCGGGGAACGACGTGGATGTGCAGGTGCTCCGGTAACCCCGCGCCGGCGCAGTGCCCGAAGTTCATCCCCACATTCGTGCCCTGAGCGTTGACCGCGCGACCAAGGATGGTGGTGACGTCGCGCGTAAGCTGCATCATCTCCAGCATCTCGGCGTCGTCCAGTTCCTCCAAGCCGCCCTTGTGAGCGGCCGGACAGATGAGCACGTGACCGTTGGTGTACGGGTAAAGGTTCATCACCACGTAGCACCGTTCCGTCCGCCAGAGGACGTGGTTCTCCGCGTCCTTGCCGGGCTCGGACCAGTAACCGCACAGGAAGCATCCCTTCTCGTTCCGCTCACAGATGCTGGCCACGTATTCGAGACGCCAAGGCGCCCATAGGCTGCCGCGGAACTCGGTCATCGGATTCGGTTCCCCTTCATCGGGCCCAGGCGCGCCCAGATCCCGCTCATAGACATGCTCATCCGAAAACACCAGCGCCTGCGGATGTCGATGCCATCGAGGTGCCGCTGTGTCACCGGCGCCGCTCATCGTTGAGGTCGGTAGTCTAGTCCTGCCTCAAGGTCCGAGCAAGCTGGCCCCCTGTTATGACGAGCTGCCAGCCTTTCGCGGTTCGCCTTGGCCCAAGCCGCTGCTCGTCCTCCGTGCCAGGTACGTCCCGACCGTCGCCGCGGTCACAGCCAACTGAATCGATCCGATGATCATGAACCACCGCACGATCGCCCCCTTGCCGAACCCGTAGCTGTGCAGGCCGATCCCCAGCACGTAATTCACGCCCAGGTACGTCATGACGATCAGCCAGAACGCCAGCGTGCTGAACAGGGCCGTCCCGAACGCGCGAATCCAACCGGTCGCCCGGGCGTGCAAGATCGCGACGTAGCCCAGCATCGCCACCAGCGACCAAACCTCCTTCGGATCCCACCCCCAATACCGCCCCCAAGAGGCCGAGCCCCACATCGACCCCGTGATGATCCCGATCGTCAGCAGAATCACGCCTATCTGGATGAACCGGTAGTGCAGGTGGTCGGTCGCCTTGATCAGGTCATCCCGACGCGGGGCCAACGCCGACATCACCAGCACCGCTAACCCGAAGCCCATCGCGATCGTCAACACCGAGTACGAAACCATAATCACCGGGACGTGAATGGCCATCCAAGCAGTGTCGAGCAGGACCGGCGCCACCGGGCGCAGGAAGGAATCGACAGGCAGCACGTCGGCTAGCATAAGCGAGATCGCCGTCATCAATGAGGCCACCAGCGTGACCAGCCGGTTGCGCACCACCACCAGGCAAATCAACGTTGCCAGGCAGAGCCCCCAACCCATGAAGATCAATGACTCGTACATGTTAGCGGCCGGAAAACGCTCGGCGAGTTGCCACCGCGCGACCAGGCCATAGGTCACGAGCGCGAAGGCGGCTGCGGCACCCACCCAGACGACGACGTCGAGGACGCGCCGCCCAACCATGATTGCCAGTATTGCCACCCCCGCCGTCACTGCCGCAAGGATCCACGACCATCTGAACGGATCGAGCGAGTTGTATCGCAGCTCCAGGGCGATTCGCCGGGCGGACGGACGATGAGCCGCTTTGAGTCCGCTGAGGGCGTCAGCAAGACGCGTTGCGGCGCTCTCGACATCGACCCCCCGCCCCGACAGGAACGCCGAGCGGACCCCCTTCCAGAACTCCCGCACCTTGTCGAGCTGCTCCTTGTCCTGGCCCGTTGCCCGAGCGATGGTCATCCATCGCCCCTTGGGGCTGGTTGGGTCGGGCACGGGACGGATCTCGTCGTCGCTCAGGATGCCGCGGAGGGTAGCCAGCGCCGAGGCGATATCCTCCACCTTGCCGTCCAGTGCGTCGAGCGCCGCTCCGCTTCGTCGCTTCCGCATCGCCTCGGCAAGGCAGCGGTTGAGCCCCTCATGCTCCTGCAGAAACGCCAGGCTGAATCGGTCTTGATCGGCGGGCAGATTGATGAGACGCCGAACCTCCGCGTTCCGAACGCGGATGAGCGGCTGATGCGCCGCCTCCTCGGGCCGGAACGTCCAGTCGAGCAGCACGAGCACCGGGTCGAGATCTTCCCACCGATCCGTCCCCGTGACCTGTTGAACCAGATCCCTGGCCAGTGTGTCCAGTGGGCACCATCGCCCCTCATGTTGCACGGGAATTGCTCGAAGCGTTTGAAGGGACTCCCGGCTGATTGCCGGCGGCAGGCCCCCCACGCCCCGCGTGGTCGGCTGGGAGGTCTGAAGAACGGCTGACAGCATCAGGAACGCACTAAGGCATCCATGCGACGGCATGTGGGATCACCTCGATATAGCGGCTCAATGCTTTATGGTAGCCGCTTTCTCGGACCACGGCGAGCCCCGAGAACGCCCCAACCACGCCGCCTGAGCGGAGCCAACACGCTTACGCCCTCAACCCTCCGCCCAGAGCAGAGCTGTCCATCCGAGAACGCCCTCGACGTACGACGGGACTACATGTGGCGCGCCCGAGATGACGCCATCCCTGCCAGTACCACTGAACACTCCGAGATCTTCGCGGCCAGATTTCCGAGCCCGCAACGCGCCGATTCGGCCCCTAGTCGGTGCTAACTTGCTGCTAAGTGTTCCGCATCGAAGGCGTTGTCCTCAGCCATTCATGGCCCGAAGCGAATTCCTCGCCAAAGCCCAGTCAGACAAAAGGCCCGGCGGGCCCCTGCCGATATAGGAGTTTATGCCCCATTCTCGGTTTGGCGACTATCTAGTCGCCAGACCTCGCATATGGAAGGCTTGGATGGGGCGATAGGTCAGGCGAGCGCTCGAGTCAGGCACCTCGCGTCTGGCAACGTCAGCAAGGGGAAAAACCGCAGTGAGCACGAAGGCACCCCCCAGCGATCAGGAAACGGCCGTGGCGGCCATTCGCGATCTGTCCCGCGAGCGACTGATCCATGAGCTACTCAACTTCAGGGGCGCGCTTCGCCTCGACTTCACCGAGGATTTCCTCGCTCGCCTGAGCGACGAGAAGCTCCGGCACATCCTGCTGGCCGCTTGCATGTACGGCCGCCCTCACCGCGTCCCCGGCTCGGAAGGATCCCTGCAACCCACTGAATTCCCCGACGAAACCTGAACCGGCCCCCGTTCCAGACGCCAGATCCCAACGCCCTTGACTTGAGCTATCTGGGCAAGGCTCGCTAGAATCCGCCCCATGCGCGGAAACCGTTATCTCGACTACACCGCCTACCTCGCCCTGCGCCTCTTCTACGCCATCGTTCACATGTTCCCCATCGACATGAATCTGCGAACCGCCCGCCTGCTCGGCTACCTGTGGTACCGGCTCAGCCGCAGGCATCGAGAGCGGGCCCTGGGAAACCTGCGCCGTTCCATCGGCCAGGAAGCTTCAGAAGCCCAGCTCCAGGCCATGGCCCTGCGAAGCATGCAGCAGATGGCCATGATGGCCATGGAGGTCCTCTTCGAGCCGCGACTGATCAGCGAGTGGACCTGGCCGCGATATATACGCTTGCGAAACCTGAACGAAGCGCTTCGCGCACTGCTCCGGTACCGTGGATGCATCATGTTGACCGGCCACTACGGCAACTGGGAACTCGTCGGTTTCACGCTGGCCGCGCTGGGATTCGACATGGTGGCGGTGATGAGACCGCTCGACAATCCCTACCTCAACGACTGGCTCGTCAAGATCCGAGAGAATCGCGGCCTGCGTCTGCTATACAAGAAAGGCGTGGCGCGATCGGCCGACGAGGTCCTGGAATCCGGAGCCGCGCTGTGTTTCATCGCCGACCAGAATGCCGGACGGAAGGGCCTGTTCGTGGACTTTTTCGGCCGACCGGCATCGACCTACAAGAGCATCGGTCTGCTCGCCATGCGGCACCGAGTTCCCATCGTCATTGGATGCGCCCGTCGGCTCAGCGATCGGTTCCAGTACGAGATCGATGTCAACCGCGTCATCTATCCTGAGGAATGGGCCCAGCATGACGATGAGCTGCGATGGATCACGCAGGAGTACACGCGAGCCATCGAGGAGTTCATCCGCGTCGATCCGGGCCAGTACCTGTGGGTCCATCGCCGATGGAAGACCCGACCGAAGGGTGAAATGGCCGAGATCGCTTGATGTTCCGCCATCGCGACCCTCAGATTCCTTGACCTGACCTCGACCGTGTCGTAGCCTCTGACCCAACTGGGGCCGAGTTGCCGTCGCCATGACCGAACCTCACCAGCCAAACCCGATGACCTCTGAGAACGGGGTGTCCGCGCCGCAAGTCGAAAGCACGGCAACGGCGCAACCCGCCGATGGCACCGAGGCGGCGCCGGTCTTGACCGTCGAGTTGCCCCTCCGGCCGGCTTCGAACCCCCTGGGCCTCAGTCTCGGCGTGCAAATCGGCGCGCTAGTCGGCCTCACCCTGTTCGCCGGCATGTACAGCCTCTGCGCCGACGAGTTGCGGATCGCCGGGACGATCTTCCTGACCGGAGTGACGTTGGCGCTCGCCGGAGGCGCCGTCGTGGGCCTGACGTGTGACGCCTTTCACCTGGAGCATGCCCCAGAGGGCGCGGACTCGGAGATCCCTCCCTCCCGATTCTGGGAGTCGATGTGGGAGGGTACGGCCGTCGGACTGGGCATCCTCCTCGGGGCCCTGCCCATATCCCTGGTGTGTTCCCTGTTCAGCCAGACGCCGCTCTTCCCCGAGATCATCTACTACACGGGAGGCGTCCTCCTGGCCGTCGTTGGCATCGCCAGGGCCCGTTCCTTCCATGCAGTCCCCGCGTCCGTCGCCTATGCCCTGATCCCAGGCCTGGCAAGCGTCGTAGTCGCCCACGTCATCGGGGATCTCCTCTACGAGCAGATGCAGTCTCTCTGACACCACGCCGCCAACTCGTGCCCAGCAACTGCGCCGCCAGAACCTACGAACGCGTATGGATTCGGGGTGCGATCGGGTGTGAATTCCAACCCACAGGTAAGTTTCCTGCGATCCGCCTCCAAGCCCGAATCTACAACTGCCTTTGCCGGACAGGGTAATGGCATCAAGGCACCGCTGGCACGCCGTTTGTAGCCCTAACCTCTTGCCTAGAAACGCTTTATAAGTGATAGTGCTTAGGGGTTTCCGGCATGCCAGGGCCTTGTAGCGCCGATTGGCACGTCCGACTACATGACAACCCGTAGTCGGCTGGTTCACAGGGCGCACCAGTCAAGATGCTAGCGAGACAGCACTGTTACACGTATGTGGGGACGGTATCGGTCCAAGCGAGAGGTAATGAAAGGGAGGACACTGTAGTATGAATCTTCATCGACCCAACTCGAACGAGGCCTTGCAGAGCGCCAATCGTTCCAGGAATGTTGCGCCACAATCCGGGATCTGCACCCGATGCATCGACGGCTGCCGCGGGAACTGCGATATGTTCCAGGCGACGTTCCGTGGCCGGGAACTCCTCTACCCGGGGCCGTTCGGAGAGATCACAGCCGGCGCCGACAAGGATTACCCCGTCGACTACTCCCACCTCAACATCATGGGCTACGCCCTGGGCGCTGCGGGAATCCAGCCCGACCCGGACCATGCTCGATTCCCGGCCGTCAACACCGAAACGCACTACGGCTTCCAGAATTCCGTCAAGATGAGAGTCCCCTTCTTCACCGGCGCGCTCGGCAGCACCGAAATCGCCCGGAGGAACTGGGAGCACTTCGCCGTCGGCGCCGCCATCAGCGGCATCAACCTGGTCTGCGGCGAGAACGTCTGCGGCATCGACCCCGAGCTGAAACTCGACAAGAAGGGCAAGATCGTGGAGTCCCCCGACATGCGTCGTCGCGTCGAGGCCTATCGCCGATACCACGACGGCTACGGCGACATTCTCGTCCAGATGAACGTCGAGGACACCCAGTTCGGCGTCGCGGAGTACGTCGTCGAGAAGCTCGGCGTCGAGTGCGTCGAGCTCAAGTGGGGCCAGGGCGCCAAGTGCATCGGCGGCGAGATCAAGGTCGATTCCCTCGAGCGAGCGCAGGAGCTCAAGAAGCGCGGATACATCGTCACGCCCGACCCTGAGGATCCCGCCGAGATCGCCGCGTTCAAGGACGGGGCCATCAAGCAGTTCGAGCGGCATTCGCGCCTCGGCTTCGTGGACGAAGAGGGCTTCGCCGCCGAGGTCCAGCGGCTGCGAAACCTCGGGGCCAAGCGCGTCACGCTCAAGACCGGCGCCTACCCGATGCGGGAACTCGCCATGGCTATCAAGTGGTCGTCGGACGCCAAGATCGACCTGCTGACCATCGACGGCGCGCCCGGCGGGACCGGCATGAGCCCGTGGCGGATGATGTGCGAGTGGGGCATCCCGTCCATCTACCTCCATTCGATGGCCCATGAGCTCTGCTCCATCCTGGCAGCCAAGGGCACCTGGGTGCCCGACATCGCCTTCGCCGGCGGGTTCTCCTCCGAGGACCATATCTTCAAGGCCATCGCCCTCGGGGCGCCCTACACCAAGGCCGTCTGCATGGGGCGAGCACTGATGATCCCAGGTATGGTCGGCAAGAACATCGCCCGATGGCTCGAGGGCCAGGACGGGGGCCTGCCCAAGACCGTCTCCAAGTACGGCTCCACCAAGGAAGAGATCTTCGTCTGTTACGAAGAACTCAAGGCCAAGTACGGCAAGGACGCCGATAAGATGCCGCTCGGCGCGCTGGGCATCTACAGCGGTAGCGAGAAGCTCCGCGTCGGCCTCCAGCAGCTCATGGCCGGTGCTCGGAAGTTCCGCGTCGATCTCATCGCCCGAGATGACTTGGCCGCGCTCACCGAAGAGGCCGCCAAGGTCACCGGCATCCCCTACATCATGGATGCCTACCGAGAAGACGCAATGGCGATTATCAACTCCTGATCGGCTGCCCCGCGCTTCTCGGCCGGGACCAGTCCAGAGGTCATGGAAGTCAGACAACCCCCGCCCCTTGCTTCGAGGAGGGGCGGGGGTCTTTCGTGGTATCGGGGCACTGCTGCCCGGAAGATGGGACCGATGTCGGCTTCGTAACGCAGGCATCTTGGGCATTTTGCACGCATAGTGATTCCTGGCTGCGCACGATCGGCAAGTTACACGGGTCACACACCTCCTTGGTGTCCGGTGATCGTTAGGCTCCTGCCTTTGACTTCTTCACCATCTCGATGAAGCCGATCGGGTTCACAATCGGTCCCACGGGCGTTCTGGCAGCCGTCTGCTTCCACAGTTCGATGATCCTGCCCGGAGCGATGTCGGGGTCCACCTGGAAAGCCAGCGCAGCCAGACCGCCAAGGTACGGCGCGGCCCAACTCATGCCCGATTCGCGCCAGTAGGTGTAAACGTCCGGCCCAACGTGACTGGCCGTGGTTCGGTTCTCGGTCAGAACGAGCAGTTGGGCGTTCCCCGTGCCGTGCTTGGTGAGACAGTAACTCCTGGGGTCATCCGGATCGCGACCCTCGATCCGGCGAAGCAGGAAGTAGGGCATCGTCTCCCGGCCGCAGAGGACGACGAGGACGCCCTCGGCCTCCGCCCGCTTGACCGCCCGGGTCCACAGATCATAGTGGGGCCACTGTGGAAACTGCCCCTGCGAAATGCTCACCACGCGAACCCGCTCGCCCGGCTCCGCCTTGCGGTTCTCGTCCAGAATCCGATTGAGTAGCGCGCTGTAAGGCGCGTTGTCCTGCCATTCCTTCGACCAGGGCGGCACGGCGAAATAGGTCAGCGAGGCCTGGGGCGCGACCCCACAGCGCTTTCCGACGGCAATACTGGCCACAGGCGCGCCATGCATCTGCGGCTGGAGGCCCTCGCAGTCGATGGCTTCATAATGTCCCAAGCGGCCTCTGTATTCCTGGTGCCCTTTCAGCAAGGGCTGGTCGATGATCGCGATCCTGACGCCACGCCCGTCGATGCCTTGTGCGTGCAGCTTGCGAACCCCCAGGCCAGGGTTCTTGCCGTCCTCCAACAGACGCGCAGGATCGAATCCCTTCGGCAGTTTGTCGGCCGGCGGCCACGCTGTCCGGCTGTCGAACATCAGCCGGCTGAGCATTTCTCCCTCAGGTCGCAGGTCCAGCTTGACCAGCGAGGCGCCCGCAAGCCCAATGAACGGGTTGGAGAACTTGCCGAGATCCTCCTCGTTTCTCAGAACGACCGTTCTACCCCAGCCGATGTCGACGTTCTTCTCCTCAGCTCTAAGTGCCTGCAAGGCAAAGGGCGCCGAGGAGCCCTTGGCCTTGTGGAATACTGCCATCACTTCGGGATACTTGAGCACCAGAACGTTCCAGTCTCCATCAATCTTGGTTTGCCTCTCCTCGGGCTCCCCGAGCAGAGCAACGAGTTCCTCCGGCTCGGTCAGCATGAAGGAAATCTTGCCGGTCTTGGCCGCCTTGCGAGCGATACCGACCGCACCCGCCTGACTGGTCGCGTTCGGCGCCTCGTTCCGGGAGAACGGGTCGCTGGATTGCTCGAACTTCCGCGATCCCCGCGGCAACTTCTTGAAGACATAGTACGATGGCTTGCGATGACGGACGATGTAGTCGCCGCACTTCCATTCGAAGAACATGTACGTCGCTCCGTCGATGTCCGTGATGTGGTACTTGGATGCGGTCCTGGAGTTCTGGTTGAGGACCAATCCCTTGGTCCACGTTCCATTTCCCAGCATGTCTCCTTGCTCCAAGAAGACCATGCCCTTGAGGAACTCGCCCTTCCACCGTCTGACCTTGGGATTAAAGTCATTGATGTTCCTTACGAAATCGACCGTCTCCCACTGACCGATCACCCGTGGATCGTCAACGAAGGGATAGTCGATCTTGTCGACGATCCGACCGCTTTCGTCGATCCTGCTGCCGGGGTCCAGCTTGACCTTCTCGTCCTGGCGCGATCCGGCACGGGCATCGGTCAACGCCACACAACCGGCAAGGACCAAGAGTGCCACACCGAACAACGTCCAGCCGCGTGAGCCCTTCTTGAAACGAACGATCATGGCCATTCTCCTTGCCAGTTGCGATTTGCCGGTGACAATGCCCACCATCACCGGCGCCGGTGTAGTCGCCGAGTATCTCTCCAGGAGACAGAGGATCGTCTCGGCATACTGCCGGGGTGGCATTTGCCCAAGTCGCGAGAGCGCCAAGGTATCACAGGCCATCTCGCGATCCGTGCGCATGCGGTGAAACGCCAGCCAGACTAGCGGGTTGAACCAGTGGACGATCTGCAGCATCGACGCGACCAGGCCCACGGGGATGTCCCGACGCTTCAGGTGCGCCAACTCGTGCAGGAAGATGTGCCGCAACCGCTCGTGATCGAACGTCTCGACCATTCCTTCGGGGAGAAGCAGCCGCGGCCTGAAGAGGCCAAACAGCGAAGGACTCCTGACGTTCCTTGTCTGCACCAGCGTCGGGGATCGGGATAGTCCCATCTTCGCGGCGCAGTCGTCGAGCAGCGAACGGACAGATGCGTCGGTGACGGGCGACGCGTGCCGCACTTCCAGCCAGAAGCTCACGGACCCCGCTATGGCAAGAACCGAAAGCGCGACGACGCCCGCCATCCAGACCGACGCCAGGGCCTCGCGTATGGTCACGTGCCTTGACGCCCTCGTTTGACTCGCAACGACGTCTTCAGCGGCCCTGGCGGTCTGAGTGTCCCACTCGGTCGGCGCCGGAGGCATCCATTCCACCGGCCAGTCGAGGGCCGTGTTTCCGGCAACGTCCGCCAGAACGCCGGGGCCGATGCCTTGCAGGACCTCTTCCTGAGAGGAAGGCGCCCAGTTGTACAGACTCAACGCGCTCTCGGGCGTCCAAGGCAGGAGCATGCGAGCTAAGACCAACAGCCACACCACATAGGCCCAGCCAGGCCGCATCCGGCGTCGAAGCATCAGTCGCAGCAACATGACCAACAAGATGAGGACACTCGCCTGCACCGAAGAGCGGAGGAGCCAGTCGAACGCCGCGCCGGCCTGCACGAAGAAAGACGCGATCATCAGCGATCCTCCTTCTCATCCAGGATCCGCCTCAGATCCGCGATGTCCTCCGGGGATAGCTCCTCGTCCTCCAGGAACTCGGCTAGCATCGGCGTCATGGCGCCGTCGTAGACGCGCCTCAGGAACGAGCGGCGCTCGGCCCGGACGCACTCGCGCTCGTCGACGAGCGGGTAGTAGGCGTAGGCCCTGCCCGTCTTCTGGAACCCCAAGGCTTTCTTGCCCACCAACCTGCTCAGCAACGTCTTGATCGTCTTGGGCTGCCAATCGGTCGTGTCCGACAGCGCCTCCACGACCTCGTTGGCGGTTGCCGGCGATCGGGCCCAGAGAACCTTCATCACATGCCATTCAGACTCAGATATCCGAGGGACTCGCTTCACGGTGTCACTCCATGAACTACACATGTAATCGGTTTGTCAAATCCTCGGTGATGATTCCGGGGGGATTGGGCGGCAACAACTGGATGCAACCGTTCTCGAACACAACGCTTAGGACACGCCCGAGGTGTCTGGAAAATGGCCGCGGATCATGGCGGATTCCCTTTGGGATCGGGCGTTGTTCGGGTGTATGATGAGTGCGACGGAGTGGTTGAGGTGGCCGCTCGTCGCTTGCGACGGGAGGAAAGTCCGAGCTGGATAGGGCACGGTGGTCGCTAACGGCGACCCGGGGCGACCCGAGGGAAAGTGCCACAGAAAACAGACCGCCTAAGTCGGGGCTTCGGTTCCGGCCGGCAAGGGTGAAACGGTGCGGTAAGAGCGCACCGCGCGTCCGGGCGACCGGCGCGGCACGGCAAACCCCACCGCCAGCAAGCCCATATAGGCAGCGAACCCGCCTCGCGCGGGTCCGGATCGGCCCGATCCGGTCGAGCTGCGGGTAGGGTGCTCGAGCCTCCGGGCAACCGGTTGGCCCAGATAAATGGTCGCCGCTCGGTCCTTCGGATCGGGTAACAGAACTCGGCTTATTCAGCCACTCCGTCGTTATTGTTCTCGGCTGGGCCCCAAAGCCGTATGGCACGCCTCGCCAAGCATTGCTACTGCGGCAAGGTGATCTGCCTCATGAGAATGATCGACGTCGTGTCGAACAGCATGTGAGCCACGATCGGCACGATCACGTTTCGTCGCCAGACGAACCAGAGCCCCAGAATGAAGCTCAGCCCGAAGATGATCACCACGGGCACCACCCCCTGCGGAATGTGCAAGGCCGCGAAGAAACCCGAGCTCACCAGCAGCGAGACCGTCCACGAACCGCACAGCGCTCGAAGGCGGGTTACGATGAAGCCGCGAAAGATCGCCTCCTCGCTCACCGCCACCATCAGCGAGAAGCCCGCTGCCATGGCGATGCCCATGTCGGGGATCCGCTCGAGATTGTGCTCCTGAGCCTGACGCATGGCCTGATACGCTCCTGGCCACAGGAGACTCAGACTCACGCTCACCACGATCAGGTAGCCGAAGATCGCCAGGTAGCACGCCACGCCCCACAGGCAAGCCCACAGCGCGCCATCCGCCCTGGCCCCGACGCTCGCTGCGGATTGACGGTTCTTCCACAGCAACGCGAACAGGAGGAGGCACGTCACCACCGAGAGAAGCGCTCGCTGTACCCCCAGCGCCCAGCCGGGAATCGTCGCGGCCTCACCCTCGCCGCCTGCCGCCACCGCCAGCGCAAGCTCCAGCCCGATGAGCGCGCCGAAGAAGACCAGGCAAGCCAGGACCAAATCCGACAGGATCGACAACCGGCCCTGGGCCACGATCAGCGGATTCGTCGAGGAACCCTCCCGCCACGGACCCGGCGAAATCGGCCCGACCTCGCCCACCAGCTCAACCATCGGCGGAATCGACGCCGGCCTGGCCAGCGGCGGCTGGGGTTTACTTGATGGATCCTCCAATGCACCTCTCCGAGAAGACTCGTGACAGCCCGAAACCGCGGAGACTATACGCCACGACTCGTTCGCTAGCCAGCGAATCCCAATCGTGGCATCCGCACCGAATCCGAATGATCCTCCCGTATTGCTGTGACCTTTCGGACTCAGTTCGCGTCGCCGCGGGCCGACCGACCTTGCGGTTCGCGCTCAGCCGGACGTCAGCTCGAGAATGCCTTGATCGCGCGAGTCGAGAGATGCCCGCAGGGCCGCGCCCGGTTGCTGGCCCAAGAGCGCTACGGGGATGGACGGCGCGGCGCCGCCCAAGATCTGGTAGGTGCGTGTCAGGGCCGGGTCGCTTGCGATTCCCTTCTGATACTCCTTGGTCGTCCGGATGAGACGCGAGGAGTCAGGCACGAGATTGTTGACGTGCGTCAGCGCCGCGACCGATCGAGATACGCACAGACCGACGGAACGGCGAGCTTTGGATCGGCAGCGGCGCCGGGCGTGAAGATCCCCAGCAGCACGGAGCTCTGGGATACAGGCAGGGGGATCGAGGAGCATCTCGGACCCGACTAAGGTCGAGGAGGCCCTCCCAGTCGGCTCACCCCGATTGCGGTATCCAAGCGTCCTTGGCTCCAAGCGAGAGCGGCATTGGGCAAGCCGGGGTCCTACCCGGAGGGAGGGCCGACATTCAGGTCTGGATTGGTATTCGGAAGGACCGACAGCGGGGCCAGAACGGGTTCAAAAGGCCAGGCCCTGTTCTCGGCGTCAGCCACCGGTCGGATCAGGAGACGGCACGGTGTGTGGTTGGGGTATCGGGCGGCCAGTGCCGCGTTCTCCCGCCCGCAATCCAGGGCGTAGATGACCGGTTCGTCCTTTGACAGCGAGAAGTTGAAGAGGCCGGTGAAGGCGAAGCCGGCTTCGGGTATCTCCGGCAACTCCTCGCCCAACACGCCGCATCTAGCGTCGGTGAAGATCAGCAGGTTGCCGGCGTCTTGGCGGGCACAGTCAATCGCATTGTGAATCGCCCGGATCGGCGGGACGGACTCCCTCACGGCTACCCACACATTGAGGGGGCCCCATACCGTGAGCGTGACGATGACAAGGCGCGCGAGCCACCGCATGGCCCTTCCGCTTCCGATCATGCACCAGATCCCGCGCGCGATCAGCGCCGCCAGAAAGGGGTAGGTCTCGAAGTAGTTCATCGCGCGAGGATACCAGTACAGCATGTGACCGCAGATGATCACGGCGGTGATCAACAGCAGCGATGTGTCCCAGCGTGTGAACACGCCGACCGAGGAGCGGCGTCCCGTGAGAATCCGCCCCAGCCACCATGCGGCAAGAGGGATCAGCCATACGTAAGATGCGAAGAAGAACTCTCCCATCTGGCCCAGCGTGGTCAGAAGATTGCAGAACGCCTTCGTGGGCGTGTGAGCGTCAACCGCCTGGCCCAGGCCTCGGAGGCCAAAGCCAATCCGGTCGTCGGGGCCGTAGAGGGTGAATGCCAACGGCCAGCATGAGCCGGTCACGAGATGGTTGTAAACGAGCAAAGATACCACTCCGGGAACCAGACCGCCAATGAAGAGCGCCGTCTGCAGCGGAAGACGAGGACGTTCCCTGAAGAAGAACATGCGAGTGGTTCCGAGCGCGACCGCCGAGAGAATGGCCGTAAACGGTCGGGTCACGAATTGCATACCGATGAAGAATCCCGTCAGGCCAGCCGATGGGAGGTTTCCGCGGGATAGTCCGGCGGTGAAGACGCACATTGCCGCGGACAGGAACAGGGCGCTTGGAGCATATGACAGGCATGAGGCTCCCAGCATCGGGTACAACGGTCCAGCGAGGCACAAGGCCGCGCTCAGCAAGGCCGTCCTTCTGTCGCTGATACGGCGAATCCAGAGGTAGTTGAGGGCGAGCGCCAACGCTGAGATCAGCGGCGGAGCGAGTCTCACGTCTCGCACGATCCACCAGAGCAAGGCGAACAAGGCGGACGCGCCCGGCGGTTGCCGCGAGAACTCGCGTCCGTCCCGCACGATCATCCCGTTTGTGGCGAAGAAGCCCTGAAGGTGTTCGGGCGGTGCAGCTCGGGCGAGCTGGCCATGACGGAAGATGTCCGCCTGAATGAGATACGGAGTGCAGTCCGACAACGACAAGTAGCCCGGCTTGGCGGCCAGGCCGAGCCAACACAGAAGGGGCGCGCTGATGGCCCAGAGCGCAAGGCCCAAGACGTAGTCGCACCGATGCAACGACGATGCGCGATCGGTTTGGAGTTCGTCGCGCAAGGGCATGCTTCCTCACCGCGCCGGGCGGCCGGATCCGTTTCCAGCATGTAACCCGTCAAGTGCCGTGAGCATCGCGATCAGGTACATCATCGCGGCGCCAAGCAACGATGTCCTGAAGCCCCATTCCATGCTCACCATGACACACAGGAGGGATCCCAGCGTTGTGGTGACCGCGTTGACTCCCCAAGCCCAGGGGACGATGGTCTGCCCCAGCCGCTGAGCCACGCGCAGCCCCATGGGAAACGGCATCCCCATCAACATCGCCAGCGGCGCCAGCGCCGCCACTGTCACGACACATCGGAGTCCGTGTGAGAGGAACATCAGCTTTGGCACACCTTCGCTCACGAACACCGCCTCGCCAACGATCGCACCCACCAACGCGACCAAGGCGACCGTCAGCGAGCGCGGATGCAGGAGGGCGATTCGTCGGGCGAGCAGGCTGCCTATTCCAGAGAACACGAGGATGGCAAACAGCGTGACCGCCATCGCGTACACGGGGCCACCCACGAACACCGCATACTTCTGCAGCAGCGCGATTTCCACGGTGATGAAGCCCAACCCAAGGGTGCTGAAATAGACCAGCACA
Source organism: Phycisphaerae bacterium (assembly GCA_016927755.1). GTDB lineage: Bacteria > Planctomycetota > Phycisphaerae > UBA1845 > JAFGLZ01 > JAFGLZ01. The sequence continues at coordinate 68,603 of JAFGLZ010000108.1, forward strand.
CGTCCCTTGTGACTGACGCCGCGTAAGCGGCCGGTCCGAAGCAACAGAGGTCCGATGATCAACGCTGTAGACATGATGAGGATTTGCCCCAGACTGGCAAGCAATATCGCGAAGCTCAGGGGGAACTGCCAGTCAGCCCATTCCTGGACGCTGGCCTCCGCCTCGGGTGGGTTCAGCAGCGACCTCCAACGGGCTAGGTGGAAGAAGAACGGATCGTCGTCGCTCGTCGGATGGATATCGAAGGGATAGGACTCGATCATGCGGGCACGCTGCTGTGTTGATGAGCGGATGAGCTGATCGAAGACGTCGTCTCCGGCTCGAAAAGGGTCGTATCGCACCCTAAACTGCAGCCGGTCGGCCCAGCTCCGGTAGGCTGCCACCTCTGTCCTGGTGAACTCGCTCCTCTTCAGCAGGGTTTCCGCCATATCGCCTGCGGATATCACCATCAGGTGCCGGTCCGGCCTCTCGACGCCCATCCGATCCATGGCCTCTAACTCGATTGCCACGAGCCGAAGCGTCTCGCGGGGGGGGGTGAACAGACATCGCGAGAACGAGAGGACACCGTCGGGTGTCAAGTGATTCCAGAAATCATGCATCGCCTCGATGGTGTAGAGGTAGTTCTCCGAGAGGGCATAGGCGCCCGACGACAAGGCGACGAAACTGTCCACGCCGGACAACTGGATCACGTCAAACTGATCGCGGGTTGCGGAGAGATAGTGCCGTCCCTCGGCGGTGATCAGTTCCACATCCGGGCGGTCAAACACTCGGCCGGCGAAATCGGCGTAGCGATGCTTGACCGCATCCGCAATCACGGGATTCACCTCGACGCCGGTTATTCGCCGTGTATGATGGTACAGGGCAATGAGGACATCGATTCCGCCTCCCACACCAATGATCAAGGCATGATTCGCGCTCGGCTTGATGACGTAGGGGGCTCCCTGTAGGTAGTACTTCAGGGCTTGCACGCTGTTCGGGTCACCCCCAGGCAGATTCACGATCCCGGTTCCCGCTCCCCCATCCTGAAACACAGCGCGCGTGGGCACCCTGCGCATCTCATCGTTGCACAGCGGCGAGAGCTGCCCCCCAAAGTCGAACAAGAAGGGCACGGGATTCAGCACATCCACGCGGGCCAGCACGTTCCAGCGGTAATAGTGGGGTTCCATGGCCCAAGGGTGGATGTCCTTCTCCGGTGGAAAGTAGACCGGGAAGATAGGGAAGTTCGTTGCCGCGACTGCCATGAGCAGAGACAGTCCCAGGGCGCTTGAAGCCCCGAGACGGGATCGCCATGTTCCGGCCCTGGCATACAGCACCGCAGTCAATGCTCCGGCGGTGGCGGCCACGTAGATGGTCGCCTCGGCTCCCAGGTAGTTCACGCCCGCGATGGATAGCAGTGCTCCCGATCCCGCCCCGAGCAGATCGAAGAAGTACAGACGATTGACGCCATCCCCCGCGCGAGAGAGCAAGTAGCCGATGCATACGCCGGCGAAGTAGAAGGGCACGCCGACGAGCAGGTATATCAGCAGGAGGCTGAACAGGTTGCTGAAGTCTCCGTACCTAACGATATCGATAGGGTGGAAGCGGACTTTGGTGGCCAGGGCGAAACCGAGTATCGACGAGACGGAGAATCCGATGGCGTATCTGGCGACCAGCGATTCCACGACTCCCTCATGGGCGAAGCGCGGAGAGACGGTTAGGAAGGTGCTGGCAGCGCCGAAGCCCAAGAGCGCCAAACTGATGATCAGGTACGCGAAATGGTGCCAGGACATTACCGAGAAGACCCGTGTGAGCGACATCTCCAGAAGCAGGACCCCCATCGACAGCAGGAACAATCCTGCGGAGGCCTTTCGAAGATCGAGTGCGTTCATCATGGCCACCGGTAGCGGGACAGCAGGTTCATGAGTTCCGCGGGACGTCTGTGGCAGCTCATCTTCCCGCAGGCTGCGTCAGATTGGACCAGAATCGCGCGATAGCCGCAAGGCTGGGGCCAGGGAGGGGCCTTGATGGCCGAGCAGGCAAGGCGTTTGGGCGTATGGCTCCGGAGTCCGTGAGTCCTCCCTGGGCCGCGCCCTGGGTTTCGCGGACCACGGTAATCGCGCCCCCGATCAGGACGTCGACGCTCAGGCTGTCGTTCCAGCACCAGTAGCCGGGATCGATATAGATGGCCGGTTCAGCGTTGTAGGAATCCACGTCGCTGGTTACAGAGATACTCGCCGAACCCGAGCCACCGGGCGTCCACGCCTGCTCCCATCCGAGGCCAAGGGGCAGCGTGACCACTCCCGCGTTCCCAGACTCAGACATGACCTGCCCCCCGGAACTTGATCCACTCGCAATGAGAGTCTCTACTGCCCAGGACTTGGGCATGGAGGCTTGTCATGAAGCGGAAGCGGCATGGTCGGGGTCGTCGGGGGGCGGAACGACGCCAAGGGGGGATACTGACACAAGTCGTTTATTACCAGCCTCTTACGAGCCTAACATCCGGCATGAGTTGGTGCGCAAAGGAAACGGGTCATGGCGATGCCACGACCCGTTTTGGGTAGACAAAAAGAAAACAGTCGATCGCCGGGCGACTCCCTCGCGGGAGCAACACAACCTTAATGATCCGAGAGTGCGCTGACCTTAATCCAGGCCCTAAGGACTGGATCTAGGTTATCCCCTAGAAAGGAGGTGATCCAGCCGCAGGTTCCCCTACGGCTACCTTGTTACGACTTAGTCCCAGTCACCAGGCTCACCGTCGGCCGCCGCCTCACAAGGTTAGCAAGCGGACTTCGGGTGCTCCCAGCTTCCATGACTTGACGGGCGGTGTGTACAAGGCTCAGGAACATATTCACCGCGTCATGGCTGATACGCGATTACTAGCGA
>JAFGLZ010000109.1 GCA_016927755.1 Phycisphaerae bacterium
CCCCCCCGCCGTACGTCCCTCTTCCCGCCCCCTCCCTCACAACTTCGGGCACCCCTTCTTGAACCAGTTCATCGCCGACGGAATCCCGATCACCGCGCCTTCCACGTGCCCGATCCCGTCACCCTTCTTGCCGATCGGGCGGAACGTCAGCAGATCTCCGACTCCCGCCTCCTCGAACGCCTTCACTGTCACCAGCGAGTTCTCGTACGGAACCAGATCGTCGTCCGGCGACTGCCGCATCAGCATCGGCCGGTTCGGCACCCACCCCGACCAAAGGTTGTTCGCCGTCAGGAGCTGCCCGACCTCGCTCGTCTCGTACACGTCGTCCGCGATCTGCTCGGCCACCCAGCTCGCGTTGAACAGATCCTGCGGAACCGGCCAGTTCGGCGGCACCAGCCCAAGCTTCGCCATGATCAGCGTGTCCACGTCCGAGCCTTCCCGCGAGCCGTCCATCCACGAAATGATGTCCGGCAGCAGCGTCGCGCTCATCGCCCCGTTCGGGTCGAACGCCCCGCCGTAGACGGCGTTGTAGCCCATCACCATATACGGCAAGAAGAACGGCCTCGGGAAATGAACGTTCGGGTCGATCATCGTCCGACGCATCACGCCAGACAGATCATACGGCCCCGCCATGCACGCCGAGCCCGTGATCGACAGCCCCCCGTACTCCTGCCCCCGAAGCTGGATCTCCCTGACCGTCGCCATCGCCGCGTACCCGCCCTCGGAGTAGCCCATGATGTACAGACGACCGTTCCATCGGTACTTGTGGGGCAGCGTCTCTTCGAGGTACTGCCGCACCGCCCGGATCATGTCGACCACGCTGTACGCCAGCGAATCCGCATGGCAGTACGGGTGATACCGATTCGGGTCGGCCCCGCCCATCCCCGGCAGGTCGGGCATCGCCACCGCGAACCCCCCGAAGATCGCCCCCGCCGCCCCGAAGATGAACTCGTCCCCAGCATTGTTTGACGGCACTTGGTCCTTCTTGAGCTCCGTCCCGTGCGGATACGCGATCAGCGGCACCTCCATCGGACAAACGCGGAGCCCCCGGCGGGGCAGATACAGCATGCCCGTCAGCTCGATCGGGTTGCCGTCGGCGTCGCGGCTCATGTACGTGATCTTGCGATAGACGGCCAGGTTCACCAGGGCCTGTTCGATCAGGTCCTGCCAGTCGATCCCGAGCGGATCCTCGAGCGCTGCCGTCGGCGGGTCCCCCAGCCGGTCCACAAGGAGTTGATCATGTTGCTGCCTGACCTCATCCGCCGTAATCGTCCGCGCGGGTCCCACCGACACCAGCGAACCGGGCGTCTTCTCGGGCGGCGGAGAAGGCAGACACCCACTCAAACTGATCAGAACCACGCCGACGAGAGGCGTCACGACGCCGCTCGCGCGACGGATGGACGTTCGAAGCATATTGGCCGCTCCACGTTTGTGTTGACCCACAAGGCCCAACCCAGCGCTGCGCCCGCTTCTTCATATCGGCAGTTTTCGTCGTTTACGGAGAGAGATCCCGAACCCCGACTTGTCCCGGCCAAGCCAGGCCGAGCCCGACCCCCGCCGTCAGATCGCCGTCCACCCGCCGTCGACGGCCAGGTTCGCGCCCGTGACGTACTGGCTCGCGTCGGATGCGAGGAAGACCACCGCCCCCTGGATGTCCTCGTTGGTCATCATCCGACCGAGCGGGCATCGCTGACTGTACCGGCCGGCGAACGGCTCGGGCGCATCGGGAGAGTATCCGCCCGGCGAGATCGAGTTGACGCGGACGCCTCGCTTGCCGTAGTGCGCGGCCAGCGACCGCGTCATGTTGATCATTCCCCCCTTGAGGAAGGGGTAGACGATCGGCGGCTTCATGTCCGTCTCGAGGTAGAGATTCGGGTCGTTGCCGACCAGGCCGTAGATGCTCGCGATGTTGATGACGCTGCCCCGCCCGCGCTCGGCCATGTCCGGGCAGAAGGCCTTGCACATGAGGATGAGCCCCACCATGTCGGCCCGAGCGTTGACCTCGAGTGACTCGAGCGTGACCTCCTCGACGACGCTCATGCCCTTCGGACGGGATAGCGCGCTGTTGACCAGCACGTCCAGCCTCCCGAACCGCTCCTTGACCGCCGCGCGAAGCCCCTCGATCGACGCCGCGTCGCCGATGTCCACCTGCATCCCGTGCGCGTCGAACCCCTTCGAGCGAAGCTCCGCGGCATACGCCTCGTTCCGCTCGAGCGACCGCGACGCCGTGATGACCGTCGCGCCCGCCTCCGCCAGGGCCTCCGTGATGCTCGAGCCGAACAACGGCCCCGCTCCGGCCGTGACCAGCGCTACCTTGCCGTCCAACTTGAAGCGATCAAGCACGCTCATGCGGGTCTCCCTCCAGGAAGCGGTATCGTCGTGGTGGGCAGTAAAACAAGACAAGGGGAAAAAGAGGACAGACCGCTCGTCTCCGCGGGCAAGAGAAGCCTACGGACCGACGGGAAGTCGTCTTCAAGGACTGTGGTGTCCTGGAGACCTTCCCGAAAAGCCGCCTGACCCCTTTTTCCCCCGAATGTCAGGGGGGAGTCTTAGGGTCTACCAGCGCCGACCGCCGCCACCGCTGCCGCCGCCGCTGCGCCCGCCACGGCCGCCCCCGCCGCCGCCGCCACCACGACCGCCTCGGCTTCCGCCGCCGCCACCGTAGCCACCACCACCGCCGCCGCC
>JAFGLZ010000110.1 GCA_016927755.1 Phycisphaerae bacterium
GACGCAATGACGCTCGGCGCTTCGTTGGCTCTGTCGAGGGAGACAAAATGTGGGTAACGACAAGGACTTCAGTCCTGGGAACCGACCTGCCCGCAAGTGAATCAGTCCCATCGGGACGGCTGAAGCCCCGGCAGTCGTTCGAAGAACCCTCGATCAACCTGAGTCCAGGCTCACTCGAATTGAAGCCCGAACAGCTTCGCCTGATAGAGCTCGAACCTCAGCGTCACCGGGCCGCCCTACCAGAATCGCCAGTAGATCGCGACCCAGATGACGGCATACACCACGTACCACAGCAAGAGACTCTGATACCAGGGGCGGCGGACGCCCTCGTCGTATTGACTCAGCAGGCCAAAACGCCACCGAAAGGGCTCCCACTGCTCGCGCCTTGGCGGAGTGCTCGCTAGACTCACGACCACCACGCCGCTCATGATGATCGCCTGGGCGATCCCGGCGACGTAGAACCAATGCAGATCGACGCCGACCGCCGGCAGTCCCAGGGCCAGCGCCAGCGTGAGGGCGAGCCCGCCGATCAGGCCGACCAGCGCGCCCGTGTAGTTGGTCCGCGGCCAAAGAATGCCAAGAAGGATCACCGAGATGAACGGCGTGGCCACGTAGGTGACGCCCTGCTGGAAGTACCGGAAGATCCCGCCGAACTCCTTGACCAACGGCGCCGCCAGACACGCCGCGACGAGGGCGACCCCCGCCGCCAATCGCCCGACGAACACGACTCGCGCCTCCGAGGCCTGCTTGTCCAGCAGCCTCTTGTAGACGTCCAGCGAGAAGATCGTCGCCGTGGCGTTGGCCAAGGCGCTCGTCGTGGACATCACCGCCGCAAGGAACCCCGCCAGCACCACCCCACGCAGACCCCAGCCCGGCGCGAACGTCTTCAGCGAAAAGGGAAACGCTTCGTCCAGGCTGCCGAGCGGCTCGGCCCTGTGCAAATGGTGAATCCAGTGATACACGATCAGACCCAGGAAGCACGTCACCATCGGCCGAACCAGGTTGATGAACCCCGCGAAGATGATGCCCATGATCCCGTCCCAGGTCGACCGCGCGGCCAGCACCCGCTGGATCATGACCTGGTTCGTCGACTGGTAGAAGAGGAACACGCCGACCGTCCCGCACAGCAGCCCCGCGAACGGCGCCATCGGGTCGTTCGGCGGACGATAGAGGTGGAACCGATCCGGATCGGCCGCCTCCATCGCCGACCAGCCGCCGGGCACGTGATTCAGCGCGATGAAGAACAGCAGCACGCCCCCGCCCACCAGCATCAAACACTGCACCGCGTCCGTCCACATGACCGATCGGAAGCCGCCCTTGATCGTGTAGACGCCGACCGCCGCCGCCGTCACCCAAAGGATCGCCTGGAAGCTCCAGCCCGTCAGCTCGTGAAACGCCAGCGTGCCGCCGTACATGACCGGCACGAGGAAGACGAATACGTACGCGAACAGCATCACCCAGCTATAGATGTCGCCGCACGTCGGCCCGAAACGCCGCGAAAGAAACTCGGGCACCGTCGCGATCCGGTTCTTCAGATAGAGCGGGATGAACAGAACGATGACCAGGCTGTAGACCGGAAGCGCCCACCACTCCCAGTTGACCACGCCCATGCCGTTCTCGTACGTGGCCCCGACCGTGCCGACGATCTGCTCGCTCGAGACGCTCGTGGACACGAACGCCGCGCCGATCAGCCACCACGGCATCCGGCCCGACGCCAGGAAGTACCCCCGCGCGGTCTTCTCCACGTTGCGCGACGTCCACAACCCCACCGCCACGACGATCACGAGTGACCCGACGATCACGACCACGTCCACGGTGTTCAGGGCAAACTCGTTCATGCGTCCTTCCAAGCCCCGTTAGGGGAGTACACGGGTGGTCAGGCCCCGCTGGTAGGCGTCCAGCCGGCAGAAGCCTTCGGCAAGGCGGCAGCCGGCCGCCATGCCGCGGAACCGATTCTGCGTCTCGATCATCTCCATCAGGTCGGTATCGGCCAGCTCCTTCATCGAGGCGAGCTGGCTCTCATGGCACCGGAGCATCCGCCTCTTCGTCTCCATGACGTCGGTGACGTCGACGTATTCCGTCGGCAGGAAACCGATGCCGGCCACGTTGTCCATGTAGTAGATCTGAGCCCGCCCGAATCGGCAGGCGGGTCGCGTCTGACCCGGGATGTGCGGCAGCCCCTTCTGGAAGTACCCGTCGAAGACGAGCTGCGAAACGTATCGATGATCCGGATGGTAATCCCCCGGGCCGTGCGTGAAGATCACGTCGGGATCGGCCTGGCGGAGCAGGTCGATCATGAGGTGACGCTGCGCTTCATTGGGGAACACCAGCTCGTCGGTTACCCCGGTCCAGAGGAGACGGGCGCCGATGATGGCCGCCGAGGCCTCGGCCTCGCGCTTCCGAATCGCGGCCAGCTCGTCCGGCTGGATCCTCAGGTCGCCCATGTTGCCGGAGGTGAAAACGGCCATCGTGACCGTATCACCTCGTTGGGCGCAGGCGGCGAGGGTCCCGGCGCAGTTGATCTCCAGATCGTCGGGGTGCGCGCCGATGGCCAGGATGTTCATGGCAGTGGCCTCCGATCGCGACCGGACTCTACGCTTCCCCGCATGGCGGACGAATCCCCAGCAGGGCCAGCGCGTCGCGGTGGATGATCGCCTCAATAACGTCTTCGGGTATCTCGGGCAAGCCGGTGGCTTTGGGGATGGCGTTCACGCCGCGGAGCCCCACGATCGAATCCGCCGTCGTACATGCGGGAAAGTCCGAACCGAACAGAACCTTGTTCTGCGCCCCGTACTCCACCAGCAGCCGCATCGAGTTGTAGAACTGCCAGGGCCGGTAGTAGAGCGCCGAGACGTCGGCGAACAGATTCGGGCTCTTGCGAATCGCGGCGATCGCCTCGCCTTCCCACGGGTGTCCCAGGTGCGGCAGGACGATCTTGAGCTCCGGGAAATCCACCGCCACCTGGTCCATGTGCGCCGGCCGGGCGTAGTCGAGCGGCACGCCGCTGCTGAACGTCGTGGCCATGTGGATCATGATCGGCAGCCCATGACGCTGGCAGTAGCCGTAGATCTCGTAGTTCCGCTTGTCCAGTGGGTGAACGCCCTGATAGATCGGTCCCAGCTTGACGCCCTGGCAGCCGAGGTCCTGGTGACATCGCTCCAGCTCCGCCATGGCGTCGTCCTGCGCGGGGTCGGGCGAGGCGAAAAAGACTAGCTTGTCGGGTCGACGCCGGACGTGCTCGGCCACCGCGTCGTTCGGCACCGCCCACCCCGTCGCCGCCGCCCGAAGCCCGAACACGATCGCCGCGTCCGCCGCCTCAACGGCCGCAAGGTGATCCTCCGGCTCGAATCGCCACTGCTCGAGCGCAAACCCGCACCGCTCCAAGTCCTCGCGGACGTGGTCGCCCCAATCAACATCGGCCCGATAGAAATGCGTGTGGACGTCCACGATCATTCGCTTGATCCTCTCTGGTCGGCGCCCCGTCACCGCTTTCCGCCGCGCTCGACCGCAAGCTCGTCGGGCCCGATCGCCCGCTCAGGTAGCTTGCCCGCGCGATCCTCCGAGCATCTCACCTCGACCCGCACGGGTTCCGCCCCGAATCGGACGGGACCGTGCGCCACCCTCTTCGACACATCGAAGAAGAAGTCCGACGGCTTGCCGCCGACCTTGACCTCACGCACGCCCACGTCGCCGGTGCCGACGAAGACGGTGTCCCGCAATCCCACAGGCCCATGGACCTCGAACGTCAGGCGTCGCCCGTCGGCGTCCCACACCTCCGAGATCCGCTTGCCGCCCCAGAGGTGATACGGCACGGGGGCGGGCAGCTCGCGAATGTAGAGGAGCCGCAGCCCCTGGGCCGGTACGAGAATCTTACTCAAGCCCTTGCCCAGATCCGCCCCGCGCATCGCGCTGACCGTCCTCTCGTTGACGTCGTACAACACGTAGTCGGCATCCGGAGACACGCCGAGCCTCTCGGGACGCTGGATCCGCACCGAAGTCTCCTGGTCCTTCGCCTGCATGTTCGCGATCGGGACGAGGTAGTCCTTCCAGATCCGGTTGGCGTAGACGGTCGCATACGTCTTGGGCGTCGTCGTGGCAAAGACGTCCGCCGACTGGGCGAAGATGAACGGCTCCGACTCGTACATCCCGAAGTAGACCTGCGGCAGGCTGTACGTCCGGATGAAGAGCGTCTCGTCCTTGGCCACGCCCTTGGCATAGGGGAACTTCTTCGGGTAGAGGCGCCAGTCGAGGTAGCAGTACTGCCCCCCGCCGGTCAGTAGGTCGTAGTTGTACGCGATCCTCGCCGCGCACCGCGAGCCTTCCGTGTCGCCGGGGTACATGCTCCCCTGCGCGTACATGTTGTCGATCGAGCCAAAGAGGTCCCAGTAAGCCTCCAACGACGAGAAGCCATACCCTTCGCCATAGAGGTGCACGTCGAAGTCGCAAATGACCGGCAAAGCCAACCCCGTGCTGCAGTGATCGACGAGCACCGCGTGCGGGCACCTCCGCCGCAGCACCTGCCTCCTCTTCCAGTTCATCTCGTGCAGCTCGATCAGGCTGTCGTACGGCGTCCGCGGGTGGCCGTGCTCCTTGGCCAGCGTGCAGTTCCCGTACGCCAGGTTGTCGTCGATGTACATCCCGTCGACCTGGTACCGGTCCATCATCCTCTCGAGACACTGCACGCGGTAGTCGGCCAGCCCATTGGGTGAAGCCAAACACGTCGCCATCAGATCGCAGTACGGGTCCATCCGCGCCTTGTATTTGCCGCCATAGTTGAATCCCTTCCAAAGCGGCCATTTGCCGGCGGCTACCAGATCGGCGACGCCCTTGGCGCTCGCGTACATCAGGTCGGCGTTCGCGGTCCAAAGGAACAGCATGCCGTGGCGATGGACCGTCTCGATGACCCGTTCGAGCTCACCGGCCGGCGGTCGCGGCTCGCCCGGCGTCCCCACCCGATGCATCTGAAAGAGCGTGTAGCCCAGGTGGGCGACCTCCTCGATCTCCTTGTCGGTGGGATAGGGGTGCTTGGCGTCTCCGACCCAGATGAACATCCGCAGGTCGCGTCGCCGTGCGTGCGGAAGCCTGTTCGGCGCGATCGCCATCCCCACGCGATACCTCGACTCCACGCCGCCCTTCAGCACATAAGGTTTCCCCTCCGCCCCCACACGCGCGATGTACTGCGTCAGCGTCGTCGAGGTCTGATCCCCCGCGAGACGTTTCACCTCAATGACGGCCGTGTCGAGAGCGCCCCCCTCAACGTGAAGCCCCCCGCTGTCCGTAAACGCCGCCACCCCCGCCGTCGCGCTGAACACCTGCAGGCACGAGGTGAGCGTCTTGAACCCCACCGCCTTCCCCACCCCCGGAAGCGCCCCGTGAGGCTCACCCAGCCCGTTGCGATCAACCTCCCGATGATAGAAGCGCCTGAACGGACCTCGCGCGTCGAGCCGGTACTTGATCCCCCGCCTGATCGGCAGATCCCGCTCCGGCCGAAGCGTCAACTCGCAGACGACCACGCCGTCGTTGAAGAACGTGCTGGTCAAACGATACGGCAGCTCGACCTCACCGGCCCGTGTCTTCAAGCGACCTTCCGTGCCGAGCACGACCTTCTCACCCGAGCGGCTCACAACGTCCGTCTTGCCGACGTTGAGCCTCGAGGCCAGGCTGAAGTCGTCAAGGACGACGTCCGCGGGAGCGTCAAAGCCGATCACCACGCGATCGCCGCGCCGAACCTCCAACGAGCGAATCGCCCCCGTTCCCCCATCCACGACGTACGTGTACGTCGGCCCCTGAATCGTGATCCCCTCAGGACCGACCTCGCACCGGACATCCTCCGGCGGCAGCGCCTTCCACAGCACCGACCTGGCCGTCTCGCTCCTCGTGCCGCCCCCCTCGCCCATCGCCCACGGCCCAGAAAACGCCGCAAGCATCGTCAAACCGGCCAACAGACTCCGATCACACATCGATACACTCCATCCATCGGCCGGCGCGTAGCACGGGCGTCTCGCCCGTGAACACTCCCCGCCGAAATGCCCCGCTACGCGCCCGAACCCGCGCCATCATCAGGCGAACCTGCAGACGCCACCGGCCTCTCCCGAAGACGCAAAAGCCGTTCCGCGTTCCCGAACAGCACCTTCTCCATGACCGCTCCGGGAAGATCGGCCTCCAACACGTTATCAAGCCGCTCGGCCAGCAAGAACCACTCGCAGACGCCGAAATCGCTGCCGAAGAGGATCTTGTCCGCGCCACCCGTCTCGACCAGATACTCAATATCCCCCGGCCGCGGCCCGCAACAGCATCCGTAAAGGTTGGGCACGTCGCGGATCAGCCGCCCCGCGGGGTAGACGTAATCCGCCAGCCCCGCATGCCCCAGCACGACCATCGCCTCCGGAACCATCCGAGCAACCGCCGCCACCTGAAACGTCGTGGAGTACGGCGGCGTCCCGTCATGGAACAAGACGGGGACGTCGTGCTCCGCCGCGCAGCGAAGGATCTCCACCATCGTCTCCCTCACCATCGACGGCGCGATCGCCTGAAGCCAAGGGTGAAACTTGATCCCTCTGAACAGCGGGTTGCCCAGGCATCGCCGCGCCTCCTCCACCGCCGCCGCGCCTTCCTTCGGATCCACCGTGGCAAAGGGGATGAGGCGATCCGGACACCGCTTCGCATGCTCGAGCAATGCATCATTGTGTCTCGGGCAGTCACCGTACAGCCCCTGGATCGTGAAGATGCACGACATCGCCACCCCAACCCTGTCCATGCCGTCCAGCAGCTCCCCGCGTGACGGCAGGGGGGTCCCGAGCCATCGCTCGTCCAGATGCGTGTGGAAGTCGATGATTCTCATGAAAGCCGGAACACCCTTCTGGCGTTGTCACACAGGATCGCCCGCAGCACGTCTTGCTCCAGCTCGAGTCGTCGAACGCTGCCCAGCGAGACCGCGTAGCGGTTGCGGGGTTCGGCGCTGCCGTAGAGAACCCGCGATGGACCGTTCTGCTCGATGATCCCCCGGATGGCCTCCGCCCAGATCATCGACGTCTCCAGGTACAGATTCGGCGTCTCCCCAAACGCGCCGGGCAGCTCGAACCACATGTCCGCGAATCCGCCGAAGCCCGCGATGAAGGCGACATTCGGAAACTGCCTCGCCACTTCCACCACGGCCAGCAGATCGGCATAGACGAAAGCGCCCGTCTGAAACACCACCGGCCACCCAAACTCCCGAGCCAGCGCGATCAGCGGCTCGACGAGCGGATCCGTCGGAAAGAATCCTTGTCGCGCCGGGTTCAGATACAGTCCGACCGCCCCCAGGTCCCTGCAGCGCTTCAACTCCTCCATGCCTTGCTCACCCCACCAGGGATTGACGCTGACGAGCCCCCGGATTCGTTCGTGGGACGAAAGCACAAGGTCGTTGCCCTCGCGGTTGCGGACGACCAGCCCGTCCCCCATCGGACGGGCGATGGCCATCGCAATGCCGTGCGCGTCCATGCGGCGCAGCAACTCGTCGGGGGTCAAGCCGAGGTGGTCCTCCCGGCCCAGGAAGGCGTGGCAGTCAATGATCGGCGGCATGTTCATCAGCGGGTTCCACGCCGAATCCGATTCCTCGCGGCGTTGCCACGCGCCCGTCCCTCAGGACGATCGGCGGACGGGTCGACGAGCGCTCGTAGAAGAGCGCCGACATCAGATCGCAGGCATGCCGTTCCACCGGAAACGCGGTCAGACTCGCCGCCAGGCACACCATCGCCGCCTGGCCGAGATCCGTCTCCAGGTTCGAGCCGATCACGCAGGACTTCCCCGCATCCTGGACGGTCCGCGCCATCGCCAGCGAATGCGTGAAACCCCCGTTCTTGCCGGGATAGAGCGACAGCAGGTCGAACGCGTCGCAATCGAGCGCCTCGGCCAGGTGACCCGGCGTGAACACGCACTCGTCCGCTAGAATAGGTACGTCGACGCGCCGCCGAACCCGCGCCAGCATGCCGATCCGATCCCTCGGCGTGGGTTGCTCGGCCAGGGCGATGTCAAAGGGTATCAACGCCTCGATCGCCGCGACCGCCTCGTCCTCCGTTTGGTACGCGCCGTTGGCGTCAATCGTGAAGACGGGCGCGCCCCCCAGCCGCTCCCGCACGGCCCCCAGTCGCTCGACGTCGTCGAACGGCGGCACCCCCGTCTTGAACTTCAGCGTGCGGATCCCCGCCTCCCAGAACTGAACGGCCAGGCGTACCGTTTCCTCCGAACTGTAGCCGCCGATGCTGACGCGAGTCGGCACCGACGCCACCGGCTCGCGGTCGCCGATCAGCTTCGACACGGGCGATCCCTGAATCTTCGCCCACAGGTCCCACGCTGCCACGTCCACTCCCGCCTTCAGAAACGGGTGCCCGAAGAACGCCCTGTCCAGCCGACCCAGCGGCTCGCTCGGGTGGTCGAAGTGGTGCCCAACCAGCAGCGGCGCGAACAGCTCCTGCGCCACCCACCGGGCGGTCTCCGCCGCCTCGCCGCTCCAGATGGGAGCCGTAGCGGCCTCGCCGAAGCCGCGACGACCCTCGTCGTCGTAAAGCGTGATGGTCAGATAGCGCGATTCGGTGTGTCGCCCCAGGCTCGAGACGATCGCCCGCTCCGCCAGCAGCGGGTGTTCCACGATGCGCGTTTCGATTCGGTCGATTCGCAAGGCCGCGGGTCTTCCTGTCAGTCGTTCCTTTATCCGCCGAGCCGCGCTGAACCCTCCACTCGCTGCGGATGGCAGACGGACGCCGTGACGCCGCCTGCAAGCAGGTGGCAGCATACCCCTGGCCGCATCGGCTTGTCGAGAGGGTGTTAGCTGCGAAGCAGATGCTCACGCGGCCGGAGACGTTGGATGCGACGTTCGAATCGCGGAATTCGGTTCCTGCCCCTACGCCATCCAGGCCCGCTGTCGCTTCCCTTTGAGATCGGCGCTGTCCAGCACCTCCAGCGCGAGATTGGCGTCCTCGACGATCTGGAAGTCGTACATCCCGACGCAGATGAAATCCGCCCCGTTCTCGAAGGCGTACTTGAAGCCTTCCTCCGGCTTGATCGCCCCCGCCGACAGCGTCTTGAAGGCGATCCACGGCGCCTTGAGCTCCTTCATGTAGGCGATCGTCTCGTCCGGCTTCAGGCAGAACGTGCTGTAGTTCTCTTCTATCACCTTAGCCGACCAGTAGTTGTTGTGATGAAGCGTCTTCATCCAGAAGTCGGGCGCCAGACCGGCCTCCACGCAGGCCTTGATCGTCTCGATCCGGTGTCCGCCGATCCCCGCCGGAACCTTGTGTTTCCGCATCAGCTCCAGCGCCTTGCCGATCTGATCGACCTTCCCCTCCTTGGCCAGACTGTCCGCGATCCCGCCGTGGACGTAGCATCCGGTCGCGCCGTTGTCGATCGACTTCTGCACGCCCTCCAACAGATCCGATCCGCCGCAGTCGGAGAAGAACTGGATCTTGCCGTGCCCCCGCTTCCAGTATTCGTTGATCACCCGGCACAGCGCGGGGTTCGTCAAGATCGTGTTGATCCCGCATTCCTCCGCCAGCCGAAACGTCTCGAACACCCGGTCGTCGTCGTGATACGCCTTGACGAGCTTCGAGACGTACGTCAGATCGCGGGAATGCGCCCATCCGCCGATCAGGTTCCCCCCGAGGATGAGGCGGCTCACCTCTACATCCTTGATCTTGGCCTTGGGAACCTGGCCCTTCAGGTCGCTCAGCGAGGCGAACTTGAACGTCTTCATCGTCGCGCTCGTCACGGCATCGACCAGCCGGCCCTCCTCCTGGCTCCGGCGTCGCAGCAGTGCCGCGACGAAGGCAAACGCGAACGGCAGCGTCGCCAGGCCCTTGAACATCTCGCGACGGCCCAGCACGACGCCCGGTGCGGCCCCGGTGGTTCCAGCCCCCGCTCCGCCCTGAAGCTCCGCCTGCAGCTTCCTCACGCGCCGGTAAATGATAATCCTGTCCAGCCCGAGCAAGGCCCCGCTCGGCAGCGCCGCAAGCACGCACAGGGCGAGCAACTCGACGAAGTTCTTGTCGACGATGAGGTAGCTCCCCTCCCGAACCGCCCCAGTGGCCGCCTCCATGAACGGCGGCTGGGCCGCGTAGTAGAGCGCCAACAGCAGCGCCCCGAACAGACTGGCCGCGCGCGAAAAGCAGCCCAACATCAACCCCGTCCCGATCAGGATCAACCCCAAGATGTTCGCCACGTCCACGCACTTGAGCGCCATCGGGTTGTCAACGATCTTCTGGAACACCTCCGCCAGCACCCACGTCGAGCTGAGCAGGTAGCCCTTGGACGTCCACCCCGGCGTCACGAGCTTGACGATCCCCTCATAGAGCAGGTGCCACCCGATGGCCGCGCGAAGCACGACCAGCATCAGCATCGCAAGCGTCGGCAACCGGTAGCGCGGGGCTCTCGTATCCACGTCGAGGTCTCCTGATCAGGAATGAAAAACGCCCAGTCCAGCGGCCTTGCCGCCGACGGCCCTCGGAATCGCTATTTCGAGGATAACCAAGCCCGGCCTGGCGTACAACGGTAAGAATGAGGCCCCATTATATGCCGTCTGGGAATGGTGCCGCCTCAGAACGCCATTGATCCCGTGTGAACCGTCTGGGAATGGCGCTGTGTCCGAACGCCTCTGGTCCCGTAGGGACCGTGTGATAACAGCCCAGGACCTTCAGTCCTGGGACCCCACCCGCCTGCACGTAGACCAGTCGCGTAGCGACGAATGATGTCTCGAAGATCGCTCGAAGAAGCCGCCGCGACCTTCCGTCCAAACCCCAGCGCCCCGGGTCTACTCCTACTTCTCCCCCGATCGCACCAGCGAATGCCCCGCCAGCGGCGGGTCCTTCTCGTTCGGACGCGTCGCCGTGACCTCCTTCCGCGTCAGCGTCTTCAGGTCGAGCCCGAACCGGTCCATGATCGTCGGCGAAATGTCCGCGCGGTCCCCGTTCCGTCGAACCTTGGGATCGTTCGTCCCCAGGAACACGCGGGGGGCGTTGCGGTGCCCGGTGCGGCCCTCGTCGAACCCGTGATCGGCCGTGACGTAGATCAGCGTGTTGTCGTACAGCTTGAGATCCTTGAGCTTCTGCATGATCTTGCCCGTCCACGTGTCCGCCGAGATGATCGCGTCGTTGTACTCCTTCGAGTTCTCGCCGTGCTGATGGCCCATGTGGTCGATCTCCGCGAAGTGCACGAAGAAGAAGAACGGCTCATCCTTGTACTTGTCCAGCAGCTCGAGCGCCTTCGTCCCCACCTTCTCGTCCTTCATCAGCCCGTAGATCCACACGTCGCACGCCTTCGACATGTTCATGTACGGCTTGCCCGGCGTGACGCGATACTTCACCCCGTCCTCCACGACGATCCGGCTGCCCGGCTCCGCCTTGCGCCGCTTTGCCGCAGCGGGCCGCGCGGCTCGTTCCTGGTTGTCATCGCTGTCGCGCTTCTGCCTGCGCCCCGCTCGCTTCGGCCGAGTGGCAAGAGCCGCCGCCTCCTGATCGGTGACCCGGACCTTCTTCGGCGGATCGATCTCCCCGCAATGCCCCTTCTTGCCGATCACCGCCACCGTGACGAACTTCTCCGGCCCGAAGTGCTCCTCCAGCCGCTCGAAAACGCTCAACCCCTTCGGCACCGGCCGGTACCGCGAATTGCTGTACACACCCGTCACGTCCGGGTCATACCCCGTCAGGATCTGGCTCCACCCCGCCTTCGTGTCCGTCGTCCCCCGAATGTCGATGTCGACCAGCGCCCCCTCGCCCGCCAGCGCCTTCAGCGTCGGCAACTCGTCCCGCGCGAGGCATTCCTTGACGTGCTCCCGCTGGGCCCCGTCCCACCCGATCAGAATGATGTTCCTCGGCCGCCCGCCCCGGTCGCCCTCCGCAAACGCCGCCGCAGCGCATGTGCCCAACAAAACAACACTTACCGCCCACATCGATCGCCCTGGCATGACAGACTCCTTCGCCGAAATGCGCCCCCGAAACCGCCGCATAACACCAGGAAACGATCGAAACGCCGCCATATTGCGGCCATGCCCGCCCCCGCGGGGCGTTGGGGGTTCGGACCTCCGGCGGAACCGACCGCGATCCGCACCACCCACAGCGTCCACGTCCCGAACGAGCATACGTCGACAACGCTCCCGCACTTGTCCCTGCACAAGGTATTGGGACAGCGGGGGGGCAACTAGGTGTCCTCTACCCGCCGGCAGTGCGTGAAGTCTCCTATCAGTGGCCACAACCCCCGTTTGTCATTCCCGGTATACTCCGCATGCCTCGCGCAGAGGTGGACCACGGCCCTGTCGCTCCATGTCCTGTGAGGCATGGTGATATCTCCCGCATGTGTCTCCAGCTCGTAAGAGGCTACGGCATCCTCGGTACACGCGCCGCCGCCGCATTGGCAGAGCAGCGACCTTCCGCTCAGATCAATCCGGCATCCCACATCTGCGATGAACACGCGTTTCGCCTGTCGCTTCCCTTCCAGCCCCAAGCGGGACA
Source organism: Phycisphaerae bacterium (assembly GCA_016927755.1). Classification (GTDB taxonomy): domain Bacteria; phylum Planctomycetota; class Phycisphaerae; order UBA1845; family JAFGLZ01; genus JAFGLZ01. The sequence continues at coordinate 12,477 of JAFGLZ010000110.1, forward strand.
CGACACGGCGGATCTCCTCGACTAGAGCGACCCGGCTCCCAAGGAACTCCTCGCCGAATTCCGACAACAGGATCGTTCGGTCTGACCGCTTGCCCCCGGCGATGAGGTCGCAAATCAGGTGCGCGGTACCCCAGAAACCCAAATGCTTCTCGTAGAAGACTCCCGGCGAACCGATCTCGTAGTCATATCGGAATCTCTCCTTGGCCACGCGGATCGACTCGCCCCTGGGCAGCTTTCTACGCAAGTCCTTGACCGTACTCACATGGATCACAACCACGTCGCACTCCTGATAGTAATCTGATATGAACTTGTGCTCAGGGCTGACGTATCCCGTGTCCGAGGTGATGCCTAGCGTGAGGGTTCTCGGGTTGCGAACCTTAAGCCGGATGACGAGTCCCACGCCTGTCGGGCAACGGCCACGTGCTTCGTCCAGCGCATCCGAGTGCCCGAAGACCGGTTTCGCCCTAACCTCGATCTGGTCCTTGTGGAGCTTCTTGCTCATGCGCAGGTTCTTGCGTCGCCCACGGCCCGACCTCGCTGGCCCTAGCACGTAGCCTTTCTCCTTAGCGTACCTGTTTCTCAGAAGTACCTTCTTCCATCTCTCCTTACCAGATAGTGAGTACAGTACTCTCACCCGCTTCTTGATTCCCTGCGTCTTTCCGTGCATCTTGAAGAAGCTGAGAAGCGGCTCGAAATCGGCGGTGTGGTCGACATGCTGGTGCGTCATGATGACGGCGTCGATGTCGCAGGCGTTGTATCCCAGGTTGTGCATGTTCCGCAGGAAACCGATCCCCGGATCAACCGCCAACCGGTGGCCGTTCCACCCAAGCAGGTAACCGCCCCCGACAGTATCGTGACTTCTCTCTGACAGCAGCGGGGAATAGGAACTCCACCGCCGAAGCACCACCAGTTCGTCCCCGATGGCCTGTTCGTTGCCAACAGGGCCACTCCCCTTCACACCAGGTCGCCGAAAGTAACGCTTGAGCCTGTCCTCAGCCGCCAGGATGGGAGAGGCCAACCGCGTTCTCAGATAGGCCTGCACGTCCTCCTCGTCTACCTTCTCTTCCCTCAACTTAGCTGAGAACCCGTCAATATCGGCCAGGATGGGGTCGTCATGCGGAGAACACTTCACAGCCCGCGCGATAAGTTTGCTTATCTTCTTGGAAGGAATGGGTTTCCCGCACAGGACCGAATATCGGAACAACGCCCTTGCCATATGCACCCAGGGAGGGGCGTAGCAGTGCTCCTTCGAATTGCCACTCTCCCCCTTGGACTTCTTGATCGCTTTTCTGGCATATCTCTTCACCTTCTGGAAATGCTGCTTTCCCTTGGATTCATCGCTGGCCAAAGCTAACCTCTCCCCTTCAAGCAGGGCCAGACGGTTGTAGGGGGGGGCGTAGCGGAACCCCTCCGCCTCCGCGATAACGTTGCTCCTCACATAGTGCGGCTCTGCAGTATCACAGAGGGCAGCTCGCTCGTTCTCGCTCAGTTTGGAGTTCCACGCCGCAAGCTTGAAGACGAGATCCTCAAGGTTTCCCAGGGAGTGGGCGCTCACCGCTCCGACACGGGGACACGTCTCGGTGTTCTCCGCGAGGGCCGTGTAGATCCGTCGGGACTCCTCGATCAGACGTTGTGCGCGTGCCTTCAGTTCAGGATCATCAACATCCAGCAACCGACGCTCATCGAGAGCAGCATCAGCAAGTCGTCTCGCCGTGTGAGCCTCGAGAAGCTGACACAGGGAGTCATGCGGATGGGTACTTCCGTGACTCTCCCCCAGATCCTTCAAGGCCGTCCAGAACTTCTCGTCAAGGCCGGTGTAGCGCTCCGAAGCCCAGTTCTCGTACCCCTTGCTCAGCAGCGCCCAATCGTCGCGACCCTCGCGAACTGCCTCCCGAAAGGCGCTCGCAAAGAATAGGCGGCGTTGCTCGTGACTGGCCTTGCAGATTGCCTTACAGAGAAGCTTCCCGAAGTACTTGTCGGCATCAGCCTTCGTCAAGGTCGCTTCCTCCTTACGCACAAGTGTCTACCGGGTTTCCCCCTTCCATCACGGACTTCAGGATGCAATGGTGAGGACGATACATACGGGCAAGCCCCATTTAGCATCGAGCCACACCTGCATCGATACCACTGAGACAACGGTTCAGCCGATTGAGCGCCAAGATCGCAAGGAACACAAACACCGCGTACAGCACCGCAATCTTCGACGGCCATATCGTCACTACCCCAATCACGCCAAGTCCCGTGATCAGATCGGCCACGCGATCCGAGAGATGCCCCTGCCCCCAATGCCGCGCACCCGCCGCCGGCGACCGCACGATCCGCCACAGACTCCGCACCGTAGCCCCGACGATGATCGCCGCCACCGGCGCGAACACCGCGATACGCCCAACGGGCCATTCATATTGGTCAATCGCCTTGGAGTTATACAGCCCCAGCACACTGCCGATCCGCAGCGAAGCGCCCCAAGACGTAACCAGCAGCAACAAGAACACGCTGACCGTCAGGGAGAGGTCCCGGCGGCGATCCGGCGCCTTGGCCGGCGCGCCCTGCTCGGCGAGCGCCACGCCGTCGCAACCGTAGCGCCTATCGACCTGACGCACGGACCAATACAGCGCGACCACGTAAAGCACACCCAGATTGAACCCCGCGTTCAGCTCCCACATCTTCCACCAATCGATGTAGCCCGGCGCCTGCGAATACCCCAAACACCACACCGCCCCCAGCGCAAAGCCGATCCCGAATCCACCCCCGATCAACGCCCCCACAACCAACGTCGGCCGGTCCCTCTGAATCGCCGCCACGACCAGCGCTCCCACCCACCACGCCAACACAACGAAGTTCTGAGTGTTCGTGTAGACCGTCCGCTCGAGATGCCGATCGAGCTCCTCCGCGTAAATGCCCAAGCCGTGGTTCGGAAAGAACCACCCGGGACGCAACTGAACGAGCTCCCACCCCGCAAGCCCCACCCCTATGGGAACAAGGATCCGCACAAGCCATCGTCCCGGAGAGGCCCTCCCCCCGAGCGCCCACCCCAGCGCAATCCCCCCCGTAGCCCCCCAGCCGATCCCGCAGATCACAAACCACGCATAGCCGACCCAAGGCGCGATCGGGATCTTCCCCTCGCCCACGTCGAACTCCCCCTGGATCCACGACACGTACTGCCCGTAGCCCAGCTCCCCGCCGACGGCGATCCCCAACCCCAACCACAACGGAATCCCCCGAGCGTCAATTCCCTTCCGACAGCACACGTAGTACCACAGCAGCCCCCACGTCATCCCCGGCACGATCGTCCCGTCCACACCGCCCCAACCGTCCGTGCCCCGGATCGCCCACGTGATCGCCCCCGCGCTCCCGAACAGCAGCACCGCAGCCCAGAACTCGCGCGAGCCAAGCCAAGACGAAGACCCCGTCTTCCTCGCCTCCCGATGCCGCTGATAAAGCGCCGGATCCCCTACACGCAACATGACGTATGCTCACCGCTATCTGGGTGGCCCACGGCTTCAGCCGTGGGGGACACGAATTCGTCCGCGCATCCTCGCTCCCCTTCACGTCCCCCCGCTCCATCAACCCCGCACGGGCATCTTGCCCGTGAGTCTCCACGAGTATCCTGCCCGTGACGCTTCTCCGTAACCCAGGCATCCTTGCCTGCCTTCCTGCGCGCGCGGGTGCCCCATCGCTTCAGCGGTGGGCAGCTCGAATTCGGGCGCAAGCCCACGCCCCTCACGTTCCGCGGCGACCGTTGCGCCAAAAGCGCCAAGCCCCCCTCGGTCCCGGAGGGACCGTGTGATAATAGCCCAGGACCTTCAGTCCTGGGAGCCAAGCCGCCTGCAAGTGAACCAGTCGCGTAGCGACGGCTGAGGTCTTGGCAATCGCTCGAACGACCTGCGGCGGACCTCAGTCCCAGGCCAGACCGACCCATTCAGGCGCCGCCCACTCACCTCCTCCCCTTGCCCAGCGCCTCATCCCCCACCCGCGCGATCCACCCCCGAGTCCACTCCACCGCCTCGAAGTCGAAATCCGCCACCGTATTCGCCAGGAAGATCATGCCCTCGATCCGCCCCTCCCTCAGCCACCGCAGCCCCAACTCGCACTGTCGCTTCATCCGCTCGACCGGCATCTCCCCCTTGGCGCCGTAATCATACATGTACAGCCCAAGCAGCTTGCCGGCCCGACCCGCCACCCGATCGAGCTTGTCCATGTTCGCCTCGAGGTCCTTCAAGTCCTCCGACTTCCACGTCCACAACGTAATCTTGTCGCAAAGCCGCAGGTGCTCCCGGACGGGCCGGTCCATCTGATGCGTGTACAGGACGACCCACAGGTCCAGCTTCCGGTCCGCCAACTCCGCCTGCTTCCGCAATCCGCGAACCTGCTCCAGCGACAACTGGGCCACCTTGTCGCCCTCGTTCGTGAAGTAGTCGTCCATGAAGATCCCGGTCAGGTTCGGCATCCGCCTGGCCAGATCGAACACCGCCCCCCGCTGCTTCTCGCCCGTCTCGCCGCCCGACCCGACCACCGACCACACCACCTGCTTCAGCGGCCGAAACGGAATCGCATACTGATCGTACGGCGGCGCGGGCTTGCCCTCCCAACAAACCATGATCAAGTTCGGCAAGCCCAGATAGAACGTCGCCTCCGCCGGTGTCATCCGCGACGGACGCTTCAAATTCCACCCCTCGTTGTCCGCCCCCGCCACACACGCGAACAACCAGAACCGATCCCGCACGCGCTGACCCTCCGCGCGCAGAGGAGCCGCCCCCAAACCCAAAACAAGACAGCACAACGCAATCGCCAGTGTCATCATCTTCAGTTCCATATCGACCGCCCACCTCTCGCGTCGCATGCTCGCCCTCGCCTGACCATACGCCCCACACACCGCCGCCGCCCAGGCTACGTGTAAGCCCAGCGCGCCGCAATAACCTACCTAGCACCTGAAGTCTGAGGTCCGAAGTCTACCCTTGCCAGATCGACGCATCGACGTTAGACCTATCGGCATGAATACGACAATCAAACGAACGGGCCTCCTCGGCATGGGTATCCTTCTGGCTGTCACGGCCGCGCGCCCGCCAATCTGCCCCGCCGCCGACCAGCCACGCCCACCCAACTTCGTCCTCATCTTCCTCGACGATTCCGGCTGGGCCGACTTCGGACCCTTCGGCAAGCAGCCCTACAGAACCCCCAACGTCGACAAGCTCGCCCAACAAGGCTGCTGCTTCCGAAACTTCTACGTCCCGCAGGCCGTCTGCTCGGCCTCTCGCTCCGCCCTCCTCTCAGGCTGCTACCCCGGCCGAACGAAGATCTTCGGCGCGCACCCGCCCCGAGCCCGAGGCCTCGACCCGAAATACGCCACCATCGGCCAGGTCCTAAAGGCCAAAGGCTACGCAACCGCCGTCTTCGGAAAGTGGCACATCGGCGACCAGCCCGATACGCGTCCCCCCGCGCGCGGCTTCGACGAGTCCTGTGGCCTCATGTACTCGAACGATATGTGGCAACACCACCCCGGCAACTCCAAGTTCTGGAGCAAACACCCCCTCCAATTCTGGGAGAACGGCAAGATCACCATCGACCCCGTCACCGCCGACCACCAGAAGATGCTCACCACCTGGTACACCGAGCACGCCGTCGACTTCATCAAACGACACAAAGGCGAGCCGTTCTTCCTCTACGTCCCCCACTCGATGCCCCACGTCCCGATCTTCTGCAGCAAGAAGTTCGAGGGAAAGTCCGGCGCAGGCCTCTACGCCGACGTCATGATGGAAATCGACTGGTCCGTCGGCCAGATCATGCAGGCGATCAAAGACGCCGGCGTCGACGACAATACCCTCGTCTTCTTCTCCTCCGACAACGGCCCCTGGATCTCATACGGCAACCACGCCGGAAAGACCCCCTTCCGCGAGGCCAAGGGCACCAGCTTCGACGGCGGAACCCGAAGCGCCTGCATCATGAGGCTGCCAGGCCGCATCAAGCCCGGCAGCGTCTCCGAAAAGGCCTTCTGCACCCTCGACATGCTCCCGACCCTGGCGACCCTGGCCGGTGCGAACCTGCCCGAGAACCCCATCGACGGCAAGAACGTCTGGGACCTCATCGTCGACAAGCCCGGCGCGGTCAACCCGCACGACTACTACCCGTTCTCGACCGGCAACACCTTCGAGGGCGTCCTCAGCGGCGACGGCCAATGGAAGCTCCACCTGCCACACAACTACCGAACCCTCGTCGAGGCCGGCAAAGACGGCAAACCCGGAAAGTATGCCATCAAGAAGATCGAGCTCTCGCTCTTCGACATGAAGAACGATCCAAACGAAACCACCAACGTCATCGACAAGCACCCCGACGTGGCCAAACGATTGAAAGAGCTCGCCGAGCAGCACCAGCGCGCGTTCTACCCCCCTCCAAGGAAACGGACGAAGTCATAATGGCGATCGGCAAGTCCGAGCCCAATCAATCGCGGGGCACAACGCTCGAGCGATCGACCCCCATCGCCCTCGACGAGGCCATCACCGCCCCCAAAGAGAGCCTCCACGACCAGACGGATGTCCCCCCGTAGCATGGGCATCCTGCCCATGTCCATGCGCAAGACGCATCCGTCACGAGACACGCCTGTCGGCTCCACGCCAAACGAAAGTCCCCCGCCGCCGGCAATGCAGGCGACGGGGGACCTATTGTGCATTTGAGCGGAAGACCTAGGCGAATCGGCGTTTCACCCAGCCGACGCACCCCATGCCGATCAGACCGAGGACGGCTGCCCCGGGGGCAGGAATCGGCTCCGGACACACCTGGAGATCAAACGCCCAGTCAGCGTTGAGGCCCTCGAGGTCAGGCAGACCGCCGCCGTTAAGGGCCGTCAGCCCGCCCGAGGCGAACTCAGCGGTTGCGCTGGCCATCAGGTGGTACGTCGTTCCGCCGACGAGCCCGCCCGATTGAGCGAACCCCGCCGTGCCCGTCTCGCTGATCAGTACGGCTCCACCGACCTCCTCGAAGAGGAAGGAGGCGTAGGTGCCGGGATCGCCCACGTTCAGGGCTCCGCCGATGACGTGATAGACCGAATCGACGGCCGGTGTAAACGTGATGTCGAAGATCGAGGCCGCCAAAAAGGTGGTCCCGAGCTGCGGCAGCCCAATCAACCCATCGCCGAGATCGGCCGCGACGATCCCGACGCTGCCGATTCCTCCGGCGTTCAGCCCGTCGGACAGAATCTCGATGATGGCGGAAGCCTGTCCTGCCACGGAGATGCCCGTGAGGAATGGAGCGGCCGCGCCCTCGATAAAGGCTCCGTCCGAAGTGGAGGTATCCGAGTCGCTCACGAGGGTGACCGGGCCAACCGACACGCTCGCCGAGACCTCTCTGTACGCGGAATCAAGCGTCAGATCGGCGCTGACCGGTACGGTGCTACCAAAGACAATCATCGCGCCCAAGGCGATGACCGCCAGGGCTCGTTTTGATTGACACGTCAATGAGGCATGTTTTGCCGTGTTCATGGCTGTGATCCTTTCAGGGGTAGGGTGTGTCTTGCCCACGCTCTACATGGAGGCAGTGGGTATCCCCGTTACTTGTCAGTCAATCGTCGTCACATATGCAGAGAAACGGCGCGTCACGGGACGCAAGGAACGTCCATGGGGTCAGTCGTTCGGGGGACCGCGCGGGTGGGCAGGAGACACGACCTCCTGAGGCGAGAACCCCGCGCGGAGATTGCGCGGGCGTCGTTGGTACGATCGCGACTGGGCGTTGACAGACGGCGATTCCCACAAACACAACGGCATCGCGCCGATCCCGGCCACGGGGTCGACTGCGACCGAGTCACCGATGCGTTCCGGCGCTCCCAAGTGATACCAATCGGGAATCGATGAGAACCGGAGTCCTCGGGCCCTCTTGACCAGATGCCACGCACCCAGGCTCGCTATGCCTGAGAGGAACAGGCTGGCGCTCCCGGGAAGCTCGGGCGTCTTGAGCTCTGCCGTTTCGGAGTCGGGACGAATCTCAAATGGAATGGCGGCCGACCAGAGATCATGCGAGGCGGGGGCCACTGCCGGAGCAGTGGGGGAGGCTGTTGACAGCGGCCGAGGAGTCCCTATGGCTGCCTTGACACGTATTGCATTACCCAGGTTCTCGACAGAACGCTCTTGGGGCGTTTCCCAGGCCGTAGTCAGTCCGGCTTGGGCGGTGCTGACCTGTACCAGGCCGATCAGCACGATCGTAATGACCCGCAAGACGTTCACCGCGGCACTCCCTCTGGCCGGCTCGCACAGAAGTCAATGTCCGCTCGGGTTTCGATTCACCGCTACCCGGCTCTCGACGTCAGAGCTTTCCGTTAGTAATTATACAACAAAAACGCCCACACCCCGCCAAATCTGGCCTAAAGGGCATGCTTTCTGCCCCGATACACGTTAGTAGATGCTCGCATGCGGCATGTTGTTCCATCCAACCCGATAGGGTTTATGCCTTATTCTACAATGAGGAGGTTGGACGCTGGCCTCTGTACGGGGAGCGAGAATGTGGGGCGTCTCTCCGGGTGTAGAGTTCCCCATAGGGTCGGTCATCGGAGGGTGCCTCAAGACGCACACCGCACCCGTGTGAGCATCTCCTTGCGGCTAAATGACTTAATCTTGTTAACGATCCATTCGCGCATCGCTTGGCCCTGAGGCGTCTGCTGCGGGTGAGAGATGAACTGGGGCGTCAGGCCGAGGCGCTCGGCCACGCGCCGGGCCATGACGGGCCAGACGACGCCGATGTCGCCGACCACGGGGATGCTACCCTCAAGCCGGGCGAAACCGGACATCTCCATACGGAAGGGAACCTTGAAGAGCTTGGTCTTGGGCAGGCCCTTGTCGATGGCGGCCTGGACGGCGGCGCTGTTCTGCTCGGCCTGCCAGACGGTCTCCAGGGCGGGGTCGAGGTCGATTCGGATGAGCGTCTTTCCCTGGAGCGAGTAGGTCGAGTGGCCCTGCCATGCGGACCACATCCCATGGCCCGTGTAGGTCTCGAAGGGGCCGTCGTGGATCTCCTGAGTGAGAGCGACCGCCGACTCGATGATGACGTCCGCGCCGGCGAGCATTCTCGACAGACGAGCGGCGCGCTCGGTAACCGAGATACTGTCGCCGATGGCCAGACCGACCGTACCCCCGCCGACGAGCTGCGGGATCGTCACGAGCACGGGCAGGCCCTTGGCGGCGCCCTGGCCGAGCATCGTGCGCGGGTCTGCCCCGAGACCGGCGATTTCCTCGAACGTCGCGCTCCGTGTGCGCGCAAGGGCGGCGATCTCGACGGCGAGCCGCTCGAGATAGAGTCCCATCGGGTAGCCGAGGTTACCGGCGGCCTTGATGATGACGTCGCCGGGGGTCTCGGCGATTCGCTTCATCAGGTCGCGATCGACGGGCATCCACTCGGCCAGGTCGGCGACGGTCTCGTCGTCCATCACGGTCAGCTCGAACGTGTCGCCATGCGGCAGGGGGGCGCCCGTCAGCTTCAACGTCTTGCCGTCGACGCGCCGAACCTTATCGAGGACCCCGCCCATCTCATGGGCTACGACAGCGGAGCTCGTGGTTACCCCGTCGATGACGCCGAGGCGCATGAGCTCGGCGATGAGCGTCGTGACGCCCTCGTGGACGTTCGGCCCGCTGCCGGTGACAACCACGACGCGCCCGCCGCGCTGCTTGGCCTCGACGATGCGATCGGCGGCGGTGGCGATGCGATCGAGCATCGCGGGTTCGAGCTGGTCTTCGAGTGCCTTGACGGCGTCGAGATCCGGTTGCATGTCATGCCTCCGTCGATGAATGTCGACTTCTTCTACTCCAACCCGCGATCCCGCAACATCGCCTCGGCGCGGGCAAGGTCCTCGGCCGTATCGATGCTGAAGCCGCTGAACTCGTTGTCCTCGCACTGCGTGGCGACCACGCGGAGCCGATACCCGTGCTCCAGTACCCGCAACTGCTCGAGCGACTCAACTTGTTCGAGGATCGTCGGCTCGAGCCGGGCCAGCTTGATCAGGAACTCGCGCCGGTACACGTAGAGGCCCACGTGCTCGTAGATCGTGTGGGCGACGTCCTTCTCCGGGTAGGGGATCAGCGATCGTGAGAAGTACAGCGCGTCGCCGTTGCGGTCCACCACGGTCTTGACCACGCCGGTGTCCTTCAGGTCCTCGGGCTTGTGAATCGGGTGCATCAGCGTGCACATCGGCAAGGTGCGGTCGTCCAACAGGGGCTGGGTGGCCTCGTCGATCATCACGGGGTCGATGAAGGGCTGATCGCCCTGGATGTTGACGACGATGTCGCACTCGATCGACTGAACCGCCTCGGCGAGACGGTCCGTGCCGCTGGCGTGGTCCTCGCGCGTCATGATCGCCCGCCCGCCGAAGCCCTCGACCTCGCGGACGATCCGCTCGTCGTCCGTGGCGACGTAGACGGCGTCGAGAACGGCCGCCCGCGACGACCGCTCATAGACCCGGCGAATCATCGACTTGCCGAGGATGGGCGCCAGCGCCTTGCCCGGCAGCCGCGTCGAGGCGTACCGGGCGGGAATGATTCCGACGACGATGGGAGCGGGCATGCGGATCAGTCCTCCGATCTTCCCGTCGAGTTGCGCGACATCCTACGCCATATCGTGTGGATTAGGCCAGCCCGCGACCCGGGCGCTCGGGCGATCCTCGAACCTCATTGCGGGCTGACAACCCATCTCATAGCATTGGCAATGGTGTCACCAGTCTAGACGATGCTCTCTGGGATCAACGCATGCATCTCCATCTGGATCGCCGCCCGTACGCAACTCAGCCCGCCGTGGTAGCCGAGGACGGACGGTATCGCCCGGTCAGCTACTGGCAGGAGACGGTGTCGGTCACACCGGGCCCGCCGCTCACTGAGGACGTCTCGTGCGACGTGGCCATCGTCGGGGGCGGCTTCACGGGGCTGTCCACGGCCTGCGAGCTGAAGCGGTCTGATCCGTCGCTCAACGTTGTGGTATTGGAACGAGCCGTAGTCGGTCACGGTGCCAGCGGCCGAAACGGCGGGTTTGTGATGCCCCTCATCGGCTGGGACCTGCTGGAGGTGGCCCGGGCCCTGGGGGAAGAGACGTGCGGGCATGCCTCCCGGCTGATGTACGACGCCGTCGCGCACACGAAGCAGCTTATCCGCGATCGCAGGATCGACTGCGACCTGGAGGAGACGGGCTATCTGTTCCTGGCGACGTGCGAGGCCCGCAAGGCACGCATTCGCGATGAGGTCGACCTCGCCCACCGGCTCGGATACCGGCACCGCCGGCTGGAGGGAGCGGATCTTGACGAATACGTGCGGAGCGACGGGTTTCTCGCCGGCGTGTTCGATCCCGAGCCCGCCGTGGTCAATCCCGCCAAGCTGGCGCGGGGGCTGAAGACGCTGGCCGAAGAGGCAGGGGCCATCATCTGCGAGCAGACGCCGCTTGAGGAATTCACGGAGGGCCGACCGCACGTGCTCCGCACGCCCCACGCGACGGTCCGTGCCGACCAAGTCGTCCTCGGCGTGAACGGATATGGGGCGGCGCTCGGGTTCATGGGGTCGCGAGTCTTCCCCGTCCACACGTATATCGTCCTGACCGAGCCGATCGACGCCGCGGACCTCGAGGCGATCGGATGGGGCAGGCACCGGGCGAGCCTGGAGACCGATCGAAACTTCATCCACTACTTCCGGCTGACGGCCGACAACCGGATCCTCTTCGGAGGAGAGGACGTCGCCCTGTTCTACGGCGGCAAGCTGATCGACCACGACGAGCGGACCTATCGCGGGCTCGAGGCCCGCTTTCGCCGCTACTTCCCGAGCCTGTCGAAGGTGCGGTTCTCGCATCGATGGGGCGGGGTGTTGGGCGTGACGATCGACATGTTCCCCTCGTTCGGGCAGGCAGGGCCTGACGGCACGATCTTCCACGCCACCGGCTACAGCGGGCACGGCGTGGCCCTGGCCAACTACGCCGGCAAGGTGCTGGCCCCGCACATTCTCAAGAAGGCCGGGCGAGACGTCCTCGAGGAGTCGCTGCCGAGACCGTTCTTTTTCGACCGAAAGCCGAGCGCGATCCCGCTTCAGCCGCTGCGCTATGTCGGGCTCCAGGCGTATCGGGGGACGCTCCATGCCCAGGATTGGTGGCAGGGGGCGTGAGACGCGCGGACTTGTCGGTCATCGGACAGGGTGGTATCCTCTGGTTTGAACGTTGATCGAGTGGTCGGCAGCTAGAGAGGAAGCAGTCAGATGGACGAGGACACGTCGAATCAGGAGAAAGCCAAGGCAACCGAGCGGGCCGCTGATCCGTGGGAGGGCGTTCCCCCGGGCTGCGGAACGCCACGCTCATGGACGCCGTTCTGGCTGGCGCTGGCCGGCTTCTTCGTCTGGTTGGGCTGCCTGGTCGCGCTGCTGATCATTCGGTTCCACACTTCGGCGGCATAGCAGCTCTGCAGCTTGCGGTGCGCGTCTGTGTTCACGCGTGGCCCTCGCCGAGCCGACCGAAGGAGTCGGGAGGCTCAGGCGTCAAGCGTCGGTCGGGCCGGTCATAACCAGAGGTCGCTGTTCTCCCAATGACCGCGCGAGATCAGGATCCGGGCATGTGGCGGGCACGTAGCATGGGCATCTTGCCCATGACACGTTACGGGCAAGATCTCCGTGCCACGATCGCGCGGATTCACGCGAAGTCATTCAGAGCCCCTGGCCCCATTAGCCTCGAGCGCCGCAGGCGGTCATGACAGACTCGAAACCACCCCTTGCCGAATCCGAGCCCTTTTGGCGACAGAACCTGGAGGCCCTGCGCGAGGTCGATCCCGAGTGGGCGGATCGACTGGCTGCCGTATCGCTGCCGCCGGCCGAGCCGGCGACCGGACGCGACGGCTCGCCTACGTTCCGCGTCCGAACCTCCGAGGGCGACCGGTGGCTCGGCTGGACGTCCATGCCGACGGTCAGCGGTCCCGCCCTGTTGGAGAACTTCGATCCGGGCGGGAGCAACGTCGTCCTGTTCGGCATCGGCCAGGGCGTCGAGGCGAGGCTGCTGACGAATCGGCTCGGGCCGAGCCGCGCGGTGTTCGTTCTCGAGCGCGACGCGGCCACGCTGTCCATGGCGCTTCGCGTGACGGATCTGGCCGATGCGATACGACGGGGGCGGCTGGTCTTGATCGTCGGCGACGACTTGGGCGAGGGCCTCGTGCGATTCCTTGCCGAGCGCGAGGGCTACCTGACTCCGGAGCGAATGCTCGCCTGGCCGTGGATGGATCAAGCGGCAAAGGACGCCGCGAGGATCGTCATTCAGAGAGCGGCCAACGAGGTCGCGCGTCATCGCACGGCGCGTCTGGCAACGACCATCGAGACGATGTCGAGTTGGAGTCCGTCGCGCGGGGCGATGCCGGATCACCCGCGGACGATGGTCATCTGCCCTCACGCGGACCAGGAGATTTGCCGGCTTGCGGCCGGCGCGGTCAAGGGGCTGGAGGGCCTGGGCTGGCCCTCGGCCTCGTGGGTCGCCAACACGCCGGACCGGGCTCGCGCCGTGGGCGTCGCGAGGCTGATCGCGGAGTTCCGCCCGGACCTGGTCATCCTGATCGACGCGGTTCGAGCCAGACTTGGGCAATTGCTCCCCGACGGTCTGCCGGTCGCGACGTGGCTGACGCCGTGGGCGAGGCTTACCTCCGAGGTGGCCAGAGGCATCGGCCCGCACGACGGCATCTTCACGACGACATCGACGGCGGTCGTCAAGCAGCCTCTCGAAGACGGCGCCGTGGACCCCAACCGCGCGGCCTGGCTGCCTCCGGCGATAGCAGACCTCCCGGCCGCCGATGAGCGTTCACGCGAGTGGGACGTGGCGGCGATCGGCGACGCCTACTCGCTCGACGCCGAGTCGAACGGTCTCAAGCTGGACAGTCATCAGGCGCTCTGGGGGGCGGCGCGGCGCCTCATCGAGGCCCAAGCGGAGCGCTACACGTCCGGCGACGTGGAGCGACTACTGGCGCAGGCTGAGTCCCAGTCGGGCGCGTCGTTTGCTGATTCAGGGATGCGCGGCGAGTTCCGCGAGCACATCAACGCCGTACTCGGCAGGACGCTGATCCGCCGCGCGGCCTACGATGCCCTACGAAAGGCGGGGCTGAGCATCGGCTTGTGGGGTCGGGGCTGGGCGGAGCACGCCTCGCTGGCGGACTGCTGTCAGGGGACGGTCTGGCAGGGGGATCGGTCGCGGGTCCACTCGAGGGCCAAGGTCGTCCTGCACGTGGACATCGCCGGAGACGTGACCCCCGAGCTGCTCGATGCGGCCGCGTGCGGCGCCGTCCTGGTCGTCCGCGCTCATCCAAACGACCAGAAGCCCGGTGGCCTCGCGCAGGTGCTCGAACCCGGGCGAGAGGTCCTCACGTTCAGCCGACACAGCGAGCTGATCGGCCACGTCAAGCGGCTGCTGGCCGACGAAGCCGAGCGTCGAGCGATTGCGGATCGTGCACGTGCCAGAATCGCGGAGAACCACACCATGGCCCACCGGCTCCGGGCAATTCGGGCCGCGGTGTCCCAGACCCTAAACCCCAGACCCTGAACCCTACTCGAACGCCGCCTCGTAGAGCCCCAGCAGGTCGTCGCGCGTGCATTTGCGTGGATTGAGCTGATGACACGCGTCCTGGTAGGCCTTATCAGCCAGCGCCGGCAGCGCGTCTCGCGAGACCCCCGCTGCCGAGAGCGAGGTCGGCAGGCCAATGTCCGCGCTGAGCTGCTCGAGCGAGGCGATGAAGGCGTCGATCACGTCGTCACCGCCCTTGCCCTCGGGCTCGGTCTTCTTGGGTCTGCCAATGCCGAAGTAGTGTGCGGCTCGGATGTAGGCGCCCCTTGCGGCGCTTCGGTTGAATTGAACGACGCGCGGCAGCACGATCGCGTTGGCCAGCCCGTGGTGCATGCTCAGTTCGGTGCTGAGCGGGTGGGCCAGGGAGTGCGCCGCGCCCAGGCCCTTCTGGAAGGCGATGGCGCCCATCATCGACGCCATCATCATGTTGTGTCTGGCCTGTCGATTGCGTCCGTCCTCGACCGCCAGACGCAGGTTCTCGGCGACAAGGGCGATTCCCTGCACCGCGATCGCCTCGCACATCGGGTGATACCCGACGGCGGCGACGGCCTCGAGGTTATGGCTGAGCGCGTCCATTCCGGTCGCCGCGGTCAGGTGTGGCGGAAGCCCGATGGTCAGCTCCGGATCACAGATCGCCACGCTGGGGATCAGGTGTGGGCTGAAGATGACGACCTTTCGATTGACTTCGCCCACGGTGATGACGGCGCTTCGGCCAACCTCGCTCCCCGTGCCGGCCGTGGTGGGAACGGCGATCATGGGAGGCATCTCGCTGCGAATCCGCGAGGCGCCGTCGTCCGCGTCGTCGTAGTGCAGCAGGGGCTTGCCGTGCGTGCTCCGCAGGCGGATGGCCTTCCCGACGTCGATCGCGCTGCCGCCGCCGACCGCGATGATGATGTCGCATCCGTCGTACTTGAAGGCGGTGGCGCCGGCCTCGACGTTCTCGTCGGTGGGGTTGGGTTCGACCCCGGTGAAGACCACGAACTGGACACGCGCCGCGTCGAGCGCCTGACGGACGCGTGCGAAGGCCTCGGTCTTGGCCAGGCCGGCATCGGTCACCAGGAGAGGGCGTAACGCGCCGAGTTCCGTCATCCGCTGTCCGATTCGGTCGACGGCGCCGATCCCGAAGTCGATCGTCGTCGGGAACGAGAACGTCGTGACGGTCGGCACGCCCATGGTTTCCCTGCCTTTCGCTGATTCAAGTCGTTCATGTCGCCGGAAGGAACCTCTATCTGGGTGGCCCATGGCTTTAGCCTTGGGGGACGCGAATTCCCGATCGAATTCGTGCCGGCCACCTCTCAAGAGGTGCACCACCCAAGGTTCGCTAGCTGTCCAAACATTCTTGCAGGCAGCTTAGCCTTCCGATTCGGACAGGATTCTGACACACCGACCCTCGACACGCAATCGGCCCTGCCCGAAGAGCTCGATGGCTTGGGGGTAGATCTCGCGCTCCGCCCCCATGACGCGTTCGGCCAGCGTGTCCGGCGTGTCGTCCTCTCGCACGTCGACCGCCCGCTGCAGAATGATCGGACCGGCGTCGTACTCGTTGTTGACGAAGTGAACCGTCGCCCCGGTCACCTTGCAGCCATGCGCCAAGACCGCCTCGTAAACGTGATGCCCGTAGAAGCCCTTCCCGCCGAAGCTCGGCAGCAACGCGGGGTGCACGTTCATCACTCGGTTCAAATACCGCTCCGGCAGGTGCCACATGCACATCCACCCCGCCTCGACGACGAGATCCACCTCGAAGGCGTCGAGCTGCTCGACGATGGCGGCGCTGAACGTCTCGACGTCGGCGTGGTCCTTCCTGCGGACGATCCGCGTGGGGATTCCCGCCTGCTCCGCTCGGACGAGGCCGTACGCCTTGCTCAGGGAGCTGATCACCACGGCGATGTTCCACCCCCGGAGTCGTCCGTCGTCGATCCGGTCGATGAAGTTCTGCAGAGTCGTGCCGCTGCCCGAGAGCATCACGCCGAGTCGTTGCTGGGTCATGCGCTGGCCTTTCTGCTGGAGGATGTCGTCGGGGTCGTCTTGGCCGGGCGTTGCGCCGCGTTGCCGGTCAGGAACCGTCGAACGAGGGCGAAGGTCTCCTTGGTGTTCTCGATGAAGGGCGAATGAGCGACGTCTTCCATGACGACCAGCTCGCCGTTGGGCAGGAGTTGATGCAGCAGCTCCGCCTGTTCGCGTGGGGTCAGGATGTCCCGCCCGCCCGCGATGATCAGCGTAGCCGCGTCCATCCGCGCCATCTTCTCCGGACCGCTGAAGTCCCTCAGCCCGCGGAGGAGTCGAAGCATGGTTTCAGTCTCGCGCGGTCCGATGGCCAAACGGCGCGCCATCTGGCGGACGAACGTCGCGTGACCGTTCACGAACTCGGGGCTGAGCGCCAGGTTGATCATGTAGCCCATGAACTTCTCGGGCCCGCAGGCGGCCAGCAGGTCGTGGAACATCTCGTTGATTCGGTCGTTGTGCGGGTTCCTCCCAGCCAGCGGAGTCACGAGCACCAGCCGCTCCAGGCGTTCCCGGTGATCGACGGCGAACTGCTGGGCGATGATCGTGCCCATGGACAGGCCCATCAGCGACGCCCGCTCGATGTGGTAGTGGTCGAGCACGCACGCGATCTGATCGGTCAAGGACGTGAGCGTGATCTCCGCCGGCGCGTCATCGGACTTGCCCATGCCGTGAAGGTCGTACAGCAGCACGCGGTGCGTCTCGGTCAGATTGGGCAGCAAACCCCGATAGGCTCGGGTCGTCGCGCCGAGGTTGGGCGCAATGACCAGAGCGGGCCCTTCGCCGTGGGACTCGACGTAAAGGCGACCGGTAGGGGTCTGTGCAAAGGCCATCCGTGCAACCCTCAAGCGATCATTCGCATTCAAGCTCGCGGGGGATCCAGATCATCCGGTCGCCACGACGGCGGCGCAGCGACCGCAGAGGTCCTGATGATCGGCCGTTTCCCCGACGCTGTTGCGGTAGTTCCAGCACCTGGCGCACCGTTGGCGGTGCGTCCGACGCACGCCGACAAACAGATCCTCGATGCCCTCGGCCGCGACGGCAATCGATTCGTCATCGGTGAGCTCGACGCTCGCGACGATCATCAGTTCGGCGAGGTCCTCGCGCCATCGCTCGATGAGTTCTCGTGTCTGGCCGGACGCGCGGAGCAGCACGTCGACCTCCTGGCTGCTCCCGACGAGTCCCTTCTCGGCGATCTCCTCCGGAGAGTGCTTCTTCTTGTCGTATCGGATCGCCTGGATCTGCGGCAGGACCGCGTCGCGCACCCGGAGCAGAACGCTCCAATCGTCCTCGAAGGCGGCATCGGACGGCAGGTCCTTCGGGTCCGGCATCATGGCCAGATGGACGCTCTCGGTCTCTCGTTGGCCGGGAATGTGGTCCCAGACCTGCTCGGTCGTGTGTACCAAGATCGGCGCGAGCAGCCGCGTCAGCGCGTCAAGAATGACGTACATCGCCGTCTGGCCCGAGCGTCTGCGGGGCGAGTCCGCGGCGTTGCAGTAGAGCCGGTCCTTCAGGACGTCCACGTAGACGTTCGAAAGCTGAACCGTGCAGAACGTGTGCACCGTCGAGAACACGCGGTGGAACAGATAATCGTCATAAGCCTTGAGGCAGCGATCGACGACCTTTCGCAGCTCGGCGAGCGCCCAGCGGTCCATCGGTTCGAGCTGGTCCAGGGGAAGGCGATGCTGCACCGGATCGAAGTCGGCCAGGTTGCCCAGGAGGATCCGGAACGTATTTCTGATCCGGCGGTACTCGTCCGACATGCCCTTCATCAACTCGATCCCGGTGGGGATGTCGTCCTGGTAGTTGATGCTGCTCACCCAGAGGCGAAACAGCTCGGCCCCGACGTTGTCGAGCACGTCGCTGACCGAGACGAAGTTGCCCTTGCTCTTGGACATCTTGTCGTGATGGTCGTCGACGACGAAGCCGTGCGTGAGCACCGTCCTGAACGGCGGCGCGTCGTAGGCGCCCATGGCCGTGATGAAGCTGACCTGGAACCAGCCGCGGTGCTGATCGCTGCCCTCGAGGTACATGTCGGCGGGCCAGGTGAGGTGATCGTTCTCGCGAAGGACCGATCGATGTGAGCAGCCGCTCTCGAACCAGACGTCGAAGATGTCGTTCTCTTTCTCGAAGTTCCCGCCGCCGCACTTGACGCACTTGCTGGTCTTGGGTAGCAGGGACCCCGCCTCGTTGGTGAACCAGTAGTCGGCGCCGTGCTCGGCGAACAGGTCGCGCACGTGCCGGACGAGCCCGGCGTCCAGGAGCGTCTCTCCGCAGTCCTTGCAGAAGAACCCGGGGATCGGCACGCCCCAGGCACGCTGCCGGCTGATGCACCAGTCCGGGCGGTTCTCGATCATGCCGCGGAAGCGCCGCTCGCCCCAGTCGGGCACCCACTGAACGTCGTCGATCGTATCGAGGAGGCGTTTCCGAAGGTCTCGGTGCTCGACGCCGACGAACCACTGCGTCGTCGCGCGGAAGATCACCGGGTTGTCGCACCGCCAGCAGGTCGGATAGCGGTGGGGGTAGTCCTCGCTACGGAGCAAGGCGCCGATCTCCTCGAGGTGCGCGACGATCTTGGCATCGGCCTCGAAGACCTTCATCCGGCTAAAGAGCGGAACCTCGTCGGTGAATCGCCCCTGGTTGTCCACGGGGCTGTACGCCTCCAGTTGGTATTGCCGTCCCGTGTAGAAGTCCTCGGTTCCGTGCCCGGGCGCCGTGTGGACGCAGCCCGTGCCGTCGGCGAGCGTGACGTAATCCGCCAGCACGATCGGCCCGGTCCGCTCGACGAAGACGTGCCGGTACCTCTTGCCCTCCAGCGAGCGTCCGCTGTTCTGGCCGAGACGCTCGAAGTTGGTGACCCCGCACTTGTCCAGGACGTACTCGAGCAGCTCCTCACGGATCTCTTTCACGACCTGCCCTTGCTCGTCCTCGATCTTGCGGGTTCGGGGTCCGTCCGCCAGCAGGAGGAACCGCTCCTTGCCCTTATGTGAACATCGCACGAGGGAATACCTCAGCTCCGGATGCAAGGCGATGGCCAGGTTCGCTGGGAGCGTCCAGGGCGTCGTCGTCCAGATCAGGACCTCGACGGGCTTGCCCGCCGCGGCCGGGATCACGTCGCCGACGTCGTCGATCAGCGGGAAAGCGACGTAGACGCTCGGGCTGACCATCTGGATGTATCCCAGCTCCGCCTCGGCCAGGGCCGTCTCGCAACTGAGGCACCAATGGATAGGCCGAAGCGACCGGTAGACGTAGCCCCGCTCCACGAGCTCGGCGAAGACGTCGATGACGCCCGCCTCATACGTCGGCTTGACGGTCAGGTACGGCGTGTCCCACTCGCCGAAGATCCCGAGCCGCTTGAACTCGGTTCGGTTTCGGTCCATGAACTTCATCGCGTAGTCGAGGCACTGCTTCCGGACATCGGACAAGGGCAGCTTGCGGAACTTGTCCCCAAGCTCGGTCGCCACCCGGTGCTCGATGGGCAGGCCGTGGCAGTCCCACCCGGGCAGGTACGGAGAGTCGTACCCTCGCATCGTCCAGTACCGGACGATGAAATCCTTGAGCACCTTGTTGAGCCCGGTCCCGACGTGCAGGTCGCCCGTGGCGTACGGAGGGCCGTCGTGCAGGACGCGCTTGGGGCAGTCCTTGCGCCCCTGGCGAATCTTGCCATAGAGGTTCGTCTCGGCCCAGCGCCGCTGCATCTGGGCCTCCAGATTGATCAAGTCGCCTCGCATCGGGAACTCGGTGCGCGGTGTCAGAATCGTGTCCTTGTAGCTCGTCTTACTCATACTTCACCTCGAGGCGACCCTCATCCTCCCTGTCACCGAAGATGTCGATCTGCTCCCACCGTCCCCGACGCCACCGGACGGCCAGAATCAAACCCAGCACGATAACGTATGTCGTGGCCGCAATCCATGGTCCCAGTGCGCCGAGATGCGGCATCTTCTCGGCAAGGGCGTACCCCCCGCCGATCAAGATGACCCAGCACGTCGTGACCAGCGCGACAGCCGTCCAGACGGTATCGCCCGCCCCCCGCAACGCGCTGTTGTAGACCAGACACATGGCGTCGAAGGTCTGGAAGATGCCGCCGCAGATCATGATCTGGCAGCCGATTCGGAAGACCTCGGGGTCGTCGGTGAGCCAGCCGACGAAGTGCTTGCGGAAGAGGATGAAGGCCAGCCCGCACGTGGCCATGTAAGCCCCGCAGCAGCCGAGGGCCACGGTCGTGCGATGGCGCGCCTTGTCGCGTCGACCCTGCCCGATGGCCTTGCCGACGACGGCCGTCAGCCCGATCCCGATGCCTAAAGCGGGCATGAACGACAGGTGGCACCACTGCCAGGCGATGTTGCTGGCCGCCAGATGCGCCTTTCCGAAACGCCCCACCAGCCACATCATGAAGACCGACCACGCCATGACGTCGAAGGCAAACTGCAGACCGGCCGGTAGGCCCACGCGGAGGAAATTGCGGGCCTTGGTCCAGTCCCACCGCCACATCCTGCGGGTGCCGAACTCCCTGGCGTAGTAAGGCCACAGCAGCGCCAAGAGCAGCCACACGCAGCGGAACGCCGCCGCCAGGAGCGTGCCGAGCGCCGCCCCCGCGACCTCCATGCGAGGGATGCCAAGGGTCTCGTTGCCGAAGATCAGGAGGAAGTTCGCCACGAAATTGAACACGTTCGCCCCGACCGCCGAGAGCATCGTGACCCGCGGCCGGTGGACGCCGTTGAAGAAGTTCGACAGCGCCACCTGCATGGTGAACGCGCCCACGCTGAACAGACCGATCTGCATGTAGTCGATCTCGTACGGCACGACCCGCTCGCCGTGGTTGAAATACGTGAACAGGGGACGCGCCAGCGGCAGCAGCGGCAGCGCCAGTAGCCCGGCGACTACCGAGATGTAAATGGACTGCCACGCATACGCGCCGCACTCGTGCGGCTCGTTCCGGCCGAGCGACTGACTGGCGAACGTGTTCATGCAGCTCATCACGCCGATCCAAAACCCCATGAGGACGAAGAGGGTCACGCCGGCGGCGCCAACGGCCGCCTGCGCCTGCGTGGCCAGCTCCAACTGACTCACCATGACGAAATCGACGAACTGCATGACCGCGCGAGAGATCGTGGCCACCATGATCGGTCCGGAGATCCTCAGCAGGATCGCCAGGTCGCTCGTCTTGGCATCGAGCGGCAAAGCGCCGTCCGCGAGATCGACCGGCGCGGCCGTCCCGCCTTGCGGCAAGGGGAAGTCGCTGGGGGCCGCGACAGGTTCGGATGGCTCGAGTGGCTCGGTCATGGACCGCCTCACGTGATGGCAAGTACAAGAAAAAAGGCCCCGGGAGATGAGACTCCCAGGACCTTGAAATCTTCGCTCAGACTGCGCGCCCTAGGAGCTCGGGGTATGTCCTCCGATGGTAATCAACTTGATGTCGATTGTGGGCAAGGACAAGGCAGTTCTCGCTCCCAAGGGCCCAGGCGGAATCGATCGAGCCACAGGCCCGATCCCCCAGCGACCGCCCTTATAGTGGTTTGACCAGCTAGTGTCAACATCGACCAGGGCCCGGTGCGTCTTTGAGGCGATCCTACCGAATCGCTCGAATCGTTTCGAGGCCCCCTCGTTCTGAGGCCCCTTCGTTCCGAGGGCCCCTCGCTTCGAGGCCGCCTCGCTTCGAGGCCGCCATCGGTATGGGACGTCCGGCCCGAGCTGCGGGGTCTACCCCGCGCAAAGAGACTGCCGCGCGGCACGAATGCCTCGCCTCGGGCGGGACGCGGAATCGAACCGAGCACCCCTCGGACGACGAGAACAGGGCGCGGACGCACGCCTCCTTGGCGGAATGGGTTGCGGTCTGACGGGGGGCCGCGGCGTGGCGTTAGCGGCTCGTAACCGCCCGCCCCGAGCGCCCGCGGCGCGGGGGATGACAAGCCGTGGCAGAGTCGTTATAATGCGCCCGTTAGGGTAACGGTTGAGTCCGGGACGGCGACGACTCGGTGAGTTCAACCCAAGATTTTTCCCGGAACGGCCGATTAGGGATTGACAAGATTTGAGCATGTGGTAAACTTTGGTGCTGCAGAGCCGATGAGGGGTTCGGCCTAGGTATCGACTCAGACCTGGGGCTGAAACAGGAGACGAGGCTTCTTGCAAGTACTGATGCGAATCCCGATAGGGTTCCATAGCTGGCTTCGATGTTGAAGTTGGTGGTGAAGGCGGAGAAATGCCAAGGCCACTGGCATCAAGCTGGTGGCCTTTTTTTGTCGGCTTTTTTTATCGTCCCTGGGACTGGGGGCGCACGACAACAGGGCTCGTAGCTCAGTTGGTTAGAGCGCGCCCCTGATAAGGGCGAGGTCGCTGGTTCGAATCCAGCCGGGCCCAGTCGGCTTGGGGGCCGGCGAGTCGGGAAGATCCGGGGACGTAGCTCAACTGGGAGAGCGCCGGCTTTGCAAGCCGGAGGTTGCCGGTTCGAGCCCGGTCGTCTCCACCATGAAGCGCACCGGGCCCGGAAGTCGCGGGACGTTGACGCCAGGGCTCGCGGAGATACGAAGTCGGAACGGTTCGCCGAGCCCATGACTTCGAAGGACAAACGATACTTCTGCCCAAACTGCGGACAGCCGATCGAGCCGGGACGTTTGGGTGGGGCCACGACCAAGTGGGACGTGTTGAAGATCGCGGTGATCTTCGCGGGCCTGATCGGGATCGTGGCCATCTATCGATGGGGTTGAGTCGCCTTGAGTATCCGCCCACGACGCGTGGTCGGATACCCGAGGCCACGGGGCCTCAGGACGATCTTTGACAAGTTCATAGGAGGACGAAGTGTGATTCGCTGAACGTCTTGGGCGAATCACATGTAGTGGCGTCTGTAGAGAACCACTAGTTTAGGTTCACTGTCCGATCGATCGGTTCGGCCCGTACGGCGGATCGGTCGGCAGGATAGAGCGCTGATGAGGCGGCTTGGCACGGGGATCCTGACAGGGATTCATGAATGTGGCCAAGCTACTAAGGGTGCATGGCGGATGCCTTGGCGTCGAGAGGCGATGAAGGACGTGGCAGGCTGCGATAAGCCCCGGGGAGGTGTCAAACAACCTTTGATCCGGGGATTTCCGAATGGGGAAACCCGTCGTCACTGTGCAAGCAGATGGCGTCACCTGCGGATGAATGCATAGTCCGTATGGAGCCAACCCAGGGAACTGAAACATCTAAGTACCTGGAGGAAAGGAAATCAACCGAGACTCCGTAAGTAGCGGCGAGCGAAAGCGGAAAAGCCCAAACCGGTCTTCGGGCCGGGGTTGCGGGAGCCGAGAGGAGTTACAAAGGCAGGACCAGCCGAAGTGTCTGGGAAGGCACGGCCACAGAAGGTGACAGCCCTGTAGGCTACGGTCTGAGCCCTCCGTTACCATCGGCTTACCAGAGTAGCACCATGCTCGTGGAACGTGGTGTGAAGCTGGGGGGCCCACCCTCCAAGGCTAAGTACTCCTCGACGACCGATAGAGCACAAGTAGGGTGACCGAAAGGTGAAAAGAACCCTTACTAAGGGAGTGAAAAGTACCTGAAACCATGTACCTACATCCGGTGGGAGCCCTATGGTCCTTGCCTTCGGGCTTGGACAAGGGGTGACCGCGTGCCTTTTGCATAATGAACCGGCGAGTTACCGTCTGTGGCAAGGCTAATCCGTTCCGCGGAGCAGCCGGAGCGAAAGCGAGTCTGAATAGGGCGTCGAGTCGCAGGTGGTAGACCCGAAACCAGGTGATCTACCCATGGCCAGGTTGAAGTGCCCGTAAAAGGGCGCGGAGGACCGAACCCACTAACGTTGAAAA
This sequence comes from Phycisphaerae bacterium, assembly GCA_016927755.1. GTDB lineage: Bacteria > Planctomycetota > Phycisphaerae > UBA1845 > JAFGLZ01 > JAFGLZ01. Next base: position 36,806 of record JAFGLZ010000110.1, read on the forward strand.
GTTAGGGGATGAGCTGTGGGGAGGAGTAAAAGTCTAATCAAACCTGGAGATATCTGGTTCTCCCCGAAATAGCTTTAGGGCTAGCGTCGGGACAACTACGTTGCGGGGGTAGAGCTACTGGATGAAACGAGGGGCCCACCAGGCTACCTCCTTCAACCAAACTCCGAATACCGCAACGACTATCCCGGCAGTCAGTCTACGAGGGATAATCTTCGTGGTCAAAAGGGAAACAGCCCAGACCGCCCGCTAAGGTCCCTAATGTCTGCTGAGTGCGAAAGGAAGTCTAGCTTCCGAGACAGCCAGGATGTTGGCTTAGAAGCAGCCACCATTTAAAAAGTGCGTAATAGCTTACTGGTCGAGAAACTGGGCACCGATAATGAACGGGACTAAGTAGACTACCGAAGCGGCGGGTTCGGCAGGATGCCACCATGGGCTCTAACCAGAGCCCGCGGTGGTGTCCTGTCGAGCGGTAGGGGAGCGTTGATAGGGAGATACAAGCGGTACCGTGAGGAGCCGTTGCGGCCCTATCAAGTGATTATGCCGGTATGAGTAACGATAAAGCAGGTGAAAATCCTGCTCGCCGAAAGCCTAAGGTTTCCTGGGGAAGGTAAATCC